>DLLT01000049.1 GCA_002478045.1 Porphyromonadaceae bacterium UBA7555
GCGCCCGATGGCCGTTGACCAAGTCAAGTAACCGGGCTTCCGAGTATAGGTTTCAGCCTTGATGACCTTGCCGGCGGCATCGGTCAGCGTCATAGACGCGCCTTTGCCCTCCTTGATTTCGGCATCGGTAAAGGGGTGAGCGCCAAAGCGGCATTCATCACCGCGATTGTCATCGTACCACTCCTCGTCCGCGCCGAGCACGAACTCCTTCGTGTAGAGCGTATGCATGTCGGCGGTATCGAGCAGCGCGCCGGCATTCAGTTCACCCTCGACGTCCTCGGGGTCATAGTCGCAACGAACGACCGACACCCACACCTTGAGAATATCATCGGCATCACCATTGACGATGCAGTCACAGCAGTTGTTGACGTCATAGGCATCAAGCGCAGGCCGCAAATGCGGCCGGATTAAACTAACGAATAAGGTCTCAAGATTTGGTGCTTTGGATTATTTTTAAGAACTTAGCAGTCGCAAAAGAATAAACGCCAAAAAAAAGATGCATCAATTTGTCTGCATAAAATTTCCCAAAGCACTCGTATGGGTGCTAATCCTTGCAATTCTGTCGCCGACACTATGTATCTTACCGTCCTGTCATTCATCCAAAGGAAGTACGGCTCAAGAGGTCAATTCACGTCCGACATCCAAACCTGAGGGCAAAAAGCATAAGCCTGGCACACCCGCCGCGACATCCCCAATGGGCAAGGCGTTGGTTTCCGAAGCTCGCAAATGGCTTGGAACTCCATACGTCTACGGCGGACACTCACGCAAAGGCACCGATTGCTCGGGATTTCTTATGGAAATATTTCGCGAATGTGCCGGCATTTCCCTACCACGCAGTTCGCGGGATCAGCAGGCATACTGCCACCCTATCGACCGCGAATATATTGCTGTTGGCGACTTGGTGTTTTTCTCAAGCAAACGAAGCGGCGGACGCGTATCACACGTGGGTATGTACATCGGCGAAGGACGTATGATACATGCTTCGTCCAGCCGCGGAGTAGTCGAAGACGATCTCACCTCTCAATATTTTGTTACGTACTATCAAGGTGCAGGACGCGTCCCCCAATTAGCAAGGGCCAATCCCATACACTCAAAGGAGGAGTCTCGCACCCATACAAATCTCTCATCCAACAATGAATCGGCGGCACGTATCTCCGAAAGCCAACGTTCCAATAGTCGATCCGGATCCAAACGTGACCGCGATTCAAGACCGAGCAATACCGGACAAATGCAACGACCGACGATTCATACCACTGAAAGCACACATCTGCAAACTGCGCCCACGCAGGTCGTAAGACAGCAAGACACACCGCAAGACACGACAGCGGCATCGCATCCCGAGACAATAGTCCGCAACGCCTTTTCAAAGACAAAGAAGAAATAGGAAAACAGCGTAACGACTACATCCCGGACAAAGAACCACTTACTCGCAATTCTTATACAGACGGCGACGTAAGAAGAAATTACGCGTCCGCAACAGGAACATTGCAGCGCCTCCGGCTTGTACCACAGCAGCAGCCCAGAAGGCAGCTGCATAGCCTGCATATTCGGCCAAAACGCCTCCGGCGAGCATACCCACACCGACGCCGACATCCCAGGATATAAGTATGGACGAATTGGCCGTACCTCGCTGATCGTGCCTGGCCACCATAATAAACATATTAAGGAACGCCGGATACATACGACCGTTGCCAAGTCCGATGAGCAATGCCGAAGCATAATATGCCCATTGCCCGGGACTAAGCGCAAACAGCGTATAGCCAACAGTGGAAACAAGTACGCCAAATACACAATTGGCTGTGATGTGCCCTTGCCGTAAAGAGCGTGAGCCCCACAGACGAGACACAAAAAGACCCGCAGCCAAAAGTGCGAAAAACACGCCGGTGCCGCCTGTAATGCCCAGCTTTTCTTTGGCATATATGGCGACATAACTGCTCAATATACCCCAACACAAGGCAAAAAAACTGATATTTACAGCCATCATCCATGCCCGTGTCAGAAAAAAATGATCGAGACTGAGACGACGCTTGCCCGGAATAGGCGGTCGCTTAGGCATCTTCAACGATATCGTACACAGCATTCCAAGAAACGCGGCAAAAAGCGCTATCCAAAACAACAGCACAAAGTCACCGGTAACATCATATAGATACACACCGGCAGACGGAGCTATCGCCATAGCCAAGTTATTGCTCAACCCATAATACCCGATACCCTCGTTGCGGCGCTCGGATGGCAGGACGTCTATCGCCGCCGTACTATTGGCAACCGTTGTCGCCCCAAATGGCAATCCGTGAAGCGTTCGCACTATGGCAAACATCAACAATGTCCCGGCGGCAATATACCCTGCAAAGCATATAAAGAAGAAGAAAAAACATATCACCAAGACACGTTTACGATCAAACGTATCTACGATGAAGCCACTGAACGGTCGTACAATCAATGCAGCAATGACATAGCCGGACAACACTAGTCCTATAGTATCTTTGTCCGCATGAAACATATCCGATAGATATATCGGCAACAGCGGCGTCAAAAGAAAAAATGCAAAAAACAGCAAAAAATTGGAGCACATCAGCCTAATGTAATTTATGTTCCATAATTTGCGAGGCTTAGCTCCAATACCCGACACATCGGGCGCCACTTCCTTGTCTATAGTTTCTTTTCCCATTTGTACACTATTACGTAGTAAAATGATTTTACCAAAAATGTATCTGCGAAAAACAGGAACAAAGGTAGTACATTTTTTTGAAAGGAAGTAAATCTAAATTTCCGACCACCGCTTCGTAATCCTGTACAATGCTGTACTTACTGATATGCTGTAAAATGGAACCTTCCTCTCACAGATAATCACGTGCCATCATTGACTGATTTACAAGACTATAGCTCTACACCCGCAGACTTTCCGCTACGATTAGGCACAAAAAAAATTACCCGTCATCACGACGCGTAATCTTCTTACCTTAAATCTAATACCATGAAAAACTGTACAAAGGTATAGACTTTAGATATTCCCACCAAATTTTCAAGAGAAAAAATACTACTATTTAACCTCATTTAACCAAAGCGGATTTACACCCACATCAATTAAACACACGTTAACTATAAACGTCATCCAAGGTCTTGTTCCACAACGGATACTCGCAAATAATAGTCGATTTGTTTGGATACCCTTTTACCGACAATTCTTATAAGACCTGCCGTATATCTCCTAATCGAATCCACAACGGCACACGCAACAAAAAAGCACTTATTTTAACGCTAAAAGCGGGTTTTACTAATTCTTATTAAAAGCATGGAGTGCTAATTTTAATTACGGAAATTTTTCTTAAATTTGTAGCAAATTTCCGTTGCAAACATAGATACATAGGAGATTTTTACAGAAAACAGTCTTACACACCCCCTTTAACACCCCATCATCAAAGCATTATGATTACTGCCATGATAGCGTTATTTATTCTGGGATATCTCGGAATAGCGCTGGAGCACGTCCTAAAAATCAACAAGGCGACATTCGCCCTACTGTTGTGTACTCTATTGTGGACCATCTACGCACTCGTAGGACATGATCCAAATATGACATCCGACCTGATAACCGCCTTGGGCGATACATGTGAAATTGTCGTATTCCTCATAGGTGCGATGACCATTGTCGAACTCATAGACCGTTACGGCGGATTCAATTACTTGGTAAGTCACATCTCGGCTCGAAGCAAACGCGGACTACTATGGGTAATGGCCTTTGTGGCATTCTTCGTATCGGCACTTTTGGACAATATGACCACTACCATAATCATGGTTATGATGTTACGTCGAATGATTGCAGACCAAAAGGAACGCTGGACATTTGCCGCCGTAATTGTTATCGCAGCCAATAGCGGTGGTGTATGGTCGCCCATCGGTGATATTACAACTATAATGCTTTGGATGAAAAATTGTGTAAGCTCCATCGACCTTATTGCCAACCTCATACTGCCATCATTGGCATCTGTAGTCGTCCCGGTACTTCTGGCTTCACGAACCATTGGCAAAGGCCCCTTGGAACCGCTCAATTCGCAAGACACGCGTACAGGCTATGTACTTAGCGAACACCACCCACGACTTTCGCACTTCATCCTCGGTTGCGGCGTTGCAGGACTGCTATTTGTGCCAATATTCAAGGCCGTCACGCACTTGCCTCCGTATATGGGCATCTTGATGTCGCTGAGCGTGCTCTGGCTTATCACCGAAATCGTTGTTTACCGATACAAACTGGACAAAAAGATGGAAGGTCGCATATCCCAAGTGGTACGCAACATCGACATGAGCACCATACTCTTTTTTCTCGGAATCTTGCTGGCCGTTCAAGCATTACAACAGGCCGGGATACTTCGAGAGGTTTCGCAATGGCTTGACACGACTTTCCACGAAGCTTATATCATCAACGGCATTATAGGCGTACTTTCCTCAGTCATCGACAACGTACCCTTAGTGGCTGCATGTATGAATATGTATCCAGTAGTAGGCGACTCGGCAGTGCAAATGGCAGCAGATCCCGCATGGGCTCAAATATTTGTTTCGGACGGTCTGTTTTGGCATTTGCTGACGTTCTGTGCCGGCGTAGGCGGTTCGCTCCTCATTATTGGAAGTGCAGCCGGCGTTGTTGCAATGAGCATCGAAAAAATACCGTTCATCTGGTATCTCAAACGTATCACTTGGTTGGCTTTCCTCGGGTATCTTGCCGGCATTGTCATCCTGTGGCTTGAGACATTCTTCATTACTATTTGATGTTATTGCCAACCAAAAAAAACTGAAACAAACAGCGAGGCGACACCCGATTGGATATCGCCTCGTTGCTTGTTTCTATAACACAACTCGTCCTACACCACTACCCCTCGGCCATAGGACGTCACCTCAAAGATTAGGAGTCAATACCGAGGTGACTATGCTTGCTTCAATCAATACTATTTTGTCGAAACGGTATCCGGACGGTTCGAAGCAGCGGGCTCGGAATGCGTTGCACCGACACTATCTGTCGGCTGTTGCGGTTTTTGACGACGGCGCAGGAAATTGAACATACGGTCAAAATCACGCCTATACATTATACCAACGCCCTGTGTGGTCTGAGCCGTACGCAGGTAGTAGTTTTGGTCGTTGTATCGGTTGTATGCCTTCAAACGCCATACGCCACTGGGTGTCAATAGATATTCAATATCAAAATCGCCTATAAATTGGTTTGTATTCAGCGATTTGTCGCGATATCCGAAGTTGCCGTTAAGGCGTAGCCGATTATTGAGCAAGGTACTGCTCAACGCCACATCGAATTCTACATCCGAGAAGTCTCCGCGGTCGCTACGCAGATTTGGCGCTATGGTCCAATTGTCACTGAGTTTGCCGAGCATACTGCTGAGCTGGCTCGAAATAGTCGATGAAGCTACCGAGAACAAATCGCTTCCCTTGGTAGTGGACATATACTCCGGAGTATAAAACCTATTGAGCGCCAGAAGGTATATTATCTGTCTATTCATCATCTCGTCCGTGGACACAATGGAACGAACCTTGCGGTAAACGTCTGACGTAAGTGTTGGAAACTCCAAATCAAAAGCAATATCCGGCTGACGCATATCGCCGGAGACTTTCATCACGGCATTTACGGGGACATTGGTGCGATTGAGATCTTTGTCTTGCAGAAAGGATTCGTCCAAATCGCTCAAATTGGCATTGACACCATAAGTAGCATTTATATCAAGACGAGCATTATACGGGTCGCCCGTAAAAGCTACGGAGCTGCCTTCTTTGATGGTAAAATCTTTCACTATAATGTCCTGCAACGTAAAGTTGTACGTTCCATGCTCTATCGTATAAGTACCGTAAAGGTGTAAGTCGTTGCCAGGAGTCACGTATGTCATGCGCAGGTTGCCACTACCGTTGGACTTGATTTCGTCACCGCCGACAGGATCCATCACGAGATTTACCTTGGCTTGCGGCGTAATGTCTACCTGTATGTCCATGCTATACGTCGAGGGATTATCCTCATTGGCCTTGCGCATACGGCGCTGATATTCGCGTATAACGGCGGGAACCGGGTCTACATCCACCGGATTTACATCTGCACCATTCTCCTGCTTTATTTGCTTACGTCTGAAAGTCAAAAACTTGTATTCCTCGGCGTCAAGTCGGTCCGAAAGTACAAAGGTAAATGTCGAACCGGGAGCTGTGGACATATTGACTCCGATATTCACCATACCGGGACGCCCCGTCACAAAGGCCGAACCATTGCCATATATACGACCATACCAATCCGGGCTTATGGAAGGTGTCACATCATAGCTCAAGAAATTGTGCGCATTGGTCACGGCGAAATCAAATTCCGGGGCTTTGAAGTACGTATGCCTCACCCAACCTTTCAAGTCCGCAGTATTGCCATAAGAATCCTTAATCTTTATGGGCGGTATCTCAATGATTCCCGGACGAATATGCACGCTGTCAGTTGCATAGTACCAGGTATTGGTAAAGCCGATTTTTATGCCGAAATTGTCCGCATATAGGTCTCCCTCAAGGTCAATAAACTTGAACGTACCGAATAATCTGGCATGCCCCGATGCATAACCGGACACGTCATCGGCAAAAGCAGCCATAAAAGGTTTAAGAAATCCCACCTTTACCTTAGTGGCATCGATATTGATATCAAGGCCCTCATTCATCGGGAAGATATCGCCGTTGATACGCGAATGAATGCCGTTCGCATCCACGACATCGGCATCCAATGCCACGGCCATACGCTCGGCATCCCATAGAGCCTTGACGTTGGCATCACCCAAGGTGCAGTAGTTATAGGATATATCCTTGACATACAGATGGTCGGCAGTGATTGCGCGGTTAGCGCCCATAAGCCCGCGGGCTTGAATGGTGCCGGTAGCAATACCACCTATAAGAGCCTTATTTATATCGAGCGTCTCGAAGATCTTAATCATTTCGATATGGTCCAACTTCACATTAAGCACGTCTTCGGTGTCTGCCGAGGCTGTACCGTCTATCGAAATGCTTTGCGAATCAGTACTCATTCTGAAACCATCGGCTCGTACTCCGTCAGCATTATATGTGATGGTCGAACGTGCTATATTCCAGATATCATCGCCAAAGGTGATATTGCACGGATTGAAGTCCACGGTGGCACATAGACCTCGTGCATCTCGGTCTAATAATGTCGAAAAAGCTATTTGACCATTAATGGGCTTTTCGCGCTCAAGTCTCCAATCGATACGGGTGTCTATGCGCCCGGCTGCTGCGCTGAGATTAGCCACGACAGCCATTTCGCCTTTCTTGGTAGGCATCTGCGTGGTGGCATATACCGTTGCAAGGCCATCTCCGTCATCCGTTGTTTCGCCGGAAATATCTATCTGCAATGCCGTATTCTCAACAAGTTTTTCGCCATTAAGCAGATATGGCGCATCCACAGCCATAGTCATGTGATGATTTGCATAATCCACTTCTCCATCGATGGCTACCGGATATATCACTTGCACCGGCAGACGAAGAAACCGCGACAGCTTCTCGGCATCAGCCAATTCGAATTCGTAGGTGAATTTATTATATCGCCCCGAGGCTATATCTCTTTTCGCTCTTTCGTGCCATGTCTTATCTACAAATGCAGGGATAATATGCGAAAGTATGTCACGACATTCGCCGAAAACGGTCTGCGGATGTATTTCGCCGGAAAACTGACCGTTGAGGAAGTCGCTTTCGACACTCACGGTGACGGGAGAGGAAGTATTGTCGGCACACAATCGAATATTATCCACCTCTATGGAGGCTTTTTCGGGATGCTCGAACCGTAGTTTTTTCACCTGTACATATCCGTTAACCCATGTGTCAATCCGTCCCTGCAAGTCTGCTCCGAAATCGGCATTAAGTTTGTATCCGTCATATTTGTCTGAAAAGCCGAGAGTTTGCAAGTCTATATTCTGCAGTGTAGCGGTAAGATTCAACGCCGGAGCCGAGATATCATACGAACCGCCGACATTAGCCTCTATATTGCCGGCATCGGTATTTGCCGCCAAATCAGCCACGAAAGTCCGGTCAAAGTCACTGTTGGCTCGTACGGCTATATCGTGATATGCCTGTCCATTCCACTCAATTGCATCTATCCGAGCAGCAACATCGCCTGCAAAACTGCGACAGGAGCGTATGATATCGGCATCGACATCTATACTGCCCGTAAATCGGCCAAGTCGTGCATAAGTCGTCACAAGGCCCAAATTAACGCCCTGAATATCAATCGTTGCATTAGCAGTCAGACGATCAAAAGAGTTATCCAATGCCGAAAGTGTGCCATCTAAGGCCACATTCCCCACGGACGTGCGTAGCATTACGTTGCCGTCAAAATAATGTCGGTCGCCGTAGGCGTTTATGTCTACACGGACATTGCCCAAGCGCGTAATGTCGGCAAGTATCTTGGGCGAAATGCCGAGTTGAGCCTTGTCAAGCATTGCAGCCACCTTGACGGCTCGTATATTGCCCAACAAATGTAAGTCTTTACAACTGAGCGAATCAATATTAAATCGTCCCTGTATGGATAGCGCAAGCCCGGGATGTGAAATTTTGAAGGTATTTATAGTCAGGTCGGACAATGTGCCGTATCCTTCTATTGCAAGGTCATAGTTTTCATCCACCGCCTTCAATGCCGGGACCAAGGAGCTTAAATCCGAGGGCGTGATGTGACTTCCATCGAGCAGTTTGAGCCTCACCGGGATGCTGCGGCCGAGGTTCTTTATCATAGCCACGCTATCATACCTCAACTTGATATTTCCAAGACGCACATTCGTATTAGGTAACGCTACGCTCAGGCTTTGTATTTCCAACGACTTGGGCGTATAAAACACTGTAGCTGTCAAATCATTCAGTTTGAAGCCCGAAGCCTCCGTAGCGGCCAAGCGGTCAAGACGTACGGCAACGCTGTCGTTGCCCACTATAGGCAACATCGCCGCCAGTTCCATGTCTTTTAGCCTAATATGCTTGACGTTAAAGACATTGGGCGTATGAGGCGCATTGAGCACATCGTAACGCAAGTCGGCATGGCGTATGTCTACACTTCCAATGGACAACTGTATGCGGCTCGGCGGCTTTTGTTTGTGCTTGGGTTTCAGGCGTTTGATGATGCCGGCTATATTTAGCGGCGAATCGTCTGTGGCCTTATATATATGGGCTTTAAGTCCGTCTATGGCGGCATAATCCACTGCTATACGTCCCGTACTCAAGAAATATGACAGCTCGAAACGTGCGTCTATGTCGTTGATTTCGAGTGTTTTTTCCCCGAAATCATCTTCTACCGAAACGTCTTCGATGGATATGGTATTGAAAGGCTCGAAATGCACTGCACCTACCGACACTTCCGTTCCCAGTAGTCGCGTAAGTTCGACTTCAGCCGCGTGGCGAAGTCTCTCTTGTGCCCACGGTGC
The DNA here is from genome assembly GCA_002478045.1 of Porphyromonadaceae bacterium UBA7555. Lineage (GTDB taxonomy): Bacteria > Bacteroidota > Bacteroidia > Bacteroidales > Muribaculaceae > CAG-873. The sequence goes on from DLLT01000049.1 coordinate 9,435, forward strand.
CGACATTGCCATATATAAACCCACCGGCACCACCACACCCAATAGTATGGCGGCAACAATCACCGCGCGTATTATTCTATAGGCACGTATCATCGTCAGTCGCTATTATTATACGAAGTTACGCATTTTTTCGATATTCCGACCGCCAAGACAACGACAAATATGTACTCAGCGATATTTTTTGAATGTTTTTATATTACTCGGATGCTCTACCGGTATATCGTCCGATACTGAGAGGTTTGAATTACGTCTTGATGAACTTGCGAAATTACTCCCTGAACTTAAGCTGCGAGAAGTGATGCCTACCCATTAAGTAATATTGTGTCAATATATTGACCTGTGTATCGGTGCGTGTTTCCAGCAAGTCTGTCTCCGGGTGTGTGGTATAGTTCAGCCGCATACGCTTGAAGTCTCGGTGCGCACGCAGTACCGCCCCGGCATTTTTGAAATCTAAACCGGCGACAAATTTACACCATGCTATGGCGTCAAGCATACGGCGACGAAACAATTTGCCGCGACGTGTACTGTCCGGAAGGTTTTTGTGCAGCAGCAACAGATTGTTGCGAAAATTCAGATACGTCTTCCGCGGATTGGACGCCGGCAGCGACCCTCCGCCAAGATGGAATACGTGCGAAGTCGGCACTGCTACAATATCGTATCCGGCGAGGTGTACACGCCAGCACAAGTCGATTTCCTCCATATGCGCAAAAAATCGCTCGTCAAGTCCTCCTACACTGACGTACAACGTGGTGCGTATGCACAAGGCGGCACCCGTAGCCCAGAAAATAGACATTTCGGTATCGTACTGACCTGTATCCGGCTCACATGTGCCGAATATACGGCCACGACAATACGGATAGCCGTTTCGGTCTATCATCCCGCCGCAGGCACCTGCATATTCAAAGGTGTCTCGCCGAGTATCACTTAGGATTTTGGGCTGTACTGCACCCACTTGAGGATGCGTATCAAGGTATTGCACCAACGGTGTCAGCCACCCTGTGGGCGTACTGACATCGCTATTAAGCAGCACTACGTATTCGTAGTGCCCATGCAGGGCTTCTATGGCGCGATTATACCCACCTGCATATCCATGATTTTCATCGAAGTATATTGTGTCAACCTGACCTGCAAACTCGGTCTCAAGCAGATGTCGCGACCCATCCGTCGAGCCATTGTCTGCAACTATAACTCGGCCGAAAGCAGCATCCGTTCCGGAGACCACATCGGGCAGATAGTGGCGCAATAAGGCTTCGCCGTTCCAATTAAGGATGACGACAGCGCATTTTACGCCCGTAGCGTTATTTATATCGTTTGTCATTTCTGTATATTTGCTTCGGGATGGCGACGGTTGCGCTGCCAGCGGTTGTGCGACCACAGCCATATCTGCGGCTGACGGCGTATCGTCTCCTCTAAAAGTTTGAAATAAATGTCCGTGACCTCGCCTTCTTCGGTTTCGGCCACATTATCTGTGATGGGACGTACCGTAATATGATAGCGACCCCTGCCCTTCTTACTCATATCCCAGTATACGGCAGCCATACTGAGACGTCGCGCAAGGGTCTCGGTTCCGGTAATTACACGTGTCTTTTGCCCTAGAAATTCGATGACATGCTCCGGATCGCCATGGCTTGGCTTCTGGTCGCTCATAAATCCGGTCAAGGATAGCCGACCTTCTTTATAGGATTGTAATAAGTGACGGAGTGTCATCTTTTTGGGTATGGACACCGATCCAAAGCGGCTACGCACTTTCAACATCAACTCGTCCCATTTGCGACTGCGCAACGGTCTGTATATCTGCCCGAAAACAACTTTATCGGCGATATCCGTCGGGAAGTCGCGCGTGATGCTCGGCGCCCATTCCCAATTGAACGTGTGCGCAAAGTACGCCACCACCGAACGACCGCGCCTTATATGGTCTTCTATAATGTCTAACCCTTCAAAGGTCATACGGTCGGTTATGGTGTCTGTATCTACATGTAACAACTTGATTGTCTCTACGGTATAATCCGCAAAATTGCGGTAAAAACCGCTAATGTTGCGCCGCAGAGTGCTTTCGTCCATATCCGGGAAGGCCGCGCACATATTGGCGCGTACCATACGACGACGATAACGCAATACATAATGCAGTAGCACATAGATTACGTCCGATAAGACATATAAAGCTCTCAACGGCAAATGCGCCAGCCCTTTCACAAGCGCGATACCGACGGCCGTAAATATGCCTTTAATTATTTCTCCGGGCTTTTTCATCTTACTCCTGATTATGATAGCACCTTATGTTTAGAATTACGGCTCACAACGCTTGAAGTGTACCTTTGAATCCGAATTCTTCGCTGTCGTGAGCATCCTCAATTATTGAGTCCAATCTGACAAGCACAATCTTGTTGTCATATTCGGCTGTCGCGTCCGGCACATGTACCTTAAGATAATTGTCCGTAAAACCACTCATAGCGCGTCCGGCTCGCGGATGTTCCAACAGCACCGGCCGTGTTGTACCCTTAAAACGCGAGGCAAAAGCCAGCATCTTATCTCGGCTTAGAGCCAACATTCTCTGCATTCGCTCGTGCTGCAACTCGGGAGGCACCGCATACGGGATTTCCAAGGCTCGCGTACCGGGACGCTCGCTGTACGTAAAAAGGTGCAGACGTGATATATCCAGTGATTTGCAATAGTTATACGAGTCTTCGAAAAAGGCCTCGGTCTCTCCCCTCATACCTACAATTAAGTCCACGCCGATAAACGCGTCCGGAATGGCGCATCGTATACGCTCAATTTTGGCCGCAAATAGTTCGGTGTCATAGTGACGACGCATCAGTCGTAACACGTCATCACTACCACTTTGCAACGGAATATGAAAGTGTGGCATAAAGCGCTGTGACTCAGTGGCGCACCATTCAATGATTTCATCCGTTATCAAGTTTGGTTCGATGGAGGATATACGGTATCGACTGATACCCTCAACTTTATCAAGTGCCTTTACCAAATCAAAGAAGTTCTCGGAAGTTCCATGACCGAAGTCGCCTATATTGACTCCGGTAATTACAATCTCGGTGGCACCGGCGGCGGCAGCGGTACGTGCTTGTTCCACGACCTGACCGACCGTCCCCGAGCGCGACCGTCCTCGAGCCTTGGGTATTGTGCAATAGCTGCACCAATAGTTGCAGCCGTCTTGGACCTTGAGGAAGAAACGTGTACGATCGCCGCGCGAACACGATGGCTCGAAGTCTCGTATCTGTGCGGTAGGCGTGATGTACGCCTGGTGCATCTCGCGGTTGTACAGCCATTCTTCGGCGCGGCGTACAACCCCATGTTTCTTATCATTACCAACCACGGCTGCCACACCGTCCATAGCCGCGATGTCCTCGCCGTGCAACTGGGCATAGCACCCAGTCACTATAATTGCAGCCTGAGGATAGCGACGGTGCATTGACCTGATATATTGGCGACATTTGCGATCGGCGGTTTCTGTGACCGAGCAGCTGTTGACCACGATTATGTCCGGAGCCTCGCCACGGCCGACGGCTCGTATACCGCGCTGCGACATCATATCTTCTATGGTCGCTGTCTCGGCAAAATTGAGCTTACACCCGAACGTGTGGTACAATGCCGAGGCTCCGGACGTTTGATTGAGGTTGCTGTCGCACATATCGGTCATTGTTTATGCTGTATTGTTTGTTTCCCTGATTAATAATATATCTCCTTACGGCATTCGCATCGAGGACGCTTAAAAATTGAAGTATATGAACGGCGCGACGTCCTCACCCCGCAGCTGGAGCACGCATTGCACCACTACTATAAATATCAACAACTTGACTATCCAAGGCGAACGCACAAACCACATGGCGGCCCTGTCCCAAAAAGAAGTGGGAAGACAATGGGCGACTATGATGACAGCCATAAGTATCAGCCATAGGTAGCGCACCGAAGCAAAGGGTATGATGTAATCCACAGACAAATCTGAGAAGGTGTGCCCTATGATGGCGCACGAATCACTGAAGCTGTCGGCTCGGAAAAACACCCACAGCAGAGCCACAACAGTCATTGTCAAAAGCCACGAAAGCGCTTTGACGCCCCAATTGTCTCCGATCTTTCCGAGGAAAGGACGACACGCCTTATGTATCGCCAAGCCGGCACCATGCATACCTCCCCAGAACACGAATTTCCAAGACGCGCCATGCCACAGTCCACCGATAAGCATCGTGGCCATATTATTGATGTATGTCCTACGTGGCCCCTTGCGGTTGCCTCCAAGTGGTATATACACATAATCGCGCAACCACGTAGAAAGCGATATATGCCAACGCCGCCAAAAATCGGTAAGGTTACGCGACTTGTACGGAAAGTTGAAGTTCTTGGCAAGTCTGAAGCCCATAATCAGAGCTATGCCTATTGCCATATCACTGTATCCGGAGAAATCACAGTATATCTGCATGGTATATCCAATGATACCCATCAGACATTCAAAGCCGCTGTATCCAGGCACTCCGGTGGTTGCATCAACACTGAATATCAAGTCATTGTACTGTGCTATGTAGTCGGCGATAATGGCCTTCTTGACCACTCCGAGTATTATGAGCCATAGTCCGAGGTATATCATCGGGCGGGTCGCGTGACGGCTGTTGCGTATCTGTGGCAGGAAGTAGTCGGCTCTTACAATAGGTCCGGCGACAAGCGCAGGGAAAAACGATAGAAAAAAGGCATACTCGAGCCATGTCTTGGTGGGCGCTACCCGTCCTTTGTAAACATCTACTATATAGCTGATAGATTGGAAGGTATAAAAGGATATACCTACGGGCAGAATAATGTCCATAGGTTCGAAGTTGCCTCCTACCATTTGCTGCCAATTCCACATAAAGAAGTTGGCATACTTGAAATAGCATAATATAGCCAAAGACGTGGTCACAGAAAGGACTACACACAGACGGCGGCGCAAACGCGATTGTACGCGTACAAGCACACGAGACATTGTCCAATCAATCAATGATGTAGCCACCAATAGGAAGACAAAAAATCCACTACTTTTATAGTAAAAGAACAGCGAGAAGGCTACTACATAACTTACCATCTGCCACAATCGGTCGCGCAGCATAGCAAAGACCGGTATGAAGACGATAAACAACGCCCAGAACACGCCGCTGCTGAAGAGCATAGGCTCGCCCGGTGTATAGGTTAACTGTTCTAATATATTATGGATTATTGTCGAAATGTCTGCCATTATTATCGTCTGACGACGGCTTGAGTTTCAGTTATTTCACTCTATTACGTTGTCCGGTTATCATCTCTCCGGTTGATGTACAAATATTCGCTTGGGACGTCCGGTGGTGCTCTTCGGTAACGTCATCTTGATGGGATGTGCGCAGTGTTGCGGCATCCATCGAGCCACCGAATCCATCCATTTTATGGCTGAATCGTGCGTGGGATGTGCTCCGTCTTTGGCTCTGTCAAAATGCATACCTCTGCTCAAGAAAAATGACCCGGCCGGAACATTGGCGGCAATCAAATCATTGATACCGGTATCGTCTTTCCAGTTGGGCGGACCTATCCATACAAAGGGTATCTTGCCTGCTTCCTTGACAATTTGCTTGACATATCGGTCACGCTTGGACACAATATCACGCACAAATAATTCATTGGCACCAAGGCAGATAAATATGTAATTAGGATGCAGACGCTGTATATACGAGGCCAGGCGACCGCTTCGGCCCCAAATCTCACTGGTGCTGCTGTACCATATCACCGAATACAGGGTATGACCATTGGCCGAAGCATAGGCCGCCAAGCGTGGCGAAAGTCCTTCAAGCATAGAATCTCCTATAAAAAGGATGGTCTTAGGCAATGTATCCGTCTTCACAACCTTAGTTGCCGGACGCGTCCGTGTCACACGAGCTGCCGCTCCGGGCACAGATGCCGAAGTTGTTTTGCCGCTCTTGGTTTTGGCATCGGCTGTCAGGGTGGGCACAATCTTAGAGGACTTGAGCGTATGCCCGCATATCTCTATCGAGTCAAAGATGGACAGAACTGCAAAAAATGCAAATGCCGTCACAAGCAGCAGCCAAAGGCCTAAGTAGTTGCGTCGCATCGTTTTATGGTTAGATATTGTTTATGTCCGGTTTTGCATTGACGATATTCAGCATCGGTGAGGCACTACCGAGCTATGACATAACTTACGCCGGGGTTATGGTAGACGTTGTAGCGCGTCAGCCCGTAGCCGAGCCTGGCTGCATCGCCCGAAAGAGGTGACCCCTCATTGGCAAATACATCGTAAGTGCTCTTACATTTAGGGCATTTGGCGACCGAGGCTTCTTTGTCTATCTCGACACGCACATCGGCCTTGCCTTCGACGGGACATGCCAAGTCGTAAGCCTGCGGATTGCCGAAAACATCGGACACAAGCAAAACTCCTCCATATCCGGTGAATGTGGTAGAGGTGTACGGAAAGTCGGCAGGAATCTTGAGTGTCCGTATAAATCGGCGAGACTGCATAGCCCCGGACACCCCATACGTGATCCAACCGCCGGGGTCGCTGAGCACTATCTGTACCGGTACTGCCGGCAGACGTTTATTATCTACGGTATCGCATCCGGACGTCATAGCCGAGATGGTCACAGTACACAACAGAACCATCAAACTATTAATACAATGCGTCAGCCTCTTTCTCATAATTTTTTACCGAAAGTTTGTCTATGGACTTAGAATACACTATAACTTATTAGCCCACAACTGCGTCAGGCATAGGACGGTATACACTTACTAAACAAATCGGCATCGAAGCCGAGATGTGCGACTTGAATAATTTCGCCTACAACTCAGGTATCTACTTCAACGTATCCAGATAGCAATTACTGCGCATCGACAGATGCCAGTCGAGCGATAAGCAATCCGAATTGGTCGGCCGCCTGCTGCAAGTGAGGGGCTACCAGCGAGCGAAGCATCACCGGAATATTAATATCTATGGCTGTCTCTATTTCGGTGGCGGCATTGTCGTCCAAGCCTTTCAGATTGACGTTTATTGTCATAGGCAGCATCCCGCCGGCGCCTAATACTATGTGCTCGGTTGTGCATTCTTTCACCTCCATACGCACATTGCCCACCTTGGGGTTATTTACAACAATAGCTGCCTTTTCGAAAGCCACCTGTCCTATGCTTTTGCGCTGCTCCTCGGGCAGCTTTTCCAGCAAGCCTTCCAGTGTCGAGAGGTCGCTGAAACGTGCGGCAATAGCTTCGGGTGAAGCCTCCACACGTACAATTTTTCCTGTATATATAGCCATATATTATGTTCTAAATACTATTGTGTCCGCCTTATCACCTTTGCGTAGCTCAACTTTTACCGAATTCAACCCAAAGCCCCGGGCAACCAATTGGCCGGGTCTTTGCGCCACGCCTGCAGCGTCTCCACATCCGTCGGCTTAATATATCCGGTATCAAGAGCCGACTCTATCATTGTGTCATAGTCACACAAAGTCACAAGACGTACATCTTCTTTCTTGAAAGCCTTGGTGGCTACCGGAAAGCCGTACGTGAACATTGCCGCCATACCAAGCACCTCGCCGCCGGCCATACGCACTGCATCAACTGCTTTAAGCGAACTGCGACCCGTCGACACAAGATCTTCGATGATTACGACATTCTTGCCCGGTATGAGGTTGCCTTCTATCAGATTTTCAAGCCCATGATCCTTAGGCGACGACCGCACATAGATATACGGCACGCCTAAGAGGTCGGCCACAAGTGCGCCCTGAGCTATGGCGCCGGTGGCTACGCCGGCTATATAATCCGGTGTCCCGAAATTCTCGACAATCAGCCGAGCCAATTCGATTTTTATGAACGAACGAATCTCGGGATACGACAAGGTCTTGCGATTGTCCGTATATATAGGGCTGTTCCAGCCTGAAGCCCATGTGAAGGCGTTGTCAGGCTGAAGATTGATTGCGCTGATAGACAGCAATTTGTCTGCCAACAGTCGTGCTACTTGTTTCATCTATATTTTTATTGTTTCTGAATGTACGCACAAAGATACGCATTTTTCCCGACATCGCCATCTAATCCAACGACACCCGACGCCATCTCTTGCACTATACATCACTTTATTCGTTCAATAGGCACAAGTAGGGATTTTTTGGATTGCCGAAAATCCGCGGGAAATGAGTACCTTTGTACTCCGGTACAGCCCAATCGGCATACACCGGAAAGGAACAGACAGCATAGGAAGTATATACAAACAATGGAAGTACTATACGAGGACAACCATATAGTCATAGTCAATAAGTCGCCGGGCGAAATCGTTCAAGGCGACAAGACGGGCGACATTCCGCTGAGCGAAATTGTCAAGGCCTGGCTCAAGGCCAAGTATGGCAAACCGGGCGAAGTATTTCTTGGCGTGGTACATCGACTGGATCGTCCCGTAGGCGGCGTCGTGGTCTTTGCCAAGACATCCAAGGCGCTGTCAAGACTCAATGCTATGATTCGCGACGGCCTGATACATAAGACTTATTGGGCCATAAGCCGCAACAATCCACCGCAGCAACAGGGCACCCTGACGCACTATATCACCACCCGCGAAGCATCCAATAAGTCGTACGCCAACGACACCCCGCGTCCGGGAAGCAAGGAAGCCCGACTCAACTATCGCGTACTTGCCCACGGAGACCATTACACACTTATCGAAGTGCAGTTGCTGACCGGACGCAAGCACCAGATACGCGTACAATTAGCGGCTATAGGTTGTCCCATCAAAGGCGACCTCAAATATGGCGACAGACGTTCGAACCCGGGCGGAAGCATCTCGCTGCTGGCGCGGCGCATAGTCTTCGAACACCCGGTGTCGCATATCACCATAGACGTCACCGCTCCGGTCCCAAACGACCCGCTATGGCACGCACTCGAAGCTGCCGCCGCACAAGATCAGGCAGCACCGAATACCACTACCCCCATCCAAACGCCTCAAAACCCTCAATAGCAATATGGAAAAGAAAGATCTCAAAATAGTATTTCTGGGCACTCCCGATTTTGCCGTACCCAGTCTGGATCGCATAGTATCATCAGGCTACAATATTGTGGGCGTGGTGACTATGCCCGACAAGCCGGCCGGACGCGGACATCGCATATACATGTCGCCGGTCAAGGAATACGCTTTGGCTCACGGATTACACCTAATGCAACCGGAGAAACTGCGCGACCCGGCTTTTGTAGACGAGTTGCGAAGCCTCAACGCAGATTTGTTTGTGGTCATTGCCTTCCGTATGCTTCCGCAAGTGGTGTGGCAAATGCCACGCCTCGGGACCTTCAACCTCCACGCATCACTACTGCCGGACTATCGCGGCGCCGCGCCCATCAACTGGGCCGTCATCAACGGCGATACACGTACGGGCGTAACCACATTCTTTCTTAAGCACGAAATAGACACCGGCGATGTCATCGACCAATGCGCCATAGACATCACAGATGAGGACAATGTAGGTACAGTACACGACCGACTGATGGCTCTGGGTGCCGACCTGGTGGAACGCACTTTGGCTCATGTCGTGGCCGGAGACCTCAAAACCACACCGCAAAGTGCAATTGCTTCGGAACAGTGCCGCCCGGCACCAAAAATTTTCCGTGAAACATGTCATATTGATTGGACTCGCCCGGCCTTAGAAGTGCACAACCTTGTACGCGGTCTCTCGCCCTACCCCGGCGCCTGGACCACGCTATGCGCCGACAATCTGACGCCTACCGACTTCAAGATTTTTACCACTCGCGTAGACGACACAATAGATGCAAATACGCTTCCCGGCACCGTGATTGCCGAAGCGGACAAACTCGGTGTGGTATGCGGAGACCACCGTATACTACACATTCTCAGCCTTCAAGCCACCGGTAAGCGCCGTATGGATACTGACGCATACCTACGCGGCGCACGCCTGTCCAATCCGCGCATAGTCGGCACAACTCGATGACATAACCGGACCAGGCCATCATATATCTATCAACAGAACACAATCAACGTAATGCTAGCTCCTCTTGCCGAAAGGCTGCGCCCCATCACACTCGACCAATATGTCGGGCAAACTCACCTTGTCGGTCCGGACGGCATCATCCGCCGAATGATTGAGACCGGTAATATCGCCTCGTTCATACTCTGGGGTCCACCCGGAGTGGGCAAAACCACATTGGCGCGAATCATCTCTAAGACTATAAACGCTCCGTTCTACACCATTTCGGCTGTCACCGCAGGTGTCAAGGAGGTACGCGAAGTCATCGAACGGTGTCGCCTCGATGCCGGCAGTATGTTCGGCCAAAATGCTCGCCCGATATTGTTTATCGATGAAATCCACCGTTTCAGCAAATCACAACAAGACAGTCTGTTGGGCGCTGTCGAAAGCGGAATTGTCACACTGATAGGCGCGACTACCGAAAATCCCTCTTTCGAAGTCATTCGCCCGCTGCTGTCGCGTGCCCAAGTATACACTCTGCGCCCCTTGGAGGAGGCCGAGCTGAAAACGCTGCTCGACCGCGCTATCTCCGAAGACAAAGTGCTATCCAAGCGCCAAGTGCAAGTGCGCGAAACCACCGCGCTATTTCGATATGCCGGCGGCGATGCACGCAAATTGCTCAACATCCTTGACCTATTGGAGCAATCCACCGCCCATGCTCAGCCTATTGTGATTGATGATGCCACCGTCACCGACCGACTGCAAGAAAACCCTATGGCCTACGACAAAGACGGCGAAATGCACTACGACATCATCTCGGCTTTTATCAAGAGCATACGTGGCAGCGACCCAGATGCTGCTGTATATTGGCTGGCGCGGATGCTGGCCGGTGGCGAAGACGTCCTATTCATAGCTCGTCGCTTGGTCATATTGGCCGGCGAAGATATAGGGCTGGCCAACCCCAATGCGCTGCTGCTGGCCAACGCCACCTTCGACATCGTACACAAAGTCGGAATGCCGGAGGCACGCATACCGCTCAGCGAGTGCGCCATATACTTGGCCACGAGCACCAAAAGCAACAGCGCATACCTGGCCATCGATGCCGCTTTGGCCAAGGTACGCGAATCGGGCAACCTGCCCGTGCCTTTGCACCTGCGCAATGCCCCGACCTCGCTGATGAAAAAACTCGGCTATGGCGTCCAATACAAGTATTCACACGATTATCCCGAGCATTTTGTCCGCCAACAGTTTCTCCCGGATGATATTGCCGATGCACAATTCTGGACACCCGCGCCAAACGCTGCCGAAGATCGCATGAACGCCTTGCAACAGCATCGCTGGGGCATCCCCAAGCAGGCCAAATAAACGCACTTCCGGACTCCATCTTATCGTACAACCTTAATTTATAATTGGCCTAATCATCCGTTTATCAGCCGGACATAAATATTTTGAAAACCATCCGTAGAGGAAAGTGTTCCGGACGTGAAATTAGGCGCAACCATATACAACAAAAGCCGCCGCATCGGTGCATCCGACAGGCAGCTTATGTTATGTTGTGTAGCTATCTATCAGCGATTACTTGCTGGCGATAGAGCAAGAGACGGTCAGACGTGCGCGACCTTTGGCACGACGACGAGCCAATACCTTGCGGCCTTCGGGTGTAGACATACGCTCACGGAAGCCGTGCTTGTTAACTCTCTTGCGGTTAGACGGTTGGAAAGTACGTTTCATTGTATTATTTAGTTTGTATGTTTTTTATTTCACAATTCGGACTGCAAATTTACGCATATTTTTCCGAACAAACAATAGCATGGACCCTTTTGTGCGCATTTTTGAACCTAAAGCCACTTTCGGTTGAGTGTCTCTTGGCCTCCCATACGCCCTATGGGCCTAATATCATCAATCTCCGAAACCGACATTTTATAGCAGTACGACGCCGATGCCGGGACGATCCGGGATGGTCACCTTGCCATTTACGATTTTGATGCCGTCAAAACGGTCGTTTACTATCAATAAGTTGCCGTCTAAATCGGCCCAATCGACCATAGGTGCCAGTTGGGCGGCAGCCGTTACGGCACACGAGGTCTCGGTCATACAGCCAAGCATGATTTTCATGCCCATAGCGCGTGCCTGTACCGCCATTTTGTATGCCTCATGCATACCGGTGGACTTCATCAGCTTGATATTGATACCGTCATAGACCCCGGCGGCACGACGTACGTCCGGAAGACGTTGCAGAAATTCATCGGCGATGATGGGCAGCGGCGAACGCTCGCGAAGCCATGCGGTATCATCTATGCGTGCCTTGTCCATAGGCTGTTCGACAAACAGGCAATTCTTATCGGCAAGATAATGGCACATTTCAAGAGCTTTTTCTTTGCTGTCCCACCCTTGGTTTGCATCCACACATATAGGCACATTGGTGCGAGCGCGTATGGCTTCGACAAGTTCTTTGTCATGATCCAGACCCATCTTGATTTTTATGACCTTGTAGGGCGCCGTCTCATCTATCTTGGCATTCATCTCCTTAGGGTCGGCATCATAGCTGATGGTGAACGATGTATTGGGACATTTGTCCGGATTTAGGCCCCAGATTTTATACCAAGGCTGACCCATGATTTTGCCAAGAAGGTCGTGCAGCGCTATGTCTACCGAGGCTTTGGCTGCACGATTATTTGGCGCCACACTATCCATATAGTCATGTATATCCTCGATTCGGAACGGATCGGTAAATTGGCCGAGATCCAACCGATTCAAGAAAGAGCATACGCTCTCAACGCTCTCGCCAAGATATGGAGGCATCGAAGCCTCGCCGTAACCGATCAAGCCGTCATACTCTAACCTCACCTGCACATCGGGGGTCGTGGTGCGCTGTGAGCGTGCAAGATTAAAGGCGTGACGCAGACGCAGTTCGTAAGGTTCGAACGAAAGATTGAGATGGCCCGAGCGCGTTGCCTTTTTCTTGGTGGCATTACCTAAGGCACTGAAAGATATGGGTGCGACAGCCATAGCGGCGCCCAATGCGGTTGTACGGAGAAAGTCTCGGCGTTTCATACTGGTATATTTTTGTTGTGTCGTGCCTTTGCATGCGCGTATGGCACTTATTGTAGTCTTATGTTCAGTCTTAATTATTATTTGTAATCGAAGTACCACGGGTGGTTACGTACGGCCGTAATGCCGCGAGCCCCGATGTTGCCGTCGATGCGTACGGCGTGCAGGAACGGCGTGGTAAGATAGGAGGGGCTGTCAGGATTAACACTATTGCGGCGTACTCGGCCGGACGAATGTACATAATCGCCATCGTGATCATATATGGCAACGTGTGTCACTCGTCCCGTGTTGGGGTTGCCGAAGAATAGCAAGTCTCCGGCTTTACATTGACGCCAGTCGGCTGCCTTGATACGTGTGCCGGTGGTGGCTTGTTGCGAAGCATCTCGCATCAGTATTATGCCGTTGGCGAGATACGAAACTTTGGCCAAACCGGAGCAGTCGAGGCTCTTGGGCGAGGTTCCGCCCCAAAGATATGGTGTCCCTTCCATCGAATATGCCATATCAAGTATTACATCGGCATTAAAATCCTGTGTGGCCCATTCTTCGATAGGCATCAACGCCGAAGCATCGCACCATCCCGAACGACCGTCAGGCAGGGTGACCTGTACACGTCCGTGGCTTTTCTTATCAAGGTTGCCCTCGACTATATCTCCGCAGACAAGGTCGGTAATGACATCACGCGCTCCCGAAACTTTGACATCTCGATAGGCACGCACCTGATAAGGCGAGGACACCACCAAACGTCGTGCACGGCGCCATTCTCCCATCTGCTCGGAAGTTTTCATAGCCACCGAGTTGTCCACAACCCAAGAGATATAGCCGTCCGGCGTTTGTACACGCAGCCATTGACCGTCGTTGTCAAGCACTCGCAGCGGCATTCCCATCAGCGCCTGCGATGCCATTTCCGCATCATGCCCCGGGCGAGTGCGTAGACACGCAACCGAAATGCGAGGCAGTGCCCAATTGTCACACGGCAGCACAGCTATGCCGTTGGAAGCTTCGATACCGGCATCAGCAACGGCTCGCATCACCGAGTCGGCAAGATACCCTTCGGAAACGGTGCCGGTAAGCACAACCTTGCCGTTGTCTGCAGGACAGACGGTAATATCGTATATGTTTTGACGACTGTCAGGCGCCAAACGGGCGCGAACCGCCGATACTATTGTCCGAGCTTTATCGGCCACGGAGGCCGCTTCTATTGTCACTGACGCCGAGGTAGCAAGAACCAGAGCGCATAGTATATATCTGATGTTTTTCATTGTTTTACACACCGGTAATTATGATTATCCTTATTCGTCTTCGTCCTGTGCCACGGCTGCGGGTTTGGTCTTGAGTATCTTCAAGCTCGAGCGCCATCCGGGATAGAACAGATTGCCTCGTGAGGTCTCTACCTCACCGGCCTGGAAGTCTATAGTTTCGCTGCGCACGTACTTCTTGGCCGGATAAAGCGTACCGCAAATACCTCTATTTGATGCAAAACGATACATATCAATACCGTGGCTATAGAACCCATGCGTATCCTTATCGTATGCTTCGGGCGTCACACCATAGTTGCCGAAAGACATATCTACGGGTACCCAGCCGACCCCTTCAAAGTATACCTCGGCCCAGTCATGGAAGTTTTTTTCTCCCGGATGTAACATCCATCCGCTTTCCCATAAGGCCGGAATACCGAGGGATCTCATCATCGAAATATATAGCATCGATACCTGTCCGCAATCACCATAACCACGGTCGAGTACATAACGCGGCATACATGGTATTGTGCTATATTCTCGAGCACCGGCCCATGGATATCTGTCGGCGATGTATTTGTACACCAATTTGTGTTGCAGGTATGGATTGGTCTCATCGCCTACAATGTCGCGTACCTCTACTCCAAGATCTATAATATGCGGAGCCTGCATTGCCGTATAATCGGCATAGAACGGTGCTGTCGTGTCGTATGGCTGTACGCGCTTCAGAATATCTTCTTCACTGACATACAGAGATGTAACCGTGTAACGTCCGGTATACTCGAAATGTGTACTCTTGCCGGTCGTTACGGGTGCCTGCATATATATTGTATTGTGCACCGAACGGCCGTCCGAAAGGACATAGGGATGCGATGCCGACAATATTGAGATGTCGTATTGGCGCTCGGTCTCGACGGGCACGGGCATCCATACGCGCAAGGTATCACCTTTGAGTACCTCATTGTAAGGCACATCCACCACAAAACGGTAGGTGATGGTCTGCGCCGGGCCACGGTGATAGTAATCATCCTCTGAGGCAAGCGGACTTTCGATTACGGCTCTGACGATTGCTACGTCTGACGAATCGGCATCGGCGCCGCGGTTTATCCATTCAACGCCGTTCACCTCCGGGCTTATAAGTTTAAGATTTGAAGGTGCCTTACGGAACACCATAACCTTGCCTTCGGCTGTTGTACGAGTTTCGAGAAGACCCTGGGCTATAAATTCATCGGTGCGTGCGGCCACCGATGGTCCGTAGAGCTCGGCAAGGCGTTGTCGAGTCTGCTCTACTGTAAGTGAGAAGTCTCTGTCAAGGCGTTCCGAAATAGCCTTGGCCGAGTCTGTTTCGAACCAAGACGGTGTAGTCGCGCCAATATATTGTGTCGCCGCCAACGATAACGCAGCAGCAAGGACAATGTGTTTCATATCGTGATATGACGGTTTATGGTTAAATATGGTATACTGTAAGACACTTGTACAGGGATACCGCCGCGAAAGACGGTATCCCTGTATATTTTAGTGTTTTAGCGTTTGATATGTGCAATCTCTTCGATGACGCCCTTGAATTTGTTGCCAAGGCTCTGAGCATCCTCCATGGTGTGCGCCTCGGAATATATGCGTATGATGGGCTCGGTGTTGGACTTGCGTAGATGTACCCAGCTGTCGGGATAGTCTATCTTGACACCGTCAATGGTAGTGATTTTCTCGTTGGCGTAACGTTTCTTGATCTCATCAAGGATGGCGTCAACGTCCATATCCGGCGTAAGCTGTATCTTGGTCTTTGCTATGGCGTACTGCGGATATTTCTTCTTGAGTTCGGAGACCTTGAGTCCGCTCTTGGCAAGCAGCGTCAGGAACAATGCCACGCCTACCAGTGCATCGCGTCCGTAATGCAGCGGCGGATAAATGACTCCGCCATTGCCTTCGCCGCCGATGACTGCATTGATTTTCTTCATCAGGGTGGTTACATTGACTTCACCCACGGCACTGGCCTGATAGGGACAGTTGTGGTCGAGTGCTACATCGCGCAATGCACGTGACGAGCTAAGATTGGACACTGCCGGGCCGGGAGTGTTGCTGAGCACGTAGTCTGCAATAGCTACCAGCGTATATTCCTCGACAAACATCTCGCCGTTCTCCATCACGATAGCCAGACGGTCGACATCGGGATCGACGACAAAGCCGACGTCTGCCACTCCGGTTTTCATAAGGTCGGAAATACCGGTGAGATTTTCAGGTATAGGCTCGGGATTGTGTGCAAAGTTACCTGTGGGATCGCAGTTGAGTTCGATGACCTTATTGACGCCGAGGCTGCGAAGCAGTTGCGGTATGACTACACCGCCCACGCTGTTGACTGCGTCCACTACCACGGTAAAGTTTGCTTTTTTTATTGCATCAGTATCTACGAGATCCAGAGCAAGAACCTTCTGAATATGACGGCGATTGTATGTTGTATTCTTTAGGTGGTGTCCCAGTTGATCCACTTCGGCGAAGCGGTACTCGCGCTCGTTGGCTATGCGCAGCACTTCCTGGCCTTCCTCGGCGGTCAGGAATTCGCCGTGCTCGTTGAGCAGCTTCAGCGCATTCCATTGTTTTGGATTGTGGCTGGCGGTAAGTATCAGGCCACCGCAAGCATTCTCCATAGTCACTGCTATCTCGGTAGTCGGGGTCGAAGCGGGGCCGATATTGACCACGTCGAAGCCCATGCCCATCAGTGTTCCTATAACCACATCAATCACCATAGGGCCGGAGATGCGGGCATCATGGCCTACAACGATGGTGCGGTAGGGTATCGTGGTGGTACGGTCAATGAAGGTGGCGTATGCTGCCGTATATTTTACAATATCTATCGGCGTAAGTGCTTCGCCGGGACGGCCGCCGATAGTGCCGCGTATACCGGAAATGGATTTTATAAGGGTCATAATTGGGTTAAGTATGGATTGTTTCGATATTAGCTGTGCCTTTTCGCAATGAGACTGTCTCCGAGCTTTTATCGTCTATACGTATTGAGCTCAGAGTTTCCGAGCCAGGATATTACGTCTTTTGACGATAATAACGTATGTGGTAGAGATACGGTATCACTTGAGAGGTTTCGGTAGTCACTCCGTACTGCGACTTGATGATTATATTTACCTCGGCATCCACAGGTAGATAATACAGCGGCTGCTGTACTCCCGAGCCCCATTGGTACGAAGCCTGCAACGAGTAGTTCTTGAAGCGGAACCACGAACTGTTATATGTCATGTCCGTATCATTACCGTCGCCGGTAGGCAGTTCTCCATTAGAATAATAGTTGAGGTTGTAACGCGTAAAGCGGAAGTACAGCACTTCATCGGACTTAGCGTAATTGCCCGGAGTGCCTGCATTGAGCACCTGCATATACATATTGCCGTCCTCGTCAAGTCGGTAATATGGTGCATCCGGGCCGGTTTCGAACTCGAATGTCGTGTCCGTGGGTATGGTGTTGGTGACGCGCTGGTCTACCAAGAAGAGATTGACAACCTGATTTTCCTGCGTCAGCAGCTCGGCGTAGCTTTTCGAGTCTTTGCACGAAAACGAAGCCACGCCCGTAGCCACCCCGACAAGGGCGGCGGCCAACAGCCGTAGCATTTTTGCTTTAGACTTCAATATCTGTTTGATAGGCATAATATTGTGCTATATGTATGTGTGATAATGTGGTTCTATGGTTATTTATATCAATTTATATCAATGTTTTATTATATCTCCTGTTTTTTATATGAGCTGCACTTCTGCGATATGGTGCTCAATTCATTTGGAGGTAAGTCATTTCTTAAGCGTCTTAGCGTGGCTGCCAAGTATGAACTCGGTGGCGTTGTCGTCGAGTATACTCTCGAACTTGGCAACGGCTTCTTCGAGTGAACCTCGGAACTCGCCTCCGGCAGCATTTCTATGACCGCCGCCGCCAAAGTGTCGCGAACAAACAATATCCACGGGAAAATCATCGATACTGCGCATAGACACCTTGATGTACTCTCTCTCTTCGCGCATAAAGGCACTATATACCACACCGGGGATAGCCAGAGGCTTATTGACCAGCCCCTCGGTATCGCCTTTGGTGTAATGATATTTATTGAGTTCGTCTCGCGTCAACGTAATCAGTGCGGCATGCGCTTCGGGATATACGCGCATTTTTTGCGATATTGCGTAGCCGTTGAGACGCATACAATCTTCACTATAAGTATCAAAAAGAGAACGCCACAAGGCATTTTTGTCAACTCCTTTTTCAAGAAGCGTTGCTACTATACGGTAGTCTTCGGGATGGTTGGCATTATGAGAGAAGTTATTGGTATCCGTCATCATTCCGGCCATAATACAAGTGGCGGCTTCGAGATTCATCAAATCGAACCATCCGGCGCGCTTGATTACCGAATACAATAGCGAGCAAGTAGACGATCTCTGCGGCCGTGATATAGCCCAATCAAAATTTGATACATCGGGATCCAAATGGTGGTCTATCATCGCGCGACGAGCCTTAGACTCGGTGATATACGGCGCAAGTCTGTCCACTCGAGACATACAATGATAATCTAAGCAGAATATGACATCAGCATTTTCGAGAGCATTTTTCACCCTTTTAGGCGAACGCGTCAACGGCACAACTGTTCCAAAACCCGGGATAACATTAAGATTCTGATTGGGCTCATCGGGCGTCACCACTGTCACGTCAAGTTGCTTGGCTTTGAGTATACTCGCCAACGCCAGAGACGATCCTATAGCATCACCATCGGGCGACATATGACACGTAACAACGATACGACGCGAGTGATTGACCGCGTCAACGATACCTGATATTGCTCTTAATTGCTCTAAATCAAATGTTTCTGGCATACATATACATGTGTATCTGCTTCTTTATCAAATTCATTATGCAAAGATAATCATTATAATGGATACACGTGCATCTTCGACTATCGTTTTTGTGATTTTTCACACTGAAAAAAAACTATATTTACTAAAGCAGGTCCGGCGTCACTTTGGCCGAATATTGTCAAGAGCACGAGGTTCGATAACGAAAAGCGCGACAAAACGACAGGGCCTCGAATGTTTCATCTCCGAGGCCCTGTCGTTTTTTTATTTTTAGTCTTATCCAAAATTGTCAAAATGTATGCTCTCGGGATCAACGCCGAGGCTGTCAAGCAGTGATAACACAGCCTTGCTCATCGGGCCGGGACCACACATATAGTACTCTATGTCCTCGGGCGCGGGATGGTTTTTGAGATAGGTGTCATACATCACTTGGTGCACAAAACCGGCTGTATATTTGACTCCGGCGGCATCGGCTGCAGGGTCGGGACGATCCAAAGCAAGGTGGAACTTGAAATTGGAGAAATCTTTCTCGAGTTGCAGGAAGTCTTCGAGATAGAATACTTCGTTGAGCGCTCGCGCCCCGTAGAAGAAGTTCATAACTCGATCGGTGGTATGCAGAGTGCGCGTCATATACATTATTTGGGCACGAAGAGGTGCCATTCCGGCTCCGCCGCCTACCCACATCATCTCGGCCTTGCTGTCGAAGTTGGGGAAGAAGTCGCCGTAAGGTCCACTCATAATCACCTTGTCTCCGGGCTTGAGCGTAAAAATATAGGACGAGGCTATGCCTGGCGAAACATTCTGGAAACCGACCTGTGGTTTGGGCTTGAACGGCGGAGTTGCGATACGTACCGTCAGCATTATACGGTCGCCCTCGGCCGGATAGTTGGCCATGGAATATGCGCGTATGGTGGGGGTGTCGTTGTGGCATTTGAGGCCGAAGAGCCCGAAGCGTTCCCACGCAGGCAGGTATTCATCGCCTATAAGGTTCTTGTCTATATCCTTGTCATAATCCATACTATATGCCGGGATTTTTATCTGGGCATACGAGCCGGGGATGAAGTCCATATGTTCGCCCTCGGGAAGTTTGACAATGAATTCCTTGATGAACGTGGCCACATTGCGATTTGAAATGACGGTACATTCCCATTCCTTGACGCTGAGCACGCTGGCCGGCACCTGTATGGCGAGATCTCCTTTGACTTTTACCTGACATCCCAGACGCCAGCCTTCTTTCTGCTGTCGGCGACTGAAATGGACGACTTCGGTGGGCAAAATATCTCCCCCACCGGCGGTGACGCGTACACGGCACTGGCCGCAACTACCTTTACCGCCGCAGGCACTGGGCAGAAAGATGTGTTTGTCAGCAAGTGCGGACAGTAGTGAGGTCCCGCTCTGTACGGTCTCTTTGCGCTCGCCGTTGTTGATATCCACGGTGACATTGCCTGTCTTGACCATATATTTTTTAGCAACCAACAGTACTGCCACCAGTATTAGCGTTATCAGTAGGAATACGGCGACCGTGACCAGTACCGTCTGCATTGTCGGGGATATCACCTGTAATGGTAGTGTGTTCATTGTTTTATCAAATTTTGATGCCGAGGAAGCTCATAAAGGCCACTCCCATCAAGGCTGTGATAATAAATGCGATGCCGACACCACGCAGAGGCGCCGGGATATTGTTGTGATGAGCCAGTCGCTCGCGGATGGCGGCGATACCGCAGATAGCCACGAGCCAGCCGAGACCCCAGCCGAGACCGGCGCAAAGAGCCATACCGGTGTCCACGTAGTCACGCTGCTCCATAAACAGCGATCCGCCGAGTATGGCGCAATTGACGGCTATCAGCGGCAGGAAGATACCAAGCGAGTTGTATAGCGCAGGCGTGTATTTTTCAACCGCCATTTCGACAACCTGGGTAATGGAGGCTATCACGGCGATGAACATTATAAGCGACAGGAAACTCAGGTCTATATCCGCATACTCGGGGCCGAGCCATGCTAAGGCTCCGGCCTTGAGGACGTATGTCTCAAGCAGGTAGTTAACCGGCAGTGTGACTGCCAGCATAAAAGTGACGGCGATGCCCAGTCCGAAAGCGGTCTTGACATTTTTGCTCACCACAAGAAAGGAGCACATGCCAAGAAAATAGGCAAATATCATATTGTCGATAAATATCGACCGTATAAACAGATTGAAATTTTCCATTGTGTTCTCGGTGTGAGTGTTTTATTTCAGGATTCCTGCAAGTCTTTGTTGCGGCTGCGGTGTATCCAAATGATGACGGCCACCAATATCAATGCCATAGGCGGCAAAATCATCAAGCCGTTGTTTACATACCCGTGATCGTAGCACCACTGAGGCACCACTTGCACGCCGAAGAGCGTGCCGCTACCGAGCAATTCGCGGAAGAAACCTACCACGGCCAGTATCATGGCATAACCGATGCCGTTGCCCACGCCGTCAAGGAACGACGGCCACGGCCCGTTTCCCATAGCGAAGGCCTCGAGGCGTCCCATAAGTATGCAATTGGTAATTATAAGCCCGATAAAAACCGAAAGCTGGCGACTGACATCGTAGTCGTAAGCCAAAAGAAACTGGTTGACTACAATCACCAGCGATGCCACCACCACCAATTGGACTATGATGCGGATATTTGTAGGTATTGTATTGCGTATCAGTGATATGATGACATTACTAAATGCAAGTACGACTATCACTGAAAGCCCCATGACTATCGCCGGTTCGAGCTTGGCGGTCACGGCCAGTGTCGAGCAAATGCCCAACACCTGAACTATCACCGGGTTGTTCTTGGAGAATGGGTTGAAGAATATCGCTTTATAATCTGTCTTAGGCATAGCTTCTATTATTTGTCACGTAGCGATTCTAAGTAAACTTTGTATGGGCGAAGGCAGTCGTCAAGCATTGCCGAGACGCCCTTACTGGTGATGGTACCGCCCGAGACGGCGTCCACATAATCGGCTCCGCCGGTCGGCTTGCGGCCTTTTTTCAGCACCTGTATGGGGGCAAAATTCGTCCCGTGGAACAATTGTTTGCCCTCAAACTGCGCCGAGAACCACGGCTCTTGTATCTCCGCGCCGAGCCCCGGAGTCTCGCTTTGATGGCTGAAGTACGCCCCATATACCGTCGAGCCGTCGGCATCGAGCGCTATGTAACCCCAGATAGGTCCCCAAAGCCCGGCACCATACGCCGGAATAATGTATTTGACTTCTCCGCCAGTGAGAGTACATTCGTATATAGGTAGCCGGCGTTGGGCGGCATCTGCGATTTTGGTCTGCGCTGATACGTCCACGCCGAAAGCATCCGTGCCGATGATTTCGCCCTGAGTATTGACCACGTGCTGAGCCGTGATGTATCGACCGAAATCCTCTACCACACTATCTTCGTCAGGGGTAATATGCACAGATGCAAGGATCTGCTTCATCTTGTCCGCATCGGCGTTGTGCTGCTGCATCGGCTTAAGTGTCATAGCGGCCCAGGCCAGGATGGCACCTACGGCCACAACGATACAACTGATATATACGACCGTGTATGTATTACTGTTCTTGTTCATTGCCTTGTTGTGTTTTGTTTAATGGAGCGACGGCGACGACGACGGATATTGGCCTGTACTACAAAGTAGTCTATCAGCGGAGCAAATGCGTTCATCAGCAGTACTGCAAGCATCGCACCCTCCGGATAACCGGTATTATATGTACGTATCAACACCGCAATCACGCCTATAAGAAATCCGTAGACATACTGGCCTTTGCGCGTGCGTGCCGCTGTCACCGGGTCGGTGGCCATAAATACAGCCGCAAATGCAAAGCCGCCGAAGAACAACTGATCCACCGGTGACAGATAGGACGCCGGGTACGTCGGAGTGGCGCACACATTGGCAAGCCAGCCCATAGCCAAACCGCCTATTACGACACTAAGCATTATGCGCCACGAGGCCACACGCGTCAGCAGCAGCACCGCAGCACCTATAAGGATGCACAGCACCGAGGTCTCACCGAAGCTTCCGGGAATCAAGCCGAGGAAGGCATCCCATGCGGATATGGGAGTGCCGTCTATGCCTTGAAGGACAAAGTTGCCGTCGGTAGCCGAGGCAACCTGACCAAGAGGCGTGGCACAACTGAAACCATCGGCAAGTGTATCACCCACGCCGAGCATCGAACCTTGCGATACAAAGACCTTATCGCCGGACATCTGTCCCGGATAGGCAAAGAATAGGAAGGCTCGTGCGACCAAAGCCACATTGAAGATATTGTATCCCGTACCACCAAAGACTTCTTTGGCAAAAATCACGGCAAAGGCTGTGGCCACTGCCACCATCCATACGGGCGTACCTATGGGCAAAATCAACGGAATCATCAGACCCGTCACAAGAAATCCTTCTTGAATTTCCTCGCCCCTCCATTGAGCAAAGGCAAATTCGATGCCCAGACCTACGGCGTAAGTCACAACCACGCAGGGGAGTATGGCCAGGAAACCGTAGAGCATCAGATCCCAAAACGGAAATGTCTTCGCTCCGGCAGCCAGCCAATGCTGATAGCCGGTATTGTACATTCCAAAAAAGAAGCACGGCAGCAATGCAACAATCACTATCGTCATTATACGCTTGCTGTCAAGGGCATCGTGTATCTGCGCACCCCGCGCAGCCGCTGTTTGGCGCGGCGTAAACAAGAAGGTGTCCATACCCTCATATACCGAACGGAAAGCGTGCAGACGCCCACCCTCCTCAAAGGACGGGCGAATACGTTCCATAAATCTTTTCAGTGCTTTCATTATTATATAGTGTCAGCTGTTTCTATAATCTGTTCATCACACCTCGCGACGCATATAGTCGAGACCGTCACGCACTATCTGTTGCAACGGCTCCTTGGATGAGTCCAGACATTCGGCCAAAGCGAAGTCTTCGGGTGCCACTTCGTATATACCGAGATTTTCCATAGCATCAATGTCACGAGCATTTATGGCCTTGATCAGATACTCACCCAGAATATCCATAGGCAGTACACGGTCTATCTCTCCGGACATAATCATAGCGCGACGTCCGCCGAGGATGCGTGCATCCGGATCGAAAAGACGGCGTCCGCACAGACGTCCGGGGAAGGACGTGCTGACGCTCATCTTGCGCGGCGACAGCGATGCCCAGCCCATAAATTCGTCCACATCATCCCCCTCGGGAATGACGGTAATCTGGCGGTAAGGATAATGCAGGTAGTCGTCAATGGCATCCGTCTTGACACCCGTCAGGACATTGCCACTGATGACACGCTGGTGATGGTCAGTCTCAGCAAGACGTCCTTCTAAGATAGGAGCAACAGCTGCTCCTACGATGGTATGCAGCATCTGCGGTTGTCTAACCTCGGCTCCGGCCAGTGCTATGACAGTGGTGAAATCAACCTTGCCAGTACGGTAAAGTGTACCTATGCGACGCAACGTGTCAGCCGAAAGTGTCCAAACGGTTTCGCCCTTGTTTATCGGTGCGATATTTGCTACCAGAACGCCGCAAAGTCCGGCGGGGTGAGGCCCTTGTACGTCCACCATCACGGCTCCGGCAATATCATTGAGCGTTCCGGCACGGCGTCCTATATATATATGTCCATCGGTGAGATGTGACAGCACCTCCACGGCAGTGGCCATATCTGCTAAATCTGATTGGCTATAAAGACGCTGAGGCTCCAATGGTGCGGAGTCTACAGCCGTGACAAAGATATCGCGGGCGCGTACTTGCGGCGAAGGCACTATATCATAGGGACGTTGACGCATCCATGCCCATAAACCGCTACGACACAGCGTAGAAATTATGTCGGTCGATTGGCGCGACAAGACATCGAAAGTCTCTGATGCGGAAGCATCGTCTGCATCCACGATGACACGCTCAATCTTGCGTCGGGCGCCGCGCTCGACATCCCGAACCACTCCGGAAATCGGAGACACCAGCACCACCTGCGGATTGTACTTATCATATAATAGCGGAGAGCCGGCCTTGACAACATCCCCGGCATTGACCGAAGCCTTAGGCACAAAGCCGGGAAAGTCATCCGGAATTATAGCGACTGAATGCACGCCGAGAGCTTCGGTTACCATAGCCGCATCGACAACGGCTCCGACCAGTCGCAGGTCTATTCCTCGTTTGATTTTTAATTCCATTTTCACAAATTACTTTAAGGACAAGCCTTGAATTGTAGACCAGGTTTTGATAAGGCGGCAAGCAAGGATGTGTGCGCGTAGAAAAAAATGCCGCCACAAAAACGCAGACAAAAGTACACCATTTATTTGGTTTATTAAACATTTTTTCAGAATTGGCACGTTAAAAAATCCTATGGAAGCATTTTACACACTGCAAAGCAGCATTTGCCCATTTCAAAAGGCAATAAAAAAGACCATTTGCCGTTGTACAAATACATAGAATAAAATTTTTCGCCGCAAAATGTTTTGCCAATCCGAAACAAACAATTAATTTTGCGAGGTTAATATACTTTTCAGATAGGCATAGTATGGTACAAAACCATACCGCCGGAAGTTTAACACACACTGTAACACACAAAACAGCAACATCTACAATAGACAATCCAAGGCGGAAAAAACATACATTTCGTCAAAGAACAAACTAAAAATACATCCAACACCAAAACATTCTAAAAACTTTCATCCAAAAAAAATTATGGAAACTCAAAAGCCCAACGTTGCAGCTCCCGTGAAACCCGCTGCAAAGCCCGCTGCGAAAAAAGATTCGCAAAAAGCTAATGTCCCCGGCATCAAGAATGCCTTCTGGGTAATCATCGCCTGCTTCATCGTAGCCGTATGCCTCTTCATCTTCTGGTTCGGCAACGAAATGCACTTCGATGAAGACGGACATCCTCTGGATCTCTGGGGTACCGTATTCAAAGGCGGCTTTATCGTGCCTCTGCTGCAGACCCTCTTCCTCACCGTGATCGTTATCTCCGTAGAACGTGCTATCGCCCTCAGCGCAGCCAAAGGTAAAGGCAGCGTCGACAAATTTGTTGCCAGCGTTAAGAAATGCCTTGCCAAAAAAGACATCGCCGCTGCAAAAGAGCTCTGCAACAAACAGCAAGGCTCCGTTGCCGCTGTAGTTAACGCCGCTCTGATCAGCTACGAGGAAATGGACAAGAACACTGAACTCACCAAGGAGCAGAAAGTGCTGACCATCCAGAAAGCCCTCGAAGAAGCTACCGCTCTGGAAATGCCCTCGCTGACCCAGAACCTCCCCATCGTTGCAACAATGACAACCCTCGGTACCCTTATCGGTCTTCTCGGTACCGTGCTCGGTATGATCAAGTCCTTCCAGGCTCTTGCTCAGTCCGGTGCTCCTGACTCTACCGAACTCTCCACCGGTATCTCCGAGGCCCTTATCAACACCGCCTTCGGTATCGCCACCGGTGCATGCGCCGTTATCTCCTACAACTACTTCACCAACAAGATCGACAACCTCACCTACGCCATCGACGAAATCGGCTTCTCGATTGTACAAACATTCCAGACCACTCACTAATCCCCTGTTTGCTTAACAAGGCAGTTATAACACTAACACCACTAAAACTAAGTAAATATGGGAAAAGTAAAAATTAAAAGAAAGAGCACGCTCATCGACATGACCGCGATGAGTGACGTGACCGTTCTTTTGCTTACTTTCTTCATGTTGACATCTACCTTCTTGCAGAAAGAGCCGACAACGGTATACACCCCGTCGTCAGTATCCGAAGAGAAGGTTCCCGTAAAGGACTTGGTGACCGTTCTGGTCTCCAGCGAAGACAAATCGGGCAAACTAAAAGACCCGACACAAGTCGAAGGCAAGATCTTCCTCTCCTTCGCCGGTGACTCCGTCATCCCCAGCGAAACCCTTCGCGGAAAAATCCTGGATTATGCAGTAAGCAAATACAACGACCTTCACCCCAAAAACGCTATCAAGATCACCAAAGATCAAAGAGCAGCTTTCATGAAAACCAATATGCTCGGTGTCCCGTTTAAGATACTTCCCGAAGTATTGTCTATGGAGACCTCCAAGCGTGACAAATTCATGAGCGACCTCACCAACCCCAATGTCGGTATACCCATCAACGACAACAAGAACAAAAACGGTGCCCTCAACGACTTCCAAATTTGGATGTATGCGTTGGCCAACGTAGCTCAAGACGGCCGTAACGAAAAAATCAGCCAACTTGATGCCGAAGGTAAAAACGGCGCCGAAGAAGTCCGCGATGCCGACATCCTCTACAATTCAGTGTTCCAGGGTCGTGCCATATCCCTCAAAGCGGACAAAGACACACCCTTCACGACCATTCACCGCGTTTTCGACAACCTCCAGACCATGGGCCTTAACAAGTTCACACTTATGACCGCCCTCAAGTCCGAATCTGCCGAATAACCATAAAAGTAAAGAACAACAATGGCACAAATAGATCCCTCAAGCGGCGACGGAAACAAAAAGAAAGGCGCCCAAAAGAAGATGTCTATCCATGTGGACTTTACTCCTATGGTCGACATGAACATGCTTCTGATTACATTCTTCATGCTCTGTACAACCATGATCAAAAGTCAGACCCTCCAAATTCTCCTGCCGTCCAATGACACACGTATCAAGGACGAACAGAAGAACCAGGCCAAGGCCGATGACGCCATAACACTGATCTTGGATACAGAATACAAACCCAACGGACTACCCGCAGTAGACGATGCCGGCAATACAGTGCACGATATCTACTACTACGAAGGCCTTCCCGACACCGTAAACATTTCCGGCACAAAGGGCTGCATCAAAGTATCCCACTTTATCGGCAATGCTCCGGGTGGAAAGCGTCAGGGTATCCGCGAAATCCTCTACCTGCGCCACAAAGAGGCTATGGATATCTATGATCAACTCAAAGCCGACTATAAGGCCAAGAAGATCACAGACGAGCAATTTGCCGAAAAAGCCAAAGAGAATGCCACAAGTGACAAACTTAAACACCCCGTGGTAATCATCAAACCGGGTCCCAACGCTACATACGAAGCCCTGGTAAATGCTATCGACGAACTCAACCTGAACCAGATACGCAAGTACTCGATTCAGATGCCCGACCATACCGACACAACACTGTTGCGCAACTACGAGAAGGCTACCGGCAAAACCGTTATCCGTCCCAACATTCGTAAATAATGATCAAAGTTCTATATTACTAACCAATTAACACAGACAAAAAATGGCAAAAGATGTAGATCTTTCATCAAAAGAATGGTGTGACATCGTATTCGATGGCAAAAACAAGGAGTATGGCGCATACCAACTGCGTGCAACTTCTGTCAAGCGCCACACCAAAGCCCTGGTGTCCGTACTTATTGTGCTGGCACTCATCTTGACAGCAATCATCATGGTGATGACCGGAGTGTTCAAGAGCGCTGACGAAGACATCAACGCCAAGAACGAGCAGGAAGAAGTCATCATGGCTCCCGAGGATATTCCCGAAGAGGAAGAACAAATGGAAATTCCCGAGCAGAAGCCCGAGGAAGTTCAAGCCGAAGAAGAAGTTGCCGCCACACAGGCTGTAACCGAAGTCAAGATTGTAGAAACAGTGGACAAAGACCGCGAAATCAAGGACCAAGAGCAAGTGCTTGAAAACACCGCTCAATTAGGTGCTGACGACCACAAAGGCGTAGAAGACGTCAACCGCGACCGCGTTGTCAAGGAAGTTGTCGAAGTTAAGCCCGTGGAGAAGCCCAAAGATGAAGGCCCCGTAAGCATGGCAATGGTTGAACAGAAGCCCTCGTTCCCCGGTGGTGATGCCGCTATGTACAAATGGCTCAACGATAACATCATTTATCCCGCAGCCGCTTCGGAAGAAGGCGTACAAGGCAAAGTGACCGTACAATTCATCGTTGAAAAAGACGGCAGCATCTCGCATGTTAAAGTCGTCCGCGGCAAACACCCCGCTCTCGATGCCGAAGCAGCACGCGTCATCCGCAAGATGCCTCGCTGGACTCCGGGTCGTAACAACGGCCAACCCGTCCGCGTGACATATCACCTCCCCGTACAATTCAAATTAGCCAACTAAGATTCGCTTTTGAATTCCATACCCTCCCCCAATAAGGGGCGAAGCCGCAAGGTTTCGCCCCTTATTTTGTTTCACGTCCCACACGGCTATTATGATTATAAGTGCATTTGCCAATTTTTTCGTATCTTTGCCACGTGAAAAAGCTATGGAATAAGCTGACATCCCTGTCGGCCGCTGTTTTGGTGTCCTACACCCTGGCATCGGCACTTAATTCGTGCAGTAGCACAAGACACGTTCCCGAAGGTAGCAAACTACTGGATAAGGCCGAGATCGTTATTGCCGAACCCGGAGACAGCATCAACGCCAAAGAACAATATCGCGACATCAGTACACGCGAACTGCTCAACTACTTGCGCCAGCAACCCAACCATAAAATCCTGGGCTGCGCAAAAATGCAGCTCGGCATCTACAACATGTCGGGCAACGATACCACACGTTGGTGGAATCGATGGCTCAGACGTATCGGCGAAGCGCCCGTATTATATGACCCGCAACTGACCGAAGCCTCGGCACGCCAACTTCGCCAGGCACTTGTCAATAAAGGCTATCTCAACGCTTCAGTTACCATAGACACAACCACTTGTGGCAAGAAACACAACAAAATGCGAGTGCGATACAGACTGCACCCGGGTACTGCTCACACCATAGCTACAGTGACAATGGAATGCGAAGACAATGAAATTCGAGCCATCCTCCAATCCGACACCGCAGCCAAACCGAACATCGCACCGGGTATGGCCCTAGACCGTACATACCTCGACAGCGAACGTACACGCATCACTTCGATACTGCGCAATCACGGGTATTACGCTTTCAACAAGGAGTTTATCACCTTTATAGCCGATACCCTACCCGGGTCGATGGCAGTAGACCTGACCATGACAATTCAGCAGCCGCGCATAATACATGCGGCGCCGACGCCCGAACATCCCGATGGAATAGACCCGGATGCTCCGGCACCAAAGCATCGACGCTTTATGATAAGGCAGGTATACTTTGTCACGGATTACAACCCGCGCAAAGACGGTGACGACAGTACGGTCCGCAGCGACACAATTCAAGGCACACCCGGTATGGCCGTCATATACGGCGCCGACCGATACATACGTCCCGGAGTCCTCGAAGAAAACTGCTATATCATACCCGGTAAGCCCTACAATGCCTCACAAGTAGACCAGACATATGCCGCTATGGCTCGCCTGGGCATACTCAAATTTATAAACATCGAAATGCGCCCCATCACAGCCGTCAAAACCGATGACAAAGAAGAAATCTGGATGGACGCCTACGTACTGCTGTCGCGCAACAAGAAACAAAATATCACCCTCGAACTGGAAGGCACCAACTCGGAAGGAGACTTGGGCTTCGGAGTCGGGCTCACCTATCAGCATCGCAACCTTGCACACGGCAGCGAACTGCTGACCGTCAAATTTCGCACCGCATACGAAAGTCTCTCGGGCGATTTCGAAGGCCTTATCAACAACCGCTACACCGAATATGCCGGCGAGGTAGGCATCACTTTCCCCAAATTCAAGGCACCCTTTCTGTCTCGTGACTTCAAACGTCGCAACAAAGCCAGTACCGAATTCGCTCTATCACTTAATTACCAAGAGCGTCCCGAGTATACTCGCGTCATCGCCGGCGGCGCCTGGAAATACAAATGGGACAAACAACAAGGCGGCTTCAATCAACGCCGCACCCTCGACCTGGTGGATATCAATTACGTCTACCTTCCACAGTCTACGCTCAATTTCATCGACCAGATAGCGCCGACCAACCCTCTACTGCGCTACAGCTACGAGGACCACTTCATCATGCGCCTGGGCTACACGTTCTACAAGACCAACCGCCGAATACCTACGACCACGCTCAATTCGTTTGTGATACAGCCGTCGGTCACTACCTTCCGAGCCTCCGCCGAGATGGCCGGCAACCTCCTATATGCCTTCTCATCCATACTTGGGCAGAAAAAGTCAAACGAAGCATACAAAATCTTCGGCATCCAATACGCCCAGTATGTCAAAGGTGAAGCAGACTTCACATATACACGCAACTTCAATGCACGCAACGCCTTGGCCATACACGCCGGCATAGGTATCGGCTATCCCTACGGCAACTCCTCGGCCATACCCTTCGAAAAACGCTTCTATGCAGGCGGAGCCAACAGCGTACGCGGCTGGAGTGCACGCACCCTCGGCCCGGGAGCCTACGATGCCCGCAACGATGTTATCGATTTCATCAACCAATGCGGCGACATACGACTGGATTTTAGTCTCGAATACCGCGCACGATTATTCTGGGTGTTCGAAGGCGCAATATTTGTAGACGCCGGCAACATCTGGACCATCAAGACTTACGAAAATCAACCCGGCGGAACTTTCAAATTCGATAAGTTCTACCGACAAATAGCGCTATCATACGGCGCAGGCATACGTATGGACTTTACATACTTCCTGCTGCGTTTCGACCTTGGTATGAAAGCTCATAACCCCGCTATGGGTCAAGAGGAATGGCCTCTGATACACCCGCACTGGGGACGTGACGCCACATTCCATTTTGCAGTAGGCTATCCGTTCTGATTGTTCGAAGCCGACACGGAAGCAAGACCCTTGACAAGTCCGCAAGCAAATCATTACAGGTTTGCAAGACATATCGACCCTACAATCCGAGGCATCGCACCCGACACGTTTTTTTATAAAAAACAGACACTTATGAAACAATACGTAATTTTTGACCTTGACGGAACGTTACTGGACACCATCGCCGACCTCGCCGATGCCACCAACTACGCGCTCGAACAATTAGGATATGCCACCCACCCTATCACGGCTTACAACTACATGGTAGGCAATGGCGTCACCAAGCTGCTGGAACGCGCCCTGCCCGAGGATATGCGCACCACACGAATGATCGAGGCTATGCGTCATCATTTTCTGGAATACTATGACGTGCATTGCACCGAGCACACCACCATCTATCCCGGCATCTCCGATCTCCTTAACGAACTGGCTGCGCGTGGCATAGCCACAGCCGTCACCTCCAACAAGTACCAACGCGCCGTCACCCATTTGATAAGCCATTTCTTCGGTCAATTGCCGTGGGCGGCCGTACTCGGACATCAAGAAAATGTCCCGGTCAAGCCCGACCCATCAATAATATTCATGGCTCTCAACGCCCATCCCACACCCAAAGACAATGTGCTATACGCGGGCGACAGCGCCGTGGATATGGAAACCGCACAACGTGCAGGCATCGAAAGCGTAGGCGTATCCTGGGGGTTCAGGACACGCTCCGAGTTGTCAAGCGCCGGTGCCGACCACATAGTTGACTCACCGGACGACATCCTCAGTTTATTATAATCATATAAATATTGATCTGAAGCAGACATCTCGCTTTCTGCGCCTATCCTCCCAATCCCGTATACATCCACGCCGATAGTCATTTCTCTCTATCCGATAATTATAGCATTATGGTAACCGACATCATACTCGTAGACCCTCGTGATACGCATGACAACCTGCTGCCGCTGACGTACACACGCCCGGTCAGTGACCTTCGCATTGGAATATACACCATCGACCAACGCTGGCGTATGGCATGTCCCAACGCCAAATTATATTGGCAGACCGTAGACTACCTGCGTCCCAAGTACGCGGCATGCCCTGACAATATCGCCGGTTCGAATGCCGTATACGTGCGCGGCAACATCATTCCTTCTGCCGAGCTGGTACACGTGGCTCTTGACCTGCAGCCCGGACAGGCTGTCTTCGGCGAGGACAGCGCCCCTATAGCTTGGCGCGGAGGCAATTCGAATGCGCCAAGCATCCAACTGAAAGAGCGCACACGCTGTCTATCCTTCCTATACGACATCTTCGGTCTCAACGGCGAGGTGCTGCGCGAAGACTTCGTGACAATCACCGCCGGACGCACCTCGGCGCCATTGAGTGACACCGTCACCGTGATAGGACGCCGCGAAGACATCTTCGTGGAAGATGACGCCGAATTTGTTGAAGGATGCACACTCAACACCATGCACGGCCCGATATACATCGGACACGGCGCAACGGTTATGGAAGGCAGCTGTCTTCGCGGACCGGTGGCCGTATGCGACCACGCTGTAGTCAATATGGGCGCTCGTATTTATGGTGACACCACCATAGGGCCGTGGTGTAAGGTTGGCGGCGAACTAAACAATGTCGTTATGCACTCATATTCGAACAAGGCGCATGACGGATTCTTAGGCAACGCCGTCATCGGACAATGGTGCAACATCGGAGGAGGATGCTCGGCATCAAACCTCAAAAACGACTATACGGAAATCAAGCTATGGAACTACCCGCGGCGCCGCTTCCTGCGCACCGGGTTACAGTTCTGCGGCGTCATCATGGCCGACTTCTGTAAGGCCGGAGTCAACACGATGCTCAATACAGCCACTGTCCTCGGCGTAGGCGTCAACATCCACGGCAGCGGCTTCCCGCGACCCTTCCTGGCATCCTTCCTCGAAGGCTCGCCTCAAGGATATACCGAGGTGCCGATGCAGCGCTTCTTTGATACAGCTTCCAAAATGATGGCTCGGCGCGGCATCGAGTTGACCCAAACCGATATAGATATACTCAACAGCGTACGACAGATTGCCGAGAACTATCGCTGATATAGAAAAACAAACTTGCATCACGGCTAAATCAACCCTTCTACGCAGCATTCCTCCCTCAAAAAAAGACATCCTAATGTTTGATATAACCTTTGAAGACATATTTGCCGAAAAGACTCCGGGTATGACACTTTTGGCTTTGAGCGCCAATATCACCGATGCGCCTACCTGCGACGCACTATGGGACGAAATTCAGACCGTAGCGACACGCATCGCATCATCCTACGAGATGTCTATGGTCAATAAACGTCCCGGAATAGCGGCTACACGCGCCGCCTACAAAGCATTCGGTAAAGACCCCAACCGCTACCGACCCAGCACCGAGGCTATGTGCCGACGCATAGTGCGCGGTGACGGCCTGTACCGCGTCAGCAATGTCGTAGATTTGGTCAACTTGTTGTCCATCGCCTCGGGGCACTCTATAGGCGCTTTTGACAGTGACCATATCTCCGGACACACCCTGCGCCTCGGTGTAGGACGCCAAGGCGAACCTTATGAAGCCGTACACCGCGGGCCTCTCAATATAGCCGGGCTGCCTGTTCTACGTGATGACATCGGAGGCATAGCAACACCCACAAGCGACAATGCAAGGACGGCCATACGGCCCGAGTCGACACGACACCTATTTATGGTCACCAATCTATACGGCGACGAAATGCCCGCCGACAAACTCGCCGAGTATGCATCGCGGCTACTGACACAATACGCCGCCGCCTCCGACATCGAATACCGCATCTTCCGACCCATATCCGACAAGGGGTAAACGCCGGGCCTACACCGAACCAACTACTTCAGAAAGATGGCAGTACATCTTGACATCGTTGACCGCGAAACATACTATCGCACCGTCCCTCATCCGGCAACAGTGTACGACAGCGTCGAATTTGCCCTTACGGTAAGTGCAGTATGCGGCACGTTGTATATCCTGGTAACGGACGAGGACGACTCCGCAGTCGGTATGGTTTGGGGGAAGGACGATGTCGGCACTTGGGCGGCGCCGTTCTCGGCACCTTATGCTCTATGCTCGATGTCTCGACCCGATATGCCCGTGCCATTACAAGCCTTGCGTGCAATTGCCAGATACGTGGACGCCGAGTCGTACGGAAAGTGGCGCATAGTATTGCCTCCCGAATTCTATGCCCCGGCACTGATACACTCCGCCGTCGAAGCGTTCGGAGCTCTCGGCCACGAGCTGTTTTGCGACCGTAATTACGCCCACCCGGCACTCGCACAAATGTCATCCGTGGCACGGCGCAATCTCCGCAAGGCCGAGCGTCACGGTTCGTTCACTCTGGTCACCGATGCCGATGCCGGAGCGGTATATGACCTCATAGCCGAACACCATCGCCAGCTGGGCTACGAAATGGCTATGACGCGTAACCAAGTGCTGGCCACTGCACGCGCCATACCCATGGACTTCTTTATGGTGACGGACGGGGACATCCCGGCGGCTGCAGCCTACTACCAGCATACAGCGCCGCATATTGTACAGATGATTAACTGGGGTGACACCGCCGAAGCACGTCCGCTACGTGTCACCAATTGGATGGACCACGCCATAAGCCTATATTATGCCAAACTCGGTATATCTACCATCGATCTCGGACCAGGCACGCACCACGGCATACCCAACGAGGGCCTTGAGCACTTCAAAACCTCTCTGGGCTGCACGGTCTCGCTAAAACATATCATCGCAGGCCACGCCTTGTAAGCTTCATTGCAGCGACAAGTTCCCCAACTCCAAATAAAATGTTGCCGCAGGGACATCCACGTCCCAAAATGTTCAGGGATTGAACTGATTGGTATCGTAAAAATCCATAATATCGCGCGTCATTTCCAGTGCCGTTGCGCCCGGACCATCAGGATCGAGAGCCGCCGAGCGCTCGTAAGCCGTGATGGCGGCGGCGCGGTCGCCGTGCTGCCATGCGCGACGACCTTGGCGGTACAATTCTACAGCCTGTGCATGCGCGTCGGCCGCGCCGTCCTCGAATGATTTATTGACTGTTGTGTGTGCGTTATCCATAAATTATTCGTAATTTTACGCCAAAGATACGAATACTTGACTTCACATCCAAATTAGCTATGACACAACACCACATACTGCGCAAAAATTTGTTTGCAATCCTCTGCTTATTTCTCGGCATAGGCTCGGCTTTGGCTACCGACCCTATGGCTACAAAATACACCTCGACACAATGCCAAGGGTCGCTGACCCCCTACCCGACCAAAGTCGCCGATATAGTCACTCCGGACAGCCTCGTGGCCGTGCATATCGACCACGTCGGGCGTCACGGTTCGCGTTATCCGGCCTCGGCAGCCTCGTGCAAGAAACTGCACAGTGCGCTGCTGCATAGTGATTCGCTTGGCCTACTGACACCTACGGGTCGCGAATTGCTGGCGCTCACCGGACAAGCCATGACTGCATCTCAAGGTCGCTGGGGTGCCCTCGACTCGTTAGGCATGGCCGAGCAACGCTCCATAGCTACGCGAATGATGCACCGCTATGACGGCCTATTCAAAGACGGAGCTCGAGTGCGTGCGCTGTCGTCCTACTCGCCACGTTCGATGATGAGTATGTTCTGCTTCTTGCATCAAATGTCGCGTATGAACAACCGTCTGGAAATATCCTCCTGCTCGGGACGCCAAAATTCGCCCCTTATGCGACCTTTCGATGTCAGCGATGACTATCAACACTTCCGCAGCGACAGACTTTGGGAACCGACATACATGGCTTATTTCGAGCAATACTGCCCCTTGACGGCAATCACTCGCGTACTTGGTCGCGACTATCCCTTCGGGGGCACCGAACAGGCTCGCGAACTGGCCATAACCGAGTACTACGTCATTGCCGGTATGGCAGCCATGGAAATCGAATGTGACGCTTCACGCTTCTTCACCGAGGCAGAATACAACGCCCTATGGTCATGCTTCAACCTCCGTCAATACCTGCAATACACAGCCTCTACCGTATCCTCAGTGCCTGCAGATATGGCCGGGACGTTGTTGATGGACATCATACGCACCACCGACTTGGCCACGGACAGTCGTAGCGCCGACGGCGTGGTTGCCGACCTGCGCTTCGGACACGCCGAGACGCTGATGCCGCTGCTATCGCTGTTACGCCTGCCCGGATGCTATTATATGACCAATTATTTTGACACCGTGGCTATGCACTGGCGCGACTTCGATGTAGTACCTATGGCAGCCAACCTCCAAATAGTACTTTTCAAAGCCAAGCGCTCGGGACGTTACTACGTGCGCTTCGATGTCAACGAGAAACCTGTCACTTTGCCCGGCGATCGTATGGGGCTGTATGTACCTTGGGATGTCGCTCGCGACTATATGATGCGCTGCGTGCCGCTCTACCTCAATTGATCACCCCTCGATCGAAAAACGTAGTCTGACAATAGACACACGTCTTAACCGCTTCTATTATAAATCCGACAAAATACGATATGAAACTCCATAACAAATTGTTTGCCGCACTGGTCGCCACGACCTCCTTGGCCGGTGCCGCGACCATGAACACCACAGCCACAAACGCCGACGGTACAAGCGACTATACGCCGCAAACATTGACCTCGGTACACTGGAGCATCACCCGCGAAGGCTCTGACAGCGCCTCTCGTCCATATTATGTCCAACGCTTGGTCGTACGCGGCAATCTCAATTTTCCGCGCCTATGTTTCAACCAGTTTGCACGTTCCATGCGCCTAAACGATCCGCAAGACACGCTTATCGAACTTGTGCCCGGATATTATGCCATAGCCTCGCCGCGACTGTTGGCGCACAACCCGGACGGCCCGGCCGCAGACGTATATGCCGACCCGAAGGACGAGGATAGCGTGGTTTTCGAGATACAGACACGCGGACGTTTTGTCAATATCAGTTACGCTCCGGACGGCTTTCATCGCGTCAATGTCGATGGCACTACCGATGCCGTGGAACGTTATCTGACACCGTTGAATCGCGATATGACCGATTACGCGGCCGAGGTATACTGCCACAATGAAGCCATGGCCACGGACCGGACCATCAACTTCTATGACGTGATACCTTCTTTTAAAAAGGTCACTCCGGGACAACCGGGGGCAATGTCACGCGTAAGTATCCCGGGATTTGTGGACATAGACCCCGAAAATCCGGACTATTATCGTATCGAAGTACATGGCGACAGCGCCGTCATATATTGCCGTCCCGACCGTCAATGGGCCAATTACATAGCCTTTAATGCCAAAGTATTGAGCCGTCGCGACAGCCTCGGACGCATACCTGACGTCGTCATTGAAGACTGGCCCGATATGCCGTGGCGTGGCCTGATGATAGATGTCGCACGCAATTTCCAGCAGCCGCAAACGATGAAGGTCATATTAGCGCTGATGGCGTCCAACCGCCTCAATAGGCTGCATTTCCACATCACGGACGATGAAGCTTGGCGTCTCGAAATACCGGGCCTACCCGAATTGACGGACGTGGGCGCACATCGCGGATATACATTAGACGAGCGCACGTGCCTCAAACAGATTTTTACCGGTGACGGCAACCCACACACCGACACAGGCACTTCCAACGGCTATTACACACGCGCCGAATTCATTGACCTGATACGCACAGCTCACAATATGGGCATTGAGGTCGTGCCCGAAATCGAATCGCCGGGACATGCACGTGCCGCCATACGCGCTATGGAGGCCCGAAAGCTCAACTGCG
This sequence comes from Porphyromonadaceae bacterium UBA7555, assembly GCA_002478045.1. Classification (GTDB taxonomy): domain Bacteria; phylum Bacteroidota; class Bacteroidia; order Bacteroidales; family Muribaculaceae; genus CAG-873. The sequence continues at coordinate 47,879 of DLLT01000049.1, forward strand.
GAGATACAAAATTCCGCCTTATCGAAGACGGCGACACATCGCGCTACACCTCGGCACAAGCCTTCCACGACAATATAATGAACCCGGCATTGGAAAGCACTTACCGCTTTATGGAAAAGGTTATAGACGAAATCGCATCAATGTACCGCGATGCCGGAGTACCGCTCATAGGCATTCATATCGGAGGTGATGAGGTGCCGCGCGGCGCTTGGGACGGCTCGGCTGCCGTGGCTCGGCTCAAGAAGCGCGAGGACCTGCAATCCCAGACCCAAGTACACGCCTACTATGTACAACGCGTAGCCGCAATGCTGGCTGCTCGACACATTCCGATGCATGGATGGCAGGAAATGGCGCTGGGACATGACGAGGCCTACAATAAAGCCATAGCCCCGATCACCGGAGGTATCAACTGCTGGAGTACCCTGTCTCGTCAAGGCAACAGCGGAGTCACCGACCGCGTAGTGCTTGCCGGATTTCCCACTATACTGAGTAATGTAAACCACCTGTATTTTGACCTCGCTTACAGCCGCGACCCGCAGGAACCGGGATTGGCTTGGGGCGGATATGTGGACGAGTTCTCGGCTTTCAACGCCTACGCCCACCGACTATGCCCGGCCATGGATAAGGACCCGGACAAGGTCATTGGCCTTAACGCCCAAGTCTTTGGCGAAACAATACGAAGCGCCGCCCAACTCAAGACTTACCTTATGCCCAAAATCCTGGGCCTTGCCGAACGTGCCTGGAATTGCGACTCGACATACTCCGAGGCACAATTCAACGCCATCGTTGGCACGCGCGACTTGCCTTTCTACTCTTCACAGAGCTTGAACGTGCATTTGCGTCAGCCGGGCATACGCATCGACGGTAATACAGCTCTTATCAACAGTCCCTACCCCACATCCACCGAGGTGGTGATACGATATACCCTCAACGGCACCGACCCGGACGAGTCGTCGCCGATATATACCGCACCCATCTCTCTCCCGGACAATTGCCATGAGGTACGTGCAGCGGCATTCGCCTTCGGCACGCGCAGCCTCCCGGTAAATGCCCGTCGCTGACCTGACGATGCGCCGCAGCTGCATTCAACGCGGCATAGCATTCGGTCTCGTACATGGCAACTTCAAGGCTTAAACGCAATACAGAGGGCGTCCATCATGCGGACGCCCTCTGTATTTTGCTTCGTATCCGAATAGCTCGATTGCTTCACCTACAAGCTTACTCATTGATATACGGACGAATAATGTCTGCCCAAATGCGATAGCCGGGAGCAAGCAAATGCAGCCCGTCATTGGTGAGGTCCTTGCGGAGGTTGCCTTCCTTATCGGCTACGGCCGTATAAAGATTTATCCACGTAAAGCCTTTGTCTTGCGCCATAGCGGCAATTAGGGCATTGGCATCACGAATCACCTGTTCTTTACCTTTGAGGTTTTTGTAGCGGCCGAACGAGTTGTTGATGGGAAGCATCGACTGTACATACAAGCGTGTCTGAGGCGAACGCGTGCGTATGTAGTCAATCAATTCGCCCATAGCATTGGCTATACTGTCGGCACTTAGGTCATGGCTGACATCGTTTACACCGGTCAGTAGAAAGATTTTCTTGGGATGTCCTTTCAAGATTGGATCAACGCGTAGACGTATGCCTTCAATAACATCACCGATAATGCCGCGATTGAGGACATTGGGCAATCCCAGCAGTTCGTGCCATTCGCATCCGTGGGTCAGTGAGTTGCCCAGCATAACAATATCGTTTGTATCCACGGGCAAGGCCTCGAAGAGGGTGGCACGCTGCCCCCACAATTCGGTATATTTGTTCTGATGCTGCGTATCTATGTAGTACTGCAAGCGCGCACACTCCACGGTGTCGGGAACCGATGTGCGGTCGCAGCACAGGCATTGGTACTGTGCGGCGGCAGGCAATGCCGTGGCCGCCATGGTAGCCATAGCGACTATAGTGCGGGATTTCATAACTTGGCGTTTTTTATTGCTTACGATAAGCATCAACGGCCTCTTTTACCGAGCCGTGAAGCAAAAGCAGTCGCTTGGCCTCGTCGTAAGGCAGTCCGAGTTCTTCGACCACCATACGCGTGCCACGGTCTACGAGTTTGGCGTTGGACAACTGCATATTGACCATTTTGTTGCCTTTGACACGTCCCATCTGTATCATTACAGTGGTGGTGATCATATTGCAGATCATCTTTTGGCCCGTGCCGGATTTCATACGGCTGCTGCCGGTGACAAACTCGGGGCCGACAATCATTTCGATGGCTATATCGGCGGCTTCGCTGACAGGAGCATCGGGATTGGAGGTGATGGCTGCAGTGAGAATGCCGTGTGCACGGGCGGTCTTGATGGCTCCTATAACGTAAGGTGTCGTACCCGAAGCTGCTATACCGATGACGGTGTCGCGGTCGTTGATATCGAAAGCCTGAAGGTCTTTCCAGCCTTGCTCGGTGTCATCTTCGGCGTTCTCGACCGGATTGCGCAGGGCGGTGTCGCCTCCGGCTATGATGCCTATCACCCACGAGGGATCCATGCCGAATGTAGGCGGTATTTCGCTGGCATCGAGTACGCCGAGGCGTCCGCTGGTACCGGCCCCAATATAGAATATACGTCCGCCGCGGCGCATACGGCTGACAATCTCGATGACGAGTTTTTCGATTTGCGGTATGGCTTTCTCTACTGCAAATGCCACCTTCTTGTCTTCGGTGTTGATGTCGTGCAGGATTTCGCCTACGGACTTTTTCTCCAAGTCGTTGTAAAGCGAGGGCTGCTCGCTTATTTTTACAAATGCCATAAGTATATTATGTATATTGTGTGAATGTTGCTTTATTGTACGTGTGAATTCAGACGTTTGAAGCTCAGGCGGGCATCGAGTGGAAACGGATGAGACCTTCCATCGGGCTCTTGATGATGGTGCCCATGGTGCAGCCCGCTGCCGCAGCGGCTTCGGTGAGCACATCGCGATAGTAATAGGCTATTGAGCCGATGAAGTTGACGCTGAGTTTGTCGTGGTCTTTGTATTGGCAAATATTGCGTACAAAGAAGGACTTGAATGAGTTGAGCACCAGACTATGAATCGAGGGCTCCTCGATGTTTTGTAACAAGAAGGGGGTCACCGATGCCATGAAGCGGTTGCCCTGCGGCTCTTTGTAGACACGACGGATGATGGTCATACGGTCCAGCTCGTATTGCTTGAGGAATTTCTCGCACAAGGCCTTGGGCAACTGGTTTTTGAGCACATCGCCCAGCAGCAGTTTGCCCAGAACGGCACCCGAGCCTTCGTCTCCGAGGATATAACCCAGGGGCGAAACGTTGTCGCATATTTTTTCGCCGTCGTAGTAGCAGCTGTTGCTGCCCGTACCGAGGATGCAGGCTATACCGGCCGAGCGACCGCACAGAGCGCGTGCGGCTGCCAGCAAGTCGGTAGAGACCTCAATGACGGGAGCAGGCACGGAGGCACGTATGGCCTCGGCGACGTTGTCGCACACCTCTTCATTGATACATCCGGCACCGTAGAAGTATACGGCTGTGACCTTGGGTATATATTGCTTGATTTCGGGCACGAGCTCCGTGGCTATACGTGCTGCCATTTCTTCCTGCGTCAGCATGATGGCGTTCATGCCACAGGTAAATACTTGTTTTACTACTTTCGAGTTTTCTACGAGACACCAATCTATTTTGGTGCTTCCACAATCTGCTATAAGTATCATATCTTAATGTATATTTTGTTTCGGTAAAGGATCAAGCCCACAGCCCAGACAAAGATGACGAAGCACAAGGCAAAGCAGAGCGATGCCAAGGTTTCGTTGCCGGAACACATGGAGGTAAATACGGCGTCATACAGCCAGCCTTTGATGGATATAAGGCCGCTTTCGGCCGCTTGATAGGGTATCTTGATAAAGCCCAAGAAGATGCTCAACAGCGAGCCGAAGACATAGAGGAACAGCGGATTGATGCCGTATACTTCGAAGAAACGGCACCAACGCTTGTAGCCTTTGATGTCTATCACCCATATAAGCAGTGCCAAGAAGCTGGCGGCAAGTCCGCAGGTGGTGAGTACGAAGGTGGGCGACCAGATTTTTTTGTTGATGGGCATTCCGTAACTGAACAGGAAGCCGACAAAGGTGAGTATTGTGCCTATGATGAATAGCTTATTGATACGTACGGTATTATCTTTGGTGGACATTATCATTCCGCCGCAGATGAAGCCTATGAGCATGTGCGCTATGGCAGGCAGTGTACTCAGCAGACCTTCGGGGTCAAAGGCCAATTCGATGCCGTCAACGGTATCATGATACATATGGGTCTCGCCAAGTACGGCGTGGTCTACGCGACTAATGATGTTGCTGTCCGAAAATTCGAGACCGTTGCCTACCAGCAGGATGATACCGTAGAGCACGATGATGCCGGCTATCGCCCAAGGCAGTCTGCGCCGTCCAAAGGCAAGGGCCAACAGCGATCCTATGCCGTAGCACAGGGCCAAACGCGGCATTACGCCGAGTATGCGCAGATGCTCGAAGTTGAACATGGCTTCGCTTAGCGACATACCTTCGTTGATAAACCCGCGCATGGTCAGACTGGTCCAGGCAATGAACAAGCCTATGAAAAATATGACCACGGTGCGACGTAGTATCTTGGCAAAAGCGTGAGCACTTAGTTTGAAATCAAATTTCTTAAGCGAAAAATAGGTCGAAACGCCCATGATGAACATAAAGAATGGGAAGACAAGGTCTGTAGGGGTCAGCCCGTTCCAAGATGCATGTTCGAGCGGGGCATATATGTGCCCCCACGAACCGGGATTATTGACCAGAAGCATTCCCGCTATGGTGATACCTCGCAGAATGTCCAAAGCCAAGAGACGCTTTGGACGAGGTTTGTCGGCAAGGCTGTGATGGATGTGTGTGGTGGTTGTCATTATAGGGTTTGGTTTGGGATTATTGTCACATACTATACTTGTTTTGTCTTTGTGCCACTTATTATTGTATCACCGAATGTCGCTCGGATTGGATGTCAGTCTCTACCGACTTTCGTTGCCATATCCGAAGATGTCGTCACTTCGTCCACAAGATAGGCTATGGATTTATAGGGAACTCCGCTATTGTAGGTCAGACCTATCTCGCATGTGCGCGAATTGGAGTAGCCTTCAGACACGTGTGCCGACTCGATTTGCGGGCGCAGTTTGCGCAGCGCCCAAGCATTGAGTTCGGGCAGTATGAAGCCCTTATCGCCGGCAAATCCGCAACATCCGACTTCGGTTGGCACCAGTACGTCCGTGGAGCAGCGCCGAGCCAAGGCTATAATGGTGTCGGCCAAGCCCAAGTGGCGTGTCGAGCAAGTGACGTGCACCGCAACAGTACGGTCGATAGGATGGAATGTGAGGTGCGGAGCCAGGAATGTGGCAATAAATTCGGCGGGTTCGTATAGGTGCATGCTCTTGATGTGGTTGCGCATACGGTGCAGACACGGACTTTGGTCGCATAATACCGGATAACGACCGTTTTCGCTGGCTTCGAGCAATGCTTTTTCCAGTTCGGCGGTCTTACGGTCGGCTATATCGGGCATACCCTTGCTTTCCCATATCATGCCACAGCATAGGCGTTTCATATCCTTGGGATATATAACTTCGTATCCGGCCTTATTGCATAGGCGCGTCATCACTGTCACCAAGGGCTCGATTTTAACCCCATTTTCCGGAGTGACACCCATAGTTTGGTTGATGCACGATGGGAAATACACGACCTTGCGCGGCAACTCGGCAGGTTGGGTCGCGTATTTGGGCAAGCGGCAAGCCGTGGGCAAAGCGGCGGTCCACAGGGGAACTCCGATATGGTGCAGGGTGCGGCCTATGGAGTTGACGGCATTGTCGCCCAGGATGCGGCGCACGCCGGAAGCCGTGGACAGCACCGGACGAAGTGTTGCCTCGACGTCGGGCAGGTGGTTGGCCGCCCAGTTGCCCATCTTATAGCCTAAGGATGTGGGCGGTAGGTTGTGCTGACGTATATGGTGTATCATTTCGCCGGTATTGATGTGCATGGGGCATGATACCGAGCACAGTCCATCGCCGGCGCAGGTGGCATCACCGAGTTTTGTAAACTGATGACGCAGGGTCTTGAGGAGTACGGGATTTTCGCCGGTACGTTCCAATCGCGAAATTTCGCGCTGAACGACTACGCGTTGGCGTGCCGAGAGACTGAATCCACATGAAACGCAATTGACCTCGCAGAAGCCGCACTCGATACAGCGGTCAACTTCCGGGTCGGTCAACGGCAGCGATTTCAATGCTTTGATGTAACACTCGGGGTCATCATTGAAGACAACTCCGGGATTGAGTATGCCTTGAGGATCGAGGGCATGTTTGAGGCGTCGCATAAAGTTATAGGCCTTGGGGCCCCATTCTTTGCGCACGAAGGGTGCCATATTGCGTCCGGTGCCGTGCTCGGCCTTGAGCGACCCGCCGTATTCGTCTACCACCAAGCGTTCTATAGCTTGCATCAAACCTTTATAACGGTCTACTTCGGCTTGTGTATCAAAACTTTGAGCTATCACAAAGTGATAATTGCCTTCGAGAGCGTGTCCGTAGATGCATGCATCGTCATACCCGGCGTCCGTGAGCAGTTGCTGCAATTTTACCGATGCTTTTGGCAGGTCGTCAATATGGAAGGCAATATCCTCTATCAAGGCGGTAGTCCCTAAGGGGCGTGTGCCGCCGACTGCCGGGAAGACCCCGCTACGCATTCCCCACCATTTGCCGTATTCGGCCGGGTCGGTGGTGAAGTGCGGCTCTACGTACATCTTGAAAGGACGCAGAGTCTCCATAATGGTCGAGATATTGGCTTGGAGGGTGGCTTCATCATCAGCTTTAGTCTCCAGCAATAGTGCTGTCAGACCTTCACCGGTGGTATCGTGCACCGAAGCTAAGGATTTTTTATCCAAAAGCTCGCACGAATATACCGGGGCATGCTTGCGCAACGCCACAACGGCGTGGCAGGCCTCGGCTAAGTCGTCAAAATAGAGCATTGCACTGGCGCCGAGGCTGTAGAGATGCGATGTGGCCACAGTGGCGCTGTACATAAAGCCTAATGTTCCCTCGCTACCCACCATACAGTGAGCTATGATTTCGTAGGGGTCATCGTATTCGACAAAGGGCCGTAGATTGAGACCGGTGACATTCTTGATGCCGTACTTGTGCTTTATTAGAGCCACCAATTCGGCATCAGAGCGTATCTCATCGCGTATATCGCATATTTCACGCAAAATCTCGGGATGCACTTCCGCAAAGTTGCGGCGCGAATCCTCATCGGCGGTGTCAAGCATCGTTCCATCGGCCAGTATAATGCCCATGGACTTCAGTATATGGTCGCTGTTGGCGTGAGTACCGCAGTTCATTCCCGAAGCGTTGTTGATGATGATGCCGCCGACCATAGCCGATTTTTTGGATGCCGGGTCGGGAGCGAACATACGTCCGTAAGGTGCAAGCAATTCGTTGACGCGCAGTCCGATTATGCCGGGCTGCAGAGTGACGGTGGAGGCATCGTCCGAAATATCGTAGCCTTCCCAATTTTTGCCGGCGACTATGAGTATAGAGTCGCTGATGGCCTGACCGGAAAGGCTGGTACCGGCGGCACGAAATGTCACCGGCAAATTGTAGTCACTAGCCATGCGGAGAATTATTGAAACTTCTTCGCGATCTTTGGCTCGTATGACTACTTGCGGTACCAGATGGTAAAATCCGGCATCGGTTCCCCATGCGAGACGACGCAATTCGTCGGTGTAAACGCGGTCGGCGTCTATGGTCTTTTTTAACTCTCGTATGAACGCTTTCATAGCGTCCTGCTTACGGTTAGACATCTGGTTTGACGATCTTGAATGTGCTTGTGTGGCGTATGTTTTAAGTGCCCGGGATTAGGAATTCGGGATAATGAACGCTATCATACCGGTGGGCATACCGATGTGACTCCGTATCATTATTCCCGTAATTCCCTTCCCATCACTTGCATTGTTATTTATACAGATAGTACGGTGCCGAAGCCTCCTTAAAGGCGGCGGCATCCTTGTTCCAGTAGTCGATGATGTCGGCTACTTTGTGGCGACGGCTGAAGCGACGACGTATCTCCTTGCTGCCGGAAACCTTGTCAAACATATTGAAGCGTCCGGGGTCGGCATTGCCTTCTTTGAAGGTAGCCTTGTCGGGGTTCATATCAGCCATTTCTTGCATCACGTAGAATTGTATCAGCGATAGCGGAGCGGCTTCGGCATCGGTGACATACACTTCCACGCCTTGGATATTCTCACCCTTATAGACACTGTAGAAGGGCTTGATGTGTATGGGGCGGAACATCACGCCGGGCAGTGCGAGGCCGTTGAGACGGCGAGCCAGTTCCTCGGCGTTGGTCCAAGGTGCGCAGAACAGTTTGAAAGGCATGGTGTAACCTACGCCGATATTGACATATCCCAATTCGCCGAGAATACCGCTGACGGGATAGAGCACGGCGGCTTCGGGATTGGGAATATGCGGCGAAGGCAGTACCCAAGGCATTCCGGTCTGCGCAAAGGTCATATTGCGATGCCAGCCGTCCATAGGAACGACGGTGAGTTTGACTTTCTTGTCTCCTATCATACCCTTGTCGTTGAGGTACATGGCCAATTCGCCGGGGGTAAGTCCGTAAAGATACGGGATGGCGAACTGGCTTACGAAGGATATGCACGAGTCTTCCACGAGGTTGCCCTCAACCTTGTTTCCGCCCACGGGATTGGGGCGATCGAGCACCATAAATTCCTTGTCGAGTTCGGCGCAGGCTTCCATGGCCAGACCCATAGTGGATATGAAGGTATACGAACGGCATCCTATATCCTGAATGTCGTATACAAGGACGTCCACATCCTTGAGCATCTCGGCGGTGGGCTTGCGATTTTTGCCGTAAATGGAGTATACGGTGACTCCGGTGGCGGGGTCGGTCATATTGTCTACGTGGTCTCCGGCGTGCACATCGCCACGGACGCCGTGCTCGGGAGCATATAGTCCTACAAGTGTGACGCCGGGTGCTTCGTGCAGTATGTCGATGGTGCTACGCAGGTTGTTGTCTACGCCGGTGGGGTTGGTAATCAGGCCCACGCGCTTGCCTTTGAGGCCTTCGAAGCCGCGGTCACGCAGCACTTCAATGCCGGGCTTGACGTGTGCTGTAGCCCCCAAAGTCAGAACTGCTCCCAAGGCGGCCGCTATCAGTCGTTTGATTGCCATATCAAGTATTTGGATGTTATCTATGTAATATTATCTTTTTAGTTTCCTCTACGATGTCGCATCATTTTTCTTCGGTTTCAGCTTTCTTAGCGCCGTAAGCGGGGTCGATGTGGCGACGTACCAGGAAGGTCACGGCCCAGGTGGCAAGGTTGCAACCAAGAACCCAGAAGAAGAAGTTGCTGTACGAGTTGCCCAGCAGGTCTTCCTTAATCCAACCGGCTGCCATACCGGGGAGCATCATACCCAAAGCCATGAAGGCTGTGCATATAGCGTAATGGGATGTCTTGTAAGGACCATCGGCGAAGTACATCATAAACAGCATAAAGGCTGTGAAACCGAAGCCGTAAGCAAATTGTTCGAGCACAAGACAAGTCCATACCGTGATCTGTCCGCCCAAAGTGTTATAGTCCGGTTGAACGTTGGACAGTATGATGTAAGCCACGCAGTTAAGCGAGGTTGCCAGTGCCATGGGCCAAATCCATTTACGAAGACCGCCGCGCGATGCGCAGATACCGCCGATGATACCGCCGATGGTGAGGCCGATGATGGCGAGTGTACCATAGGAAAGACCGACTTGTTCGGCAGTCATGCCAAGGCCGCCGGCATCACGACTTGCCAATAGGAAGGGCTGGCACAGTTTGACTACCTGAGCCTCGGGAAGACGATAGAGGAGCATAAAGAGCATAGCCAGTATCACGTGCTTTTTCTGGAAGAACGTCACAAATGATCCTCCGAATTCGCGCAAAATGGCTCCGGCAGTTTTCTTTTGTACATTGGAACCTACGGCACGGTCTGTCTTAGGATAAGGCAGAATGAATGCGTGGTAGAGGAACACTAAAGCAAAGAATACCGAGCATCCGGCAACGGTCCATTTCCATGCAGCGGCTTTGTCGCCGTCCAGTGCAACTGTGAGCGCACCGGCAATCATCACCAGACCGCCTTGTCCGAAGACGTTGGCACAACGGTAGAAGGTAGAACGAATGCCGACAAATAGTGACTGCTGGTTGGTATCCAGGGCTATCATATAGAAGCCGTCGGAAGCGATATCATGCGTAGCCGAGCAGAAAGCGGTGAAGACGTAGAAGAACAAGCAAATGGTGAACTCGTTGATGTTAAGTCCGGCCTTTATTTCTTCTCCCGTAGGCTGCGGCAATGTGAAAGCTATACCGGCAAGACCTACAGCCACGCACAATTGCATGGTTACTGTCCACCAGCGTTTTGTCTTCATGATGTCCACCAACGGGCCCCAGAAGGGCTTGATGACCCAAGGTAGGTACAGCCAGCCGGTGTATAGGGCGGCATCGGTTTCGCTCATACCCAATTGGGTGAAAAGTACCATCGTCACCATATTGATGAAGATGAAGGGGATGCCTTGGGCAAAATACAGCGTCGGTATCCATGCCCACGGGTTGCGCTTAGTCGATTTTTCGGTATTTGACATATTCTTTTTGATGTTTTCCGAACTTCGAAAGTTCGGTCCGTCGCCTGTGGCGATGGTTATGGGTTAGTTTATTGGTGTTGGGTTGTCTCGGTTATCATTCCGCCCTTTCGGACGTTTTGTTTCATTGTCTTTTGCCTGTCAGAACGACAGTTGTGATTGTCTACCGCCGTTCTTTGGCCGGATGATTATACTATCTTCTGAATTGTACTATCATTGACGCATCAAGTTACATTATATTTGTCGAACTACATTATTCATATAGTGTCTCTATGGAGGCGTCGATGAAGTAGTGGCGCAGTATTTGGTCGTACTTGTAGCCGCGGGCGCCCATGACGGCGGCACCTATCTGGCACAGACCTACGCCGTGTCCCCACCCTGCTCCGTGCAATACAAAGGCTTCGGGTAGTCCGGTGGTCTCGTCTACGCCTATACGTTCGACCACAAAGGCCGAAGAATACAGGTGGCTGGTCGATAAGGTCTTGCGTATTTCCAACTCTTTGCCTATGACCATAGTACGCTCGGTGCCTACAATCTTGAGACGCACGATGCGTCCCGAAGTACCGCGCTCCAGCGATATCATGTCTACGATGTCGCCAAAGTCAATGCCGCTGCGTCGTGCGGCCAATTCGCTGAGTTCTTGACGTGTATAGCGCACTTCCCAGCGGTAGAAGTCTTTGGTTTCCTGGTCGTAGTTGTTGAGTACCTGCGATAGTATTGCCGCATCGGAGGTATTGCAGAAGGCCTCGGGGCGTGTCTGTATCCATTGCGATGCAGCATTCTCGTTGCGCAAGTCGGGATAATCGCCCTCGGCTTCACCGTCTCGTCTGGCGCCAAGGTAATGGAAGTGCTTGGGTTCCCAGCAGTATTCGAACTGCTCTAACACACCGCCGCAACATTTGCTGAAGCGTGCATCGCACAATTCTCCGTCATATACCAATACCTGACCGCGTGTGGCTGCTATGGCCTCGGCCACCTTGGGCGTAGACTGGCGTGTAACTCCTTGATAGCGTTGGCAGTGGTCATCGGCGCATACGTCAAAGTTGACATGGTCTTCGCGGTCGTACCATTTGATACGCTCGTCTTCGGTCTCGGTGCAAGCGCTGTATTTAGTGCCACTCTCCGCTATGGCTTTATTCTTCTGAATTTGAGCCAACAGCCACGAGCGCGAAATTACGGCATGAGCTTTGAGTAGCTCCAGCGAGGCATGAGCACTCATCTCGGAGGATATGACACTAAGAAGGTAGTCTTCGACAGGCAATACATTGATTATTGTCAATTTGTCGCTCTCTACAATAAACGATGCACTGCCGCTGAAACGCTGGTTTTCTTTGCGTTCCCAGTGGAAATTGACTCCGATGACAACGTCCTTGATTTCGAAAATATCTTTGGAAGTCTTGGGTCGAAACTCAATCGTATCGTACTCACGATTTTGCCAGACAATGCGGCCGTCTTTGGTTAAGGCAAGGCTTTGCGCCCCGGTGACGATAATGCCGTCAGTAGTAGTAAAATCGCCAAGGAGATCAATATCTATGCGCGGCGCGCTCAGAATACCTACTTTGATATGCGGTTCGATCATAGTGCGCTGTGTATGGTTTATTTAACATTAGAGGCTATTGCCGTAATTTCGTCGAGGTTGAGGCACAATTCATCATAGATGCGGCGCACTATGTCGGCATCTAAACGCTCAAAGTCCTCGGGACGAGGCGTGATGAATACGCCGCCCATATCTACCGATGCCGGCGACAGAAGCATACAGTCCTTACCTTCGGTGCCATAGAATGAGGGACGATGGCGTTTACGCGGAATCACAACCATACGTATACCGGCAGGCGTTGCATAGCACAGAATGTTCATCATAGGCTCGCGCTCGCCATAGGGCACGGGGATGGCGCTGTATAAGCGGTCGAACAATCGTGCTCCGGCCTCGGAGTTCTCGGCATCAATGACGAATAACTTCAGGGGCAGAGTATCTACCAATGCCAGAGTGGAGCCTTCGTCCTCGGCTATGGTCTTCAGCTCTGCATCCTCGAGGTCGTCACCTAAGGTGAGGAAATCACTATTGCCGGCCTGGAAGTGCATATGGTCGGGTGCCGAAGCTCCGCACTTAGGTCCGTTGTAGAATACTGTATACTCGTCCAACTGGGCGGCCAAATCCATCATATCCTTGGCACGATCGGCCACCAATTGGTCGACGTGACGGTTGTCGGGGATGGTGAGATGACGCGGAAATATGGGGAATGGGTTGATCAATACAATGTACTTGTCGTTCTCGCCCCAAGGCAGTCCGGTCTGTACGGCGGGACGATTGGCTTTACAAAGAAAGCATTTACGTTCTTTGAGGCTCTTGGCGTCCACCTTGGCTGCAGATGATACGATACGTGCGGGATTGAATTGCACCTTGATATGCATTCCATCGACATTGAGATTCTTGACCTTGACTGTCTTGAGAGCTTCAAAGTTGTTGGCGGCCTGCTCCCATACGGCACATTGATCCTTGATTAATTGGTTGGCTTGTTGTGATGTGATTGTGGACATCGCTATGATGTTGTTTCTGTTGTGGTGGATGGATATTGCGTGGCTGCTGCTCGGGCTGATGGATACGGCGTTAAACCTTTTCACTACCGTTGCCTTTACGCCACGAAAACCCGTCGGCTCCGGACTGCCCTTTTGCAAGAGAGGGCAGTCCGATGCTCAAGCGGGTTGGACGTTGGTTCCTTGGTATTGCCTGCCTATCGGACGTCTCACTTGGCTGCGACCAGTGAGCGACGAGCCTGCAGTTCCCAAGTACGGATGCGGTCCTTATACAGGTTGTTGTTGTTCATCTTGACGATGTCAAGTGAGGCATCGGAATTGTCTTCCCAGCGACGGCACAGATATACAACATCGTATACACGACCTATCTGGAAGTGGCGCGAGAAGGCCAGACCCAGAGCATAGTCTTCACCATAGGAGGTATTGGGCACATGGATTTCGCGCAATACAGGAGTGTAGAATGCACGGGGAGCACCCAGGCCATTGATACGCAGTGCGTTGTTGCGGCCGTTTTCGGGTGTCCATTCCTTGTGGTCAATTACACCCGGCGGTATGGGATTCTTGTCGATGTCTGTAAGCATGTAAGTGCCTACTACCATGGCGCACTTCTGCTCGTAGAAGGCTGCAACCATCTTGGCCAAGGTGTTCTCGTCGACATATACGTCATCGCTGTCCAGCTGTACGGCAAATTTGCCGCACTTGGGATGCTGTACACCCGCGTTCCAGCAACCGCCGATACCCAGGTCGTCGCGTTCGGGTACGATGTGTACCAGACGAGGATCGTCCTTGAACTCATCGATGGCTTCGGTAGTGCCGTCTGTCGAGTGGTTGTCTATAACGATGAGGTTGAAGGGGAAGTCGGTCTTCTGAGACAGGACGCTGCGGATAGCATCACGGATGGTACGGATGCGGTTGCGCACGGGGATGATGACGGAAGCCTCGTAATCAAAGTCGCCCTTATTGAAGTCGATTTCGTCAAATTTGGGCTCAAGGTATCCGCCGACAGCCTTGAGGTGTGCGGTGCAGGCCTTCTCCATTTCGATTTGGACGCCACGGTTCTTGGGGTCTACATAATCGAAGATTTTTTCGCCGCTCTTGCGGTTGTCTATGGTGACATCGCTGTAGAGGTATTCGTTGATGTGCACGATGGGGGCTATACGGCTCAGACGCAGACGCAGATCATATAGACCGGCGGCGGTGTAATGCACGTCAATGCCGGCAGCTGCCTTCTTGAATACTTCAGTGTCAAAGAAGAGTACCGAACCGAAGTTGAAGTCGTCGCGAAGCGAGCCTTCTTGATAGTCAATGACGGGAGCATTGCTCTTTTTGCCTTCGACGATGGTGTACGAGTCGGCATACATCATTCCGGCCTTTGAATCGCCTGCCAGGCGTACAAAGCGGTCAAGGGCAAAATATCCCATTACGAGGTTGTTGTACTTGGTGTACAGCAGAGTGTAAGGTGCTTTGGCTGCCTCGGCAATCTTGAGCATAGTATCCGAGGAGTTGAGCGCATCGATGTGCACCAGGGTGCAGCTTTCTACGGCGGTGGCAGCGGCATCGGTGGCCAGCAGATAGATGTTGTTGACTAAGGCGCTTTCGCGGAGTCCGTCGATGGTGGCTTTAGCCTGGGCGGCATCAACGTACGGCAGGAAGCAGTCTATTGCTTGTTTCATAGGGATAATATTTTATAAATGATTTTTTGGATGTTCTAAGTTGTATGGCGTTTATTTGGCTTCTGTCTCCGTTATTATCTCTTAAGGACTTTAAGGCCTTTAGTGTCCTTAGGGTCTGGGGGACGCTTACGATTGGGAGACGATCATTATATCATTTTCTATGTGAGGTATCAGCGTTTCTTTGTCTTTTTGGCCGGGGTTGCGGCTGTCTTGGTTACGGGCTCAAAGAAGCGAAGCACGCGGTTCATTAGAGCTGTACGAGCTTCGGCATCACTGATGGTCTCAAAGGGGAAGCCGATGACCACGGTACGATATGCGCCGTTGTCAAAAGCGGTGCCGGCTACAAGATTGTTCTCGCTGTAGCGCAGGAAGGTGCAGCCTTTCTTGGCATCAGGAGCGTAGAAGGAGTCCGGCGACTCGGCGGCATAGCTTTCGGAATTGAGCGTAGCGTGGAATAGATATGTCGCATCGGCATTGAGTTGGTCAAAGCGGGTCTGCACTTGATAGGCGCTGCCTTCGACCGTGGCTTGACCTACACGCCAGTGATATCCGAGAACCTCGGTGGCAAAACGTTGGTCTTTTTCGGCCGTTTCTTTGCTTGAGAAGGGATTGTCCCACAAATCCGTGGCCACAAACGAACCGCTGACAAAGAAGGATGTCCCGGCCTTGGTCATAGCCTCGATTTTGTTCTGCAGTGCCGTATCGAAAGTCTTGTATCGTGTGCCGTGAACTCCGCGGCCTTTGGCTATTTCTTTCTGTTTGCCCAATATGAGGTCAACGATGCGAGCATCGTCCTTGCTTGCCGGACGGGATGCAAAGGCGGATGCACTGCTGCTTGTGAAACCGTAGCCGGCTTCGCGCACTGCCTTCCCGTGTGTATAGATATAGTCGTAAGTATTGCCTGCCAGCACTTTGTCTTCGTAATTGGCACGCGATGCGCCAAATCCTGCAGCATCATCGTCCATCCACGGAATGTTGCGACGGAATTCGAATGTGCGGCCTATGTAGCTGATGTCCTGCATATAGGGCACTCCGGGGTCGCGCTCGTCATAGAACCCGGCAATGTCGCCCGAATCAAACCAATCGGGAGCGCTCACGCGAGTGAATCCGTTGACAATCTCGACGCGCGGAGCCTCGGGACGGTGACACAGAGCCACTACCATCGAGGGGAAGGACACGCCGCCGTCATTGCCGGCGATGACACGATAGCTGTGTATGTCATCATCCTTGACGATGATATCATAGTGAGGCTTGGTGACACGTGCAATCTTGACAAAAGCGCCGTCGCCTATCCTTTCTTCTATATTATAATATGTGGGAGTAGCCGTAGCCTCAAGTGTATCGATGGTGGCTGTCCATGTCAAAGCATAGTGTCCGTCCTTGCCGGCAGGTGTCACGGCTATGTCGTGCACGGGCAGGGGCTGCACCACATAATCGTAGCCGTCGCGCGATGCCAAGAATTGGAGCATACCTTTATAGACGGCACGCGACACCACGAAACGGAATTCGGGGTCAAGGCCGTATTTCATATCCGCAAAGTTTTGGTGCGAAAGCAATTCGAGCAACATTCCCGGTACTTCGGGTACTCGGGCCTCGTAGTACGACTGATCCCACATACCGCGGCGAGTCCAATTGGGCTCAAAGGTCCGGCGGATGTCGTTGGTGATATTGGTCATCACCAAGTCGGTGAAGTCGCGCGAAGCATAGCGCGAGGTGCCGTTGGCGTAATCTGTGCCTCGTTCGCGTCCATCGGTGCAGTATATCCCCAAAGTACCGATAATCGAATCATTGAGCGTCGTACCGGCATCGCTGTGCCATGCAAAGGAGAGATCCACAGGGATACGCAACCCTTCGCGGTCAGGTAACATCGACGACCCTCCGGCCAGCCAATTGACCCAAAGTCCGCGGCAGCGGTAGTCATCGGTATAATCATTTACGTTTCCTGAGGGCGTATAGACACTGTCGGGAGCGCCGGCCCACTGTAGCCAGTAGCGTGCGCCCTCGGTAAAGCGAGGATAACCGCTGGCGACATAATCATAATCTATCGAATCGAGGGGCTCAATGACTTTACGTGCCACGTTGCCCATTCCGCCGCCGATTTTGATGGCATCGGCACTGATGGTACTTCCGGCCTTGGCCGAGAGATTGGACAGTGTAACCACCGCTTGATGTCCGGCGGCGAGGTCGAAGTGTCCGAGGTATATCCAAGTGCCGCCGCCCATAGACTGATTGACGGTAAAGCGGCGAGCGCCGCCGGCGGTATTTACGGTATATGTCGCATCCGTGGCCGAAGCATCGTCACTGACGTACGAGACGTACACTGCATAGGTGCCGCGTTGCGATATATTGGCCATCCAACGCACTTCCGATGCATCGGAGGCACGATCTACGGTGGCCGCCTTCAAGGCAGTACCGTCACGGAAGGGGTTATCACCGTTGTGTAATTCGGATTTGACGTATCCGAAGCCGGGGGTCTGAGCTACGCTCCAAGCGTTGCCATATACCACCGAGCCGGAGGCGTTGCCGCCATCGTTGTCTACAATAATTTCGGTGGTATTGACATCGCGCTCGCGAGGACTCATAACGTAAGCCCCAGCATTGCGCAACATCGGCATCAGATATGGCATAACATAACTCTGCGTATATAGATCCTCAACTGTCTGGAAGATACGGGCACGCTGCCACTCCCAACGATTGAGTTTGGGCTCGAAGTACCATCCGTGGCTTTGCCATAGGGCAATATTACGATTTTGCAAGCCGCGAGGTGCGGCATCGGCATCCAAGTCGCGGACAAAAGGCGTCTTCTCGGTGGGTCCGATAACGCGCTTGGGCGCAAACAATATAAGATTATCCATATTGGTACGTGCCACTTCCTTGCCCGAACGGTCACGGTCGACTACGTACATCTCCACGCGGTAGCCGTCATACTTCTTGCCCATAGCGGCACGCACTTCGGCCTTGATAGAAGCCAAGTTTTCAGCGCGTAAGGGTATATAGGCGCTATTCTCGTTACAATCCACACGCAAAACACGTGCGGCATCATCGGCATCCACGCGATCCACCTTTATCGGGCCGAGTCCGCTGGTTCCGGGCAGATAGTTGCGCAGCACGGCTGCGGCAGCGGCATTGGCATCCTTGCCAAGTTCGGCCGCTACGGAGTTATCGGCGCCCCATATTGAGGCAGAAGCCACTATCGCTGTGACTATTAATCGATTTATCATTGCTTTAGACATTTCGGCGGAAAGCGCCATGGCTTCCCATAGGGTTTATACCTACAAAGATACAGACTTTTTTTGGCTAAAGACACATATCACCATTTAAAAATATATATATTCAACGAATTTTAATTATCAAATACATTTTTTCACATATAACACACTCTTTTCTTTCCTCCCTAAGTGTCTCTTTCAATCATCCATCTACATTTAACAACGACATAATAACAGCTTCCTATACCTATACGACAAAATTCAAGGAGATCAATCACGATAATTTAGCAATCGCAAATATACATTCCATAATTCAAATAAAATTCGTACCTTTGCAGCGCCGAATCACGAACTCACAAAACCGACGTTATGGCGGGGCATAACCTATGGTAAACACCGCCTTTAGCGCCATATCACAAAATACCGACAACAATAACAAAACATAACCATATTGCTATATGAAAGCCTGCTTCATGGGATTGGGCTATATCGGACTGCCCACCGCAATTATTGCCGCCAAACACGGCGTTCACGTCATCGGCGTGGATATTAATGCCGACGTTGTCGCACAAACCAACGCCGGACACCTTCACATTATCGAACCCGGACTGGGCGACCTGCTGCGCGAAGTAGTCGCCAACGGAAGTCTCCATGCACAGACCGCACCCGAGACTGCCGATGCATTCTTCATTGTAGTGCCTACGCCCTTCAAAGGCGACCACCAACCGGATGTAAGCTACGTTGAGGCCGCCACTCGCGCCGTCATCCCCTGTCTCAAGGAGGGCGACCTCTTTGTCATCGAATCCACCTCGCCCGTAGGCACCACCGAGGCTATGGCCGAAATCATATTCGCCGAGCGGCCCGAGCTCAAGGGCAAAATCTACATTGCATACTGCCCCGAACGCGTCCTGCCCGGAAACGTAATCTACGAGCTGGTACATAACGATCGCGTCATCGGAGGTCTTGACGAAGCATCGACCAAGAAAGCCCAAGCATTCTATGCACAGTTTGTCCAAGGGACTCTGCACCCCACCAACGCCCGCACCGCCGAGATGTGCAAACTCACCGAAAACTCGTCGCGCGACGTGCAGATAGCCTTCGCCAACGAATTGTCACTGATATGCGACCGAGCAGGCATCAACGTTTGGGAACTCATCGCCCTGGCAAACAAACATCCGCGCGTCAACATCCTGCAACCGGGCTGCGGCGTTGGCGGACACTGCATCGCCGTCGACCCCTATTTCCTCACCGCTGCATTCCCCGAGGAAGCGCAAATTATAGCTAAGGCTCGCGCCGTCAACAACCATAAAGCCGACTGGTGCGCGCTCAAGACCATCAACGCCATACTACGCTTCATCAACGAGCACCATCGCCGTCCCGTAGTGGCCATGATGGGTGTAGCCTTCAAGCCCGATATTGACGACTTGCGCGAAAGCCCGGCACGTCATATCATCGATGCCGTAGTCGCCGATAAACCCGATGCCGAAATCCTGGTAGTGGAGCCCAACGTGCCCTCGCATCCCATATACAAGCTCACCAACTACCGCGAAGCATATGACCGTGCCGACATAGTCGCATTCCTCACCGCCCATACGCCATTCAAAGGTCTGCCTTGGCGCGACGATAAAGTCATACTTGATTTCTGCGGCATCTTCAAAAAATAACAGCACCTATGTCTCAGACACAAGGCAACGACAGCGCACGCGCGGCCGCCGGCAATAGCGCCGACGACCGCGTTGACCTGCGCGGCGTCAAGGTTCACGCCTTTGACTCGGCCGACAGCCTTATGGATTATGCCGATACGCACCCCGGCATACTCGTGGCCGTCAACGCCGAAAAGATTATGAACGCAAACGACGTCACCCTGCCTATAATCAACAACAACATAGCATATTGCGATGGCTCGGGCGCGGTACTTGCAGCCCGGCAGAAAGGTGCAAAAAACGCCGTCAAAATCGCCGGATGCGAGTTGTGGCTGAATATCATCGACAGGCATCACGCCGATCGCACATTCTACATCGTCGGAGCCACTCCGGAAGTGCACGCCAAAACCATAGAAGGCCTGCTGAAACGCTATCCCGACATCCGCATCGTCGGACACCGCGACGGATATATCCGAGACGATGCACAACGCCAAGCACTCATCGACGATGTAGCCGAGAAACGTCCTGATATAGTCTTTGTCGCTATGGGCTCACCAAAGCAGGAAATACTTATGTCCGATATGCAGCGCCGCCATCCCAATGCCATATATCAAGGCCTGGGCGGCAGCTTCGATGTCTTCACAGGCACAGTGGCACGCGCCCCGCGCTGGTGGATAGACCACAATCTCGAATTTGCATACCGCCTTATACGCCAGCCGCGGCGCATCACCCGCAACTTCAAATTCATCCGCTACGCCTGGTGGCTGCTTTGGCACAAATTCTGACAGCCGAAGAACCGGACTGCTCCGGCACTCAAGTCTGACAGCCAAGCAACAACAGCCAAGCCACACCCCCTTACCATCACAACACGTCCGACACGTACAACAGCCACGATCTGACACGGAACAAGACAATACATATTCCAGCCGATATGAAAAAGAAAATAATGCCTGTCTTCGGCACACGTCCCGAAGCCATCAAGATGGCCCCTCTGGTCAAAGCACTCGAGGCCGCCTCGGACCGCTACGACACCGTGGTCACCGTCACCGGCCAGCACCGGCAGATGCTCGACCAGGTCCTCGGCCTCTTTGAAATCGTGCCGCAACACGACCTTGACATCATGCGGCCCGGTCAGGATCTCTTCGATGTCACCATACGTATTCTCGAGGGTATGCGTAAGGTTTTGGCCGACGAGAAGCCCGACTTGGTACTGGTGCACGGCGATACAGCCACCTCCACAGCTGCCGCCCTCGCCGCATTCTACTGCCGCATACCGGTGGGACACGTTGAAGCCGGACTGCGCACCGGAGACATTTACGCCCCCTGGCCCGAAGAAATGAACAGACGCCTCACCGGCCGTCTGGCCACCATGCACTTCGCCCCCACCGAAGCGGCCCGTCTCAATCTGCTGCGCGAAAACGTCGATCCATCGGCCATCACCGTCACGGGCAATACAGTCATTGACGCTTTGAATATTGTAGTCTCCAAGCTCAAAGGCAACGCCGAGTTGCGAACCTCCACCGCCGCATTGCTCAAAGAACGCGGATACGACACCACCCGTCTCGACGATGGGACACGACGCCTGGTGCTCATCACCGGACACCGACGCGAAAACTTCGGCGACGGCTTCCTCGACATCTGCCACGCCATACGCGAACTTGCAGTAAAATATCCCGACGTTGATTTCGTATATCCCATGCACCTCAACCCCAACGTTCGTCGGCCTATCGCACAAGTATTTCCCAAGGAAGATTCGCCGGCCAACGTCTTCTTCATCGAGCCTTTGGACTATCTGCCTTTCGTGTATATGATGACTCGCAGTCATATCATACTCACAGACAGCGGCGGCATACAAGAGGAAGCTCCGTCACTGGGCAAGCCGGTACTGGTAATGCGTACCGTCACCGAGCGTCCCGAAGCGCTTGAAGCCGGCACAATACGTCTGGTAGGTACCGACCGAGCCAAAATCGTCAGCACCGCTTCGCTGTACCTCGATGATGACAACGAATACCGACGCCACGCGTCCATAGCCAATCCCTACGGAGACGGCAAAGCCTGCAGCCGCATCATCGAATACATTGACAGCCACCTCCGATAAAAATCCTCCGAAGACACTCTCGGCTGAATTCCGGCAGCTAAAGCACCTACGGCCTTAAGGTCACCAATGGCCTAAAAGGCCCGACACAGCCAAGAATAATATTATCCCGACAATAAATGGTCCACATCCGTGACATCCACGACGAGCGCATACAAATGTTTGCGCACATGACCGAGACGCAATTGCGTAACGGTCAAGGGGGTGACGGAAACGGACTATTCATAGTCGAAAGCCCCAAGGTTATAGCCGTAGCCCTGGCCCACGGCTACCGACCCGAAGCATTGCTGTGCGAGCAACGACACATCCACGGCGATGCCGCCGAGATCATTGCCGCCCTACCCCGGGACACTCCCGTGTATACCGGCGACCGCGACACCCTGGCCGCCCTGACAGGCTACACTCTGACACGCGGGGTGCTGTGCGCCATGCGCCGTCCCACACCTCGCAGCGATACCGAAGTATGTCGCGGCGCACGACGAGTCGCCGTCATCGACGGCGTCTGCGACACCACCAATACCGGAGCAATATTCCGCAGCGCCGCCGCCTTGGGTATGGATGCCGTACTGCTCACCCCCGGGTCGTGCGATCCCTTCAACCGTCGATGCGTACGCGTGTCTATGGGAGGCGTTTTCCTTGTGCCCTGGGCCTACATCCAAGGCAACGATACTATCGCGCGACTGCATCAACTCGGACTGGAGACGGCCGCACTCGCACTTCGCGGTGACGACACAACTCTTGACGACCCGCGACTGGCTCAGCGACAACGTCTGGCTCTCATTGTAGGCACCGAAGGCGAAGGTCTCGACCCCAAAGTCATAGACGCCGCCGATTTCACCGTGCGCATACCCATGCACCGCGGCGCCGATTCGCTCAACGTTGCCGCTGCCGCCGCCATTGCATTCTGGCAATTGCGCAACCCGGAAGGGCCTGTAAATGACAGCTACGACATTCCCGGCAGCAGCTCAGGCAGGAATTTCAACAGCGCATCAGACTACGGCTCAGGCAGCATCTCAGACAACAACACGACAGTCGACATAGCATCCTTACACAACAAGTCCGGCCACGACACAGCCCACAATTCGACCGACTTATGAATCGCCGATACATTATCGCCCTATGTGCGGCCGGCATCGTTGCCGTCATCGCCGCCATCGCCGCCATGGTGTGCGGATCGGTGCATATCCCGGCCTCAGAAGTACTTTCCATACTCACGGGCCACACTCCGGACAAGGAAACATGGGGCAACATCATCCTTAATATGCGACTGCCGGCCGTGGTCACGGCCACACTCGCCGGAATTTCCTTGGCCGTATCCGGCCTGCTGATGCAGACCATATTCGCCAATCCTCTGGCCGGGCCCTCCATTATGGGCGTCAGTTCGGGCGCAAGTCTCGGCGTAGCCATCATCGTATTGGTATGCGGCGCCGGCATAGGCGCCGAAATCACAGGTGCAATACTCGGAGCTATGGCCGTAGTCGCCCTTCTCGTGGCCTTGGCCGGAATACTACGCAGCGGAGTAATGCTTCTTATTGTAGGCATTCTGCTCAGCTACCTATCCTCATCAGCCATTACACTGCTCAATTACGCCGCCACCGAGCAGAGCGTACACGCCTACGTACTGTGGGGTATGGGCACCTTCTCGGACACCTCGTGGGCCAATATGACCGTGCCGGCCGTAATCACCATCATCGGTATGTGTGCCGCCGTATTCATGGCCAAAGGCCTCAACGCCATGCTCATGGGCGAGAATTATGCCACAAATATGGGCGTACGCGTCCGGGCTTTACGAGCTTTGGCTCTGCTCACTGCCGGAACCCTCACCGCCGTCACCACCGCCTACTGCGGTCCTATAGCCTTCATAGGCCTGGCAGTGCCGCATATTGCACGCCTCGCCTTAGGCTCTACCAACCACCACCGACTGATGCCATTGACTATGGCCTGCGGTGCCGCCACGGCATTGCTGACGTTGTGGCTGTGTACACTGCCTTCACGCTGGGGAGCCGTACCCGTCAACGCCATCACCCCCGTAATCGGCGTCCCCATCATCATTTACATCATCCTCAACCGCCGCCGCATTGCCTACTTCAACTGACATACAAGACACCTACGCTCGCACCACGGACAGCCACACCGACTTCACCGAACGTCGGGACGCTATCCGAGACACCGTTCAGGACGGTATTCGTAATGACGGACTGGCCACCGACAGGCTCACTGCCGGATACGTACACGGACATCGCCGCATCCCCATAGTCACGAATGCCACATTTGCGATACCACCTGCGCACTTCAGCGTCATGGTAGGACGCAACGGCAGCGGCAAGTCCACACTGCTACGCACCCTTGCAGGCATCCAAGCGCCACTGGACGGACACGTACGCATCCATGGCTGCGATGTGCGCGGCTTGGGAGCACGCCGCCTGGCTCGCCTCATCGCCATGGTATTTCCCACCGCCGTCGGCACGGGCGCCGGCGCCCTCACCGTTTCCGAAACCACCGCCCTCGGGCGACATCCATATACCGGAATTACCGGACACCTGAGCGACGACGACCGGCGCATCATACACGAAGCTATCGAGGCCGTAGGCCTGTCCCATAAAGCCGATACAACACTGGCCGCGCTCAGCGACGGACTGCGGCAGAAAGCTATGATTGCCCGTGCCTTGACACAGCAGACACCCGTAATAATTATGGACGAGCCCACGGCATTTTTGGACGTACCCTCACGCCATTCTCTCATGAAATTGGTGGCCGAATTGGCACACCGACACGGACGCACGGTGCTGCTGTCTACTCACGACATAGCCCCGGCCATGGAAGCCGGCGCCGACAGCGTCATCATCGTCGAAGACGGACACGCCTTGATGTACAGCGCCGACAAAGCCGATGAGTCACTGGTTGCGCTATATGCCGGTGACAGCATCACCTACGACCCGGATGCTTATGACTTCAGACCCATCAAATGACCGGACGCATACATATAAGCCTCCATACTATCCAAATCAACGCTTTATACTCATTACCATCCCAACTCTGCGACTCAACTTATCTTACTACACTATATACGACATATTCCGATAGATATATTCACACGCGCAAAAGCACCGCCACATTCGTTAAAACAACTAAAATGTGGTAAAATGCTCCAATTTAGGGGCATTATTGGTCAATATTTTCATAAAACGACTAATGCCTATAGCCCAAATCTTCGTAACTTTGCGCTATGGTTTGCCGGATTCTATCGAGTCGGCCGTTTTTGTTGTGCGCGAAAACTTTACATCCGAACGATGGAACGATGCTGCGGCAGCCGCACAATAGCAGATAACACAAAAACTCACATTATAAAAATGTATATGAACACTCACAAGAAGCACATGCACGCCATGACGGCCTTAGGCCTTGGCGCAGCCTTTATCCTAACCGCCGCCGTAAGCTCATGCTCCAAACAGCAAGCTATGCCACAGCAGGTTCCGGCCATCGAGGTACAGGCCGTAGACACAACATCCGAAGACCTCAACACCTACTATCCCGCCATCATCCGAGGCAAAACCGATATCGCCATCCGACCCCAAGTCTCCGGATTTATCACCAAAGTACACGTTGACGAAGGTCAGCATGTACGCAAAGGCCAAGTTCTCTTCACCATCGACCAAGTACAATTCAGGGCTGCCGTCGAACAAGCACACGCAGCAGTCAACTCCGCACAAGCAGCCGTCAATACCGCCGCCTCCAACGAGCGCAACCAAAAGATGCTTTTCGAGAAAAACATCATAAGCCAAACACAATGGCAGACCGCCGCCGATGCCCTGGCTCAGGCTCGCGCCTCCCTGGCTCAGGCCCAGGCCGCCCTCGTATCCGCCAAGAAAAACCTCTCGTACACCATCGTCACCTCCCCCTCGGACGGCGTTGTCGGATCAATACCACAGCGCGAAGGCTCACTGGCATCGCCCTCATCAACTCAGCCTCTGACCACCATCAGCGACAACTCCCAAGTATACGCATACTTCTCGCTTAACGAAAAAGAGCTGCTCAAACTTACCGACAACGGCGAATACAGCCTTAACGATCGCGTCGAGCGACTGCCCAAAGTCAGCCTCATGCTGGCCGATGGCAGCGTATACCCCCTACAAGGACGTGTAGCCACCGTCAGCGGCGTCATCGACAACACCACCGGTGCCGCACAAGTACGTGCCCTCTTTGACAACCCCAAAGGAATGCTCCGCAGCGGCTCCACCGGCAACGTCGTCATACCCACACACAGCCATAACGTAATCTTGGTACCCCAAAAGGCCACTTACGAAATCCAGGATATGAAATACGTATACACCGTCAACGACACCAACGGCACCGTAGCCACCCCAATCAAGGTACTCGACCTCAACGACGGAAAGAACTACGTAGTCACCGATGGCCTCAAACCCGGCGACCGTATCGTTGTCGAAGGCGTAGGCACATCCGTACGCGAAAACATGAAGATCAAACCCGTGACCGCTCAAGAAAAAGCAGCCATGGAAGCACAGATGCAGCAACAGGGCGCAGCCAAGAAATAAACAACGCCACAGCCCTGTCCGACCGAAGAGGGCACGTCATCCGTCCGCGGAATTCCGAACGGCTCCTCACATCTTCGGTCGGCATCATTTCAAAAACAAACACCACCATAACACAACAGCACAAAGACAATGAAACTTGACCGCTTTATCAACCGACCGGTCTTGTCCACGGTTATATCCATATTTATCGTCGTCTTGGGCGTCATCGGTATGGTCTCCCTACCTATCACCCAATACCCCGACATCGCACCCCCTACCATCAGCGTGTCCACCACCTATAGCGGTGCCAACGCTCAGGCCGTGCTCAACTCCGTGATTGCCCCCTTGGAGGAATCCATCAACGGCGCCGAGGGCATGACCTATATGGAATCCACGGCCACCAACACCGGTTCGGCCACCATCAACGTATACTTCCGCCAGGGCTTTGACCCCAATATGGCAGCCGTGGACGTCCAAAACCGTGTATCAAAAGCTCAGAACCTACTTCCATCCGAAGTGACACAGGTGGGCGTGACCACACAAAAACGTCAGACATCCATGCTTGTAGGCATCGCCCTATACGATCCCACCGGCAAATACAGCGAGGAATTCATCGAGAACTATGCCAAAATCAACATCGTGCCCCAGTTGCAACGTGTCAACGGTGTGGGTGACGTTATGGTCATGGGCGCCGACTACTCGATGCGTATATGGCTCAAGCCCGATGTTATGGCTCAGTACAACCTGATGCCCTCCGACATAGCCTCAGTCATGGCCGAGCAAAACGTCGAGGCCGCGCCCGGTGCCTTCGGCGAACAAGGCAACCAGTCCTTCCAATATACTATGCGCTACCGTGGACGTCTCGTTGACCCCTCCGAATTCGAGAACATCGTCGTACGCGCCAACTCCGATGGCGAAGTTCTTCGCCTCAAAGACGTAGCCGACATCGAACTTGGTCGCGTCACTTACGGCTTCCACAGCAAGCTCAACGGACACCCCTCGGTAATGGCCATCGTATTCCAGACCGCCGGCTCCAACGCCACACAGATCATCAATGATTGCCTCGACTACGTCGAATCAATCAAAGGATCCCTCCCCGACGGACTCGAAGTTGCAGTGCCGATGAACAACAACGACTTCCTGTACGCATCCATTGACCACGTAATCGAAACCCTCATCGAGGCATTCCTCCTGGTATTCATTGTGGTGTACATCTTCCTGCAAGACATGCGAAGCACCATCATTCCCGCCATTGCAATCCCTGTGGCTCTGATCGGTACATTCTTCGTGCTCAAGCTCATAGGCTTCTCCATCAACTTGATTACCCTCTCGGCCCTCGTATTGGCCATTGCTATTGTAGTCGATGACGCCATAGTGGTAGTCGAGGCCGTGCACGCCAAACTTGATGTCGGGTACAAGAGTGCACGCCGCGCGTCCATCGATGCCATGAGCGAAATCTCCGGTGCACTGATATCCATCACCATGGTCATGATGCTCGTGTTCATCCCCGTATCATTCATCTCGGGTACTTCCGGTGTGTTCTACCAGCAATTCGGTCTCACCATGGCCATAGCCATCTTCTTCTCGGCCGTCAACGCCCTTACCCTCTCCCCCGCCCTGTGCGCCGTATTCCTTAAGCCACACAAAAGCGACCAAGGCAAGAAGCAAAGCTTCATAAGCCGCTTCCATACAGCCTTCAACACCGGGTATGACGCCATGCTCAACCGCTACAAGAAATCGGCCACATTCTTCGCCCGCCACAAGGTTACATCCTTCGGCATCGTGGGCGCCACCGTAGCCGTCCTCGTATACTTGATGACCATCACCCCGACCGCACTCGTGCCCAATGAAGACACAGGCGTGCTCTTCTGTATGGTCAATCTTCCCCCGGGTTCGTCTCAGGAACGCACCGGCGAAGTCCTCGAACAAACCGACAAAATCATCCGTCAGAACCCCGCCGTAGCCGAAAGCCAGATGATTGACGGCTACAGCTTCCTCGCCGGCCAAGGCGCTACATACGGCACCTTCATCATCAAGCTCAAGAACTGGGAAGAACGCGACAGCAAAACCCAAAGTTCGGATGCCGTGCTCAAACAGCTATACGGTGCTCTCAGCGTCATCAAAGACGGCAATATCGTCATCTTTGCACCGCCTATGATCTCGGGCTACAGCGCCACCAACGGCTTCGAAATCAAGATGCAAGACCGCACAGGCGGCGACATCAACAAATTCTATAACATTGTACAAGGATTCCTGGCTCAACTCAACCAACAGCCTGAAATCCAAATGGCCTACACAACCTTCAACCCCAGCTTCCCGCAATACCAGGTGGACATCGATGTAGCTAAGGCCAAACAAGCCGGCGTCTCGCCAAAGACCATCCTCAGCACCCTGCAAGGATACTACGGCAGTATGTACGTCAGCAACTTCAACAGCTTCGGCAAAATCTACCGCGTAATGATGCAAGCCGAACCCTCGGCACGTATCTCTCCCGAGACACTCAACGCCGTCAAGGTGCGAGGCGAAACAGGCGAAATGGCGCCCATCACCAACTTCGTCGCCCTCAAGCGCGTCTACGCACCCGACTTGCTCAACCGCTTCAATATGTTCAACTCCATCAGCGTCACCGGCCAGCCCAACACCGGATACTCATCGGGTGATGCTATCGCTGCAATCCAGCGTGTAGCCGCTCAAACCCTACCACAGGGATACGGATACGAATACGCCGGTATGACACGCGAAGAAGCCCAAAGCTCGGGAAGCGCAACTGCCATCATCTTTGCCCTCTGTCTGCTCTTCGTATACCTGCTGCTCTCGGCACAGTACGAAAGCTACATCCTTCCCTGGGCCGTAATCCTCTCCATTCCTTTCGGACTCATGGGCTCGTTCATATTCGCACTGATATTTGACGTCAGCAACAACATCTACCTGCAGATTGCACTTATCATGCTCATCGGTCTGCTGGCTAAGAACGCCATCCTCATCGTCGAGTTCGCCCTCGACCGCCGCAAAACCGGTATGTCCATACTCAACGCCGCCATCGCCGGTGCCGGTGCTCGTTTGCGTCCTATCTTGATGACCTCTCTGGCACTCATCATCGGCCTGCTGCCTCTGATGTTCTCCACCGGCGTAGGCGCCAACGGCAACAACGCCCTCGGTGTAGGTGCCGTAGGCGGTATGCTCATCGGTATGATCCTCCAGATATTCATCGTGCCCGCCCTATTCGTCGCATTCCAGAAAATTCAAGAGAAGATTACGCCTATGCACTGGGATAACGCCGAACCCGGAGGCACAATCGAAAGCGAAATAGAGCAATTCACACCCGAGAACTAACACCTCACACGATATAAAATGAAACAAAACATAATCACCGCAACACTGGTAGCCGCCACCTTGGCCGTGGCGGCCACCTCCTGCGGCATCTACAAAAAATACCAAACGCCCGAAAATACGCCCCTTACGGCCGAATACGTAAAGGCTCGTCAAAACAGCGTAGATAGTACAGCCCTGGGCAACCTGCTGTGGGAAGAAGTCTTCACCGATCCGGTACTGGCCGACCTCATAGATCGAGCCCTGGCTTCGAGCACCACTTTGGCCAATGCACGCCTCAACATCGACATCGCTCAGGCTCAACTGCGCGGCGCCAAACTGGCATACCTACCCTCCGTAACACTTGCACCCACCGGCTCCGGCAGCTCGGTTGCAGGCAGCTCCCTATCTTGGGGCTACCAAATACCGGCAGTAGTATCCTGGGAAGTTGACCTCTTTGGCAAACTACTCAACAGCAAACGCGGCGCCGCCGTGGCCGTAGAGCAAAGTGAGGCTTACGCCCAGGCCGTACGCTCACAGCTCATCGCCACCGTAGCCAATACATACTACTCTATGGCCGCCGTCGAGGCACAACTCAAAGTGGTACGTAATACAGCCAAACTTTGGGGCGAAAGCGTCCAAGTAATGCGCGACCTCAAAGATGCCGGCAAATCCGGAATGACCGAAGCCGGCGTCGTACAAGCCAACGCCAACCTCCAAAGCGTATTGGCCCAGATCGCCACACTCGAAGACACCCGCCTCAATCTGGACAACGCTATGAGCCTTCTCCTCGAGACTATGCCCACGCACTGGGAAGTCAGCGCCGATGCCACCCTCGACATCCCCGCCCCGATAATGCAAGGCGTGCCCATGTCCTACCTGGCCATGCGCCCCGATGTAACCGCAGCCGAGCGCTCGCTGGCAGCCGCATACTACACCACAGCAAGTGCACGTGCCGCATTCTATCCAAGTCTTTCCATCAGCTTCACCGGCGGATTTACCAACCAGTTGGGAACACTTATCAAGAACCCCGGCGAATGGTTCTAC
Organism: Porphyromonadaceae bacterium UBA7555; assembly: GCA_002478045.1. Lineage (GTDB taxonomy): Bacteria > Bacteroidota > Bacteroidia > Bacteroidales > Muribaculaceae > CAG-873. The sequence goes on from DLLT01000049.1 coordinate 78,601, forward strand.
AATCTGGCCGGGACGCTGACCGCACCACTATTTGCCCGCGGACAAAACATCGCACGTCTTCAAGCTGCCAAGGCTCAGCAGACTCAAGCGCTCAACAGCTTCGAGCACACCCTGCTGAGCGCTGCCTCCGAAGTGTCCAACGCTATGAGCGCATACAATACCGCCGGACAACGAGCCGTCATATTCGAAACTCAGAGCGCCGACCTCGAAAAAGCCGTAGAGTACACAAACGACCTGATGATATACGCCAACGGCACATACCTCGAAGTACTTACCGCCCAACAAAGCCTCCTCTCGGCCCAACTTAACCAAGTATCATGCCGATTGGCACGCGACCAAGCCATAATCAACCTATACCAAAGCCTCGGCGGCGGACGTTGATACATCAACCCCACCTTATAAGTCCAACAAAAACACAGCTAAAAGAATGATCAGTCCATTAGCACACGTAGACCCCAACGCCAAAATAGGCGAAGGCGTCACCATCCATCCCTTTGCGTACATCGACGAAGACGTTGTCATCGGCGACGGATGCACCATTATGCCTTATGCAAGCATCATCCGCGGTACTCGCATGGGCAAAAACAACAAAGTCTACCAAGGTGCCATCATCGGCGCCGACCCCCAAGACTTTCGTTGGAAGGGCCAAAAAACTTACTGCTACATAGGCGACAACAATATCATCCGCGAACAAGTCATCATCAACCGCGGCATCGCCGAAGAAGGCGGCACACGTATAGGCAACGGGTGCTTCATTATGGCCGAGACTCACATCGGACACGACAGCAACATCTTAGGCCCCTGCGTGCTGGGCAACGGCGTCAAAGTGGCCGGAAACGTCACCATCGACACCTGCGCCATACTCTCGTCCTGCGCCATCGTACACGAAAACTCCAATATCGGCAAATGGGTATTCATCAAAGGCGGCTGCCGTGTCAGCGGTAACGTGCCCCCCTACATCATCCTGGCACACAACCCCGCCGTATACTACGGCGTCAACGCCAAAGTCATGTCCGCCCGTGGAGACTTCTCCGCCGAAGACATTGACAATGCAGCCAAGGCATACCGACATATATACCAGACCCAGACTTCGGTATTCAACGCCCTGCGACGCATCGAAAACGACATCGAGCCCTGCACCGTACGCGAAGAAATACTCAACTTTGTCCGCGGCCACAACTACCGCATTGTAGCCGTTCCCGTAGACCTCGAAGGCGACTAAGAAGCACGACACTGACTTGCGCACGCGCATACGCTCATATATGCAGACGGCATAAGTCACATATACATCAGACACCAATAACAGCCCCTGCAACGGAACATCCGCTACAGGGGCTGTTTATTAGTTCGTAAAAGACGCCACGATTCAGCGTATAACAATATTAGATGTAGCCTTATGCCGGAATCAACGCCTCCTCAGACACACGGACTTAATGCTACCATCCATATGCTGCAATAGTGGTATTCGCCCATCACTTTTGGATAAATTTCCTGCCATGCCGCACGTAAATGGTCCCGGGAACAAGGGTCTTAACCTTTCTTCCGAACAAGTCGTATGTAGTGCCATCCTGCTCTTTTTGGTCAATAGTCACATCTTCGATTCCGCCATATGGGAAGTCAGCGGTTTCGATAAAATTGGAGAAATAGTTCCAACCCGATGCCGAAAGGTATTTTTCGCGAGACCCTACCGGAATGTACACCGGCATTGTTGTATCAAGCGAAGTGAAAGGATTGCTCTCGTCATACAATCCTTTGGTGCACACCGGCGGCTGCTCAGCCATACAATAGATACTCTGCAAGCCGTAGCAAAGATTGAATACGTTATTGCCGATTTTTGACAGAGATGGAGGTAGCACAATAGTCTTCAATTGATTGCAGGACTGAAATGCATCCTGCTCGATCGTAGTGACAGTAGGCGGCAAATCAATGTGTTCGATTTCCGTATTGTCGAATGCAAATTCGCCGATGACAACCGCCTTCTGCGGCACATTTATAGTCTTTAGCGAAGTGCATCCGCCTACGACTTGTGATGGCACAAACGCAAGATTATCCGGCAAGTGAACCTCGGTCAAATCAAAGCTGTTATAAAACTGGCCTCCGTACGCATCAAGATAGCAGTCGTCCGGGAGTATAACCTTTTGGAGTTTCGACCCGGCGAAAGCCATATCTCCAAGATATTCGAGCGATGCCGGTAAATTTATATCTGTGATTTTACAGTGATAAAAAGCGCCATCATAGATACTCTTTATTGATTCGGGCAAGTGTATAGCGTCAGTCAGCCCCAAGCACTGATAGAATGCCTGACTGCCGATTTTCTCAAGGTTGTCCCCGAATTTCAGCTTGTCGGACGTGAGTTTAATGCAGTCAGTGAATGCGGCCTCTCCTATTACTCGCAACGACGCCGGAAAATTGATTTCGGACAATGACGTAGCATAAGCAAAAGCTAACTCCCCTATCTCGGTTATATCTTCGGGTAATACTAGTTTCTCAAGCCAAATTGTGGTTATAGTAAGTGTTTCCCAGTCCACCTGCTCATTCGTGTGGAAAAACGCGTGGTCCGGTATAATGTTGTTCTCAACGAAAGCCTTGCCGAGATCTATGACCTTCAGCTTTCCGTGAAAAGAGCTGCTCCATAACGTATTGAAATCCTTGCTATTGATAGGGCCTTCCACATGAAGTTCGTCAATAAGATTGATATCAGCCCCGAGAAGCTCGGCAAGTTGCCCGGCACGATCGGTCTTAACGGAGAAAGCTTTCGGCTCAATGTTGCTTGATTCGATACGCCTCCGGGATTTGCAATATATCGTACCCTCGAATTGTGCCGTACCAGCCTCTTTGTAATCAATAATTGACAGATTTTGCAGGAGCGTAGGCTGCAAAGTCATTGAGCGCATTCCATCTTCAGCAAAAGCGCATACTATAGCACAGATGGTTACGATAACGGATGTAAATAGTCTATTCATTATGCTATGTTTTTCTGCAAAAGTACACAAAAAACAGAGACCGACAAATATTAAAACGCCTATCAGTTTATGACCGACTATACCGAACGGTCGGTAGGATGCGAATGGTACACGTATTGAGCGCGGCCGTCTCGCCATACCCACTTCTGTTTCCCGGCCTTGACATACTTGCCGAAGAGACTGAAAACTATCAGACTCACCACAGGGAAAGCAATAGCCATAGCCATCAATATCCACAGCGAAATCTGTATGGTTACGGCCAACGAGACAACAAATGTGTAAAGCGCTATAATACCGGCTATCGTCATTATGACGCCATACAAACGCGAGCGTAATCCGTTGATAAGCATCGGAACTCCATAGCACACGACAAAAGCCGGCCATACACTCCCGATAAGCACCGAAGACAGCATCATCATCGGCCATTGCGCCAGATAGCCTACTATAATGGGCCAGACTACGAACGAGCCTTTGGCAAAAGCCGTCACACAGAAGAAGTAGCAGAATGTCAGCACCATAAACAATGCCACCGGAAGAATTCCCAAAATCGCTTTGCCCAATCCTACATAGTCGGGATTACACCACCACAGCGCATCCCAGTCTAACATCACCGCCATATAAATCATTATTGCCGTAGAAGCGACAAACGGCAGGACGGATAACAATACAAACCGAGTGCGCAGTACCAGCCATACGGCCACCAACATCAGCACCAACGCCATTATCGGCAGAACCGGGCCATAGAGCATACGCGTGCCTTCCGAGTGTATATCCAGACGCGGCAGATCAGGCCAGACTTCCAACTGTGGACGAGGCCTGAAATTGTCTGACGCAAAAATATCAGACGCGGCCTCCGAGTTTCGGTCCGAAAATCTCAGCCAACGAGCTTCGACAAGATAATTCGCACCTTCGTATTCGATTACGGCCTTAATTTGCCTTACATCAGTTGTATCTCCCGTTCCACCGAGATGCGAAGCCTCATTGCCGGTTGTTCCGACGACCTTACGCCCTACCACTTTCAAATGCGTTCCGTTACGAAAGTATAGTACTGTGCGTGTTCCGTCATAATCTGTGGGCTTGTCCATCTGAACGGCCTTAACTTCAGGTGCTACAAGACAGTCTACTTCATAGTCCTGAGCCGTGGACAATACCGGTATACACACGCAAAAAAGTAGAAACAGATATTTAATGGTTCTCATATTAACTCGGTTCTTTATTAATGATTTAAATCTGATAGCGTCTCAATCTGTCTTAAATTTATATTTTTCGCAAAGATAATGAAAATGCAGGATAGCACAAAGGCCGAAACGACATTTACGGTATTTTTGAGAACCATATACTATCGAACTACACTCGGTATAATGGACGCGCGCACAAAAAAAACGGGGACTGCGGATCACTCCGAAGTCCCCATAATCAGGATGCCCGGAAAGGCATCTTAAAGTTATAAAAGATAGTGCTATTTTATTAACAGCAAGCTACTTGGACGATCATCATCAATAGATGCCCTGGCCCATCATAGCCTCGGCCACCTTCATGAAACCGGCGATGTTGGCGCCCTTCATGTAGTTGATATATCCGTCGGGCTGTGTGCCATACTTGACGCACTGCTCGTGGATGTTGCGCATGATTTCGTGAAGCTTCTTGTCGACATCTTCGGCGCTCCACTGGATGTGGCCGGCGTTCTGGCACATTTCCAGACCGGAAGTAGCTACACCTCCGGCGTTGACAGCCTTACCGGGTGCATAGGTGATGCGTGCGGCTATGAATGCATCGATAGCTTCGGGGGTGCAGCCCATATTGGACACCTCTGCTACAAGCTCTACCTTATTGTCGATAAGCTGCTTGGCATCGTTGCCGTTGAGCTCGTTTTGTGTGGCGCAAGGCAGTGCGATGTCCACCTTCTGCTCCCAAGGTTTGCGGCCTGCATAGAATGTCGAGCCGGGGAATTTGTCTGCATACGGAGCGACAACATCGTTGCCTGAAGCGCGAAGTTCGAGCATATAGTCAATTTTCTCGGCATTCAGACCGGCGGGATCATAGATATATCCGTCAGGACCGGAGATGGTTACGACCTTAGCACCCAGTTCGGTAGCCTTGAGGGCAGCGCCCCAAGCCACGTTGCCGAAGCCGCTGATAGCAACCGTCTTGCCCTTGATTTCGTCTTTCTTCTCGCGCAGGATGCTCTGCACAAAGTAGAGAGCGCCGAAACCGGTAGCTTCGGGACGTATGCGGCTGCCGCCGAAGGTCATACCCTTGCCCGTGAAGGTACCGGTGCATTGGTTGGACAGTTTTTTGTACATACCGTACATATAGCCGACTTCGCGTCCGCCTACGCCTATATCGCCGGCAGGTACGTCCTGGTCGGGACCGAGGTTCTTCCAAAGTTCAAGGATGAAGGCCTGGCAGAAACGCATGATTTCGCGGTCGCTCTTGCCACGGGGCGAGAAGTCGCTACCGCCCTTGCCACCGCCCATAGGCAGAGTGGTCAGAGCATTTTTGAAGGTCTGCTCGAAGCCGAGGAACTTGAGGATGGACAGGTTGACAGATGCATGGAAACGGATACCGCCTTTGTACGGGCCTATGGCGTTGTTGAATTGTACGCGGTAGCCTATGTTGTTCTGGATTTCACCCTTGTCGTCAATCCAAGTGACGCGGAAGGTGAAGATGCGGTCAGGCTCGACCATGCGCTCTACGATTTTGTTGCGCTCGAATTCGGGGTGCTGGTTGTAGACCTCTTCGACAGACATGAGGACTTCCTTCACTGCCTGGAGATACTCTTTCTCGCCCGGGTGCTTAGCTTCCAGGTCAAGCATGATTTTATTAATATCCATAACTAAATACTGATTTAGGTAAATAGGTAATATATGTTTTGTCTATTAAAAGTCTCTCTTTACGGTTGTCTGCGGCATACTCGCCGCTTATTGACTTGCTTTTTGATATACGGGTCGGCATGTAGCTCCCATATTGCCACAGTGCTCATTCCCAAAGTGTCAATTGTCAATCAAAGTCAATGTTCACCACGGCAAATTTAGCCATTATTTTGATGTGACGTACTCAAAACACCTTTTATTTGTACATTTTTCTGTTAAAGATTATTAAATCAGAAAAACCATTACACAAATATACTTTTCACCGATGATGCCTGACGGATAATCGTTTTGCCAAATATATCATCGCACGGGCATTTGTCGTACACATCTTTAAGCACTCGCGGCGGATCACGAGTCGTCGTGTCCGCCGCGAGTAATTCGGATACCTTCAGAAAACTGATTATCCCGTATATATTAGATAATTACATCTTCGCTGTGGCAATTCTAAGCCCATCGATGCCATATCGAGCATTATCCGGAGTTACAATAATGATGCGTCCGTTTTCTATGATTTTGTAGGTGCCGTGGCCGCGGTCGGCTTTGATGTCGTTGACGCCGCCGGAGTCGGTGACGGTAAGTGTGACAGAAGCCTGCGCCGCGCCGTCATGCGATGTGGCCGTAATGATAGTCTTGCCTACACCGACAAGCGTTACGTATCCGCCGTTGACTTTTGCCACAGACTCATCACCGGATGTCCACGCTATGCGTTGGTCGGTAGCTGTGGAGGGCGACACTGAAGCACGCAAAGCGATGAATTTGACCGAAGCAAGATCGGCGGTCAAATCGGCGTCCCCGGCTATGGTCACCGTACGCACCGCCACGGGTTGGTTTTGATCCTTACGGAGATAGAGGTAGGGCAGCGGCAGCGACGTGGACGTATATGCATTAAAGCGTGCATACGCGCCGGCGGGAGCATTGAAGCGCAGTGTGCCGTAATCGGCAGTGGCGTTGGTGATGGTGGTGCCGTCACTACCCGGCTTTATGGACCATTGTGTCGAACCTTCGTTCCAAGCCAAAGATTGCTTGGCCGTAGCGCCGAGGCGGCGTCCGTATTGGTCGGTGAGCGTCCACAACCCGGCATCGTCGCCCTTGCCCAAGATGAAGCACAACACTTCGCGTTCGGTGACATTTATGGTCGAAGCAACTGCCACGGCATCCAGGTAATGCGAGGTTTCCATACCATCTATATCGCCGGCGGCAAATCCGTTGCGATATATCATCACTTTGTCGCCTTCGTTGATGGTACTTTTCTTGCCCAATTTCTCGTAATTCCAGCCTAAAGGCGATTCCAATGTCATGCCCGGAGCTTCGTCATACTCTATGGCTATGGCATTCAGATATACCGAGCCTTCGCTATATCCGCCTTGCACGGTAATGGATGCTTCCTCGCTGACCAGAGCCGGCACCGATAGCTCTTTGGTAAGGTCTACGTACACGCCCAAGTCTTTGGACACCCATTGGCCGAACCAAGTGTCGGAGGCCAAATCGGCGGGATTGAGCTTGTATAGCTGTGTGTCGCCGTCTTTAAGTATCAGGCCGGCTTGTCCGGTCGAATTATTAGAGCATAGGCTCAGGGTGATACTCTTGATAGTGCAGCCCTGCCATCCGTCCAAGTATAGGACGGCTTTGCGCTTATTGGGTATCTGATTGTAGCGGTTGCCGATAGTGGCGCCGTACTCGTTCTCGAAATACACGGACGAATTGGCCGGAATCGCGCCACAGGGTGCGAGGATATACTCGGCGGTGGATTTATTGAATTCTACGATGCGGTATACGACTTCGGCGGCTTGTGCGGCCACGGGCGCTGCCATAAGCGCCATTATGGTCAAAATTCTTGTAGCTATGCTTTGGGAAAATATCATATAGGTTTTTGTGTTTAATTTTCAAGGCTGTTTCTCTTAGGAAATGCAAAGTTAGCCTTTTTAGAGTACAGCGCCAACAATTGTCCCCGCTTTTTTCACCGAATCAAAAAAAATGGCAATTCAGGGAAGTAGTAATGCAGATTGACCAACTTATGCTACGTACCATTCTCGGCATCCTCGAAACCTCTATGTTCTCCGCCGGACATGACCGGCGCAGCTCATTCAACATTCAACATTCCACATTGAAAAATAGGGCCGCTCCCGATGCAGGAGCGGCCCTATTTGAATGTATCCTTAGCCGGACATCAATATCCGAATATCTCTTCAGTGGTCAGGATGACAACCTTGCCTATACGGCGCAGGGCTTCCAAGTCGAGGTCTTCAACTTTGCCCAAGATGGCATAGCTGTATACATTGCCTTTGACGTGCTGTTGCTGGTAGGCAATGACATCGGCCATAGATATGGACGGCAGCGCGGCAAAAGTCTTGGCATCCATATCGTAATCGATGCCGTGGTCTTGGGCGCCTATCCATGCCCAAGCAATACGGTCCTTGATGGTACGCGTAGTGCGCAGACGGCTGTCGAGACCGTCCTTAGCCAGGCGAAGGGCATCCTCGCTTTGAGGCATATCGTTGATAATCTGATCAAAGGCCTTGATGGCGTCTATCAGTTTGTCGTTCTGGGTGGCAATGAAGGCGCGATATGTGTAGGGACGTCCTGCACGGCCGGGCGTGGCCATATATGCCGAGGCACTATAAGCCAGAGAGCGGCTTTCGCGCATCTCCTGGAATACGATGGAGTTCATTCCGCCGCCGAAGTATTCATTGTATACCGTATTAATGGGTTGACGTGCCGGGTCGTACAATTCGCCTCGATTGTTGACCATAGACATATATACCTGCTTGGCATCATAAGGTGCGATGTATATCGTGGTCTCGGCGGGCACGGGCATATTATAGTCGGGAGATGCGGGAACGTCGGCAAAACGCGCCGGTATGCTATGGTTGTCGTTGATCGAAGCCAATGCTTGCTTCAAAGTCTTCGGACCATAGTATATGATGCGATGCTTGTGTGTGGACAGGGCGCGCAGAGAGGCCAGTACGTCCTCGGGATTGAGGGCACGCAGCTGCTCGGGCGTATACAGTGTCGCGAAGTACGGATTGGCGTCTTTGCCCGCATAAGCGGCGTACGTACTCAGACGACTGAAATTGGTGCGCTGGTCGGTCTTATCATCGTTCATACCCTTGATGGAGCGTTCCACCAGGGTGTTCCAAACGGCGGTATCGGAGACGGCTTCGGCCACGAGAGTCTCGTACAGGCGCAGGGCTTTGTCCATATTTTCGCTCAGGCCCGACAGAGTGACGTAGGTGCGCCGGTCGGTGGGATAGATGCTGTACGAGCATGCCAAGCTGTAGAAGTCGTTCTTGATTTGGGCTACGGTACGATCCTTGGTACCGAGCAGTCCCAGATAGGAAGCGGCTCGTGCCAAAGCTTTATCGGCGTATGTGCCATATTCGTAGACAAAAGTCAGGGTAAAGATGTCGTTGGTCTTATTTTGGCTGTACATCACTTCGAGACCGCCCTTCTTGGTCTTGGCAATGGTAAGGTCTTTCTTGAAGTTGACAAATCGAGGCTCGATGGGAGCAACCGTCGAAGCCTGCACTTGGCGCAGGAAGTCGCTGGCGGCATCGCGGTTGGTGGCGATGGGCGTGATGGGCGGCTTGGCTATCTTGAGGACGCTGTCATCGTTGCCTTGACGTTTGTATATAGCCACGTAATTGGATGTTCCGAGGTAGCGATTGGCCACACGTACGATGTCTTCCTTGGTGATATTGTTCAGACGCTCGATGTCGCTGACGACATCTGCCCAGTCTTCACCGTTGACAAAAGCGTCTACGTACATATCTGCATGGGATTCGCGCTCTTCAAGCTGGTTTTGTAAGGCCAGTTTGTAGTTGTTTACCACTGCCTTGATGAGGTCGGCGTCAAAATCGCCTTTGCAGAGTTTCTCTACTTCGTTCACCAGCAGCGTGCGCACCTCGTCCAAGGACTGTCCTTCCTTGGGTTGGCCTATGCCTATAAGCACACTTTGGTCGGCCAAGGTATATAGGAATATGCCGGCGCCCAATGCGGCCTGACGCTGGGTGATGTCGCGGTCTATAAGACCGGACTTGCCGTTTTGCAGTACTTCGGCCAAGACGTTGAGTATCATCATGTCCTTATCCTTGGCTGCGGGCAGGCGCCATGCAAGATAGATTGATTCGGCTTCGAGGCCTTTGACTTCTTTGATGATAGGTGTGGTGATGGGTACCTCGGGAGTCACGGTCAGCGTCGGCAGCGACTCGTTGGGTTTCATCACGCCGAAGTATTTGGTGACGATGTCCACAAAATTGTCCGGGTCGAAGTCTCCGACTGCGATTATGGCCATATTATTGGGTACATACCATACATCGTGATACTTCTTGACATTGGTTATCGAGGGATTCTTGAGGTGTTCCTGCGTACCCAGGACCGTCTGAGTGCCGTAGGGATGATGAGGGAATATAGCCGAGAACATTGCCTCTACGGCCTTGCGTCCGTCATCGGTGAGGGACATATTCTTTTCCTCGTAGATGGTCTCCAACTCGGTATGGAATCCGCGAAGCACGGGCCGGATAAAACGGTCGGCCTGGATACGTGCCCAGTTGTCTATCTGATTGGAGGGTATATCCTCTACATAGCATGTGACGTCCTGAGATGTATACGCATTGGTGCCCTTGGCGCCGATGGTCGCCATAAGTTTGTCGTACTCGTTGGGAATGGCGATGAGGGATGCTTTGTAGCTTACCGAGTCTATCTGATGATAGATGGCGGCGCGTTCGGCGCTGTCCGTGGTCTGACGATAGACCTCAAAAAGGTTCTCGATTTGGTCTAACAGCGGTTTCTCGGCCTTGTAGTCAGAAGTACCGTAATTGGGTGTACCTTTGAACATCAGGTGCTCGAAGTAGTGCGCCAAGCCGGTGGTCTCGGCGGGGTCGTTTTTGCCGCCAACGCGCACGGGGATATAGGTTTGGATACGCGGCTCGTCTTTATTGATAGACATGTACAGGCGCAAGCCGTTAGGCAGCGTGTACATCAGCGTCTTGGCCGGGTCGTTGGGTACGGTCTTGTACTCATAACGGTATGCCGATGCTCCGAAAGCGGTCAATATCGCCAAAGCAACAGCGCCCAATGATTTAGCAAAAAATCTCATAATGTGAATGTTATATTAAGATGTTCTATGATAGTTGGTATATTTCGCGGCGCATTAACAGGCTTAGGCTGTCTGTATCTGCGAGACTGCAAAGTCGCTTAAAATTAATGCTTTTGGACAACGTGACATCGCCGTAAAGCGTTAAAAAATCATTAAAGTCAGTTCTATCGCTAATAATCAGCGATTTGCATACATCGGCGGATTACCGCCGTATAACAGTCCTAATAAACAAGCATACATACATCAGAGCACAAAAAGGGGCATTCCCTCTCACGAGAAAATGCCCCATAATGACATTAAAAAAATGACCTAATACCTTTTCTTATTTAACGAGGACCTTGCGTCCCGTGCCATCGGAATATTTGTAGATATAGATGTTTCCGGGCATGGTCTTGGTCACGCGAATACCTTCGATGGTGTATATGCCAACGAGCGTTGCAGAGGTGCCGGCTTCGTCGTAGCGCACGTCTTGTACTGCGTCATATTTCTCGTAATCGATGACCGGCGAAATAGCCATAGACACGGGGTCGTCGGTATTTGCATACCATTTGTACTCGCCGGTAGGCTTATTATTCTCATCATATACAGCCGTATAGTTCCATGCCGTATTCTTCTGGCCGACAGCACGACGGTGGCAGAATATGGCTATATCATCCGAGGTGTAAGGCGAAGTCTCCATCGTGCCGTTGGGGAACGGACCTACGGTCACGAAGAATTCGGAACCTTTCTCGATCTTTACGGTATTGCCGAAGCGGAAGATGGTTGCCAAATAGTCATTGTCATCGTACTTGAGGTCACCGGCTTTGACTGCAGTAGAAGCCAGTACGGCACCGGGAGCACCATCATCACCTACAGCGTTGATGGTCAAAGGTATAAGCGTCTCGGGAGCGATGGTGGCTACCGAAGCAAAGTATACGGCAACGCTGTCTATGGATGCAGTCTCAAGTGTGGCTTTGTACTTCTCGGCAAATTTGTCTATATCCAGCCAATTGGTACCGGCATAATTGCCATACCATCCGAGCTCGACTTTTTCGAGCTTGGAGTTTTCTTCGCTGCTGATGTTCCAGACATACTGGGCACCACCGGCCTGTATTGCATATTGCAGAATATCATTGGCTTGTCCGGCATCATTCTTGGCGGTAAGGCCAACGCTGACAGTGCCTTTTTTGACAAATGTTACTGTTGGATTTTGCTCGGTGCTGGTTTCTTTGTTTGCATTTTGGAATACCCATTTCCATTCGGTGGGATGACCTTGCGAGAGGTCACGGAAGGTTACGGGAACGTGGAGCGGCAGGAATACGCCGACGAAGGGTGATTCGTAGCCCTCCTCGGGCAGACCGATGAGTGCTGTCGGAGCTTTCTGCGAAACAACTACGAAGCCTTTGCGCTCGGCCTTTACAGTCTCGGAGCCGCGAGTGGCCGTAAGGGTCACATCGTATGTACCGGCTTTATTGTAAGTCACTACGGGATTGGCTTCGGTCGAAGTCTCGACTTCGGCGCCGGGGAACGACCAAGTCAGGCTCTCGGGCTCGCCCTGAGTGATGCTCTTGAAGGCTATGCTTTCGCCCTCGAAGATATGCAGCGCCTCGGAGGCTGAAGCGTCTTCGCGTACGACACGGAAGCCGTCAACGGCCAGGCTCTCGCCGCCGAAGGGATAGTCAAAGGCGAAAGACACTTTCTTGCCGGCATATTTGGAGAGGTCAAATTCGAATTTGTTCCATGTCGTGGTGTTGTATGCAGTCTCCTGTGCCCAGTTAAAGGCGTTCAGCAACGTTGCGGTTTCGCCGCTATCAACATCGGTGACGGTGAATGTCCATTTGCCGTAAATCAGGAAGTTGGGTGCAAAGTATGCGTAGAACTCGACTTTGCTGCCTTCCTTGATATCTATAGCCGGACTTTTGAGCACGGACGAGCCGGTAGAAGCGTAGTTGTAATCGATGGCTATCGAGGTCTTGTCATCGCTCTTGATGCTTTTGAAGCCCTTATCGGACAGACCCCAGCCTTTTCCTACGGTCCAGTCGGTCATACCTTCGGCCGAGTCAAATTCTTGGTCATAGTCGGCCACTACGGCGCGGTCGGTGGTGAAATCGGCCTTGAGCGGAAGGGTGATGTCAAATTTGGCCGTTACCACGGGGCTGTTGACATTGTATCCGCGTGTCATCACATATAGGGTGCATGATTTGTCCAAAGTCACTGTGGCTTCTTTACCCTCGACTACGGTGCTTTGGGTGTAATCGCTTTCCTCGAATTCCTCGGCGCTCTTGGCTGTGGTCGAGTACCAAATGGTGACGGCATTCTCATCGTCGGTGGTTATTTTCACATCTACAGCATCATTGAATTTGCCGCCTAACGGGGTCACTACCGGCTCTTTGAGCGGGGTCTTGGCCACCACGGTGACGGTCATAGACGCCGATGCGGGATAGTAGTTGGCATCGCCCTCGAATTTGGCGGTGATGGTTACGTCGGTATCTTCCTTGACATAGGATGTATAGAGCGTACCCTTGCTGTCTACGGAGCACACCATAGGTGCAGATGAGGAGTACTTGATGGACGACACCTTGTTCGGATTGAGCAAGTCGGCATATCCTTCCTCGCCGGTGATGAGCGAAATCTTGGCTTCGTTGAAACGTATCTGCGGGTCTTTGCGGATGACGTATTTGGCCTCTACCACATCGCTATACTCCGTGCCGGCAAGCGTGACGGCTTTCACCGTAGCAGTCTCGGCTATGGCTATGGGCTCGGTGTAAGCCTTGCGTGTGCCGTCTTCCAGCTTGGGATTGCTGCCGTCGGTAGTATAATATACGGTGTATGTTCCGGCATCAAGGCCCGAAACGGCCAAAGATACCGTCTGTGCTTCGTCGTAAGTGCCGGCTGCTACGGAGAATGTCGGAGCGGGCACGGACGATTGGATTGTCTCGTAATCTATTTCGACTTTCTTCACATACAGAGGGCCTTTGGTGTCACCGGTTTGATTGAATAATATTTCAATGGTGCCTTCCTGCGCCTCGGCATCTGCAATCTTGAACTCGTATTCGGCGATTTTTTCGGTAAGAGCGACCGTCGCATTGGTTCCGTTGAGATAGTTTTTACCGTTGACTTTCACCGATACGTCGCCTGCCATTCCGGCTTTCTGTACGCGAGCCGAAACTCTCACGGCCTTGATGACGCCAGCGAGATCGCTCGTAGATAAGGTGGCTTTTACCGGGGGTTTGTCCGCCGAGCCTATGTACTGACCATAGGATGACGTATAGGCATATATATAAGTGCCCTCGGCTGTGGCTTTCCACTGCAAACCGTTAAGTTCGGTAGTGTAAAACTCTTGTTCGACAGCCTTGCTGCCAAAGTTATAGAAGCCTTGGCCTCCATTGGACTTGGACGTGTTCCACTCAAAAGACCACGTGGACACGGCCGCCGATGCCGTAATCGGCAACAGCGTTGCCAGTACAGCAATAAATGTGAGTAATGTTTTTTTCATAAGCAATTCGTTTATTGTTTTTATTATCCTATTGCATTTAGTTCCGACAAAGTTAGCGTTTAATTTATAACAATCAAAGTTTTTGCAACAAAAAAAAGCGGCACGGCAAGTATCAGCACATCACCGCCTTACAAAATGCTACACTCTACCTACTGCGTACGCCCGTTGAACAAGCGCCGGCAATACAGAATGACATCCGCGCTTTCGCACAAATTACGCATTTTCTTTCTCAATAGGGCCTAAATCAGCCGTATCGAATTGTCTGACAGGCGGCGGAGACTGTTCATATCACGACATTTTTAGGTCCTGGAGTGCATCTACAACAGCCTCAAAATCACTTCCGGTCGGTGCAACCGACTGTACAGCAAATTACGCCCACAATATTGTTACAGCGATCCTTCCGGCCTTAAAGCTAAATGTCCACCTTGCCTTACAGCGAAATGTCCGCCCGACCTTAAAGCGAAATGTCCGCCCCTTTCCGGCATCAATATTCGTCCCAGCTCTTGATTTCGATATCGTCTATCGAAATAGTAGTGAAGGCGTTGATGTACGCCGCGGCCAAGCGGGCATTCGTGATCAAGGGAACGTTGAGGTCTACGGCGGCGCGGCGTATCTTGTAGCCGTTGCTGAGCTCGGTGGTGGTCAGGTTCTTGGGTATATTGACCACCATATCTATCTTGTGGTCGTGCAGCAGGTCGAGCGCCTGGGGATGCATATCGGGCTGCGAAGGCCAGTAGACGCGTATAGCCGGAATACCGTTGTCGTTGAGGAAGGCATGTGTGCCGCCGGTGGCGTAGATGGTAAATCCGTGTGAATGAAGCGTATGGGCCGACTCCAACATATCGGCTTTTTGACGCGGCGTTCCAGTGCTGAGCAGCACCGAGTGTCGCGGAACTCGCTGCCCCACGCTTATCATCGCCGCAAGCAGCGCCTCGCCCGTATCATCACCGAGACAACCCACTTCGCCGGTCGAAGACATATCCACGCCAAGTACCGGGTCGGCTCCTTGCAGACGCGAAAACGAGAATTGCGATGCTTTGATGCCTACGTAATCCAGGTCGAAGGCGCTCTTGGCCGGACGTTGGACATCAAGCCCGAGCATAGCTTGCGTAGCCAGGTCTATGAAGTTTATTTTCAGGACCTTGGACACAAAGGGGAAGGAGCGCGAGGCTCTAAGGTTGCACTCGATGACTTTGATGTCGTTGTTCTTGGCAAGATATTGAATATTGAAAGGTCCGGTAATGTGCAGGGCGCGGGCTATCTGCTGCGACACTTTCTTGATACGTCGCACTGTCTCAACGTATATCTTTTGCGGCGGAAATTGTATGGTGGCATCGCCCGAGTGCACTCCGGCAAATTCGATATGTTCGCTGATGGCGTATACTATAATTTCACCGTCGCGAGCCACGGCATCCATTTCTATCTCCTTGGCGTTCTGTATAAACCGCGTCACCACCACCGGGTGTTCCTTGCTGACGTCGGCAGCCAGGCGCAGGAAGCGCATCAGTTCGTCGTTGTTTGAGCACACGTTCATAGCCGCACCGCTGAGTACATAGCTGGGACGCACCAATACCGGAAAACCGACTTCGTCTATAAACGAATTGATGGACCCCATATCCGTCAGCTCTCGCCATCGCGGTTGGTCTATGCCGAGGCTGTCAAGCATTGCCGAGAATTTGTGCCGGTCTTCGGCATTGTCAATGTCCCGTGCCTGAGTGCCAAGTATTTTGACACCCTGTCCGTCCAAGCGCGTAGCCAAGTTGTTGGGTATCTGTCCGCCGACACTTAGGATGACGCCGTGCGGCTGCTCGAGGTCTATAATATCCATTACGCGCTCGAAGGTCAATTCGTCAAAGTACAGACGGTCGCACATATCATAGTCCGTGGATACGGTCTCGGGATTATAATTGATCATCACCGAGCGCCATCCGTGCTGCTTGACCGAGCGCAACGCATTGACCGAACACCAGTCAAACTCGACAGACGACCCGATACGATATGCACCGCTTCCGAGGACAATTATGCTGCGATGATCGTGCATATATTGTACATCGTTTTCGACACCGTTATATGTCAAGTACAGGTAGTTGGTACTTGCGGGATATTCGGCGGCGAGGGTGTCTATCTGCTTGACACATGGGACTATACCCAGTTGCTTGCGTAGACGGCGCACTTCCAGCATGGCTTCATGTGCATTGGACATACTATCTTTATACACCGAGCGTGCTATCTGAAAATCGCTGAAACCCTGCTGTTTGGCCAGTCGTAGCAAAGGCTCGGGCAATGCTTCGGGACGGTCGTAGGCATCCAGCTCATCGGCCGTGTCCATTATGGCGCGTAACTTGTATAGGAACCAGCGGTCTATCTTGGTAAGCTCGTGTATACGCTCGACGTCATAACCGCGGGCCATAGCTTTAGCTATCACGAATATGCGGCGGTCGGTAGGCTCGGCCAAAGCATGGTCTATATCATCGATTTTTATGTCTTTGTTCTCTACAAATCCATGCATCCCCTGCCCTATCATTCGCAAGCCTTTCTGTATGGCTTCTTCGAAGGTTCGACCTATGGCCATAACTTCGCCGACACTCTTCATAGACGATCCTATCTCGCGGTTGACGCCGTGAAATTTGCCCAAGTCCCAGCGTGGGATCTTGACAACTACGTAATCCAGCGCCGGTTCGAAGAACGCCGAGGTGTCGTGTGTCACCGAGTTGCGCAGCTCAAAAAGGCCGTAACCGAGGCCCAGTTTGGCCGCCACGAAAGCCAGCGGGTATCCCGTGGCCTTTGACGCAAGGGCCGACGAACGACTCAGACGCGCATTGACCTCGATGACACGATAGTCCATACTGTCGGGGTCGTAGGCATACTGGACGTTACACTCGCCCACAATGCCGACGTGCCGTATAATCTTGATGGCCAACGAACGCAGGTAATGGTAATCGTCGTTGCTCAGGGTCTGACTGGGAGCTACCACGATACTCTCGCCGGTGTGTATACCCAGGGGGTCGAAGTTCTCCATATTGCACACGGTGATGCAATTGTCGTAGCGATCGCGCACTACCTCATACTCAACTTCTTTCCAGCCTTTAAGCGACTTTTCGATAAGCACCTGCGGTGCAAAGGCCAAAGCCTTCTCGGCCAAGGTCTTCAGCTCTTCGGCGTTGTCGCAAAATCCGCTACCCAAGCCGCCCAAGGCATAGGCTGCACGCACTATGACCGGATAGCCCAGCTCTGAAGCCACTTTCAGGGCCTGAGCAACGCTGTCGGCGGCACTGCTGCGTATGGTCTTGACGCCTATTTCGTCCAAACGCTTGACAAAAAGTTCTCGATCCTCGGTGTCTATAATGGCCTGCACCGGGGTACCCAGCACCTGCACGCCGTAACGCTCGAATACGCCGTTACGGTATAGATCGACTCCGCAGTTCAGTGCCGTCTGGCCGCCGAAAGCCAATAAGATGCCGTCGGGGCGCTCTTTTTCGATGACCTTGGTCACGAAATACGGCGTCACCGGCAGAAAATATATCTTGTCGGCAAAGCCCTCGGAGGTCTGCACCGTGGCTATATTGGGGTTGATCAGGACGGTGGATATACCCTCTTCTTTCATGGCTTTGAGTGCCTGCGAACCCGAGTAATCAAATTCGCCGGCCTCGCCTATCTTGAGTGCCCCGCTGCCCAGTAGCAGCACTTTGCGTATGGTCTTATTGGCTGTCATGGATTGTCGTATATATGTGTCGTGGATTTGTTTCGTTGTGTTGTATTGTTTCGTAGACTTAAACGAGTTACGTCTCTTTCGGTCATAGCAACGCCGCAAAGTCGTCGAAGATGAACTCTGTGTCCTTGGGCCCGGAGGATGCTTCGGGATGGAACTGCGCCGAGAACCACGGGCGAAACTTGTGACGGATGCCCTCATTGGTGCCGTCGTTGAGATTGACAAACAGCGGCTCCCATTCGGCGGGTAAGGTCTTGTCGTCTACCGCGAAGCCGTGGTTTTGGCTGGTGACGTAGCAGCGCTCGGTGCCCACAAGGCGCACCGGCTGATTGTGACTGCGATGTCCGTATTTGAGCTTGAATACCGATGCACCGGCGGCCTTGGCCAACAACTGATTGCCCATACATATTCCGCAAATGGGACGTCCGCTCTCCATAGCCTTGCGGATATTGGTCACGGTGACGTCAACCATATCCGGATTGCCCGGGCCGTTGGAAATAAACAGCCCGTCCCAGCCCTCAAGCGTATTGAAGTCGTAGTCCCAAGGAACGCGGATGACGCGAAGGCCGCGGCGCAACAGGCAGCGTAAAATATTGTGCTTGACGCCGCAGTCTACCAGCACCACGGTCTTGTCCGCTGACGCCTCGCCGTAGGTCTCTACCTCGGTACACGAGGTCTTGGCCACCAAGTTTTCCTTATTCGGGTCATACATCTCGGTCACTGCCGGAGCACCGTCTATCTCGATACGTCCGAGCATCGAACCGTGTTCGCGTAAGTGCTTTGTCAGTGCGCGTGTATCTATGCCGTACACTGCGGGGACATGCTCGTCGCGCAACCATTGGGCCAGAGACCGCGATGACTGCCAGTGGCTGTTGTGCCACGAATAGTCCTGACATATAAAGCCGCGACAATGTATGCGCTCGCTCTCGAAGTTGTCACTCAGCGCCGAGGTCGGAGCATCGGCGGCCGGGACGCCGTAGTTGCCTTGCAACGGAAAAGTCGTCACCAATATTTGTCCCTCATAAGAGGGGTCGGTAAGGCTTTCGGGATAGCCGGTCATGGCGGTATTGAACACCACTTCGCCGGAAGTCCCGGCAGCGTCATAGCCAAACGAATGGCCGCAAAAAATGGTGCCGTCTTCGAGTATCAGTCGGGCGGCAGGTGTTTGTCTCATAATGCTTGTAGGCGTAATATTGGGGCTGTTATCGGAAATTGTGTCGCTGCAGGCGGGGATGGCTCTGCGCCGGACGCGTTATCCGTCTGCAAATTTAGTGTTTTTTTTCGTATCAACAGCCACGGAGCAAGGCCCGTATGCCCCTTTTCGTGCAAAAAGATTTTGGCCCGAACTTTTTGTCGCACACAAGCATACATATTCCACCGAAAATGCGTACCTTTGTAGTCTATTCACTTGTGGCCCGGACACGCATACCATGACGTACAATCCAAGCCGCCCTGAAGCCAAACCATAAAACGACATTATCGCAACATTTCGACATTATCGCATTTTTCTGAATTTATCACTTATTATCACTCCTTATGGACAACACCCTATACACATCCACGCTGAAATATACCCCATCGCAGAAAGCCGCTATCGAGGCTTTCGATGATTTTCTCAACGATAAAGGCACTCAGGCTTTTATCCTCAAAGGAGCTGCCGGAACGGGCAAAACCACCATCACACGCATCATGGTGGATATGGTACGCCGAAAGTTCAACCGCGCCGACTCGGACGTCGTGCTTATGGCGCCCACCGGTCGCGCCGCCGACATCCTGACCAAACGCACCGGGCTACCGGCCGCCACCATACACCGCAGCATATACCGTCTGGACAAGATCGAGCTCCTCTCTGACAACAAAAGCGAACACAACGCCAAAGGCTCTAAGACGGAAAAGGGAAAAGCGGAGTCTAACGACACCGGCGAACGCAAGCTCCATTTTGCACTCGCTGACAATGTCTTTGCATCCAACGGCGACACGGTCATCTTTGTAGACGAAGCGTCTATGGTGTCGGATAATTTTAGCTCGAACGATGATTTCGTCTTCGGCTCGGGCCGTCTGCTACACGACCTGCTCACCGTCATCCGCCGCCACAAGATTGTATTCATAGGTGACTACGCACAGCTGCCGCCTGTGGGTATGACCATATCACCGGCACTGTCCTCGGAGTACCTGTCGCAAAAATACGGCGTCAAGACCACCGAAGCGTTTCTAAGCGAAATAGTACGACAAGACACCGGAGCAATCATAGACAACGCCGTCAGACTACGCAATGCCATTGACGCCAAGCGCTTCGTGGACCTGCGCATTTCCATCGGCAGCGATGTATCCATATCCGACAGCATCACCGATGATTATATGGCTTGTCCCGACTCGACTTTCAACAAAATCATAGTCACTCAGTCCAATGCCTCCGCACGCAATTACAACGCCGAAATACGCCGACGTCTTTGGGGCGACAACGCCCCGCGACTGGTCGTCGGCGAACCTCTCGTGGTCTCACAAAACCACTACGGCAATCCCATACTCTTCAACGGCACTATAATCCGCATCGAGCCATGCTCGGACGCTACGTCTGTAGTATCACGCACCATACAGATGCCGCAACGTCTACTCGAAAACGGCCAAAGGGTCAAACTCCCGTTTACATTGCGATTTCATAAAGTTCGTTTGTACGGCTCGGACAACATCTATGCCCCGGAATTCTACATCCTTGACAATTTCCTGGACAGCGAGAGTCCCTCGCTCGGACATGACTTGACCGCCGCCCTATTCATCGATTTCAAGATACGTCATCCGCACTTATCTTCGGACAAGAAGCATATCGAAGAATTTGAGAATGCCCTGCGCACCGACCCGTTTTTCAACTGTCTGCTGTGCAAATACGGATACGCTCTCACCTGCCATAAGGCCCAAGGCGGTGAATGGCCCAACGTCTTGGTGGATATGTCGTACAATGGTTCTAAAGACAACGAAAGCTATTTCCGCTGGGCTTACACCGCCATCACCCGCGCCTCCAAACGTCTATGGCTGTTCAATGCCCCGGTGCTGGACTGCATCGCCAATATAAAAAAGATGCCTATAACGCGCGGCGGCAAGTTCAAGGCCTATGTCCCGACCGATAGCGACTTCAAGACACAGCGGTTCAATACTATATGCCACGCCGCAAAAGCCCAGGGGCTCGAATGCGAAGAAGACCTCTCAGCCAATTTCCAACACCGCATCACATTGTGCGACCACTCATCCGGACAATACGCACGCTTTGCGCTGTATTACGGCAACAACGGATACTCAAATAAAGCCCCGATAGTACTCAATGCGACTTCGGGTGACTTTGCTCAACGTTGCATACCGGTAATCACTGCAGACGACCGACACTTAGACATTCCCTTTGACGACCAAGGCAATAAGAGCGCACGGCAGATGTACAACCACGTCTACGCATGCGCCGACACCCTCGGCATCGAGGTGGTCAATATCGAGCGAAAGCAGTATCAGGACGTCTACTACCTGCGCACCGATGGACATGCCGTAGTCGCCTTTACGTACAACGCCAAAGGACGATACACGATGATGACTCCCCAAAGCGACATAGGCGACAGCGATACACTCCTCAAAAAATTCTGCGAAAGCATCTGACCGACCAAACGCCGGACCTAAAATTCCCCTACTCCCTGCTATTCCCTACCTATAAAGCAACTAAATACACGTCATAGCTCAGACAACTATGCCATACCAAGACATCAAAAACCTGCTGGACCGGCAGGAATACCGCGAGGCGCTGGAAATGGCCCGCAAGGAATACGAAGCCAATGCCGGACTCTGGGAAGCCCGCACCCTTTTTCGCTGCCTTTACTACAACGCCAAAGCGGCAGCCAACGACAACGACAACGATTCGGCATCCGAATTTATGAAACAGATGTCGTTACTATACAATGAGCACGACCTCAACGATGACATCAATAATGGGATGCTGGAACGAGCCCGCCGCTTCAGCAATCCGACAGGCTTACTCGTGCAACAAGCGTACACCCAAGCCAAAGCCGGCAACGGCGAAGGCGCATACATCACCGTATCGGCGATACACGATGACGGCAAATTACCCGAGGACCAAAAGAACGCCTACGGCTGGATAATATATTACTCGCTCAAACAGCAATCAGACAATGACGTGAAACATCTCGCGGACGAGCGCAAACACCGACTGAAACGTTACCTCAAACTCGCCCTACCTGCACCGGCATTGCTGCACTCGCTGATACTTAACGAAGCCTTACGCATCGAAGAAGAAACGCCTAAGGATTTTAGACTTATGGGTCAAAACGG
>DLLT01000012.1 GCA_002478045.1 Porphyromonadaceae bacterium UBA7555
CTTGAACTACAGCACGCCAAACTTTTTTTCTTGTACATACTAACTATTCTAGGTATCTTGAATGCCTGTAAAGATAGCATATACTGACCGTTAAGCAGTATTTCACCCTGCAAAATGACCTATTGACCAGTTTTATTTGTCGTTTTTGCGCTGAAGCACCTTGATACTATATAAATACTTATCATATAATCTGTTATATGTGGTTTCACCCTGCAAAATGACCTATAAGTCTGAAAAGTTGCGTGAACACATAGTAAGAGTCGACATTGGCGCAATACTTCTGTACCGGGTTCTCCAGTTTCAGCACGGTGGAATATTCTCCGGTCTTGGTATATATCACACCAATCCCGTCCACTTCTTCCACGGAGAAATAGATGTCCTGAAAGATGCGCTTCCTCTTGCCGCCTGTTCCAAATGCTTATACCGACACGGCCATGCCTATGCAAATGGCAATGAAGACTATGAAAACGTATATGATCATTTGTGACTATTTACAATTAAGGGTAGGCTGACCTATTGAAAGGCCAAGCCCACCCACGTTCAACATTCAATATATCCATTCATGGTCAAATGGTTTTCTGTTACATTTTCTTGGAGTAGGCATAGATGAACACCCCACGTTCCTGCCGTTTGCTGTGCAGTCCCTTGCGCGGCTTGAACAGAATCAGTCCCGCACCGCTTGTCACAGTGACGGACAGGACAATCAGGGCGAGAACGAATCCTGCCACACAATAGGCTATGATGAAGCCGACAATGGCGATGCCTATCGTGGCTGCCGCCCAATAGATGTAGCGACCCTAAATGCCCATAAATTCAAGGGGACGTTGCAGCCCCTTGAACAATGGATAATCCGGATAGTGTTCCTCTTTCCCGTTCATGATACCTGCGGTTTAGGATATTCCGAAGAACAGAGGAAGTGCCTGGGCTGCCGCAATAAGGAAGATGCAGGCTCCGACCACCATCATGATCTTCTTCTTGAAATCTTACTGATTGCTTGTAATATACTGATAATCAGTACTAATTAAAATGATAAAATGACGAAAGAAACAAATTGGAAACAATAAAATAGAGAAACCGCAAAATGAAAGTATGAGAAAACATAAATTAACACGGAAAGCAATGATAAATATCCGATTTTGTCATTTTAGAAATGAAAGCCGAACACACATTTAAATCACAAAAGTTTCATCCTTGTATGTAAGAAAGTTGTAAAACATATTATTTTACATGAAAACATACAATATTCTACGAAGAATTTCGTTTATTCCAATAAATGTAAATACCTTTGCATTGAACTTAAATAAAATTACAATGAATGAGCTTAACAGAATAAAAGTAGTTCTTGTAGAACAAAAGAAAACGGGTAAATGGTTGGCAGAACAACTTGGTGTTAGTACAACAACAACAAGTCGTTGGTGTTCTAATTCGGCTCAACCAGACTTACAGACACTAAGTAAGATTGCTAAGCTGTTAAAAATAGACACAAGAGAACTTCTTGTTCCAACAGACTTACATGAAAACTTTCAAAATTGATAACAAAACAACAGATAAAAAAATGAATAGTGAAAAAAATGCACCTCGGTATTTTATGCATAAATATTGGGGAAAAAAGCCAGCCTCTGGTATAAGTCCTTTGGTTGATAAATATACAAACCCTGGAGATACTATTATTGATCCATTTTCAGGGTATGGTGTTTTCTGTTGTGAAGCATATCTTAAAAATAGAAATGTTATAGTAAATGATCTCAATCCTATTGCAAATTTTATAGCACATAATTTGTTTTCAAACGATGTAAGTATTTCAAAAGTCAAAAGGGAATGGGATGAAATCAAAGCGGAATTGTCACCCTTCATAGACCAATGGTATAATATTACCATTGGCGATAAAACTTATCAACCTATATCAGTTTTAAGAAATAAGGATGGCTTACCACTGCAATTTACTTTTAAGGATGGAAGAAAGACATCTATTCAAAATATTCCAGAAGAATTTGCCAAAGATTTCTGTGAGAAAGAGAGCAATTACGAAATAACAGATTGGTATCCAGTGGTTTCAATCATAGAAAATTCCAGAATATCAGCTCGCCCGAACATGACAGTTAAGGATCTCTTTACAAAAAGAACCCTTGCTTGTCATGCGAAACTGTTGTCATTGATAAACAAATATGCGACAGGCTCTAATAAGGACTTGTTTTTAATCGCATTTACAGCAAATTTAGCCAACTGTTCCAAACTTGTTCCACCTATCAAAAGTAGAGGGACACTTGCTCAAGGAGCTTGGATGACAGGTTTTTATATCGGTGAGACGTATATAGAGAATAATGTCTTACATTATTACGAAAATCGTATAAAGAAGGCGATAAAGGGAAAAGAAGATTTCTTGAATGCGTTATCTGGTAATTTAATGAAAGAACCAATTAGGTCAACTTTCAAAATTACTAATTTTGATGCAAAGAGATTACAACTCCCAGACAACTCTGTTGATTATGTTTTTACAGATCCTCCTTATGGGGATAGTGTTCCATATTTCGAACAAAGCGTAATTTGGAACTCTTGGCTAAAATTAGTACCTGATTATAAGCAAGAAATTGTAATATCGGATAGTAATCAACGCCATAAAGATATTGAGACTTTTGAAAATGATATAAATTCGGCTTTCTCGGAAATTCGAAGAATACTAAAAGACAATAAGTATTTTTCGCTTACATTTCATTCTCTATCGGGATTGGAATGGAAAGCCGTAAGCAATGCGTGTGTTTTCAATAATTTCAATGTTGTTGATTATGAGTGGTTAGAACAAAAAACCTATCCGCCAAGACAACTTAATCGAGTTAAATCGATAAAAGGTGATGTACTTGTGACTTTTCGAAAGAATCCTGCACCTGTACATCTGCGTATTTGTGATGATTGTCAATTTGTAATAATTATAACAGAGTTTATAACAGAAACCATCAATAAAGGAATAACCGACACAAATGGAATAATGATGGCTATAATGGAATGGATTTTGCGGAATATGATTATAATAGGCAATGTAGATGTATTTGCTGTGCTGAATAATTATTTTCAACTTGGCGAAGAAGGGAATTGGAGTGTCAAACAAAAGTAAAATATAAAAGTATTCAATATGACAAACTTTGAAAAATGGGACAAAGAGTTCCGTGCACAAAATCTTTACGCTTTCAACAACAATGAAAGTGCTTTATTGTACTTGAAGGTTAGAGCTGTATGTCGTGGGAAACAGATTAAACAGTTTGTTGAGAAAAATGGCATAAGACTCACTTCCACGAAGATTACTGAGCAGTTTGCTGAGTTGTATTCAATTATGGAGAATACACCTAATAGTAAGGCAATGCTTGATACTTATCTATGTGACAGAAACAATGAATGGTATCACGCAATGGGAGTAGATGAAGAAAAATTGAAAAGTGGTTTACGACAGATAAACAACTACGAATGGGGAGGAGATCAAGAAAACTCGCTTGACCAGTACCTTGTCCGTAGATATATCAAAGTAATCAGCGATTTTGATGAGTTAAGCAGCAAGGCTGATGCTATTGCAGCAAATGCATGGAATTTTGTCCAAACAAGTTGGTATAACAACTGGACTTCCTATCTTATTGAATCGATATTCAAGAAACATAGACGTGTGTTATCTGCGGTTGGTGAAATCAAAAGTGTTGACTTCTTTATAGAGAACAACCCTATTGATTTGAAAGTTACCTATTTTCCAGGAGCTTATATGCAAGGTAAATTAAAAGAAGCATTGGGCAACACTGAGTTAACTTGGCTAAAGCGTCAGGCAAAGAAAATTGGTATTACACCAGATAAAAATCTTTCTGATTCCGAACAGTATAATTTCTTAAAAGAGGAAATTGAGAATCACGGGCATCAAGAAGTGATATCTCAACTTACTGCTACAAGAAAACAGATAGTTGACGAAGCTCGTAATAATCCAGAAAACCTGATGAAATGGCTTTATGAGAATCAAAGTCCTCGTTTGTTTGGTGCGGAAAATCGTTTATTTGTCGTTCTTGTGGATTCTACAGATATGAATCAATCGTGGAAGATGAAGAGAGCATTTTCTTTAATTGAACCTAAAGTAAATGCCTATCTTGATAGCTTTGATGCAAATTCTCTAAAGAGAATCGAATTCACATTTAGTAAAAAAGCATACGAAAGTCTTGCCGACATAATCTTCGTCGTAAAAGAATAAATGAGGGAACGATGATAATATAGCATAATTAAAATTCACTTTAGTTTTTTCATTAAACAGAAACGATATGAAAAGAGTTGCCACTTTACTGATTTTGTGCTTTATGCCTATCTGCCTATTTGCACAAACTTATAAAATGTATCAAACACGTAACTACCATAACCAGTTACGTTTGAATACAGCTACAGGAGAAGTATTACAGGTGCAAGATGACGGTCAATCTTGGAAAATTTGTGATGCAGTGGAAGATGGTGGCGAAATTAATAATCGCTTCTGTCTTTATGAAACATATTATATAAATAGGGCGAGGCCCGAGACGGTGTGTTCACGACCTTAACAATACGCAGTCAGCACACGACCGAGCCAAAAGTATTACCCGAAAAGGACGGACAAATCGCAGCCTGTTACCGCTCGGGCAAGATTGACGTAAAAAAACAAGATCTCAGGGGCAAAAGCCGAGAGTATTCAAAAAAATTCGCTAAATTTGCAAAGACTTCTGATGTTCATCGGTTTGCACGCCGGCTCACCATAGGTATACCGGCCGAAACACCACCCGAGCACTTCTTGCACCATCAATACACATAGAGTATCGTAAGTGCACAATCGAACGCATAACAAGACATTTACACATACACATAATCGCAATATAAACAATAATTTACTCTATGAAACATTCTTTACTTTCGCTCACAGTAGCTCTGGCTGCTGTCTTAGGATTCGGTGCCACAGCTGCGGCACAGACCTCGGTTTACGCTACAGGCAATTTTACGGGCGCGCCCGCCACTTGGGATCCCGAAAATCCCGCCGAACTGACCTACGCTGACGGCGTATATACGCTCGACCTCACCGGTGCCGAGCAAGGCCAGATGTTCAAACTCTCTACCGCCAAAGGCGATTGGACCACCTTCAATGCCGCCTGCTTCGGCGTAGCCGATGACGGCCAATTGTTTACAATGACACCCAATGTCGCCGCCACTTGGGAGGTAGGCAAACTGGGCAACAACGCCATCCCCGCCTCCGGCGATTTCAAACTTGTTGTAGACCTCGAGGCTAAGACAATGACACTTGTCGGCGAGGGCACCGTCAAGGATGTCTTCGACATATACCTGCGCGGCGAAATCAGCGGATGGGAGGCAACCGAAGCATACAAATTTGCGTATACCGGCGTCAGCTCCTTCGGCGAACAGATGTACGAATTGATTCTTTCCGAAGGCCTGACCGGCGAGTTCAAAATTGCAGACGCAAGCTGGGGTGAAATCAATTATGGCGCAAACGCGGTCGTTGAGACCGGTACCACCACTGAGGTCTTCTACAATAGCAGCACCAACCTCAAAGCCGCTATAACCGAGCCCATAAAGCTGACATTCTACCACAACCTCGACAAGAGCAAATCTTCGTGGCTCAAGGTAGACAAATACGAAGGCGTATCGGACATCACCATAGATGACGCTGCCGCCGCCACGTATTACAACCTGCAAGGCATCCGCGTAGCCGAACCCGCCAACGGCCTGTATATCAAGGTCGCCGGCAATACCGTCTCCAAGGTATACGTCAAATAACAATACACACCCTCCATAGCCGAAGGCCGGGAAGCGCAGATGCTTCCCGGCCTTTGTCGTATACGTCCGTTTGCTTCTATTATTACGGTAGTAGCGATTTTTTGACCTATACGCCTGTTTTTAGCTGATTAGCAAAAATAGCCAGGAGTCTAAAGTTTTTATGTGTATTTTTTACTCAAAAATTTGGTGGTTTCAGATATAAGCAGTAATTTTGCGTCAAAATAACACAAGCGCCACATGCACGACAATGGAACAAGACAACAATTACTGCTACAAGTATCCGCATCCGGCGGTCACGGCGGACTGCGTCATATTCGGTTATGACATCAAAGAGGGCCTGTCGTTGCTGCTGATCGAACGCGGCCTTGAGCCGTACAAAGGTCGCTGGGCTTTCCCCGGCGGCTTTATGCGTATCGACGAAAGCACCGACCAATGTGCCGAACGCGAACTAAGCGAAGAAACCGGACTGACCTCATGCTACCTTGAGCAATTCGGCAGCTTCAGCGATGTTTACCGCGACCCGCGCGAACGCGTGGTCACAATCGCATACTTCGCATTAGTCAAGAAAAGCGAAGTCCGAGGCGGCGACGATGCACAACGTGCTCAGTGGTTCGGCATCGACAAGGTGCCGCCATTGGCATTCGATCACGACCACATACTGAGCGTAGCCCTGCGCAAGCTCAAGGAAAAAATTCACTTCGAGCCTATAGGCTTTGAGCTGCTGCCCGATGTGTTCACCATGCCGCAACTCCAGGACCTGTACGAAAGCATCCTTGGCATCAAGTTTGACCGTCGCAACTTTGCCTCGAAAATGCTCAAGCTGGGCATACTTGACATAGCTGTCGAACGCCCCAAAGACGCCGGACCACGCATCCCGGTGCAATACCGCTTCAATAAAGACAATTATGACAAGATGAAGAGCAAAGGCTTCCGCCTCGAATTCTAAGGCTCAGATACTTGCGTGATTAAACAGCCAAAACAACCGCTTTAAGAACCGAAAAATCAGCAGCACAATGTCAACTACCGATAACACCGCAAACACTCCTCGACAGTATACGGCAGGACGATACACACCCGACCACATCACAACACTCAAGCCGGACGAAGTCTTCGTCTTCGGCAGCAATCTGGCCGGGATGCACGGCGGCGGAGCCGCTCGTGCGGCAGTCCGCTATTTCGGCGCCGTCATGGGACAGGGCATCGGTATGCAAGGCCAAAGCTATGCCATACCCACCATGCACGGAGGTGTGGACAAAATAGCCCCTTACGTTGACCAATTCATCGAATACGCCAAGGCGCATCCGCAGCAGACATTTCTGGTGACGCGCATAGGCTGCGGCATAGCCGGATTCACGGCCCGAGAAATAGCCCCATTGTTCCGCCCGGCTTTCGGCATAGACAACATCATTCTGCCACGCGATTTCGTTCAAGCCATCGCAGATGACAAACACTAATCCCGCGATTATCCCCCCTCAAAACGAAACATCACTCATTCTTCTCTTTTCCCTCTATTTTTACAATCTCGAACACGATATTTCCTACAAAACCACTAACTTTGCCAAACAATACAGACATGGACAACCAAAAACTCTCCCCGGAAGGGCAACAAGCGGCCTATGCCGAAGTCGTAAGACAGCGGTACAATTCGTTTATGCCCAAATTTATCAACGTCCTTTGCAAGCGCTACAGCTTCCTGAGCCACTCGGAAGCAATGGATATATATACCGACGTATTTATTGCTATATACGACAATCTTCAAAAAGGTCGCATTGCGCCCGACACCAATTGGGAAGCATATATGCTGAAGATAGGCATAAACATAGTCGAAAAGATATATCGCGCCCCCAAAGAGGGCAAAATCATCTCATTGGACTTCGATTCGCTGTTTGACGAGACCCCCGATGACACCGAAAGCCGAACAGATCGTATCTTGGGCCAAGTTTCAAGCATCGAAGACACGGATAATCCCTACGAAGACCCCGAATTGATTGAAGCCCTGAATTTGGCTATGAGCCATCTTCCCGGGAAATGCGCCATGATTATGCGTTATTTCTACTACAACAATATGAGTATGGACGCCATAGCCACACTGCTGGGATACAATGCCGCAGTGACGGTTCGCAACCGCAAGGCGCAATGTATGAAGCAATTGGCCAAGGAAGTTAAAGAATACGCAGCGAGACTTGGTTATGACTTATGATATGAAATCAGAAGATATGGACAAGAGAGCACTCATTCAACAATACCTCAACGGACGTCTCAACAGCGCCCAAATCGCTGAATTTACGAGACAGCTCAATGACCCGGAATTCTGCAACATTCTGAGCGAAGAACGTGAGATTGCCGAAAAACGACAGGCGGCAAGCCAAGCAACGGCCACAATGGCCAAAGTGGCCGAAGCCAAGCCCTTATCCGAGCAGGAGCAAGAGACACTTATAGACCTATACATCCATGGGGATATGGACTCGGAAACCGAAAGCCGATTTCTCAGTCATATCAAGGCCGACAAAGAACTGCAAAGGCAAGTACTGCTTGTAGCAAACATCGTAAAGGGCACCATAGCCGAACAACGTCAAAGCGACTTGGAATTCGGATGCGCAATGAAGAACCTGACGCGTGACCAACTTGAGCAAATCATAGGACCGCGACGCAGCTCGGCATCGCGGCCTGCGTCATCAAACACTCAAATATTTGACCGCCCCAAGATGCCCAAGCCGGCACAAGAATTCAAGTCGTCTCGCTACGATGTACTACAATGTCTTAAGAGTTCACATCCGTTACAGGACAAAATGCTTATGAAACATTTTTTCTACGAACGCTATTTCGACCGCAACGACAACCTCAAATCAAGCGATGAACTCGATCCTACCAAAGACGTCGTGATGGACATCTACGAAAGGTTCAAGCCTGACTACGCCGCATACGGTATCAGCAGCAATGTTGACACTCTGAGCGAAGCCGGCAAGTGTCTCGATGCCATCAAAACGGCCTATGACGAAGCACTGAAATCCGGCAATATATCCGGGGCTTTGGCTGCGGGCAAGGACCTTGCCGTGGAATACCTGCACATAGGCATAGTCGACAAGTTCAAGGAAACTCTCAATGACCTTAAGTTGGTCGCCCCCTGCAGTTCAAGCAAAGACGATGATGCATTGAAGCGCGATATTCGCCTCCTTCTGGCCCTTTCGGAGACCATCTGACGCGCACAGCGCCTCAAAACACAATCCTCTCCACCGACAGCGAGCGGCGCCTCATACGGGGCGCCGCTCGCGTTATATAGATTGTTATTCGATGTGTCAGAGGGTTCGGTTGACCTCGATTTCTTCGAAGCCTTCGAAGATGTCACCCACCTTGATGTCATTGTATCCGGCGATGGAGCATCCGCAGTCGTAGCCTGCGACCACTTCTTTGGCATCGTCCTTGAAGCGTTTGAGCGAGCCAAGTTCGCCGGTATATTTGACTATACCGTCACGGATAAGGCGAACCTTGCAGCCGCGCTTGAGCTTGCCTTCGCGCACCATGGCACCGGCAATGGTTCCGACCTTGCTGATGTGATATGTTTCAAGCACTTCGGCCGTACCGATAATCTCTTCCTTGATTTCGGGCGCGAGCATACCGGCCATAGCGTCCTTGACTTCCTCGATGGCCTGATAGATGACCGAGTAGAGGCGTATGTCGACGCCCTCGCGTTCGGCGGCACGACGTGCGGCTATAGACGGACGCACCTGGAAGCCGATGATGATTGCATCCGATGCAGCAGCCAGGGTGACATCGCTTTCGGAAATTTCGCCGACGGCCTTATGTAGGACGTTGACTTGGATTTCCTCGGTGGACAGCTTGATGAGCGAGTCGCTGAGTGCCTCGATAGAGCCGTCAACGTCGCCTTTGACGATGATATTGAGCTCTTGGAAGTTGCCGATGGCGCGGCGACGGCCAATATCTTCGAGTGTGAGGATCTTGGTGGTGCGCAGTCCTTGTTCGCGTTGCAACTGTTCGCGCTTGGAGGCTATTTCGCGAGCTTCCTGCTCGGTATCGAGTACGTTGAAGGTATCTCCTGCCGTAGGTGCGCCGTTCAGGCCCAAAATCAGTGCCGGGCATGCGGGACCGGCCTCCTTGATGCGCTGGTTGCGCTCGTTAAACATTGCCTTGACCTTGCCGAAGTGGTTGCCGGCCAGAATTATATCACCCACGCGGAGCGTACCATTCTGTACCAGCACGGTGGCTACATATCCGCGGCCTTTGTCGAGTGACGACTCGATGATGCTACCCGTTGCCTTGCGGTTGGGATTGGCTTTGAGGTCCAACATCTCGGCCTCGAGAAGCACTTTCTCCATCAGCTCGGGTACGCCCGTACCTTTCTTGGCGGAGATGTCTTGCGACTGATATTTACCGCCCCAGTCTTCGACAAGATAGTTCATTCCGGCCAGTTCCTCCTTGATTTTTTCGGGGTTGGCGTGCGGCTTGTCTATCTTATTAATGGCAAAGACTATGGGTACACCGGCGGCGCTGGCGTGGTTGATAGCTTCGACTGTCTGCGGCATGACGTTGTCGTCTGCGGCTACGATGATTATACAGATATCGGTGACCTTGGCACCGCGAGCACGCATGGCGGTGAATGCCTCGTGACCGGGGGTGTCGAGGAATGTGATGTGGCGACCGTCCGAAAGCTTGACATTGTACGCACCGATGTGCTGCGTGATGCCGCCGGCCTCGCCGGCGATGACGTTGGCCTGGCGAATATAGTCGAGCAGCGAGGTCTTGCCGTGGTCGACATGGCCCATGACGGTGACAATCGGGGGACGCGGTACGAGGTCTTCCTCGGCGTCTGCTTCCTGGTGTATGGCATCGGCCACTTCGGCGCTGACATATTCGGTCTTGAACCCGAATTCTTCGGCCACAATATTTATGGTTTCGGCGTCAAGGCGCTGGTTGATGGATACCATCACGCCGATATTCATACACGTTGCGATGACCTGATTGATGGGAACGTCCATCATTATGGCCAAATCGTTGGCGGTCACAAATTCGGTAAGCTTTAGTATCTTGCTCTCGGCGCGTGCTTCGGCTGCGGCTTCGCTGGCGCGCTCGGCAGCAGCTTCGCGTTTCTCCTTACGCCACTTGACGCCTTTTTTGAGGCCCTTATCTTTGGCCGTAAGGCGTGCCAGTGTTTCTTTTACTTGCTTGGAAACATCTTCGTCGCTGACGTCGTTATGCTGCTGAGCCACGGGACGCTTGGCGGGGCGTTCCGCGTTCTTGTTCTTGGCGTTTTTGCCTCCGGGGCGTCCCTGACCGCCACCCTGGCGATTGCGGTCACGGTCGGCAGCAGACGGCGGGTTGGTGCCCGGCGTCTTGTTGACGTCTACTTTTTCACTGCCCGGTTCGATGCGACGGCGTTTCTTACGGTTGCCGTTGGCGTTTTGTCCTCCGGCATTCTGTCCCCCACCCTTGCCTTTTTTCTTGGGGCGAGTGGAAAGATTGAGCGCATCAAGGTCTATCTTGCCTTTGATGTTGAGCCCGGCCACCGTGGGGACATTGGTAGCTATGAAGTTTTCGTCTTTTTCGGGAGCCTCGGCGGCTTCAGGGACTTCGGCAGTCTCTTTGGCCTCAGCGGCAGCCTCTTCCTTGGCTTTAGCGGCAGCGGCGGCGCGTTGCTCGGCTTGAGCCTTGGCCTCGGCTTCGGCGCGAGCTTTGGCCTCGGCTTCTTCTCTGGCCTTGGCGGCAGCGGCTTCGGCGCGAGCCTTGGCCTCGGCCTCTTCCTTAGCCTTGGCTTCGGCGGCGGCGCGTTGTTCTGCTTCGGCCTTAGCGGCGGCCTCGGCACGTGCTGCGGCCTCTTCGGCGGCGCGGCGGCGTGCAGCCTCGGCTTCGGCAGCCTCGCGTTGCAGGCGGTTGCGGACGCTGTGGTCTTTGTCGAATTCGTTGTATACGATTTCGACGATGTTGTCCTCGACTCGGGTATTGGGGCTCGGGTCTACGGCTATATTTTTCTTGTTGAGGAACTCAACGACTGTATTCAGTCCGAGGTTGAGCTCTTTTGCCAGGGTGCTTATTTTAGTTTTCGCCATATATTGTTGTTTGTCGTTCTTCGTTGAGTTGGCCTGTCGCCGTAATAGCGGAGACCTTTGCCGTGATGGCTTGATGTGGGGAGGGAGGATACTGAAGCCCCGTTATGCGAGGGCGCGAGGCGAATCAGTCTTCGAACTCGGCGCGGAGTACCTCGAGGACGTGGTCGACGGTTTCTTCTTCGAGATCGGCCTTTTCAATGAGCATTTCGCGAGGTGCATTCAGGACGCTCTTGGCGGTCACGAATCCGATATTCTTGAGCGCATCGATTACCCATTCTTCGATTTCGTCCTTGAATTCGTCCAGGTAGATATCTTCCTCGGCATCGCTCTCGGCTGTGTCGCGGTATACGTCTATGACGTATCCGGTGAGCATGGAGGCCAGCTTGATGTTGAGACCACCCTTGCCTATGGCCAGGGATACTTCCTCGGGACGCAGAAACACCTCGGCTTTTTTCTCTTCTTCGTCAAGACGTATGGACGAAACCTTGGCGGGGCTGAGGGCACGTTGGATAAACAGTGTGGGGTTGGATGTGTAGTTGATGACATCGATGTTTTCGTTGCGCAGTTCGCGTACAATACCGTGGATACGGCTACCCTTGACACCTACACATGCGCCCACGGGGTCGATACGGTCGTCATAGGATTCTACAGCTATCTTGGCGCGCTCGCCCGGGATGCGTGCCACGGCGCGTATATTGATCAGACCATCCTGAATTTCGGGTACTTCGAGCTCGAAGAGACGGCGCAGGAAGTTCTCGTTGGTACGCGATACCGTAATCTTGGGATTGTTGTTTTTATTGTCCACATTGGCCACGACGGCGCGCACGGTTTCGCCCTTGCGGAAGTAGTCGCCCGGAATGCTTTCGCTCTTGGGAAGCAGCAGCTCGTTTTTGTCATCGTCCAGCAGCAGCGTTTCGCGTGACCAGGTCTGGTAAACTTCGCCGGAGACCAATTCGCCTTCCAGCTCCTTGAATTTATCGTAGATGGCCTCTTTTTGCAGGTCCAAAATCTTGGACTGAAGGGTCTGGCGCAGGGTGAGGATGGCACGACGGCCGAATTTCTCGAAGAATATTTCCTTGGTATGCTCTTCACCGACCTCGGCATCGGGGTCGTCATCGGCGTGTGCATCGCTCAGCGAAATCTCGAGGTTGGGATTGGTGACTTCGCCGTCGGGCACAATTTTCAGGTTTTGGAATATCTGTACGTCGCCCTTATCGGGGTTGAGGATTACGTCGAGATTTTCGTCGGTGCCGAACATCTTGGCCAGCACGTTACGGAATGATTCTTCCAAGACACTGATCATAGTGGTCTTGTCGATATTTTTCAGTTCTTTGAACTCGGCGAATTGTTCGACCATATTCGGGCGGTCGTCTTTTTTCTTTGCCATTTGCGGTGATGTTATGTGTAGTTTCGTTATTATTGTCTATCTCGTATCCGCACATCAGTCGATGTCGCGGGCAATAGTCTTGATGTTGGAACGCAGGATCTCGTGAGGTACATCTTCAATCACGGGACGCTTGGCGCCTTCGTGACGCACCTTTGTGGGAACTGTCACGGTAACAGCTTGGCAGTCCTCGGAGACGGCGACAAGCGTGCCGTGTATGCGGCGACCGTCGCGCGTGAGCACGTCCACGGGATTGCCGACATTCATACGATACTGCGCATCGACACTCCACGGAGCGGTGACTCCGGCACTGCCTACGGTGAGTTCGTAGTCTTCGACATCGCGGTCAAAGACCTCGGTGATGCGGCGCGATAGAGCCGTGCATTGGTCTATGTCTATGCCTTCGGGGCTGTCGATGGTCACGTCGACGATATTGTCGGCACTTACGGTGATATTTACCAAAAATATGTCCGTGCCGGCTATGGCTTCTTCTACGGTGTTGCGCAGCAGTTCTTTGTCAAGCATATAGTTTATGTCTATTTTGTTTGCTGCCATTGCCTCGCACTCCGCGGTGGGCAAGTAGCAGTATCTGTTTGGCTTCACAAGACCACGGCCCGTCAAAAGACGAGGAGGAAGCCTCAGGCCTCCTCCTCTTGAGAGTCTCATAAAGTGCTGCAAAGTTAAGCATTTACTATTATATAGACAATAGCAGGCCTTCAAAGACCCGAAAACGCCTGAAAACTTTATGTATTTTTACGATTGTTTATTGTTTTTTAACCCACAGCCTCTTTAGCCGCTTCTTCGGTGGGCCCCAAAAAAGCAGCACCAGGGGCTGGCCCTTGGTGCTGCAGATATGTGTATATAGACTATGCGATATTTCGGACGATTACTTGACGAGAGCTTTGCCGCGTGCGATGGCCTCTTCGTTGAGGGGGATGAGGTGGTGGTGACGCTCGGGCAGGGTCTTGCGCAGGCCGCGAACGACTGCATCATCGGGTACAAGAGGACGAGCCTTGAGCAGCGCGCCCAGCAGTATCATATTATAGGTCTTGGAGTTGCCCATTTCGATGGCGGCATCGGTAGCGTCCACCGGGATGACACGGATGTCGGTGCGAGTGGGTGCGCGGTGTATGCCGTAGGGGTCGTAGATGAGCGTTCCGCCGGGCTTAACTTTGCTCTCGAATTTGTCAAGGGATTGCTGGTTAAGGATTACGGCAGTGTCGTAGCTGTCAACGATGGGCGATGATATGGCGCTGTCGCTGATGATGACGGTGACATTGGCTGTACCGCCGCGCTGCTCGGGGCCGTAAGCGGGCATCCAGGTGGTTTCGAGATTGTCCATAAGTGCGGCATAGGCCAGTATTTTGCCCATAGAGAGGACGCCTTGGCCGCCGAAGCCGGCTATGATAATTTCTTCTTTCATTTTCTAAGAATTTAGGTGTGGGTGGTGTTGGGATGGTTCTCGACGAGTGCCGTATGGGGTGTCATTCGTCTTTGAGGTCGCCGAGGGGATATTTCTCGGTCATGTGTTCGGCCATCCACTGATTGGCCTGCGCGGGTGTCATCTTCCAGCCGGAATTGCAGGTGGATACGACTTCGACAACGGAGGTACCTTTCTTGGCCATGGCGTTTTGGAAGGCTTTCTTGATGGCGGCTTTGGCCTTGCGCACGGCGGCGGCGGTGTGTACCGTCTGACGTGTGACGTAGCATGTGCCGTCCAGTCCGGCAAGTATATCGCTTATTTTCAGCGGATATCCGTTGAGATCAACGCGACGGCCGTAGGGGCAGGTAGCGGTCTTTTGGCCCAGCAGGGTGGTGGGTGCCATCTGTCCGCCGGTCATACCGTATATTGCGTTGTTGATGAATATGATGACGATGTTTTCGCCGCGGTTGCAGGCGTGTATGGTCTCGGCCGTGCCTATGGCGGCGAGGTCGCCGTCTCCCTGATAGGTGAACACAACGTTGTCGGGGTTGAGGCGCGATACGGCGGTGGCCACTGCGGGAGCGCGTCCGTGGGCGGCTTCCACCCAGTCGACATCTATGTAGTTGTAGGCGAATACGGCACATCCTACGGGCGCAACGCCCACGGTGCGATCTTCGATACCGAGGTCGTCAATGACTTCGGCTACGAGTTTGTGTACGACGCCGTGGCTGCAGCCGGGGCAGTAGTGTGTATGGACGTCAAGGAGCAGGCGCGGACGTCCGGTGACCTTATTTTCGGGTTTTATGATTTCTTCGATGGTCATTGTCGTGTGGTGTTAGAAGTGTGGTTTGTGTATGGGCACGCTATCACTTGCCTATTTCGGGAAAGTTTTTGTCCAGGGCCTCGAGTATTTCGCCTGGGTTGGGGACGATGCCACCCATGCGGCCGAAGTGATATACGGGCACGCGACCTTCGACGGCGAGGCGTACGTCTTCAATCATCTGTCCTGCATTGAGCTCAACGGTGAGTATGCCTTTGACTTGGTGCGAGAGGCGTGCAATTTCTTTCTCGGGGAATGGCCAGAGGGTGATGGGACGCAACAGGCCCACCTTGACGCCCTTGGCGCGAGCTTCCTCAATGGCCTTGAGCGCTATACGTGCGATGCTGCCGAAGGCCACTATCAGGTACTCGGCATCTTTGGTGAAGTGCTCTTCGAAGCGTACTTCGTTTTGGCGGATACGCTCGTAGGTCTGCTGGAAGCGCTCGTTGTTCTTCTCCATAAGTACGGAGTCCATCTCGAGTGATGTGATGACGTTGCGTTCGACGCGGCCGTGTTTGCCGGTGAGCGCCCAGGGGCATTGCTCGGCTATCTGCTCGGGAGTGCGACGCGGACGCTGTTCGGGCAGCACAACTTTCTCCATCATCTGGCCCACAACGCCGTCGGCCAGGATCATTGCCGGGTTGCGGTATTTGAAAGCCAAATCCATGCCCAGACCTACAAAATCGGCCATTTCCTGAACCGTAGCGGGAGCCAGAACTATAAGGTGGTAATCGCCGTGGCCGCCGCCTTTGGTGGCTTGGAAATAATCGGCCTGCGAGGGCTGAATGGTGCCCAAACCGGGACCGCCGCGCATGACGTTAACTATCAGGGCGGGCAGCTCGGAAGCGGCGATATATGATATACCTTCCTGCTTGAGGGAGACGCCGGGCGATGAGGAGGATGTCATGACGGCCTTGCCCGTGGATGCGCCGCCGTATACCATATTGATGGCGGCGACCTCGCTTTCGGCTTGCAGCACTACCATTCCGGTAGTTTCCCAAGGCATCTCGGCCTCGAGGGTTTCGAGTACCTCAGACTGCGGCGTAATCGGGTAGCCGAAATAGCCGTCGATACCATAGCGGATGGCGGCGTGGGCAATGGCTTCGTTGCCCTTCATCAATTTAACTTCTTGATCCATATCTTGTGTCGTTTTATGCTGTGGATGTTTGGAAACTTTTTGGGGGATGTCGGTGAAGGCGCGCCTACTTTTGGACTACGCGGTACACTTCGATGCAGGCATCGGGGCATACCAGCGCGCACGAGCTGCACGCTATGCACTTGTCCGGCTGTTTCATGTACGCGTAATGGTAGCCGCGGTCATTGACCTCTTTGGGCTGCAGGCCGAGGACGTCGGCAGGACATGCCACCACGCAAAGTTCACACCCTTTGCAGCGGTTGACGTCTACCGTGATTGCTCCAATAATTTTTGCCATAATCGTTGATTTGTTTTTTGTGTTGGTGAGGATATACAGTAATTCATGGGACACCCTCTCCGGGGTGTCGGCGTGATTGGTGACTCACGACACGCAAAGGTAAAAATTATTTTGTAACCGCCACCGCTTTTAACTTTTTATAAGAATTAGCCACGAATTGACAATCCTAAGGCCCACCAACAGTTATGCTTGACGTTATATATCCATACGCCGCCTATTGTTCGCAAATATCAACCAACGCACTATCCCACCAATCATTATGACGTTTTTTAGCGCCACGCGACTACGTGATAATAGAACTACAGCGCAAAAAGAGAACCCTTCCTTCTTTAATTTGGCAGATTCAAAAATAGTTAATAAATTAGCGGCGCGTATCGAAGGTACGCAGACATATATATAACTAAGCGTTTCGTGCTTTATCCTTTCAAGGAAATCGCCAAATTTTTTATCAGAGGAGGATTAAGGCAGTTGAGCGCTCATGCTTGTCGTATATCCGCATCCCACGCTATGGGATATCGATATTCGATAAAGCGTGGGAGTGGACTGTATATCTCTCTGACAGGCGTTTGGCGATGCCTCCTTGAAGATAAAACAGAACATCATCCTACGCTTTTTCGTTAACTAACAAGTCTCCTTGAGGATGGAGGCGACTAAGACAGCATGAAAAATCTAAAGTTTTTAATCTGTGTGATTGCGTTTTTATCCGTTTCATTCTCGGCGTATGCTCTTTTTGGAGCAAAGAAAATCACCATTAAAACCATTCCGGAATTCGCGACCATCTATATCGATGGACAGGAAGTCGGAACAGGCACGTATCAAGTCAAATTTGACAAACACAACGAGTTTTACGTTGTTTCGGTAGAAGCGCCGGGGTATATTACCCGAAAATACCGCCTTCTTAAGAGCAATCCCAAGAACACAGTCGTATACGAAATACCCGAATCCGAAGCCTACAAGGCTTCATCGTCCGGCGAAGACGCCGGAGTGCAACCCAATGCATGGTTTGACATCACGTGTCGAAAAGGCCTAACAGAGGATATGATATGGAGGCGTCTGATGAGTGTTGCCACAAGTTATTTCGATAATATCGAAGTACGTGACAAGAGTGCCGGGTGGATAAAGACCGGCTGGGCCGTCAATCGATTCAGAAATGAAACGGTTCGTACTCGGCTTGAGGTTCGCATTTCTTTCACTGATGAAGATGTGGTTTCGTACCGGGCACGTTTAATAACCGAAATCAAGGACAACGACTGCAGAGGTAACAACTGCTACGAAAGATATGATCGAACTATGCGGTTGTTTGACCCCCTACTCCAAGAATTACAAACCACTGTCGGTGGCGGCGAATAACCCTTAAGTAAAACCAATCATGAAACGTACCATCTTATCATTGGCATTAGCATTCTGTTCCATTGCGTGCCTTGCACAGTTTCAGCTGAAATCCAATGGGGACTATACCCTCAAGTTTATGGAAGTCTCCGACCCCGAATTGCTTTGGAATCAGTTTGAAGAAAAAGACTCTAAATGTGTCACCGAAAAGGACAAACTGCTTCTGGAATCAAAGAAAGACAAGCAAGCCGTAGTATCCTGTGCCGAATTCTCGCTAAATCCCGAAGAAGAAGACTTCTTCGTCGAATTCATATTCAAGCCCTCTGAAATCAAAGATACTCCGTCCTTCGGAATAGCATTCGACTATAAGAACGAAAACAATTTCTCGGTAATTACCTTCGGGAAAAAAGGATATACATACTCCATATGTGAGAAAGGCGAATATTCCGTCGTAAAACGAGGAATGTACAAACTTGCGCCACACAAAAAGAAAGCATCGGATGAAGAATATGCCTCTACACTGAACAAATTACTCAATGACAAGAAAGTCTTTGACGTCGCTCTTGTCCAATCTCGCGGCCAACTTTACCTAGTGGTGAATGATGTAGAGATTGCAAGATTCAAAAACATCAAGATCACGAACCCAAATATGGGATTCTTTACAGAAGGCAAGTCAAAACTCGAAGCTTATGCCGTTCTATTCTCCACAATATCCTATGGAGACGACAGTGAAATGATGCAGGAGTGATTGACAGCATTGCCCTCAATACTATTGAGCGTTCCTTAGCCCTTGCGATATAGGAACGCTCGCTTATTCTAAGGCCGTTACTCTCACAATCATTTGGCCTGTGACGGCGATATAGCAGACCCAACACAGACATCAATAAGAGGTAATATAGCAAAGCCGCGGCAGCTGGGGAGCTGTCGCGGCTTGCTATGTGCGCCCGGGGGGACTCGAACCCCCACGTCCTAAGACATTAGATCCTAAGTCTAACGCGGCTACCAATTACGCCACGGGCGCAAACGTGCCGCAAAGGTACAACTTTTTTTTGAATTGTCGGTCATCGTATCGCCACAGTCTGCCAAGTCGAGCCGCACAACTGCCACTCTTTGCAGTACCATATCCGAACGACAACAGAATTTTTTTTCGCTCTTAATGCTTTAGCTTTACAAAAAATAGTATTAACTTTGCACTCGAAAATAGAGCCAAAGCGTTGGCTCATTACATCTGAAAAGGTGTTATTTGAATTATCTTCTTTTAGTAAATTCTCGCAAAATTCACTAATTGATAGAGAGATAACGACAATAACACCTACATCGTAGCTAATACATATCCCCTATTAGGTGGTATCTATATAGCTTATCGGTGTGGGTTATACTGTATATCTTCTATCAATGGCAATGCGAGAAGCCTACTAAAAGGGATATGCAGAATACAATCCCACACCTTTCCTTTTTTAGAATAATGGCTTTGTTGGGATTGCGGAGCAAAAAAAACTGTTTTAATATATGAAACATAAACTTTTACATCTACAGTCGCTGCTCGCTGTAGCTCTGTGTGTCATTATGTCCGTGACTTTTTCCGGATGCGGAGATGATGACGATGAACCTGAAAAAGACAGCAAAAACCTTGAGAAGATCTTAGTGGGAACCTGGACTGCCGAGGGTGAATACCTCGTCCTAAACAACAATGGTACCGGCCGGTATTACATTGATTATGATTCCTATTTCAACAATGGGAAATGCGACATTATTACATCATGGTCGTGCAAAGACAACACCTTAAGGATGACCATCGATTCTGAGTTTGAAGGAGAAGTCTATAATGTCACGCTGATGGCTCAATCGGTTTCTGAGAACAAAATTGATTGGCTGGACGAGTATAATCATCCGGTAAGCTGGAGCCGCTACAAATAAAGGGGCATCAGGATAATACCACCACAAAAAAAGAGAATTGGCAGCTAATAGCTGTTGCCAATTCTCCTTTTTTATATATGTATGTTAGGCATCGTCTATATGCATGCAGAGACATTATTTTTCGCGGATGTCGCGAGTGAGCTGGACCATCTCGATG
The DNA here is from genome assembly GCA_002478045.1 of Porphyromonadaceae bacterium UBA7555. GTDB lineage: Bacteria > Bacteroidota > Bacteroidia > Bacteroidales > Muribaculaceae > CAG-873. The sequence goes on from DLLT01000012.1 coordinate 20,301, forward strand.
GCGGCGAGGGCACACTCGGTGCCTTTGTTGCCGAGGGTGCCGCCGGCGCGGTCTGCGGCTTGCTGATGATCGTCGGTGGTGAGGACGCCGAAGATGACGGGTATGTCGCAGTCGCTGTTGAGCAGCGTAATGCCTTGAGTGACGCTTTGGCATACGTAGTCGAAGTGTGGCGTGCCGCCGCGAATGACGCAGCCGAAGACGATGACAACATCGTAGGCGCCGCTTTCGATGAGCTGTGAGACGGCAAAGGTCAATTCGACGGCGCCGGGTACTTCGAAGGTGTCGACGTCCGAGTCGTCGATACCGGCGTCCTTGAAGGTCTTGAGCGCGGCATCGCGCAGGGCGTAGGTGATGTCGCTGTTGAAACGTGCGGTGACTATGGCGGCACGCATATCGCCCACGGCTTCGGGCATCAGCTCGATGCGGGCGTCTTGTCGGTTATGTAGTTCGGTGGACATTATCCTATGTATTTTTTGAAGTCGTTATGTATTGTTCGTAATATGTTGCCGCGTGGCGGTTATCAGGCTTTGACAAGGCCGAGGGCGTCATCTTGGGTCATACCGATGATGCTGTCGGCGTCCGCGTGCCGTACGGCAAGGGTCCGAGCGATATGTGCGGTGATGGCGCTGATGTCGGCTGAGTTGTCGGCCTTGGCGTGGATGCCCGGGCCAAATATGGAGGCTGTTTTGCCGTCGGTATGTACCATCACCGGCGCCGAGTAGCGGATGTGCTGTTCGTAGCAGGCTTGCCCGTCCGGATTGTCAAATATGGTGGTGAGCGCTCGGGTGTCGGTGATGACGATATGCGCGCGTTCGAGGTTGTCGAGTATGGCTGGCATTACGCGCGTGATGCGCGGCGTCTGCGAGGGCATAAATCCGGGCAGGTATATCATCACGGCGCCACGCTCGGCGGCGCTGTCCAGCAGCGGCACCATACGCGCACGCATACGCCCGTCCAGCGCATAAAATTCGCCGAAGACGACGATGTCGCCCTTGGTGATATTGGGCCAGACGATGTCGAAACATTCGTCGCCGTAGTTTTCGTAGCGTATGGGGCGCGTGCCCATACGAATGATTACGGGGGTTGCCCCATCGGTAAAGCGGTCAATGCCGGAAGTGTCGACGCCGGCTTCGGCCAGGGCATCGACGGCAGCCTGTCCCACCGGGTCATCGGCGGCTTCGGAAAGCATGGCCACGGGCGAGCCTTGCCGTCCGAGGAGGGCGGCGGCATTGGCGATGTCGCCGAAGAGTCCGGTGGCGGCGACACCGTCGGTAGTGTCAAAGGCCAAGGCACATTCGCCTATGCAGAAGATTTTTGACATATTGTAATGTGGCCTGTTGAGGGCCGGTAATTTTTTAGGTCAATGTATGGTGCTGTCGCCGCGTGCGGCGCTGCCGAGGTATCCGCCGTGGTGGCGACGGGCGTAGTCCTGGCGCGTAAATCCTATGGCGGACATCACCGATGTAGCCAGCACATCGCCTATGACGGTCATGCAGGTGGTGGAGGTGGTGGGCGTCAGACCCAGAGGGCATACTTCGGGGGCGTGACCCGTGGATAGTGTGACATCGGCATCGTTGGCCAGCGGGCTGTCCGGATTGCCGGTGATGACAATCATGGGTATGCCTTCGTAGAGACCTCGCACCAAGGTGACCAGGTCGACAATCTCGCGCGTCTTGCCCGAATTGGACACCAGCAGCATCACGTCATGGGGTTGCAGCACGCCCAAGTCGCCGTGCTGTGCTTCGCCCGGGTGAAGGTTGACCGCCGGGGTACCGGTGGACGAAAATGTCGAGGCAATGTTTTGGGCTATCTGCCCGGCCTTGCCCATGCCGGAGGTGACCAACTTGCCACCGAGGCGGTGTACGCGCTCTATTATCAGGGCGACGGCACGGTCGTAAGCATCGCTGATGGGGATGGCAGCGATGGCGCGGCTTTCGGCGTCCAATATCCGACGCATGGATTCTTGTATTTTGCTGCTCATTGTGGGTGGTGGATAGGGTAGAATCGGTAAATGAGTTATTTGCTCTCGCTGATGTGAGCGTAGGCCAAGGCGTAAGCTTTGATTTGGCGCACCATAGCCAGCAGTCCGTTGGACCGCGTTGGCGAAAGGTGCTGACTCAATCCTATATCGTCTATAAAGTGTAGGTTGGCATCCAATATCTCCTGCGGAGTGTGTCCGCTGAGGACGTCAACGAGCATCGATATTATGCCTTTGACTATAAGAGCATCGCTGTCGGCGCTGAACACCAGTCGCCCGTTGTCATCGAGTTTGGCATCAAGCCATACACGGCTTTGACAACCCTCGATGAGATTTTGCGGGGTCTTGGCGCTTTCGGGCATAGGTGGCAGTTGGTTGCCCAAATCGATGATACAGGCGTAGCGATCCATCCAATCGTCTATTTCGCCGAATTCTTGGATGATTTCCTGTTGCTTATCTTCTATGGTCATATTTTTTTTAAGTTATTTCGATGTAGGTGGCCGTTATGGTTATAACAGATATGATGGCCGTTATAGTTTTTACGGCTGTGGTTTAGCGGACGGTTGTTCCGAGTATATTACATCGAGCAGCACTTGTGCCACGGCCTGTAGCGTGGTGCGGTCGATATTGGCTATATTGTCGGCCAGAGTGTGCCACGTTGGCGTAAATCCGCCTGGGCGTCCGGCATCAATGATGTCTATGGCCGGTATCCCGGCGCCTATAATGTGTATATGGTCATCGTTGATGGCTCCGCCGCGACGTTGGACAAACATCTCGCCGTATCCGCGTCGCGCGGCAGCATCCCAGACCTTGGATACGACCTGCGGGGCCGAACGCATACTGAAGTATTCCTTGGCAAAGACTGCGCCGCCGGCGCCAACCATATCTACGAGTATGGCGTAAGCCGGCATTTCGCCCTTGGCGATGTCGTATGGCATATTGCGCACCCAGTGCTGCGTGCCTATGCACCACGAGTTTTCGTAGCGCACCACCGTGGCGTCATCCGAGCCTTCGGGGGCACTCATTCCGCTATCCTCGGCATCGGTGAAGAGGATGTCCACGCCTATTCCGGGGGCCTTAGCGGCGATATGGCGTGCCACTTCGAGCAGTACTGCTACGCCCGAAGCGCCGTCATTGGCACCATCTATGGGCGTATCGTGATTTGCGGGGTCCGGGTCTTCGTCCGCCCATGGACGAGTGTCATAATGCGCCAGCAGCAGCACTCGTTTCTCTTTTGCTCCGTCGAAGCGGCCGAAGATGTTTATAAACGGTATGGGTGATCCATCGGCCAGACTTCCGGCACCGGCATCGACGGACACTTCGGCACCGGCAGCAGCTAGTCGAGCCTTGAGCATCTCGACACATCGGGCATGCACCACACTACCGGGTGTGCGAGGTCCCAATGTTGTCTGAGCCTCAACGTATGCATAGACGCTGTCGGCATCGGCCACAGGGGTCTCCGGCATTGCGGATTGAGCCACGCTGTCGCTGTCGGATGCAGTGGTAGTACCCTTGGACGAACATGCCGCGGTGGCGGCTGTGGCAAAGGCTGCCAACGCACATGATAGCAATGTAATACGTGTCTTAGTCATCGTATATGCGGATTATATGTCGGCGGTAATGTTTCGTGGGTGCAAATTTACAGATAATTCTTCGAATATTGTACCTGTTAAGGCAATCAATCGCTTGGGGTGGTACACAAAAAAAGGGTAAGCTTACTACATCGCACCGCTCAACCTCTAACCCTTGCTTCGGTCAGGACCTGGGGGAATTGGGAGGGAGCTGGTCGTGTAGGACTTACCCGAGCACAAAGGTACGCACTTTTTGCCATTCGGCAAAATATTTTTTTACAACGGCTTTGTTTTTCGGGGAATATGCGTAAATTTGTGTTCCAAACAAACCCAAAAGATTTGGATATGGAAATTATAGACTTTGGCGCACAGAACTCTCTTGTGGGAGTATATCTGTCGCAAATGCGTGACGTAGAGATACAGAAAGACTCGCTACGCTTCCGCCGCAACCTCGAACGCGTGGGCGAGATTATGGCTTATGAAATCAGCAAGACGTTGCGCTACAAGGCATTGGATGTCACCACACCCTTAGGCCACGCGGTATGTATGGTCCCGGACGAGCAGGTAGTACTTGCCACGATTTTTCGCGCCGGCGTGCCCTTTCACCAAGGTTTTCTCAACTTTTTTGACGGAGCCGAGAACGCCTTTGTATCGGCGTATCGCAAGTACAAGGAAAAGGAGAATTTCGATGTATGCATCGAGTACCTTGCCTCGCCGCGCCTCGAAGGCAAGACCCTTATAATTTGCGATCCAATGCTGGCCACGGGTGCCTCTATGGACCTGAGCTACCGCGCCTTGATCACCAAGGGTATGCCGGCCAAGATACACGTGGCCTCGGTCATTGCATCTGTACAAGCAGTGGAGTATATCAAGCAGAACTTCCCCAACGACCGCACCACCGTATGGCTGGGCGCCGTAGATGACGCCATCAACGAGCACAGTTATATAGTACCCGGACTGGGAGATGCCGGCGACCTCGCCTACGGCATGAAGGAATAGCCGCACCGCACAAGCCCGCGACAACGGCCGACTCGCCATACGGCTCGAGACCGACCGATTTGTCTTAACGTAAAGGACGTCAAGCGACGGAAAACACAAAATGCTCCGCCGCATACATCCTATTTTTTCAACAAGCAAGCCTATAAGCCTTTAACGGCAAACGAGAGCGGGGGCCTCACGGCTACCGCTCTCTTCGTTCATCACATTATGCTTATTGTGCAATTCTACTGTTGTGCTAAAAACCCTAAGAGACCTGTTATGTTGATTCCATGAGACTTGTCGTGTCGCAATTGCCGACATCCCCGGATTGTATGGCATCGAGTTGTGCATAGCGATTTTCGACAATCCTCCAATCGATGACATCGGCCAGACGTCGCAATGCTTCGGCGCGGCGATTCTGATAATCAAGGTAATACGCATGTTCCCATACATCGGCGACCAGCAGCGGCACCAAATCCTCATGCAAAGGATTGAAGGCGTTGGATCCGGCATGAATGGCGAGGCGACGCGAGGCATCAGCCGTCAGCCACACCCATCCCGAGCCGAAGACCGCCGTACCGGCGTCCGCAAAAGCATCGTAAAAGCACTCGAAACTTCCGAAATCACGCGCTATCGCCTCGGCAAGGCCGCCAGCAGGCTCTCCGCCACCGGCAGGCGACAGACCAAAGAAGTAGAAAATATGGTTCCACGCCTGTGCGGCATTGTTGTACAACGGTCCGGGGGCGGCACTTCGGATAATATCCTCCGTAGACGGCCAAGCAAAATCCGAGGCTGCGGCCAAGCGGTTGAGATTATCTATATATGTACGTGTATGTACGTTCCAGTGATATTGAATGGTACGTGCCGAGATGGCCGGAACAAGACCATCCGGCGCGTATGGCAGTTCGGGCTGCACCATCATAAGTCTGTTGCTATCGTGCTGTGTGTCTGTGTGTGCCATAATTCGATTGTATTTGGTTGTGTTTTGCCACATTGGAGTTCGGTATCCGGTGCGGTACTATTATAACAATCGGATAGGGGCACAAAGTTTGCCACGACCGCCGATTTTGGGGTTTTTTAACGCCGTGCCTACCACATCCCCCGACTAATATTACGGCCATTCAGACAATTACAGGCACATCTCAAGTCACCGCTCACAAAAAATATGCAGCAATATTTGTGTGCTTGGATAAAATGCCGTAAATTTGCGGCACCTACAGAGGTAGAACATATTAGAATATAAAACCAGAAACGTTTTGCTTTTCGCTCTTGGTTGAAAACCTGAGAAATTTTCCACAAGAGATGCGAGTACGAGCAAGATAGTTTCTCACGTATTGTATACGTGGGTCACTATTGCCCCATCTGCATCTCAAGGTTTTCTCAGGACCCTCAACCGAAGACGTGGCAAAAGTTGCCCACGTTTTTTTATGTAATCACCGTCAAGGGCAACGGCGGTACACAACAAATTACTCTATATGAGAAACAAAATTATTTTATCATTTGCGGCAGCTGGCATCCTGCTGCTGTCATCGGCGTGTGCATCCATCACCACCAGCGGTCGCCAGGATGTCACGTTCAAAGGCGTACCGGGAACACAGCTGAGAGACGCGGACAAAAACGTAACGTTAGGCTCGATCGGAGCCAACGGATTCGCAACGGTAAACCTGAAAAACCAACTCAAAGGAAAGCGCGTAGAAGCGTCCAGAGAAGGTTATACCTCGCAGAATTTTATGCTTGATACCAAGATTCGCGGACGTTTTTGGTGGAACATATTTTTGGGAATAATCCCTATGGCCATAGATGCCGCCACCGGTAAGATGATGGTATATAATACTGATGTGTTTGATGTCTCGTTGCAAAAGGATGAAAGCGCTCCGGCACAAGCCGAACCGGTAGTCGCTGTCGAACCTCAGCCTCAGACACAGCCCACCGGTCAAGTGGTCAATCGCAACACCCCAGGCACCACGGATATGGAAAAGGCCATTATACGCTGGTACATAGACTCGGAACCGCGCGGTGCTCGTATATCCTGGCGCGTAATCTCGAATGTACCGGCCGAAGTCAAGAACACCAACGAGACTTATCTGACCACTACTCCCCTGGAAGAAACGCGCTCGCTCAACATCCTCGGTCTCACCTATGAAAACTCAAACAACGTCACCATCGAGGTCAAAATCGAAAAGCGCGGATACGAGACACAAGTCAAGCGATATAACGTGCGTATGGCCCTTGACCAGCAGGAAATCAGCAGCTTCTTCGAACTCGTACCCAAAATCGTAAAATCACGAAGCTCCAAATCTTCCAGGAGAAAGTAAGCGAACTCAAATATCAACCCTCAATCTCCAACAATTATGAAAAGATTAATCAAAGGCATTGTTGCGACTGCATGTATGCTGATTGCGGCAACGACGATGACTGCCACGGCCAAGGACTACCAAGTGGCTCTGACCTGCGACCCCGACGGCGCTGCCGTATATCTCAACGGCGAGCTCGTCAGCCCTACGACTCCGGCATTTATCACCATCAATAAAAAATTGGCGGACAAAACCCTGATGTTCCAATTTGTCAAAAAAGGATACGAATCCAAGACCGTAGTGGTCGTATTCTCAAAGAAACAACTTGAGAACAACGCCGTGGTCTATGGCGAACTTCGCAAAAAGCCCGATCCCAAGCCCAAGCCACAACCCGCTCCCGCACCGACACCCAAGCCATCGGAAACGACACTGACAGTCAATCAGGAGCGTCAGCGCGTAGACCGCAACAATGCAGGAAATACTGACATTGAGAAAACCATCATTCGCTGGTTCTTCGATTCGGATCCGCGCGGCGCGCGTGTCTTCTGGCGTGTGATTTCGAGCGTTCCGGCCGAGGTCAAGAACACCAACGAGACTTATCTGACCACCACGCCTATCGAAGAAACACGCAGTTTCAACATCAATGGTTTGACTTATGCCAATTCGCGTGATGTCACCATCGAAGTCAAGGTCTGCAAAAAAGGATACGAAGACCAGATAAAACGCTTCAATGTCCGTCAAGCACTTGACCAGCAGGAAATCAGCGGCTTCTTCGAACTCGTGCCCAAAGAGAGCGACATAAATCGTTATGACGACTACGAAGAAGAATAGGACAAAATAAGAGCAGGAATGAACTGACTTAATTCTATCCCGTTATGGATGAAGGCGGGTCTGCACCGAAATGTGAGTGCAGACCCGCCGATTTTTTTTCGTTCAGCAGCGAACGCCTTATCGAAATTCTCGAAGATTTCCGAGTCCTATCCTCAAGTATTAGACGTTGCGATGTTGGTGACGGTATTGCTCCTTGACGGCATCGACGACATTGATGATATAGTCGCCGGTCTTTTCGAGCGTACCGATGATGTCCATATAGTATATGCCCTCTTGATACTGATATACGCCGCTGTTGATATTGGTGACGTTTTCGCTGCGCAGTTGGTTGCGCATATTGTTGATTTCGCGCTCTTTATTGTAGCTGTCGATGATTTTGCGTTCTTCGGGGTTTTGGATATTGGCTATCAGGCCGTTCATCATCGTCATAGCCTCGGAGACATAGCCGAACATGGTGTCGATATTGGCCATTATATCATCGTTGAACTCAACGTTGCTCTGCGCCTTACGATCCATAATTTTGCCCAAGCCGTAGCAGCAATCGGCTATGGATTCGATTTCGCTGATGACACCGAGCATAGACGTCAGGCGAAACTTCGAGTCGTTGGACAGACGTCCTTCGGCACAATGATTGAGATACTTGGCGATTTCGATTTCCATGCGGTCGGAGATGTCCTCATATTTTTCGAGACGCGATAGCAGCTTGTTGAACTCGACGCTGTTGCTCTTGGTGTGTACGAGGTCCTGCGCCATCTGTATCATACGACCAACGCGCTCGGCATATACGCCGATTTCTTTTTCGGCCTGGGTGATATTAAGCTCGGAGGCGTTGAGTAGACCGCCGGATATAAACTTGAGGGAGAATTCTTCATCTTCCTTGTGTCGCGACGGGAGCAGCCATTCGACGATGCGTACATACAATTTCGTGAACCATATCATTATGGAGACATTGATAAGCTTGTATGTCGTATAGAACACGGACATGCCGAAGGACATGGCAGCCTGCAACTGAGTAATCATATTGTGGTGGTGCGCGATGACCGCATCGGGCGCCGAAGGAGCGGCATTGGCCATAACCTGATTGTACATTGCCGGATCGGTAGCCTTAAGCTCGGTGGTGTATCTGTACAATTCGGTGGGGTCGCCCAGTCCGAGCCATTCGGTCAAGTGTGCGGACATATTGACAAAGGGATGGAATACGGCCAGCAACCAGGTCATACCCAGCACATTGAACAACACGTGTCCGGCAGCGGTACGCTTGGCGGCGATATTGCCGCTCAACGATGCCAGTACCGGGGTGATGGCCGTGCCGAGGGCGGCGCCCAGTACAAGTCCGCAGGCCAGCGAGTACTCAATCCATCCTTTGCTGCACATAATCAGCGTAATGGCAAAGGTGGCCGCCGAAGACTGTATGACACAGGTCAGTATCATACCCACCACCACGAAGAGTAACAGCGACAAAAAGCCCATATTGGTGTAGTACGAGAGCGATTCAAACACCTCGGGATTAGACTGCAAGTCAGGCACATAATCGTTGATTATATTCAGACCCAGGAACAGCAGCGAAAATCCGACGAGAAATTCGCCGAGGCTTTTGGTGCGGCTACCCCGCATAAACAGCATGGGAACGGCCACCGCCAATATAGGCATCGTCACAGCCGAGATGTCAACCTTGAAACCGAACAGAGCAATAATCCATGCCGTGAATGTAGTGCCCACGTTGGCGCCCATGATTACGGCCATAGATTGAGCCAGGGTCATCAATCCGGCATTTACAAAGCTGACGACCATCACCGTCGATGCCGACGAGCTTTGGATGAGTGCCGTGATGGTGAAACCTGTGAGCACGCCCTTAAAGCGGTTGCGTGTCATTGCCGACAGGATGTGGCGCAAACGGTCGCCCGCAGCTTTTTGCAGGCCTTCGCTCATCACCTTCATACCATACAGGAATAGGCATACCGATCCCAGTAGGCCCAAAAAATCAAAAATTCCGTAGTCCATTACGCTGGTTAGGTGGATGTTGAGTGGTTCGTACTTTCGTTCTGTTGACCGTGGTCGTCGTTGCCAACCTCGGCAATGGTTAAGTGCCACGGGAAGAGTCGCGTACTTTCCGTCTGCAAATTTACATGAATTTTATATATTATTTATATTTGCTTAGTACTTTTTTCATATTTAATAAACATTAGGGCCGGCATTTTTGGATTTTCAATCCACTATATGTAGTTGTGGCATATCCGATTGACGCCTATTACGTTCCCAAAAAGCGACTCATACCACTCCGATGCACACCGATGCGCCGTATATTCCAATAATTGTGCCTTTTGGACAATAAAAGGTGCGGCTATGCCGCTGTCACTCGCATATTTATTCGTAATTTTGCAGTGTGAATACACCCGCGTGGTTGTGCCTCACTACAGACAAATATGCAGGACAATCGTTCCACATATCCATTGACAATATTACGCTACCTTATGTGTTTGGTAGTGGCGATGTTATGCATGGTCATGCCGGGAGGTACGCAGGCGCAAATTGTATCCACCACTCAGCAGCGCATCGATGCCGATTCGATGCGTCGCGCCTTTGACGACCGTCCATACTTCGGACTATACAAAGACAATTACTTCATCTTCGGACCGACCATAGGCAGTCGCCCCACCAACAAAAATACCAATGTCAAGTTTCAGATTTCGATTTCGCAACGTCTGACGCGCTCGACATTGCCTTTGGGCACTTATCTTTACTTATTCTACACACAAAAGGTCTTCTGGAACGTCCTGGAAAAATCGCTGCCTATGACGGACCTCAACTTCAATCCCGGCATCGGTCTCACCAAGCCGCTGTTTGTCAAAAACCGATATATAGGCAAAGTGACGCTGATGGCCGAGCACGAAAGCAATGGTCGTGACGGCGATGCCTCACGCTCGTGGAACAAAATTTCCTTAGGCGCCAACGTGATGATAGACCCCATGCTTATGGTGCACGGCAAGGCTTGGATACCCATCATTGACGGCGAAAACAACCGCGACATCCTTGATTACTGCGGCCTTTATCAGGTGGGTCTGCAGTTTTTCAGCTCCGATAGACGTTTCAATGCCGGAGTCACCCTGGTCAAACGCCGCGGCTGGCGCCAAAGCTACAACACCACAATTGAGCTCAGCTATCGCCTTTGGAAGCGCGACAACCAATTCATATTCCTACAATACTATAACGGCTATGGCGAAGGCCTGCTCGAATACAACAAATTTCACAGTCAGTTGCGCGTAGGCATAGTTATCAAGCCGCAATTGTTCAGCGACTATTGACAGACATACGCCGCACCCCTCTATTCCGATGTGTGTCCAACAGTAACAGTCTGTCATTGTGATATATTATATGCACTCATACCGAACCAATCGGCAATGTGAGATACAGGGCTTAGAGGTAAATGTTATTAATTTTTATAAACTTCTTCCTGTATATTTCTGAATATACGAAAAAAATCACTACCTTTGGTCCTTAGTTGATATATCATCAAGCCGACAAAACAAAAGACTTTTCAATCGGTTGACACACAATACAAATCTAAATTATACGACAAAACCGTTTTTTATGAAAAAGTTTTACTCACTGCTTGTATGTTTGACAAGCTGTTGTGCTATGGCACAAGCTCAAACCACCTTCCCGGTGGCTATCGATGAAACCAACTTCCCGGACAAATCGTTCCGCAAGGTTCTGCTCACGGCAACCTATGATCGCGACCAAGACGGTATGCTGAGCCAAGAAGAGGCCGAACGAGTCATCGAATTGACGATGAACTACAAGTACCCGCACATCGCCAACCTCAAAGGTATCGAGTACTTCACCAACCTTCTCTCTCTATCCGTACAGAGCAACGACCTTACCGACATTGACTTGAGCAAAAACACCAAGCTGACGTATCTAAACATCAAAGGCAACAAATTCGAGACCATAGACTTCTCTGACTGTCCGTCATTGGAAGCCATCATCTGCAACGACAATAGTAGTTTGAAAGAGGTCAAACTTGCCGGAAACCCCAACCTGCGTCGCTTCGAATGCAATAGTGTCAAGACACTTACACAACTTGATGTTTCAGCCAATGCCGAGCTGGACAGCTTGTGCTGCTACTCGGACGGCCTGACCGCCATCGACGTCTCCAAGAACCCCAAGCTGCGCTACCTCAATTGCAGCAGCAACAAAATCACCTCACTTGACGTCACCAAGAACCCCGAGCTGAAGACACTTTACTGCGGACGCAACACCTACGAAGGCGGTGTCCTTGACCTAAGCAACAACCCCAAACTGGACGAACTGGACTGCCAGCAGGCCGGTCTGACATCTCTGGACTTTACAGCCAATCCGGCGCTGCGTCTGCTGACCTGCTCGTTCAACAACCTCTTAACTTTGGACCTATCAAAGAACGCCGCACTGTACAAAATACTCGTATCGTACAACAAGCAGATGACCGACCTCAAACTGGGCAACCTCCCCGAGCTGTACGACTTGCAACTGGCCGGATGCCCCATCGAAAGCATTGACTTGTCGGAAACACCCAAACTCAACAGTCTCAACTTCAGCTTCAGTCATATGCGCCGCATCGACCTTTCCGGCACCCCGAACCTCAAGAGCCTCACTTGCGGCACCGACTCGCTGGTGGCCTTGGATCTCTCGGGCATCTCGCTGACATATTCGGGCTTACGCTACTCCAAAAGCAACCGTACAGTGACACTCACCTCGGGCAACAAATTCGACCTATCGACCCTTGCCGAAGACGGACTTGACGTCTCGCGCGTAACGGAAGTCACAGGCGGCACACTCGATGGCAACATCCTGTCCTTCACCGGTGAAACGGTTACTTACAAATATCTCACAATGTGTAAAAACGCCAACTATTCGACACTGACCGTCAATTTGATTGCCACAAATTACGATAGTGACAGCGTCAGCGACATTACCGCAGACACCGCTGCCGTCAGCGTAGACGGACGTACCGTCAACGCCGCCGGCCCGATAGCCGCATATAGCACCACCGGAGCACTTGTAGCATCCGGCAACGACAACCTAACACTGCCCGCCGCAGGTCTGTATATCATCAAGGTCGGAGAGCAGACCTTCAAAGTCTCGGTACGCTAATCACGACTTCGATTATATCGCTTAACGCGACACTGATACTCTAAAGATCAACGAGGGCGCTCCTATGCGGGAGTGCCCTCGTTGTATATATCTGTTTCGTAAGTGATTACTTCACAAAAACTTTGGAAGCTTTGTCGCCTGCAACCTTGATGTACACGCCGTGTGCGGGACGGCTCACACGTACACCCTGAAGGTTGTAGTAGACCGTCGTCACGGCTGCGTCAGCCTCAATGTCGCCGATACCGCTGCTTCGGTCCACTTTGAGCCACGAAGATTGGTTGCTGTCTAAATTATGGTAGAATGTCAGCTTGATGCTCTCTGTGATTGTAGAGCTGATGTTGTTGGCGTTGTATTTCAGTTCGAGAGTCTGACCGGCCTCGATAGACTTGTTGTCGTATACACCGTAATTGACTGCGCTCCAGTCGGCAGTTGCGATCTTGAAAGCGCCTACCAGTCCTTCGGGCAAAGTCAATTCGTAAACATTTTCGCCGGAAGGATTTTTCTCGACAAAGTTGAACTTGTAGGCATCTTTTGCTGTCCAGCCGGTAGCCTCGCCGAGTACATAGATATCAAAGATGTCGGTATATGTGCCTTCGCCTTGCAACTCAAGGGTCTTAGCTTCCATATTTACAACCAGTTTGAAGTCGCCGGTAGCGGGCACCTCCATATTTCCGCACTTGCCGGCCGTCCAAGTCACGGCAGTGTTCAGCGGAAGTGTATATTTGGTGTTGTCATCGGCCATGCCGAATGCGGAGGCGTTGAAAGTAGTCCAATCACCTTTGGCTGTGGACAACTTGAAGGTTTGACCCTGCTTGGCGCCGGTCATATCGTAAGTGTATACGCCGTCGGCATAGGTGAGTTCGGTTGCCTCTTCGGGGGTCCAAGTAGCGGTCAGTCCGGGCACGTTGCCGGTGATATAAACCGGATCCTGTGCCGAAGCAGTGGCGACAGCAGCGGATACAAAAGCTGCCATCGCTAAAATGCGGTAACTGTGTTTCATAAAATCAGTAAGTAAATAAGAAAGTTGTATGATATAAATTTAGTCTAAGTCCTTGCGGACTTTTTCGGCCGTAAAATTACACAATATTTTTTTATTCAACCGCATTTACACTAACATTTCTCCGAAAATCACGTATTTGTCTACTGAATATAGGCAAAACGGTCATCTTTACGCGACTTTCTTCCGGAGAAGTACGCTCCTCAGCAACATTAGCGATCCGACTGTTCAGCGGCTTTCGAGGTGGGACGTGGCCCAGCGAACGAGGTCGTCCAATATCGGGGTCAGGCTGTCGCCCTTGCCTGTCATAGAGTACTCGACTTTTGGCGGCACCGACGGATACAGCTTGCGATTTACAAGTCCGTCTTTTTCAAGTGTCTTAAGGGTCGAACTCAATACCTTGGGTGAGATGTCCGGAAGAGCGCGGATGATTTCGTTAAACCGCAGGCAGCGATATTTACCCAACATCAGCAGTACGAGCAGCCCCCATTTTGTACTGAAATGCGAAATCAAATTTCGCACTGGGCAGCGCTCAATGTCGGAAAAATTTTTCAGGAGTTCTTGCATTTTTTTCGCTCTGATTTTCAGCATTAGTTACCGCAAAGTAATCGGATACCTTTTGCGTAACCTCTTGACTGTAATGTTTTTTGTGTATAACTTTGCGCTATCAAAACGATAGCGAATTACAAATACAAAGTTAATATATAACAATCAAAATAACAACTATGAGCGAATTAAAGTTACTCAACGAAAGCAAAAAGTATTCACACGGCACGGTCGGCAACCTCACACACTTCGAAGGCAAAGTGTTTGTCAAAGACGTCCTTAAAGAAACTTCGTGCGAAATCTCCTTCGGGTCTCTGGCTCCGGGTCAAGCCGTACCTTTCTTCCATAGCCATAAAGCCAACGAAGAAAACTATATCATTCTCTCCGGCAAAGGTGCGTTTCAGGTCAACGATGATGTCTTTGGCATCGCGGAAGGAAGCATCGTGCGCGTTGCCACCGATTGCGACCGCAACATCAAGAATACCGATGAGCACGCCCCTCTCGTCTACATCTGCATACAAGCCAAAGAGGGCAGCCTCGGCGGATACACCATGACCGATGCCGTTATCACCGAAAGGGAGAGCCGGCTCTAAGCCGTTAGGCACACAACCGACCCGAAGCACGGTATATTAAGCCGAACAATCGACAGTAAAGTAGACCTCTACACACTCGCCCCCGAAAGTCGTAAATGCGTAACTTTCGGGGGCGAGCCGCTGTTTCCATTAATTGCATTTTTAAATGGCCAAGTGGCGCTCGTTTTGTCGTTTAGGGAAAATATGACTAAATTTGCGATGTCGCAGCAGTTCGGGACATACAGACAACCACACTGCCGCGCATGTACGTACAATATAAAATACTAATACACATGCTATTATCCATGACCGGCTTTGGCAAAGCCACCGTAGTCATCCCCGGACGGACTATTACCGCCGAAGTAAAATCACTCAACTCGAAACAATTTGATCTCAGCACCCGTATTCCATCATCACTGCGCACCTATGAGATAGATATGCGCAACATTCTGGCCTCCAAGCTGCAACGTGGCAAGGCCGATTTTGCCGTCACCGTCGAAAATACGGCAGCGGCGGTATCGTGCCACCTCAACGTGGACAATTTGGCTGCATATCGTACACAAGTATCCGAAGCAGCAGCAGCCCTTGGCATACCCGAACCCGAAGACTGGTACAGCGTACTGCTGCGCTTCCCCGATGTGATGCAGACCAATGAGGAGGAAAGCGTAGATAACGAAACTCTGGCCCAAGCACTTAGCGAAGTCACCTCCCAAGCTGCCGAAGCACTGATGGACTACCGCCGAGCCGAAGGACGAAAATTGGAGGAATTCTTTGCCGTACGCATACAGCGTATTTCCGAGCTTCTGGCACAAACTCCCCAATACGAATCCGAGCGCATACAGCGCATACGCACGCGTCTGGCCGAGGCTCTTCAAAGCATTCCAGTCATCGAGTACGACAAAGGGCGTCTGGAGCAGGAAATGATTTTCTATATCGAAAAACTTGATGTCAACGAGGAGCGCCAACGCCTCACCCAGCACCTCGCATACTTTATGGAGACAATGGAGCAAGAACCCGGACAAGGCAAAAAACTCGGATTTATCGCTCAGGAAATGGGTCGCGAAATCAATACTCTCGGATCCAAGTCCAACCATGCCGAAATGCAGCGCATAGTCGTAATGATGAAAGACCTGCTCGAACAAATCAAGGAGCAGGTGCTCAACGTAATGTAACACCCACCATATCATCCATCATGAAACAAGGCAAAATCATCGTCATCAGTGCCCCCAGCGGCTGCGGCAAGTCCACCATCATCAATGCCATACTCGATGCGGGCGATATAGATATGCGCTTCAGTGTCAGCGCCACCAACCGTGCACCTCGTGCCGGCGAAGTGGACGGCGTACACTATCACTTCCTGTCCACCGACGAATTTCAGAACGCCATAGCCGAAAACCGCTTTATCGAATGGGAAGAAGTATACCCCGGACGATACTACGGCACCCTGACTTCGGAAGTCGAAAACGCCATAAATTCCGGAGACAACATCATACTCGATATAGACATCAAAGGCGCCCTCAACGTCAAGCGGCACTTCGGCGACCGTGCCCTGACCATTTTCATCCTGCCGCCGAATATAGACACTCTGCGCCGCCGTCTCGAAGCTCGCGGCACCGATGACCCCGAAGCCATCAACCAGCGTGTATACAAGGCCGAGTACGAAATTTCGTTTGCCGACAAATGCGACATCCGCATCACCAACGATGACCTTGACACAGCCGTGGCCGAAACACGTCAGGCTATAAAAACCTTTCTTGACGACTGACTTCCGTCCTTCAGCCCGGCTCAAAGCAATAAAAAACAGAATCGCGTACCATCCGACACTCTAACACATGAGAGAAACTATCGGTATACTCGGCGGAACATTCAACCCCGTACACATAGGGCATATTGCATTGGCTTCATATATGGTTCAATGGAAATACGTGGACCGCGTATGGCTGGTACTGTCGCCGCTCAATCCCCTGAAACAGGGTACGGACATACTGCCTGATGCACTGCGCATGGAGATGCTCCAAAAAGCTGCACGCGACATCGACGGTGTCGAGCCTTGCGACATCGAACTGTCTATGCCTCGCCCTTCTTATACCATAGACACGCTACGCAAACTGGCTGCCACATATACGGACAAGGATTTCAAACTAATTATAGGCAGCGACAATTGGCTTATCTTTGACCGGTGGCGCTACTATGACAAAATACTCGCCGAATTCGGCGTCCTGGTATACCCGCGCCCGGGCTACGAAGTCACCGAAGATACTAAGTGCGAGCGTATGCGTCCGGTACATGCACCCATAATTGAAATATCGAGCACTATGATACGCCATGGCATTGCCGATGGACGCGATATGCGTGCCTTCGTGCCCAAAGACACCTACGAGTACATCACCCGAAACAACCTCTACAAAAACAGATAATGTCAATTTCCAATAATACATTAGCCGTAATGGCTCTGTGCAACGAATACTGCCGGGCCATTCAATCCGTAGCCTCGGGCGAAGTCACCGGCGATGATGATACCTCGGCACGCGATGCCTTCGTAGGGACAATGCTACGACTGCTGCCGCGATTATACATCGCAGCCAACGACATTCCCGAAAGTATCGATGACACCGATGCATACATTACCGATGCGCTCGATGAGGATACTTACAACACCCTGCGATGCGCCATCGAAGAATTGTTAGGTGCCGATGACACCTATCTCGAAGTATTCCATCAAGATATGAAGTACTCCGATACACCCATCGCCGCCAGTATCGCCGAAGGTCTCTGCGATATATTCCAAAGCACTTACAACTACTTGCAGACCGTTCGCGCCGATGCCACAGATCATGTAGTCAATGCAGCCACCGAAGCCCTGCGTGCCGACTTCATCCAATACTGGAGCGGCATACTGTGCAACGTACTACGTGCTCTCAATGCCCTGCGTGCCAATTGATAAGTAAAAAACATCAACGACACACAGCACACCCACCGATAACATCTAAAATAATATACTTCTAACCCAAAAACATAAATCTCCGCTATGCTGTCACTCAAAGAATTTCTTGATGCTTCAGTGGTCAATTTCTGGACCATCGACACTATATGCCACCAGTTGTATCACGTCGGCTTCCAATTTTTGGATGCACGTCGGCAATGGAATCTCGTCCCGGGCGGCAAATACTATACGCTGCAAAACGGCACCGCCGTCATGGCCTTTATAGTGCCTGACAACAGCGACAAGACAATCCATGCCCCCGACCGCTTCCATATCATCAGTGCCCACAGCGACTCCCCCGGATTTCGTGTCAAGCCCAAATGTGAAATGCTCGGCGAAGGACGAATGCTACGCCTCAATACCGAAGTATATGGCGGCCCGATATTGTACACCTGGTTTGACCGCCCGTTATCACTGGCCGGACGCGTAATACTGCGCGGCGATGATGCCATGCATCCCGTCACACGTCTGGTGCGCTTCGACCGCCCCATGCTCACCATACCGCACCTGGCAATACACTTCAATCGCGCCGTCAACGAAGGCAACCCCCTGTCACGCCAACGCGATATGCTCCCCGTGGTGGGTACGCTTCCCGAAAACGAAAAGCCCGAAGGATGGCTGTGCCGACAGATAGCAGCCGAACTCGAAGTCAAAGCCGAGGACATCCTCGATTATGATATATCGCTGTACGACACCACTAAGGCATGCACCGTAGGTGCCTACGAAGACTATATCACCTCGGGACGCATAGACGATCTGAGTATGGTACACGCCGCCACCACCGCTATCGCCGAAGCACAACCGTCCACCGACGGCACCCTCAAGGTCATGGCCATATTCGACAACGAAGAAACCGGATCGGGCACCAAGCAAGGAGCCGGATCGCCCATACTTGACTACGTGCTGCGTCGCGTATATGCAGCTGCCGGAGCTGACGAAGAAAAATACCTGCGTAGCGTGGCCGATTCCTTTATGGTAAGCGCCGACAACGCCCACGGCGCACATCCAAACTATATGGATAAATACGACCCCACCAATCATCCATTGCTCGGTGGAGGCCCTGTCATCAAAATCAACGCCAATTGCAAGTACATGACCGATGCAGAAAGCGCTGCCGTATTTGCCTCAATATGCAAGGATGCCGGAGTGCCCGTACAATATTTCGTCAACCATAGCGACGTTGCCGGAGGCTCTACATTGGGCAATATTCTCACCTCCCAAATACCGCTGCGCGGTGTCGATATGGGTGCCGCCGTCTGGGCTATGCACTCGGTACGCGAGACCGCCTCACTTCGCGACCACGAAATGATCATCCGTGCCTTCAAGGCCTTCTACGCCCAAAAATAAACCAGATAGATAAGATAAGGAGCGGATCTTCTGCTCCTTATCTTTTTTATATACTATTAATCTTAATAAAACATACCCAAACAAATACTCTCATTTATGAAAATAATAAAGACAATCACAGTCTTATGCGCCTTATGCGCTTCATTGACCGCATACGCACAAGACACACCGGCCTACCAATGGCCCGATTCGATATACGCCTGTGTAGCCAATGCCGATTACCTTACCAAAGAGGAAAAACAGGTGATTATAGAAATAAACAAAGCACGCACCTATCCGGTGCAATATGCCTTGGAAGTTCTTATACCTTATATGCATAGCATCAATTATGACAATGTATATACCAACAGCCAAGGATACCTTATACGTACCCAAGAAGGTCAAGGAGCCGTAGACGAAGCCATTAACGCAATGCACCTTCAAAAACCTATGCCTATGCTGCATCCGCAGAAGTACCTCGCGCTGGCCGCCTCAGACCTATGCAACGATCTCGGGCCAAAAGGTATGACCGGACATATAGGTACAGACGGAAGCTCGATGAAACAACGCATAGCAAAATACAACCCCGATGTACAAAATGCCGGATGCAGCGAAATATCTTCGTACGGCGAAATGACACCCGTAGAAATGGTAAGGTCGCTGATAGTGGACGATGGCGTACAATCTCGCGATAACCGCAAAATGCTCTTTGGAAAATTCTCCTCAATCGGTATCGCCATAGGCATACATACCAAGTACAATAAAATGTATGTTTTGGTATTTCAAAACCCAATCACCGGAGACAAACGAGACAAACATATAAACGTAATAACCCCAAAAAAAATAAAGCCAGACTCGGACTTTACAGCATGGGCAGACTCAATATACTCGGCAAATAAATAGTGCTCTTTTTTTATAGTGGACGACAATGTTAAAGGAAGACAACATCGAAAAAAAAATCTAAATTACATACACGTAGGTATAACCTCCGGAACGCATAACAGCATATATAAAGTCATAATTGTATTCAATTTCTCCTATTGGCTCCCTACATGCTACTCTCCATACACTGTTAATAAGTATGTAGAAAAATGATAAGAAACTATTGAAAACTATATTTGGAAATATCGGAGACTTGACCATATACGCAGAAATAGCCAAAGCTCCAAAATTTTTCTATAAGAAGTTATCATATCCACATTCTACAGTTTTCGACTATCTTTTCAACCTTCGAGATATGAATACTGCCGAAAAGTTATTAACTTTGCACGTTATCCACACTATGTCAATAAAGTTTGTATATTGTTGTGGTTAAGCTAAACCGGGGGTTCATAACCCTTAATAACAATATACAATAAGATGTTGATAACGTATTTTCCAAATTTTCAGTGCAAAAGTTATAATCGTTATCTACACCTCTTATTGTTCTTATATAATTATTGAAAAATATTTCATTATTAAATCTTTTAATAATATATGGATGTTGAAAACTCCGGACGAAAGTCCGTCGAAGCACTCAAAGAAGAAATACAGCGTCTCAAGCAAGAGCGCGGCGCTGTCATTATGGCGCACTATTATCAGCAGCCCGAGGTGCAAGATATTGCCGACTTCATAGGCGATTCGCTGGCATTGGCTCAGCAGGCCACCAAGCTTCCTCAAAAAGTAATAGTGCTGTGCGGCGTCCATTTTATGGCCGAGACTGCCGCCATACTGTGTCCGGAGAAAACCGTGATTATTCCCGACCCGACGGCCGGATGCTCTCTGGCCGATTCGTGTCCTGCCGACCGCTTTGAGGCCTTTATTAAAGAACATCCCGGACATACGGTCATATCTTATGTCAACACCTCGGCAGCCGTCAAGGCTCTCAGTGATATATTGGTTACCAGTTCGAATGCACGTAAGATAGTGGAAAGTCTGCCCAAAGACACTCCCATCATCTTCGGACCGGATCGTAATCTGGGAAACTATATCAACAGCGTCACCGGACGTAATATGTTGCTATGGGACGGCGCCTGCCATGTGCATGCACGCTTCAGCGTTCAGGGTATCATTGACCTCAAAAAGCAATACCCCGGAGCACCGGTACTGGCCCATCCCGAATGTCCAAAGGCTGTGCTTGTACTTGCCGACCATATAGGCTCTACGGCGGCTTTGCTCAAGTATGCACAGCAAAGCGATGCTGATACCTTCATAGTGGCCACCGAAAGCGGCATTTTACACCAGATGCACAAGAGCTGCCCCGAAAAGAAATTTATACCCGCTCCGCCGGACGAATTGGGATGCGGATGCAACGAATGTTCGTTTATGAAGCAAATAACCCTCGAAAAGGTGCGCGACTCGTTGCGCGACCTGGCTCCCGTGGTCAAGGTAGATGCCGATACGGCACGCCGCGCCATCGTTCCTATACAAAGAATGCTCGAGCTTTCGTGAAATATAGACACTATACTTCATCTCCAATAAATAAAATACTTATACACTACATATAATGGAATATAATCATCGCGACATCGAAGCCCGCTGGCAACAGTATTGGCGTGACAACAATACATACCGCGTGGACATAGATCCCAAACGTCCCAAATACTATGTACTTGACATGTTCCCCTACCCCTCGGGAGCAGGCTTGCACGTTGGACATCCCTTAGGATACATTGCTTCGGACATCGTAAGTCGCTACAAAAGACTAAAAGGCTTCAACGTACTTCACCCTATGGGATATGACGCCTACGGACTGCCGGCCGAGCAGTATGCCATACAGACCGGGCAGCATCCCGAGGTGACTACGCAGACCAATATAGCACGTTATCGCGAACAACTTGACAAAATAGGCTTTTGCTACGACTGGTCGCGCGAAATACGCACCTGCGATCCCGAATATTACAAATGGACTCAATGGACTTTTAAGCGTATGTTCCTGAGCTATTTTGATACTCAGGCTTGTAAGGCAAAGCCCATTACCGAACTTGTGGATCGCTTCTCGAAAGAAGGTGCCAATGCCGACACTCCGGCAGCCTCCTCGCAGGTGCTCACATTCACCGCAGAAGAATGGAAGGCTATGGATGCAAAACAGCAGTCCGATGTGCTGATGAACTATCGTATAGCTTATCTGGGCAACACTATGGTAAATTGGTGTCCAAAATTGGGAACGGTACTGGCCAACGACGAAGTATCGGAAGGTGTATCGCTTAGAGGCGGATATCCTGTAGAGCAAAAAGTAATGTACCAGTGGTGTCTGCGCGTAAGTGCTTATGCCGAACGTCTGCTTAAAGGTCTTGATACCATTGATTGGACCGATTCGCTCAAAGAAACACAGCGCAACTGGATAGGTCGTAGCGAAGGTGCCGAAATGCACTTTGCAATCGACGGAAGAGATGACATAGACCTTGAAATATTCACCACACGTGCCGATACGGTATTCGGTGTAACATTTATGGTACTTGCTCCCGAGAGTGAGTATGTAGACAAGATCACCACCGCCGAGCAGCGCAAAGCAGTAACAGACTACATCGCCGCAACCAAGCGCCGTACCGAGCGCGAGCGACTTATGGACAAGCGTGTCAGCGGTGTATTCACCGGCGCATACGCCATCAATCCTCTTACAGGCAAGAAGATACCTATTTGGGTAAGCGACTATGTACTTGCCGGATATGGTACGGGCGCAATCATGGCCGTGCCCGCACATGACAGCCGCGATTACGCCTTTGCCCATCACTTTGACTTGCCTATAATACCGCTGATAGAAGGTGCCGATGTTTCCGAGCAATCTTTCGATGCCAAGGAAGGCATTATGATGAACAGCGAAGGTCCCGATCTCAACCTCAACGGACTTACAGTCAAGGAAGCCATCGCCGCCACCAAAAAGTATATAAAAGAAAAAGGCATAGGCCGCGTCAAGGTCAATTACCGTCTGCGTGACGCCATATTCTCGCGTCAGCGCTATTGGGGCGAACCTTTTCCCGTATACTATAAGGATGGTATTCCCTATATGCTTGATGATAAAGATCTTCCTCTGCTGCTCCCCGAAATAGACGCATATCTGCCAACCGAAAAAGGCGAACCGCCGTTGGGACGTGCCAGAAATTGGAAAACGGCCGAAGGTTATCCATTGGAACTGAACACTATGCCCGGATTTGCAGGCAGTTCGGCTTACTATCTGCGATATATGGATCCGCACAACCACGATGCTCTCGTGTCCAAAGAGGCAGATGAATATTGGCGCAATGTAGACCTATATATAGGCGGTACCGAACACGCCACCGGACACTTGATATACAGCCGTTTCTGGAACAAATTCCTTTATGACCTCGGAATTGTGGTCGAGGACGAACCCTTCAAGAAGCTCATCAACCAAGGTATGATACAAGGTCGTTCTAACTTTGTATATCGCATCAAGGACACCAACACCTTTGTAAGTGCCGGCAAGAAAAAGGACTACGACGTAACACCCATACATGTGGATGTCAATATAGTAAAGAACGATGTACTCGATACCGAGGCCTTCCGCAAATGGCGTCCAGAGTACAACGATGCGCAGTTTGTACTCGAAGATGACGGCCGCTATATATGCGGATATGCAGTCGAGAAGATGTCCAAGTCAATGTTCAATGTAGTCAACCCTGATGACATCGTTGCCACTTATGGTGCCGATACGCTCCGTCTCTACGAAATGTTCCTAGGTCCGTTGGAGCAGTCCAAACCTTGGGATACCAACGGCATAGACGGCGTCAATCGCTTCCTCAAAAAACTGTGGGCTCTATTCTACAAAGGCGAAGAATTTCTGCCCGATGACAGCACCGCTTCCGACGAAGACCTGCGCAGTCTCCACCGCCTTATAGCAAAGGTTACGGCCGACATCGACAACTTCTCTTTCAATACATCTGTGGCCGCCTTTATGATATGCGTCAACGAGCTCACCTCACGCCGTTGCCGCAGTCGTCAAGTGCTACAACCGCTCTTGGTACTGCTCACACCTTTTGCACCGCATATCGCCGAAGAGCTGTGGCACGCGCTGGGCAATACAACCACCATCTGCGATGCCCGATGGCCGCAAGCCGAAGAACGCTATCTCAAAGCCGACACACAGACGTATGCCGTGTCCTTCAACGGAAAAGCTCGCTTCACCATCACCGTAGCTGCCGGAACCGAGCGCGCCGATGTTGAGCGTCTGGCACTCAGCAACACCGCCGCTACCAAATGGCTGGAAGGTAAGCAGATTGTCAAAATCATAGTAGTGCCGGGCAAGATAGTGAACGTAGTAGTTAAGTAAAAAAGCACACGTATAAATAAGAAAAAATAGACGTAAAGCACTGTTTGACAATAGACATAAAACATTATCTAATCACACCTCTTGCAATATAATAAAAGCAATAATATGGAATACGATTATTTGGTCATAGGCTCCGGAATAGCCGGTATGAGCTTTGCCCTCAAAGTGGCGGAACACGGTCGTGTGGCTTTGATATGCAAGACCACCCTCGACGAGGCCAATACCGCTTTGGCACAAGGCGGGGTCGCTTCGGTGACCAATCTTGCCGTAGACAACTTCGAGAAACATATACATGACACAATGGTGGCCGGAGACTGGCTATCCGATCCGGACGCAGTACGTGCCGTGGTCACCGGAGCACCCAAAGGCATCAAAGACCTACTCTCTTGGGGTGTGAACTTTGACCGCCGCGAAGACGGTTCCTTTGACCTGCACCGCGAGGGCGGGCATAGCGAATTCAGAATATTACACCACGCCGACAATACCGGCTTCGAAATACAGCGTGGTCTTATCGAGGCAGTGCGACACAACCCTAATATAGATATCTACGAACACCACTTTGCCATAGAAATTATCACTCAACACCACTTGGGACGTATAGTGACCCGTCGAACTCCGGACATCACTTGCTACGGTGCATACGTGCTCGACCAAGAAACAGGCAAGGTGGAGAAATTCCTTGCTCGTGTAACCGTTATGGCAACAGGCGGCATCGGCGCCGTATATCAGACCACTACCAACCCGTTGATAGCCACCGGCGATGGTATAGCTATGGTATATCGTGCCAAAGGTACAGTCTTAGATATGGAATTTGTTCAGTTCCATCCCACTGCATTGTTCCATCCGGGTGATCGCCCGTCATTTCTGATTACTGAGGCTATGCGCGGCTATGGAGCTGTATTGCGCAACCTCCGCGGCGAAGAGTTTATGCAAAAGTACGACCCGAGACTGTCATTGGCACCGCGCGACATCGTGGCACGAGCCATAGACAGCGAAATGAAACTGCACGGCGACGACCACGTATACCTTGACGTAACGCACAAAGATCCCGAAGAGACTCGTCACCACTTCCCGAATATATATCAGAAGTGTAAGAGCCTCGGTATTGATATCACCAAGGATTATATTCCCGTGGCTCCGGCGGCACACTACCTCTGCGGCGGCATCGCCGTTGACTTGGACGGTCAGTCTTCTATACACCACTTATACGCTTTGGGTGAATGCAGCCGTACCGGTCTGCATGGAGGCAACCGCTTAGCATCCAATTCGCTTATAGAGGCTGTTGTATATGCCGATGCGGCCGCGCGCCACGCTATTATACATGCCCCGGAATACGAGTTGCGTCACGATGTTCCGGACTGGGATGACGAAGGCACACGACATCCCGAAGAAATGGTGCTTATCACACAAAGCATCAAGGAAGTCAATCAAATCATGAGTACATACGTGGGTATTGTACGCTCCAACCTTCGCCTCGACCGCGCTTGGAATCGCCTCGACATTCTGTACGAAGAAACCGAGAAATTGTTTAAGGAATCAAAGGTGTCGCGAGATATTTGCGAGTTGCGTAACATCATCAATGTGGGATACCTGATTATGCGTCAGGCCAAGGAACGTCACGAGTCGCGAGGTCTGCACTATACCATAGATTATCCCCCGGTACCGCACGACCATCAATGAGGACGAAACGGCGCAGCATGGTCATAGTGCCGGCCGCCGTAGCAATCATGGTAGCCGGCATAATATGTTCCGCCTTGGGGCAGGAACACGGCTCGGATATGCGCCTGCCTTCCGCTCGCGAAAATATCTATCAGGGATACAACTTCGTGGTAGATAAGGAAACGGGCGACACTATGACCATATTCTTTCTGCGGCCTTTCACGGTGTATCCGCCTATTAAGTTCCGAAATAAGAAGGAAGAAAAATTCTACTGGCGAACCGTGCGCAATGTCAAAGTAACCCTGCCGTATGCCAAAATGATACGCGAAACACTCATCGAAACATACGAATACATTGAGACATTTGACACGCAGAAGGAACGTGAACAATACCTCAAGCGCATGGAGAAAGAACTGTTCAAACAGTACAAGCCCATACTCAAGCGACTGAGCAAAAATCAGGCACGCCTTTTGGTAAAGCTCATACAGCGCGAAACCGACCAATCGTCATACGAAATTGTCAAGGCTTTTCTCGGAAGCTTCCGTGCAACATTTTGGCAAGGCTTCGGCCGGCTTTTCGGTGTCAATCTGCGAGGCAAATTCCAGCCGGAGAAAAAGCGCGAGGATGCCATTATCGAACGCGTGGCCACGCTTGTTGAACAAGGCTCATTATAACACCGCGAACGACTATGGACATAGACAAGATACTTAGCCGATACGGGTCATACCTTACAGTCGAGCGTGGATACAGCGACAATACGCGTGATGCATACGTCACTGACGTCGCCAAATTGCTCAATGCACTTGCCGCCGCCGATATAGACCCGGCCAAAGCCTCGGTGGACGACCTGCGTACATTTATGGGTGATTTGCACGATGTGGGCATAGCGCCGCGCTCGTGTGCACGCATACTAAGCGGTATCAAAAACTTCTACCGCTATCTGCGCCTTGAGGGAGTCATGGACACCGATCCTACCGAATTACTCGAAAGTCCGGCTGTGGGCTCGCATTTGCCTTCGGTACTCTCTTTGGACGAAATCGATGCCCTTATAGCGGCTATGGATAATACTCCCCTGGGACGACGCAACCGCGCAATCATAGAAACCATGTACGGTTGCGGACTGCGTGTCTCCGAGTTGTGCGCACTACAGATTTCGCATATAGACTTCCGTAATGCGGTGATGCTTATACGTGGCAAAGGCTCCAAGGAACGCCTTGTGCCCGTCAACGAAGTGGCATTGACACGCCTCAAAAACTACATAGATACAGACCGTAACGAAGTCCCGATATTGCCGGCCGATGCCGATACGGTATTTCTCAACAGCCGCGGCCGACATCTGTCGCGTGTCATGATTTTCTATATACTGCGCGATGCGGCGGCACGTGCCGGCATACGCACTCCGCTGTCGCCGCACACACTGCGACACTCTTTTGCCACTCATCTGCTTGAAGGCGGCGCCAACCTCCGCGCCATACAACAAATGCTGGGACACGAATCCATAGCCACCACGCAGATATACCTGCATATCGAAAATTCGCGCCTGCGTCAAGAAATACTAGAACACCATCCCCGGTACAGACACCACACGACCGATACATCCTCCTTCTGACAGCCGTTAGAATAATCACGGGACTTACAACATAATATCCTATAATCGAAAATCATCCACATCCAAAAATATGTCCACCATATATCTGAACCTCGGCAGCAATCTCGGCGACCGTCGCGCCAATATCGAAAGAGCCATACTCATGCTGGCTTCACGCTATCCACAGTCACGCATACGACGTGCACCGGAAATACAGAGTGACGCCTGGGGATTTGATACGGTCAACCGATTTATCAACGTCGGCATCGCCATTGACCTCCCCGAAGGCCAGGAGGTGGACCCCCTTGCATTATTAGACCAAATACAGGCCATAGAGCAGACCATTGCACCGGGCGAGACACACCGCAATTCCTTAGGTGACTATATAGACCGCAGCATCGACATAGACATCATCGCCATAGACGACTTGGTATACTCGCATCCGAGACTCAAAATTCCGCATCCGCAGGCCGGAGCACGCGCTTTTGTTATGCGACCCATGCACTTCCTGCGTCCCGGATGGACACCCGAATACACTATGGCCGCCGGTGCGCCGCGCAAAAAGACTACCGCCGAGATGCACCGCGACACCATCGAGCAATTCCATTCCAAGGAAAAACTACCGCTGATAGTAGTATTGGATAATATTCGCTCGCTCAATAATATAGGGGCGATATTCCGTACATGTGACGCCTTTGCCGTGCGGCATATATGTCTGTGCGGCATCACCGCTACGCCGCCGTCGGTGGAGATACACAAGACCGCCCTCGGTGCCGAAGATTCGGTGGATTGGTCCTACTACGACAATACGCTAGAAGCCATATCCGTCTTACACAGCCGCGGATATGCCGTATGCTGCCTCGAGCAGGTACACGGCAGTGTATCATTGCAAGATTTTAATCCGACGGACGGTCGCGGATATGCCATAGTCGTCGGCAACGAAGTCGATGGAGTAGACCCGGCCGTAGTAGCCGCCAGCGACATTTATCTCGAAATACCGCAATTCGGCACCAAACACTCGCTCAACGTCAGCGTCTCCGCCGCCATAGCCCTGTGGCACATAGCCATACGCCTTGCCGGCAATAGCTGACAGCATCCCGCCACCACCGCCTTTCATGCTTTAAGAAAAAATGGCTACCTTTGCGGTAGTATTAAAGGACCATGAAATGAAAGCAGAAGAAATCAAACAATTATTCGAGAGCTTCGAGGCCATAGCCATAGAATATGACGGCGTCGAATGTTGGAGCGCGCGCGAACTCTATCCCATATTGGGATATGCACGATGGGATCGTTTCAAAGAAGCAATAAATCGGGCTAAGGACTCCTGTGTAAATGCAGGAGAATCAATTAAAGACCATTTTTCCGACGTCGGAAAAATGGTCTCATTAGGTTCATATGCCGAACGTCAGATAGATGACATACTGTTGACACGCTATGCCTGCTATCTTATAGCCCAAAACGCCGACCCAAGAAAGCCCGAGATTGCTTTTGCTCAAAACTATTTTGCCGTGCAGACGCGTCGTGCCGAAATTGTCCAACAACGCATTCTCGACCACGAGCGCGTAAAGGCACGTGCCAAACTCGCCGAGACAGAGCACCATCTTTCGGGAGTATTATACGAGCATGGGGTTGACTCGAAAGGCTTTGCTTTGATACGTGCAAAAGGTGACCAAGCTTTGTTCGGTCTCAATACCGCTTTGATGAAGCGCCGTGTCGGCGCCCCTGAAAAACGACCCCTTGCGGATTTTCTCTCAACTATCGCAATCAAGGCAAAAGACCTTGCTGCTGAAATGACCTCGGTCAATGTCCAACAAAAAGATCTCCACGGACAAATTGCGATAGAGGGCGAACACGTGGACAACAATACCGCAGTACGTGGAATGTTGCTTGATCGTGGCATCCGCCCCGAGACGCTGCCACCGGGCGAGGACGTCAAGAAAGTGGAACGCCGCTTGAAGGCTGATGAAAAAAAGATACTACCCAAATCATCAAAGAAAAAATAATGGCCAACGAATCACTATCGGCGGCTAAAGCCGCAAAGAACGATGAGTTCTATACGCAGTACTACGACATCGAGCGCGAAATCAACGCCTACCTCGAATATGACCCCGATGTCTTTCGTGGTAAGACCGTGCTGCTGCCTTGCGACGACCCCGAATGGAGCAACTTCACGCTCTACTTTGCCCAGCACTTTCAGACACTGGGTTTGAAAAAGCTGATTTCCACGTCATACGCTGCCGAAAGCAAGAAATACAGGACGCCATACCAGCCCTCGCTTTTCGAACAGGACGCGCCACAGTTTGACCCGGCAAAGACCTCAGTGCGCGGCAAAATCTTCGTACTCGATCACGACATTGACGGCGACGGGCGCATCGACTTCCACGACCTCGAATGGCGCTACCTCGACGGCGACGGCGACTTCCGCAGCGCCGAAGTCACCGCCCTGCGCGACCAAGCAGACATCATCGTCACCAACCCGCCTTTCTCGCTTTTCCGCGAGTTCCTCGCCTGGATTGTCGAAGCCGATAAGAAATTTGTTATTATAGGAAATATGAACGCTTTGACATATCGCGAAGTATTTCCTTTGATTAAAAACAACAAGATTTGGCTGGGAAATGGTTTTCATAATGGTAATGCCTACTTTAGACCAGTTGGTGAGCGTGAATACGCATCAGGGGTTAAAGATGATACCACCGGACTTGTAAAATTTAGAAATTGCTGTTGGTTTGCCAACATCGACCACGGACGACGCCACCAGCCATTGTCGTTAATGACGATGGAAGAGAATATCATGTATTCCAAGCACAAGGAAATTCGTGGCAAGGGTTATGCCCACTATGACAATTACGATGCCATAGAAGTTCCCTACACGGATGCTATTCCGTCCAACTATTATGGCGTTATGGGTGTCCCTATCACCTTCCTTGACAAGTACTGCCCGGAGCAATTCGAAATATTAGG
>DLLT01000015.1 GCA_002478045.1 Porphyromonadaceae bacterium UBA7555
GTGTCGGGGGTGTCGGGGGTGTTTTTCATGATGTCTTGTTTTGTGTTCATGGTGTTGTGTGTTTTATAGATTGATAATTATTGGTAAATGACAGCTTTTGGGCGGCTGTAAAGTGCCGCAACATTTGTACACCGCAAAGATAGCGATTATTTTTGAGATAACAAAATTTGTCGCATACAAATTTAGGCGTAAAAATAACAAAGCGACCACGCTTCCCGTCAGGGGGATGCGTGGTCGCTTTATGCCGTCGGTCGCACAAGGCGGCCTTCGGTGGTGTGTCAGTGCGTATTATTCGGCTTTGCCGGCGCTACCGAGCACGTCCTCAATTTTGTGTTTGTAGAGGCGTTCCATTTCGTCGCGAGCCGGACCCAGGTATTTGCGCGGGTCGAATTCGGCTGGTTTTTCAACGAAGACTTTGCGAATGGCGGCAGTCATGGCCAGTCGGCTGTCGGAGTCGATATTAATCTTGCAGACAGCGCTCTTGGCGGCCTTGCGGAGCTGGTCTTCGGGGATACCGATGGCATCGGGAAGTTTGCCTCCGTACTGATTGATGGTATCGACGTATTCCTGAGGTACCGAGGATGCTCCGTGCAGCACGATGGGAAATCCGGGGAGCTGTTTCATAACGGCGTCGAGCACGTCGAAAGCCAGTGGCGGGGGCACGAGGCGTCCGTTGGCGTCACGTGTGCACTGAGCGGGCGTAAACTTGTAAGCGCCGTGGCTGGTACCGATGGAGATGGCCAGCGAGTCACAGCCTGTACGTGTGGCGAAGTCTACCACTTCGGCGGGGTCGGTGTAGGTGTGGTGGTCGGACGATACTTCGTCTTCAACGCCGGCCAGAACGCCGAGTTCGCCTTCGACTGTCACGTCAAACTGATGGGCGTAATCGGCCACTTTCTTGGTGAGGGCAACGTTCTCTTCGTAAGGCAGATGCGAGCCATCGATCATCACTGACGAGAAGCCGTTTTCGATACAGCTCTTGCACAGCTCGAAGCTGTCACCATGATCCAGGTGCAGTACAATCTGAGGATGCTCCCAGCCGAGTTCCTTGGCGTAAGCGACAGCGCCCTGTGCCATGTAGCGCAGCAGAGTGGCGTTGGCGTAAGCGCGAGCGCCCTTGCTCACTTGAAGGATCACCGGCGACTTCTCTTCAGCAGCAGCCTTGATGATAGCCTGCAACTGTTCCATATTGTTGAAGTTGAAGGCGGGAATGGCGTATCCGCCTTTGATAGCCTTGGCAAACATCTCACGGGTGTTGACCAAGCCGAGTTCTTTGTAGCTAACCATTGTTGTGGATATTATATTATTATATGTGTGTATTGTCTTCTTCGTCGGTCTATTGACCTATATTGTCCTATTGTACCTTCCGGGGGCGCGACGTGATAGTCGAAAGGCCCTTTTTCGGGATGCAAAGTTACGTCTTTTTTCAGAAATTCTCAAATGTTCTGTCAGACACACCTTATTTGCAGCAAAATGTATGCCAGAACAATATCGAATGTAAAATGTGGAATGTGGAATTGGGCTGCGCGGTAATGTAATCCGAGACTCTAAGGGCTCTAAGGACTCTAAGGACTTTAACACCCGAATGAGCAGCCCCAAACGAGTGGTTGCCCTTCCCCGCGCAGCCCAATTCTCCATTCTCCATTCTCCATTCCACATTATTTTGTATCTTTGCATCCAAATACACTATTGCGACATGAGCGACACAGATAATTCAGATAAAGCCGCAGCAGATGCCGCGACAGCCGATGCTGCCGCGACAGCCTCCGGGCCTATACAGCTGGACCTGCACGCCATAGTGCGCGCACGCTTGGGGCGCAAGGCACGTTGGGTGCCGCGATGCTTGGTGTCATGGTTGGCGCGACTGATACATCAGGACGAGCTCAACGCCCTGCTGCGCAACAACTATCCGCGCCGCGGCGCCGAATTCTGCCGCGGCGTCCTGTCAGACCTGCACGTCACCGTCAGCCTCGCCGAGGGCTCGCACCTGCCCGACCCGGCTCGACGCCGCGTCATCATCGTCTCCAATCACCCCTTGGGCGGTCTCGATGGAATGGCTCTGATAGACATCTTCACCCGACACTACGGCGGACAAGTGCACTTTATCGTCAACGACCTGCTGATGGCCGTCGAACCCCTGAAGGACGTCTTTGTACCAGTCAATACACACGCCGTCCAAAGCCGCACCACCATTACATCCATCGAAGACGTCCTAGCCGGAGACGATCCCATACTCATATTCCCCGCCGGACTATGCTCGCGTCTCCAAGACGACGGCTCCATAGCCGACCTGCCATGGCGCAAAAGCTTCGTCACTATGGCACGACAATACCAACGCGACATCGTCCCGGTGTACTTCTCGGGCACAAATACCCCCTCGTTCTACCGCACCGCACGCCGCCGACAGCGCCTGGGACTGCACTTCAATTTCGAGATGGTACTGCTGCCCCGCGAGGTATTACGCGCCCGCGGCCGTCACTTCGACATCGCCTGCGCCGACGTCATCCCCTACTCCGACATCCAAGACCGGACACCTCGGCAGGCCGCCGACAACATCCGAAACATAGTATACAGCATGGCACAACAGTGCTCACCATACCCCGGACAATGAACAAGAAAATTATAGACCCCGTGGACACCGCCCTAATAGAGGCGGAATTGACACCCCAACGCTTCCTGCGCAAAACCAATAAGGCCGACAACGACATCTACATCGTAGACGCCCATACATGTCCCAACACCATGCGCGAAATAGGACGACTGCGCGAAATCGCCTTCCGCAGTGCCGGCGGCGGCACCGGCAAAGAATGCGACATCGACCAATACGACACCATGCAACCGCCCTGCCGTCAGCTCATCGTCTGGGAACCCGAAAGCCGCCTAATACTCGGCGGATACCGATTCATCATCGGCGAAGACATACGTATGGACGCCAACGGACGACCACGCATCGCCACAAGCCACATGTTTGACTTCAGCGACAAATTCATCCGCGACTACCTGCCGCAGACACTCGAACTGGGCCGCTCGTTTGTACGCCTCGAATACCAATCGTCACGCGCCGGCGCCAAAGCCCTATACGCCCTCGACAACCTCTGGGACGGCCTGGGAGCACTCACCGTAGTGTACCCCCAAATACGCTATCTCTTCGGCAAGGTCACCATGTATCCCAGCTACTCGTGCGAGTGCCGCAACATGATACTATACTTCATGAACAAGTACTTCCCCGACCCCGACCATCTGGTACGACCGCGCAACCCCCTGGACACACACATCGACACCGAAGCAATGCAGCGATTGTTCACCGGCGCCGACTTCAAAGCCGATTACCGCATACTCAACACCGAGATACGACGCCTGGGATACAACATCCCGCCGCTGGTCAACGCCTACATGTCCCTCTCGCCCACCATGCGCATGTTCGGCACCGCCGTCAACGACGAATTCGGCGACGTCGAAGAATCCGGCATATTCTTCGCCATCAGCGAGATATTCGAGGAAAAGAAAGCCCGACACATCGCCACATTCCACCCCTGAACCACGCCCACGGCGGCATCCCACACCCCTAAGCCCCTAAAGTCCCTAAGGTCTCTAAAGTCCCTAAAGACCCTAAAAAGATCCCTCCTCGCCCCAATTCCACATTCCACATTCCACATTATAATATAATGATAAATACCGCAATCATAGGCGCCGACCGATACACCGACGGCACACTCATACGCCTGCTGCTTCACCACCCGGACGTCACCCTCCGATGGGTACACTCCGAGAACTACGCCACACGAGCACTCACCGACATTCACCCGGGCCTCATAGGCGAGACAGACCTCCGATACACCGCCGATATTGACTACACAGACATCGACTGCGTATTCTGCTGCGACAGCCGACTGCTGCACCGGCACCCCGTACCCGAAGACACACGCATCATCGACCTCGACGACGAACACCGCATCGAAGACGACACACACGATTACATCTACGGCCTCTCCGAACTCAACCGCAAACGCATAGTCCGCGACGCACGACACATCGCCGTCCCCGGAAACCTCGCCGCAGCCATACTGCCCGCGCTGATACCCGCAGCCAAGAACCTGCTCATCAACAGTGCCGTACACATCACCGCCATAACCGCCGACACCGATACGGACGTCCAAACCCGAGACACCGCCCCATGCCGGTCGCCTTACGACAGCATCACCCTATACCGGCCCTTCAGCCACCCGCAACTCGCCGAAATACGCCAAAGCCTCTCACAACTCCAAAACAGCTTCAAAGCACCGGTCGAACTCATACCCATACGCGGAAGCTTTGCACGCGGAACACTCGCCGCAATATACTTCGACTGCAAAGTATCGCTCGAACGCCTACGCGAAATCTACGACAAATACTACGATGACCACAACTTCACATTCGTCACCGATACCCCCTCCGACATCAAAGACGTCATCGACACCAACAAATGCCTGCTCCACCTCGACCGCATCAACGACCGACTGCTCATCACATCAGTCATCGACAACCGCATGAAAGGCGCGGCCGGCACAGCCGTGCACAACCTCAACCTCCTCTTCGGCCTGAGCGAACGCATCGGCCTCAACCTCAAACCCGCAGCATTCTAAAATAGGAACCGTAAGAAATATAAGAACTATAAGAAATATGAGAATAATGAGAATAATGCATTATTCCCATCACTCCCTCTATTCCCACTATGACCAAAGAAACTAAGCCGCGTATGCACTATATGGACCTGCTCAAAGGTATCGCCATATTCCTGGTAGTCATGGGCCACGTCCTGACCATGTGCATACGCGACATCGATGCCGCCACACTCTTCAAAATCATCGGCGAAGTACACATGCCCATCTTCTTCTTCATCAGCGGATGGTTCACCTACAAAGCCACAGCCGACGGCCGCATACGCCGTCCCGACCTGCGCCAACGCGCTATGCAACTGATTGTTCCTATGATCATCGTATCATCCCTTTGGGTGCTATACTTCCCCGACAGCGGTCTGCGCTCACCCCTACCCGAAGGCTTTGACGGACTTTGGACAAGCGAATTCAAAAACGGTTACTGGTTCACCCCCGTACTATTCGTCATCATGGCACTCTACGCCCTGCTCGCCCCAATGATACTGCGCCTGCGCCGCGCAGCTGCGGCCCTCAGCGTCACCCTCATCATCAGCATCGCTCTATACGCCTGCATAGAGCACATCCTCCCCATGCGATACATCGGCATCACCTCGGCGCTACTCATCCTCCAATTCCTCCCCATATTTATGGTCGGAGCCATCGCCCGGCAGCACCAAGGCGCCTTCATGCGCTTGATAGCCAACCCCCGAGCCATCACCATCGCCATACTCGCCGCCATCCCGCTGTTCTACATCATAGCCTGGCCCTGGCGCTACCCCGCCCTCGACGGCATACCCCACATCGTACCAGCGGCCAAAATGCTCTTTCATATAGCACTCGCCATCGTTGCTATGAACATCGCCGTACCCTGGTCCTACAAAGCCTACAGCCCCGAGCGCACGCGCCCCTCGCGCATAACCGTCATCCTCGAATACCTCGGGCGTAAATCCCTGGCCATATACCTGTTACACTACTTCTTCCTATTCCCTATGACCTTCCTGCAAGAGCCCGCGCGCGATATGGCCCTCTCCATAGTACCACTGAGCGTCATCGCCGCCGCAGCCGCCGCCTGCATCGTTGCCGCGACCCTCGCCGCCGAGTACCTGCTCAGCCGCAGCCCCCTGCTCGCTTGGCTCCTCTGCGGCGACTACCACGCCTTCCGCCGCAAATAACGCCGACCGACACGACATTGCCGACTGTCGTATTATTTGACCTTACGGCCCCTAAGATTCCTAAGAACCTCCTCCCCTAAGGGCGTAAACCGTGTCCGAAAAAAGCGACCGTACGTGCCTCGGTGCAGCCCTATTCCACATTCTACATTCAACATTCCACATTCTACATTATCACGGCGCAGCCCCATTCCACATTCTACATTCAACATTCCACATTATCTTTGGTCATTAGGCGAAAAAAGCGTAAATTTGCGGTTGCCCATACAGGCACCACACCGACGCATACACACCCGATATGAATATTACAATCGTAGGCACAGGATACGTAGGACTGGTATCCGGAGCATGTTTCGCCGAAATAGGCGTCAACGTCACCTGCATCGACATCGATGCGGCCAAAATCGAAAGGCTGCGCCAAGGCATCATTCCCATCTACGAGCCCGGCCTCGACGACCTGGTAAGCCGCAACGTCGCCGGCGGACGACTACACTTCGGCACAGACCTGCGCGAAGTCCTCGACGACAGCGACATAGTATTCTGCGCCGTAGGCACTCCCCCCGACGAAGACGGCTCGGCCGACCTGAGCTACGTCCTCCAAGTGGCGCGCACCTTCGGACGATACATCAACCACTACACACTCCTGGTCACCAAAAGCACCGTCCCCGTAGGCACCTCGCACCTGGTCAAACAAACCATACAAGCCGAACTCGACGCCCGCGGATGCGACATACCCTTCGAAGTCGCCTCCAACCCCGAATTCCTCAAAGAAGGAGCCGCCATCAAAGACTTTATGTCCCCCGACCGCGTAGTCATCGGCATCGAAAGCGACCGCGCACGCCGAGTTATGGAACGCCTCTACCGACCCTTCCTGCTCAACAACTTCCGCGTCATATTCATGGACATAGCCTCCGCCGAGATGACCAAATACGCCGCCAACGCCATGCTCGCCACCCGCATATCATTCATCAACGACATCGCCAACCTCTGCGACCTCACCGGCGCCGATGTAAATATGGTACGCAAAGGCATCGGTAGCGATGCACGCATAGGTAGCAAATTCCTCTACCCCGGCTGCGGCTACGGCGGCTCGTGCTTCCCCAAAGACGTCAAAGCACTCATGCGCATAGGCGCCGAACACGGATACACCATGCGCGTCATCGAAGCCGTAGACGCCGTCAACGAAGCCCAGAAACTGCGCCCCGTCGAAATACTGCGCCGGCGCCTGGGCGACCTCCGAGGACGACACATAGCCCTCTGGGGCCTCGCCTTCAAGCCCGAAACCGACGACATGCGATGCGCCCCCGCACTCGTAGCCATCGATGCCCTGCACCAAGCCGGAGCCACCGTACGCGCCTACGACCCCGTAGCCATGGACGAATGTCGCCGCCGATTGGGCGATGCAGTCCAATACGCCACAGACATGTACGACGCCTGCATCGATGCCGACGCACTGATACTGCTCACCGAATGGAAACAATTCCGACTGCCCTCGTGGCGCGTCGTAGCACGCGCCATGCGCGGCAACATCATCGTCGATGGCCGCAACATCTACCAAGGCGCCGACCTGGCCGAAGAAGGCCTCGAATACCACGGCCTCGGAATACCACCCACCGCCGCCGTCCGCCGCAACTGACCCCCGGACAGGCCCTAAGGCCCCTAAGGTCCTTAAAGCCCTTAAGGCCCCTAAGATTCCTAAGGCCCCAAAGTTCCAAAGCAATTCCGGAATATTCCGGCGCAGCCCAATTCAACATTCAATTCAACATTTAACATTACTATGTCCCGCATCCTCCTGTCGCTCGCCCACATGGGCGGCGGCGAAAAAAAATACGTAGACCACGCCTTCGAAACCAATTGGATAGTTCCCTTAGGCCCCAACGTCAACCTCTTTGAAGATATGCTCGCCGACTTCCTCGGCATCGAGCGCGGACGCGTCGTCGCCCTCAGCGCCGGCACCGCCGCCATACACCTGGGCCTGGTTATGCTCGGCGTAAGCCCCGGCGACGAAGTCATCTGCCAATCCTTCACCTTCTCGGCCAGCGCCAACCCCGTACGATACTGCGGAGCCAACCCCGTATTCGTCGACAGCGACCCCGACACCTGGAACCTCGACCCCCAAGTCCTCGAACAAGCCATCATAGACCGTCACGCCATCACCGGCAAATACCCCAAAGCCATCATCCCCGTATACCTCTACGGAATGCCCGCCCACATCGACCGAATACTCGCCGTAGCAGCCAAATACAACATCCCCGTATTGGAAGACGCCGCCGAAGGCCTCGGCAGCGAATTTCGCGGCCAAAAATGCGGAACCTTCGGCACTTACGGCGCACTATCCTTCAACGGCAACAAAATCATCACCACCAGCGGCGGCGGAGCACTCATCTGCCCCGACAAAGACGCCGCCGAGCGCGTCAAATTCTACGCCACCCAGGCACGCGAAAACCGCCCCTACTACTACCACAAAGTCATCGGATACAACTACCGACTCTCCAACGTCAGCGCCGGCATCGGATGCGGCCAAATGGAAGTACTACCCGAACACCTACAACGACGCCGCGACATCGACGCCCTTTACGTCCGCCTACTGGCCGACATCCCGGGCTTGAAAGTACACACCAACCCCACAGAAGACTTCAACTCCAACTACTGGCTCACCACCATCCTGCTCGACCCCCAAGTCATAGCAACCACCCCCGACCAACTCCGTCAGGCACTCGACGCCGCCGACATCGAAAGCCGTCTGCTGTGGCGCCCCATGCACACCCAACCCGTATACAAAGACGCACCATACTATGGCGCCTCGGTATGCACCGACACCTTCGACCGCGGACTATGCCTCCCCAGCGGATCATCCCTGAGCGACGACGACATCCAACGCGTATGCCACGACATACACCAAGCCATCCAATATCGTCGCCCCCAAGACTAATACATACACCGCCCTCACACCCAAGCACATACATACTATGCCCACAGCCCTCATCACAGGCATCACCGGACAAGACGGCTCATATTTGGCCGAACTGCTCCTCGACAAAGGTTACGAAGTACACGGCATCATTCGCCGCAGCTCATCCTTCAACACCGCACGCATCGAGCACCTATACCTCGACGAATGGGTACGCGATATGCACCGCCGCCGACTCCTGACACTACACT
This sequence comes from Porphyromonadaceae bacterium UBA7555, assembly GCA_002478045.1. GTDB lineage: Bacteria > Bacteroidota > Bacteroidia > Bacteroidales > Muribaculaceae > CAG-873. The sequence continues at coordinate 8,966 of DLLT01000015.1, forward strand.
ACGGCGATATGACCGACTCATCATCGCTCATACGCATCATCGGCGAAGTACGACCCGACGAAATATACAACCTCGCCGCCCAAAGCCACGTCAAAGTATCTTTCGACGTACCCGAGTACACCGCCGACGTCGATGCCACAGGCACACTGCGACTGCTTGAAGCCATACGCATCCTCGGCCTCGAAAAACAATGCCGCATATACCAAGCATCCACCAGCGAACTCTTCGGCAAAGTACAACAAGTACCCCAAAACGAAGACACACCGTTCTACCCCCGCTCCCCCTACGCCGTAGCCAAGATGTACTCCTTCTGGATTATGAAAAACTACCGCGAAAGCTACGGAATGTACACCGCCAACGGCATCCTCTTCAACCACGAAAGTCCCCGCCGTGGCGAAAACTTCGTCACACGCAAAATCACCCTCGCCGCCGCACGCATAGCCCACAACCGCCAAGACAAACTATACCTGGGCAACCTCGATGCACTACGCGACTGGGGATACGCCGCCGACTACGTCGAATGTATGTGGCTGATACTACAACAACCCCAGCCCGATGACTTCGTCATCGCCACCGGCGAATACCACACCGTACGCGAATTCACTTCACACGCATTCGCTCGCGCCGGCATCAACCTCCGCTGGGAAGGACACGGCCTCGACGAAAAAGGCATAGACACCGCCACAGGACGCATCCTCGTCGAAGTCGACCCACGATTCTTCCGCCCCGCCGAAGTCGAACAACTACTCGGCGACCCCGCCAAAGCGCGCCAAACCCTGGGCTGGAACCCCCGCAAAACATCCTTCCAAGAACTCGTAGACATGATGGTAGACGCCGACATGCAACTCGCCCGCGAAGGCAAAATCTAACCCCAACCCCATAACAGCCATAATACCTATAACAGCCATAACAGTCATAACAGCTATAACAGCTATAACAGCCCTTACAGCCTCCACCACACCAAGACAATGCAAGACCACAACACCACAGCCAAGCCATTACTCGACCCATCGGCCAAAATATACGTAGCCGGACACCGCGGCCTCGTAGGCTCGGCAATATGGCACAACCTCATCCAACGCGGATACACCAACCTGGTAGGACGCACTCACAGCCAACTCGACCTGCTCGACCCCAACGCCGTACGCGACTTCTTCGACCAAGAACAACCCGACGCCGTAGTCCTCGCAGCCGCACACGTTGGTGGGATACTGGCCAACAGCACCTACCCCGCCGACTTCATATACCAAAACCTCCAAATCCAGCAAAACGTCATCGGCCAAGCATGGCGCCACGGCGTCCAACGCCTCATATTCCTCGGCTCGACATGCATATACCCGCGCGAAGCGCCCCAGCCCATGGACGAAGACGCACTGCTCACCTCGCCCCTCGAATTCACCAACGAACCTTACGCCATCGCCAAAATCGCCGGGCTCAAACTCTGCGAAAGCCTCAACCGACAATACGGCACCGACTACGTCGCAGTCATGCCCACCAACCTCTACGGACCCGGCGACAACTTCCACCTTGACAACGGACACGTCCTGCCCGTGATGATGCGCAAAATGCACCTGGCACGACTGCTCAGCCAAGGCGACTACGCTGCACTGCGACACGACCTGTCGCGACTCCCCGTCAAAGGATACGACGACACCCTCTCAGACACACAAATCGACACCCTGCTCCGACAATACGGCATATACCCCGACCGCCTCGAACTTTGGGGCACAGGCACCCCACTGCGCGAATTCCTCTGGAGCCGCGACATGGCCGATGCCACCGTATACGTCATGCTACACGTATCCTACAAAGACCTCGCCGCCGAACGCATCGCCGCAGCCAAACCACTGCGAAATATGCACATCAACGTCGGAACAGGCATCGAAATCACCATAGCCCAACTCGCCGAAAAAATTCGCCGCCGCGTAGGCTTCCAAGGCTCCGTCACCTTCGACCACATCCACCCCGACGGAACAATGCGCAAACTATGCGACGTCAGCCGACTGCACCGCCTCGGATGGCATCACACCGTCGAAGTAGACGACGGCATCGACCGCCTATACCGCTGGTACACAGACCCCGCCAACAACCCCGCCAACCGCTGAGACCAGTCCGACGACGAGGCCCATACCAAGACCCGCACCGAACCATACAATCCACCAACGCCAACCACCGCAGCCAAAGACACAACAGTGCCCACACTCTGGATACTCATATCGCTATTAGCCTTCGAGACAATATACATCCCGATAGCACGGCGGCTGCGCATAATCGCCCCGGTGGACAACCGCTCGTCCCACGACCGTCCCACACCCACCGGCGGAGGCATCATCATACCACTGGCCGCAATCTTGTTCATCGCCGTCACACCCCAAGCCCAAAACGCCCAATGGATTACGATGGTCGCGTGCGGCCTCGTCCTCGCCGGCGTCTCCATGTACGACGACATCCGACCCCTGCCACCCTGGCCCAGACTACTGCTCCAAATAGCCGCCGTCGCCATCACATTCAAAAGCCTCTGCTACCCAAGCGCTTTTGACATCTACCTGCTGGTCATCATCTTCGGCGTAGGATGCATCAACGCCGTCAACTTCATAGACGGCATCACCGGGATGCTCGCCCTATACGCCATCGTCGTCCTCGGCTCAATGATGTACGTTCTCTACGGCCCCGCAGCAGCCTCCATTCCCGAAGCCCCTACATACGCCGCACTATGCACCATACTCATAGGCGCGATGATCATCTTCGGCATCTTCAACATCTGCCGCAAAGTATTCGCCGGAGACGTCGGAGCCATAACTCTGGGCTTCTTCATCGTATACATCCTCAGCTCAATGATACTCGCCCAAGGAGACGCCACTATGATGATATTCCTTATGGTATGCCTCTTCGACGCAGGACTCACCACCGCCCAACGCCTCTTTGCCGGCGAAAACATCCTCACCCCACACCACAAATTCATCTTCCACCTGCTCATACGCCAATGGCAGATGCCACATATAGTCGTCTCGATATGCTACGCTCTGCTCCAACTGCTCATCAACGCCGTATACTTCCTTGTCCCGCCACAACAGCACCGGACATACTTCATCATGGTCTTTGCACTGCTCACCGTGACATACTTCACCATACGCTTTGCACCACGCTCCCGCGCCGCCATCCCCGATGACAACTGACTCCAAAACCTCAAAACCAATGTCCCCCGCCCCCTCGAACTCCACATTCAACATTCAACATTCAACATTAAACTCCAACTTAACCTTTCTCGGCACAGGCACCTCCACCGGCGTCCCCCAGATAGGCTGCCACTGCCCCGTGTGCACCTCCGCCGACCCTCGCGACCGACGCCTGCGCGCCTCCGCCATCGTCAGCATCGCCACCGCCGGCCACTCCGACCACAACAGCGAAGACACAGCCGACAGCCGCACCAACCTCCTGATAGACTGCGGCCCCGACTTCCGCCAACAAATACTACGCGCCGGCGCCCCGCCACTCGACGCACTCCTGATCACCCACAGCCACTACGACCACGTCGGCGGCATTGACGACCTGCGCCCATACTGCAACATCCCGGCACTGCGCCACGGCCACACAGGACCATTCCCCGTATACTGCCGCGAAGACGTCGCCCGCGACCTGCACACACGCGTGCCCTACTGCTTCGCCCAACACCTCTACCCCGGCGTCCCCACCTACGACATACACATTATCGAACCATACAAGGAGTTTCGTATCAACGACATACGCATACTCCCCGTCACAGTCATGCACGCCCGATTGCCCATACTCGGCTTCCGCATCGACCTGCCCGACAGCGCAGACACCCCTACATCAACTCCCACAAACAGCAGCACCCGAACCGGCGCACACAGCATCGGGTACATCACCGACTGCAAAACCCTGCCGCAACAATCCATAGACGCCATGCGCGGCGTAGACACCCTGGTCATTAACGCCTTACGCCACACCCCACACATGTCCCATATCACCCTCGACGAAGCACTCGCCCTTATACAAGACATCGCACCACGCCGCGCCTACCTCACCCACCTGAGCCACGATATGGGCACCCACGCCGCCACTGCCGCCACACTACCCCAAGGCGTCGCCATCGCCACCGACACTTCTAATGTAGATTGTGGAATGTAGAATGTGGAACGGGCTACGCTGTTATAATGTAGAATGTAGAATGTAGAATGGGCTACGCAATACAAGTATCCCATTATTCCCATCGCCCCCATTATTCCCATTATTCCCATCTCTCCCACTTGGTTTATTGTTCTCTATAACCGAAAAATTGCGTAAATTTGCAAGACCTTAAAGTCCTTAAAGACCCTAAGGTCCCTAAAGGCAACAAAATCAAGACACAACAACAAAACACCCTATATACAACACACTATGGCAACCAAACCCTACAAGTATCAGCCCATGTTCCCACTGGGACCCGATACCACCGAGTACTACAAGCTCACAGACAAATACGTACACACCGAGAACTGGGGCGGACACGAATTCCTCGTCATCGACCCCGAAGCACTCACCGTATTGGCACGTCAGGCCACCCATGACAACGCCTTCATGCTCCGCCGCGAGCACAACGCCATGGTCGCAAAAATCCTCCATGACCCCGAAGCCAGCGAAAACGACAAATTCGTCGCCCTGACAATGCTCCGCAACGCCGAAGTCGCAGCCAAAGGCCAACTCCCCTTCTGCCAAGACACCGGCACAGCCATCGTACACGGCGAAAAAGGTCAATACGTATTCACCGGATGCGATGACGTCGAGCGCATATCTCGCGGTGTATACGACACTTACACCACCGACAACCTCCGTTACAGCCAAAACGCACCCCTGAACATGTACGACGAAGTCAACACCGGGTGCAACCTCCCCGCCCAAGTCGACATCCACGCCGGCGACGACGACGAATACCACTTCCTCTTCGTAGCCAAAGGCGGCGGCTCGGCCAACAAGACATACCTCTACCAAGAAACCAAGGCCCTGATCAACCCCAAGACACTCCTCCCCTTCCTGGTCGAAAAAATGAAGACACTCGGCACCGCCGCATGTCCCCCCTACCACATCGCCTTCGTCATCGGCGGAACATCCGCCGAGAAAAACCTCGAAACCGTCAAAAAAGCCTCCGTCAAATACTACGACAACCTCCCCACACAAGGCAACGAACTGGGACACGCCTTCCGTGACATCGAACTCGAAAAACAACTCAAAGAAGCCTCCGAGAAAATCGGCCTCGGCGCCCAATTCGGCGGCAAATACTTCGCACACGACATCCGCGTCATCCGCCTGCCCCGCCACGGCGCCTCATGCCCCGTAGGCCTCGGCGTAAGCTGCAGCGCCGACCGCAACGTCAAAGCCAAAATCAACCGCGAAGGCCTCTGGATCGAAAAACTCGATGCCAACCCCGGCGAACTCATCCCCGAAGAAATGCGCAAAGCCGGCGAAGGCAAAGTCGTCAACATCGACCTCGACCGTCCCATGCCGGAAATCCTCGCCGAACTCTCCAAATACCCCGTATCCACACGCCTGTCACTGCGCGGCACCATCATCGTAGGCCGAGACATCGCCCACGCCAAAATCAAAGAACGCCTCGACCGCGGCGAACCCATGCCCCAGTACCTCAAAGACCACCCCATATACTACGCCGGTCCCGCCAAGACACCCAAAGGTATGCCCTCGGGCAGCTTCGGCCCAACGACAGCCGGACGTATGGACAGCTACGTCGACCAATTCCAAGCCGCCGGAGGCTCCATGATTATGATTGCAAAAGGCAACCGCTCCAAACAAGTCACCGACGCCTGCCATAAGCACGGCGGATTCTACCTGGGCAGCATCGGCGGCCCCGCAGCAGTCCTCGCCCAAAACTCCATCAAGAAAGTCGAGCTCCTCGAATACCCCGAACTAGGTATGGAAGCCATTTGGAAAATCCAGGTTGAAGACTTCCCCGCATTTATCCTCGTAGACGACAAAGGCAACGACTTCTTCACCCAGATTTCCGAGAAATGTAAAGGCTGTGCCCTCGGCAAATAACCCGTAGCGCACCGATCCTCTCGGAGTCCTTCCACACAAGACCCCTGAGAATCATACGAGTAATGGGAATTATGAGAACAATGCACACTCTCATAATTCCCATTTTCCATCATTCGCGGCACTCCCATTATCTCCATCCTCGGAGTTCGTCGCAGCCCATTCGACATTCGACATTATAGCAGTGGCCGTCACCCTGCCTCGGATGACGGCCACTGTTGTTCAGGATAAAAATATTATACTACAATTACGGGACGTTCGACAGCTACTTGACGATGACCTTGGCGGTGGCGGTGCCGGCACGTACAACGTATACGCCCGGGGCAACGGCCACGGTGGCATCGGCCACGGAGACTCCGGTATAGACTGCCTTGCCGTCTACCGAATAGATGGACAGTGACTGTCCGGCGTTGCCGCTTACGACGATGGCGCCGTCTACAACACTGATGGAAGCATCAGTGTCCGCGATGATGTCGTTGACACCCGCGCCGGGGATAAAGAGTACGTTCAGATCCGGGTCTATCGAGGTAGCGGCATAACCGAAGACGGCATCGGTCTTCTCCGGGTCAAGGGTGTATTCCGGGTCATCTACTTCATCATTGTTGTCGAAGCGAGTATTGAGCGGTGACTCGGTCACACCATAAGTACCACGGAAGGATACGCCATCGAGGTTGGTCCCGCTTCCGGTCTTGTAGACCATCACTACGAGATTCTTGCCGTTATACTCATACTCGTTTTGGAGCGCGAAGACCATAGCCTCGTCGCCTTCGTTGACATTGACGGTTCCGTCAAAGACCTTGGTAAGCTCGCCGACAGCTACGATACCGTCTTCGAGGTTGGCCTTATCGGTTTCGCCCAGCCATACGCGCATGGGTACATTGCTGTATCCGGTTTCGACGGCGTTGTAGGGGAAGGATATCATCGTGATTTTCTTGCCGGCGTTGAGGCCCAAATCCGTAGCATAATAGATGCTCTGGAATATCGACTGATTGGCCATGAAAGTCGCCGGAGCTACATATACGCCTTCGGGAGACTCGGCGGCTATGGACACCATTTGGCTGCCGGCCGGCACGACGGTCAGGGCAAGTGAGGCCGTGGTGTTGTTGGACACATCTTCGTCTGCATCATAGAGCACATAAGCGTTGACGCTTACGGCCTTAGCCTCGGCGAAGGTGTATTGCAGTTTGACTTCGGCCGAGGCATTGCGTGCCAGCTCGGTGCCGTCGGCTGTAGCGAGGACTGTCCCCTCACCATCGCGCAGTTGCACTTTGTAGTTCGAAGCCGTATTGCGTCCCTTATTGGCGACCTTGACGGTATACTCTACAGCCTTATTCATAATGGGATATTGCTCGCCCTTGAGGGAAACGGCTGCCAAGTCGTTGGCTTTAGTCTCAACAGCGGTGACGGTGGCCACCCATCCGATACGACGATCCATAACGTCGCTGGTAAAGCGGAAAGTCAGGGCGCCGCTGTCGTTGGTGGCTTCGAGGTCTTTGAGGGCGGAGGGGACACCGCCTTCGCTGTTGAACTCGCCGATTTTGGGAGCGGCTTCATCCAAGCCGTTGTATATGATCAGGTAGTCGCCGAAGGAGTCTATCTCGAAATCGGTGAATTGGACGCGTATATAGCTGTTGGGATTGGCCGGCTTGATAGTCAGCAAATCGTTGGCATCGTTGGTGTAATATCCTTCGCCGCCGTTGTCATAGAATTTATATGTCTTGCCATCCTCGACTACGGCTACGGCATCGTCTTGGCCCATGACAATCCAGTCGGCGGGTTTGACCAGAACGGTGGGCGCTTCGGTGTACGCACCTTCGCCCTTGGCGTTGACGGCTGCAATGCTGTAGATGTAGCGTCCGTATCCGGGCTCGTCTTCATAAGAAGTCTGCTTGGAGTCGGAGACCTTGATTTCGGTCTGCTTCGACGAGCCGTAGGCACGGCGCTTGATGACGTATCCGGTGAGTTCGGCCGGGTCAAAGGCCCCGCCGTTGAGACCCTTGGTGGGGGCTGTCCAGGTCAGTACGGCCTTATTGTCACCCGAAGTGACATTAAACGAAGCCACGGCTGCCGGCACATCGGCACCGACTACAACGTGTAGCGGGTCGGTGTCCACGCCGCCATCGCCTGCAGCATTGAAGGGCACGAGACTGTAGTCGTGACCGCCATCGGCCACATTATTATCAGTATATTCGGTGGCCGTAGCGTCTAAGGATGCCACTTGGGTGCCGTCGCGCAGCACCTTGATGCCGCCCAGCGAGGCCAAAGCATTGCCCTGTGCGTCCTTGACGGGAAGCGCCCATGTCAGCTTGACCGAGGCGCCCGAGACGGTGGCCTTACGATCGGTGACGCGGTCGGGTGCGCCCTTGGCTACATTGATATACGGTATCATCATGGCGTTGACACTGTTGTACTCGCCATTGTAGTACACGTTGTTGATGCCCTTGGCCTTTCCGGTAGCGGTATCGATGGTGTACAGCCCGTAGCGGCCGTTGTTGTACCAGTAAAGCACGCCCGTGGAGTAGTCGAAGGCCATAGTCTGGTCGTAGGAGGCATTTGCCCCAAGTGCGCCCACCAAAGTGGCCTTACCGTCGGTCTTGCTGATTTTGTAGAAGTTGTCATCGGTACATACGGCATAAAGCTGACCTTGGAGGTCGCAGGCCAAGGCAATCATACTCAATTCGTTGCCGAGTAAGTCCTTGAATGCGCCGACTACTTTGACTGCACCGGTCTTGATGTCCAGCGTCGCCAGCGACCCATTGCCTTTGTATATGCCATAGACTTTGTCCGTGGTGTAGTCATAAGTCAGGTCTATGCACTTGGTGGAGGTCAAACTTATAGGGGTACGTTCGCCGGTCTCCATATCCAGGGTGCTGAAGCTCTCGATAGTGGACTGCGTGCCGGGAAGCGTCACCTGCACATACCATTTGTAGTTGTAGTAGAAACCGCAGTAGCAGCTACCCTTGCCGGTCTGGTCGGCTATAAGTGTCACTCCGATAGGGTCTGTCGACGGATCCATTTTTATCGGTCCGGTCACCGAATGGTCGTTGCCGTACTGCCACGTCTGATACCCATAGATGACGGGGGCGGCCGAAGCGCCCAGTACGGCGATAGCGGCCATGGCCAATGTTGTGTAGAACTTTTTCATACGTTCTTTGCTTAATGTGTAATTGATCATATATTTCCTCTTCTCGAGGAAAAGTACCTTTGGAATTTTTATCCGGCTGCAAATATACACATATTTTTTTAATCAAAATACAATATGCTATTAATTTTTTGCAAAAAATATCCTGCAATGCATATTGTCAGCCGCAAATCAGCCAAACACACCGCAAACGCAGGCAACTCCTATCACTTTGACAGCCATTGATGACCCCGCTCCACGACAGCGCCGCTACTTCCGGTGAAGGAAGCGGTAGCCGAAGCGCCGACAAGCAGCGCGTTCGAGGTCTTCGCGTGCCTCGGGAGCGGCGATGGCTATGAGTGCGCGGGCACGCTGAGCACAGTCCTTGCCTTTGAGGAAGGCGGCGCCGTACTCGGTGACTACATACTGTGTCTGGAAGCGCGTGGTGACCACCCCGGCACCCTCGGTAAGCACGGGCTTAATCTTGGAAATACCCTTGCCGGAGGTTGCAGTCATGGCTATGAAGGTCTTGCCGCCCTCGGAGAGCGCCCCGCCGTACATGAAGTCGTGCTGTCCGCCCACACCGGAGAACAGGCGCGTACCTATCGAGTCGGCGCACACCTGACCGGTCAAGTCCACCTCGATGGCCGAATTGATGGACATCACCTTGGGATTTTGGCAAATGCGGAAGGGATGATTGGTCCACGCAACGTCCTTGAATATAATGTCTTGATTGTAGTCCATAAAGTCGTAAAGCGCTCGCGAGCCAAGCGCAAGACTGGCCACACTTTTTCCGGGCATGACCACCTTCAGGGAATTGTCTATCACTCCGCTTTGGATGAGCGGAAGTACGCCGTCGGTCATCGCCTCGGTGTGCAATCCAAGGTGTCGGTGGTCGCGCAATCGCCCGAGCACGGCATTGGGAATGCCGCCCACACCTATCTGCAGCGTGGCACCATCGGGTATCAATTCGGCAATATACTGCCCGATACGGCGCTCTGCATCGGTAGGAACGGCCGTAGGTACCTCGACCAACGGATCGTCCACCTCGACGCACGCATCAAAGCGGCTGATATGTATGAGCGGGTCGCCGTAGGAGTACGGCATCTGCTTGTTGATCTGCGCTATAATGGTCTTGGAACACTCGACGGCCGAGAAAGCCAAGTCGGCCGAGACGCCGTAGCTGCAATAGCCGTCACGGTCGGGGGGCGAGACATTGAGCAGGGTGACATCCAGCGGCAGATAGCCCTCGCGGAACAGCGCCGGGACTTCGCCGAGGAAGCATGGGATGATCTGCGCCTCGCCGCGGTCCACAGCCTTGCGTATACTATTACAAATGAACAGACTACGGGGGATGAATATGTCGCGGTACTCGGTCCGTGCATACGGAGCGTCACGGCGCCCCACGGCAAAGGCCGAGTACATCTCCACGCCTTCCAACTCGGCGTGACGCGCCGTAATGGCGTCAAGCAACACCTCCGGGATGGACGTGCTGCCCTGGATGAACACTCGGTCATGGCTCTTGATCAGTCGGGCCGCTTCGGCGGCTGTCATATAGTTGGCTCTCATATCTTCAGCACATTATGTCAGTGGAAAGTTTCGATCGAAGGCGGCAAGGCGCTCTTCAAGGAGGGGATAGTCACTGTCGCGCACCATCGAAGTGCAGATGCGCAATCCCTGCTGCTCGCTGCCGGTGGTGCGCAGCGAGATGGCGGCGATACCGTAGTGGATAAGCTCGGCAAGCAAGTCATCGCCCGTGAAGCCCTTGCGCCCTATCGTGAAGAAAAATCCGTCGCTGACGTCTCGGTCGAGGTCCTTGTCATAGACGATATGGAAGCCGTTGCGCACGAATATCGACTTAAGCCGTTCGGCACGTGCGGCATACTCGCGGTTCTCGGTCACGAAATCGAGCCTGCCGTCACAGGCCGCCTTGTACATCGCCGCCAAGGCATATTGTGCCGAGTGGCTCACGCCCGAGGACAAAGTATACAATATGGTGTGGATAAAGGCGCGCCCGGGAGTGCCCATACCGAGAGTCTTCTTAAGATGCGGATACTCACGGTCGAACAACGCATCGGAGATGACCGCCGTGGCTACGCGCTCGCCGGCATAGCTGAAAATCTTTGAGGCCGACAGCAGCAGTATATAATTGTCGGAATATCGCGCTACGGTGCTCTGGTACGGCGGCTCGTAGGGGCGGCCTATGTACGTGCGCGAGTCCATGCCCAGATAGGCAAGGTCCTCCAAAACAATTGTGTCGTGCTGCGTAGCCAAATGCCCGATACACTCCAACTCGCTCTCGGTGAAGCATATCCACGACGGATTATTGGGATTGGAGTATATGATTGCGGCGATATTACCACGGGCAAGACGGTGCTCGAGCTCCGTGCGCAGTTTCTCGCCGCGGAAGTCGTGAACATCGAAGGCTTCGACTTTGTAACCCAGAACCTTGGCTTGCAGCGGTTGCACCGAAAAGCCCGGATTGATAAACAATATGGTGTCCTTACCGGCCTGCAAATGCGTCGTCAGAATAAACGAGGCAAAAGTGCCCATCATCGACCCCACGGTGGGGACGCAGCCCTCGGGCCTTACGTCTATGTCTAGAAAAGCCCTGACAAAACGCGATGCCTGCTGCTTGAGCTCGGCGATGCCGGCTATATTTGGATACCTATTGGCCACCCCGGCGTCAAGAGCCTGCTTCTGGGCCTCAATGCCTATGCGAGATGCCGGAAGCCCGGGCGACCCCAATTCGAGGTGTACAAACTTCCGCCCGGTAATCTTTTCCAGCTCCTCGGCTATGGCAAGGGTCTGACGAATGGTGGCATCGCCGGCACGCGTGATGTGCATCCGCTGCAACACCTCGCCTACGGTCTTTCGGTCAAAAGGGATTTTCATACGCTTACTATTTATGAATATGCGCATTAGCCACCTCGAGTCCCGCGCGGAAGGCCTTGAGGTTCATCTCGATGATGGCGTCTCCCTTGCGGGCAAACACCGAGCGTATGCCATCTTCGATTTTGGCTATATCTATGCCAAGGAAGGGCGAGGCGGCACCCAGCAATACGATATTGGCGGCGCGAGGCGAAGCGGCCTCACTCGCTATCGCGGCCACATCGAGCGTCACATAGTGTGGCAGCGCTTCGATGCTGTGTATCAGCGCATCAAGGTCGGGATAGTCGGGAATATTGACAAAAGGTACGGTATTCGTAATCACCCATCCGTCCTTCTTGAGATATGGCAGGTAGCGCATAGCCTCCATAGGCTCGAGCGAGATGATAAGGTCGGCCTTGCCCAAGGGTATGAGGTCGGACGCTATGGGCGACGAGCTGATGCGCAGATTGGACTGTACATCGCCGCCGCGCTGGCTCATGCCGTGCACCTCGGCCTGCTTGATATAGAGATTGTCGTTGATAGCGGCTGCACCGATTATCGTGGCTATCGAGAGAATGCCTTGGCCTCCCACTCCCGAAAGTATTATGTCTGTATTCATGGCGTACTTCTATTTATCGGTTTTCTTGGCGTGACGGCGAGCGGTCTGTATGCACTCGCGGCGCGGCACGATGACACTCACGCCGTGGAACTCAATCTCCTTTCTTATAACATCTTCCATCTCAGCCTTATTCTTAGGCAGCGGGACGACGGTGCGCACGTGCTCGGGAGCGACGCCTATGCCGAGGCAAATGCTCTCGATGCGGCCCGTTCCGGCCGAGTCCTGACCTCCGGTCATTCCGGTGGTGAGGTTGTCGGAGATAATAATCACTATATCGGAATTGCAGTTGACGGCATCCAGCAACCCGGTCATGCCCGAATGGGTGAAGGTCGAATCGCCGATGACGGCCACCGACGGCCACTGCCCGGCATCGGCAGCTCCCTTGGCCATCGTAATCGAGGCACCCATATCCACCACGGAGTGCAGCGCCTGATACGGCGGCAGATAGCCCAGCGTATAGCAGCCTATATCGCCGAAGACGCGCGCATTGGCGTACTCGCCCAGGACGTTGTTTAGCGCCGTATACATATCGCGGTGCCCGCAGCCCTGACACAGCGCCGGCGGACGCGGCATCACCAGCTCGGAGGGCGGAAAGACCTCTTCGTCTTTGAGCCCGAGGGCGGCGGCGATATTATCGGGGGTCAGCTCGCCGGTGCGAGGTACGGCTCCCGAAAGACGCCCTTCGATGCGGACGCTCTGCTCCAAGACGCCGCGCAGCATCTCTTCGACCACGGGCTGGCCGTCTTCAAGCACAAGCAGGGACTTGCACTCGGCGGCAAGACGCCTTACGGCCTGCACCGGCAGCGGATATTGCGAGACTTTCAGCACAGGATACGGACACCCGTCCTTGAAGTGCTCCATCAAGTAATTATACGCTATGCCGCAGGCTATTACGCCTAACGACTTGTCCGGGCCATCGATATACTTATTATACTTTGACTCCTCGGATTCGCGTTCAAAATCCTTATGCATCCCGACCAGTCTGTCATTGCGCCGACGTGCCACAGCCGGTAGCAACACCCATTCCTTGGGATTGTCGGGATAGTGCAGCTCATTGGGTTCGGCGACATCTCCGGTGGCGACTACGGCTCGCGAGTGGGCCATACGTGTCACTATGCGTAGCAGCACAGGCACTTTGTAGCGCTCGGACATACCGAAAGCGTCTTTCATCATATCGTAAGCCTCCTGCTGCGAAGATGGCTCGAGTACGGGCACCATAGCAAATTTGCCGTAGAAACGCGAGTCCTGCTCGTTTTGTGACGAGTGCATCGACGGGTCATCGGCCGCCACCACGACAAGCCCGCCGTTGGTGCCGGTCATCGCCGAATTCACAAAGGCATCGGCACAGACATTCATACCTACATGCTTCATACACACCATGGCACGCTTGCCCATATAGGACATTCCGAGGGCCTCCTCCATGGCGGTCTTCTCATTGGCCGACCAACGACAATGAATACCCCGAACCCGGGCCAACGCGTCGCCCTGCACATACTCGGTGATCTCGGTCGACGGCGTTCCGGGATACGCATAGCACCCCGAAAGTCCGGCATGTACGGCGCCCAAGGCTATAGCCTCGTCGCCCAGCAGCAATCGTTTCTCACTCATAAGGTTAATAGTGTTTTTATATTATGGTTTCTGTTTCCTTGTGTTTGATGGCTTCGTAAGGCCGCTGCTATACCGCAGCTCGGACGGTGATTTCACCCTATCGTCCTATACGGCAAAGATAGCACTTTTGCATCACGCAATCGACACACCGACGCACTTTTTTTCGGGTCTTTATCCATCACCGCGCCCGATGCAAAAACCATTCTGTCAACTTGATACGACACTATTCGCCACCCGTGCCGCCGTTCGCTCGCTCATCCAAACATATTGCCACCGAAGCGCCCGACATTCCCATAATTTCGTCCACCGCAAAAAAAATCCCTTGTCCCTCAAAAAAACGTGCAACAAGTCCACCGACGTGCCAAACGCCGACTACGCCCGAAGCCACGACAACCCTAAACGGATAATCCTTCGAATAAATCTATGGCATTTGTCGTCATCCCGGTCATATCAACCCTCGAAAGCAGCATCGCGAATTTTATAATATTTCGTTTTTGACGCGATCCGACGGTCAATATTCTACAAATATATCGGAAGCATACGTTGACGTTATATGATATACGCAATCAGTATCGTCAGGGAAAGCGTGGCCGCTACCGCAATATTTTGGTTTGCGAACAACCGCGCACGGCACAGCGGCAGCATCAGCAATATCGGAGTCAGACACCATGACAGATAGGCGAAGCGGTCGGTGAAGAACGCGCCTATCACCAATAGCCATACGGAGTTGGCAATGATATATGTGCAATAGATGTGCTTATACATCCCGTCCTTGAACTTCTTGACATATATATAATACCACCCCACCACGATGGGCAAGAGTGAATACGCAACAAAATCCCAACGGAAACCCTTCTTAAGCAAGTCTACAGCTGCGGAATTGAACCCGACTTGCTTCGAAATCTGCGTCTCAAGGTACTTGGCACGCTCATCCGTCACCAAATCGGCGAGCATATCTTGCACCTTACTGCCCATTCCGAAGGACAACAGCAGACACAGACACCACAACGCCAAACACCATTTGGGATTCTTGATGACAAAAGCCAGGCCGAAGGCACATACTGTCAATGCCACCGAGAAGTGTATATTGATTGCTATAAGCACCAAAACTCCCGCCCAAATACGGCTGCGCGAATACATCGCTATAGCCAATATTGCCGTCGAAATGGCCATACCGGCACGCAGGGTATTCACGCCGTACGCAATAAAAAACGAGCTACACATTATCATTACCAGTAGCGTAGCTTGCGCCCGACCTCGTGTCATAATGCGGCAGGCCAGCCAGTAAGCTCCTACATACCACGCCGCTATCAGCCCGAAATACCCGCCCAACGGCAACCCCGTGGCTCGAACCACATCGGTGAAGAACGTAAAAAACGGGTCATTGGCATATCGCGTACTCTGGCCCATATAGGTATACGAATACACCACGTGGTCGTTCCACCAACTATTTAAGTTTATATCAAGCAAACCACACGAAATTGAAAAATATACGCATAAAAAGACGCATAGTAAGGGTGAATTAATACACCGGTTTCTGCTTAATGAAATAATGACAATAATCCATCCTATACAGCTGATTACTGTCTTCAATAAGCTAACCTGACCTATATAGACTATATCGCCACCGTACATGATTATATACGTGATTTAATGTAGTTCTTAATACTATTTGTTTGTTTCTCCGTAATAGAGTAAAACAAATACGCAAATAACATACACGCCACAACCTCGCAAACAAAGATTGCAATAGTTTTTATGCTAATATAATTATATTGCTCAATGCCGACCGTCCTCATTATCCTTATAACTTGATAATGTGTAAGATACAGCGAATATGAGAACGAAGCTAAAAATGTACCTGCATTATTTATTCGACAAGCAAATCTTCTTCGCGGACGATAATTCACCAAACCGCCCACAACAACAGCACCGAAAAATCCTGCCAAAACCTCCAACACTTCCGATGGTATCTTCAGTACGAACCGTGATGTATGCGTTTCGGACGCAAAAGGCATTATTATTATCAGACATATAAAGCACACTAATGCAGTCCGAAAAAACCTTTCAGGCATCGGTCGCTTACTGAAGTAATAGGCCATAACGCCTGACATTAAAATCGTGAGCCAAACAAATTCTAAAAAGCTAAATACCAATAATGCAAGGCAAATAATGCCCCAACCGATATATTTTATTGACTCCTTATTTGTCTTGTACATAACGGCAAGAGCTCCACCGATAAGGACATAGAACCAAATCTCATACGCTAATGTCCAGAATACACCGCCGGCATCACCGACAAGCACACCTTGTAAGCCGAACATATTGCCCAGTATTTCCATGACACTATGCCGAGCGACCAAACCATAGCTCACCTCCTTATCATCTATATCAAATACTACTTGTATTTGGTCTACCAAGAGTACTAATATCAACGAGCCCAATAACGGTACGCCTATTCGGACAGCTCTGTCGATTATATAATTTTTTATGCTTATATTACCGGCAAGAGCTCTTGATAAATTTTTGCCGCCGACCAAAAAACCGGATAAGATAAAGAAAATCAATACGCCCGTTTTTCCCATCCCCGTAACATAATACATCATCTGCGTAAAAACATTCTGACTCTCGGGCTGAAGCATCGAATATGTTTGAAGCATTTCGCAACGGACATGACAGATTACGACCAAAAAAGCGGCCGTAAATCTAATCAAATCAAGCCATGGCAAATGTTGTTTATTCGAACTCATTCTTGATATATATTATATATGAGATTATCTCAGATTTCGAGGAGGTTGTAAATGCGTGAAAGGATGGCACGGGGGGCGAATGTCGTCAGGGCGTATCGATGCGCCTCATCGGCTCGGCGGCGAGCGGCGTCATAGTCGTCCATCACCGCAAGTACTCCGGCAAGGATGTCCTCGTCCGTATGTCCGCAGAGCAAGCCTCGAGGATTGGCACCCTCGCCTATCAGCTCGGAAGGCCCGGCCGTGCGCGTGGCCAGTACCGGAACTCCCAAGACCATAGCCTCGGCCACCACCAACGAGAAACTCTCCCAATACGAACACGACACCAGCAAATCGGCATCAGCCATACGCCCATATGGATTGGCCGCATATCCGGCAAGGGTGACATTCTCGCCCACTCCGACGGCATCTATCTGCCGCTGCAAATCGTCTCGCAGTTCGCCGTCGCCGATAATTGTGATGTGAAACGGACGCGAAATACGCCCGGGCAAGGCTCGGGCAAGGCGCACAAGGCGGTCGAAACGCTTCTGGTCGGTGAGGCGTCCCACAGCGACGATGTCAAAGACCCCGTCACGATGTCCGCCTTCCAAGTCCAAAGGTGCGGCGGCCGCCTGCTTGCATATCGCCTCGGCATCCACCGGATTGTATATCGTACGCAATTTGAGCGACTCAAGCGAAGGAAAGCGGCGGCGAAAGGCCTTCACCACCCCATCACTGACGCCCACCACGACATCCATAGCCGCGTATGCACGCCTCTCGCGCTCCTCGCTTCCGAATTGAGCCAGCTCGTACGGCGCGGTGTAGATATCCGAGTGTACCCACGAGACATTGACGGCATCGCGGGGCGCCACCAAGGCATGGCACAACAGCGGCAGTCCTTCGAGAAAACTGACCACGGCGTCATAGCCGTCAAGGCTGCCTCCACAGGCTCGGCGCAGACGATGCCGCAAAGGCCCATGCAAGTGCAGACTGCGGCTCAGATTATACGCCAGCGAAAAACCGCGGCAATATTTCGGCCAGGCTCTCAGACGCCCTACCCATTTCGGCACTTGAGTGTCAAGGATGCCGCCGCCTACGACCTGCAACAGGTCTACATCGGCACGCCGATGGTCCCAGTGGCGCAGTACGTCCACGAGGACCCGCTCGGCACCGCCGCCGTTCAGCGGCCCGGTGATAAACAGGACTTTCTTGCTCTTATGTGCCATAACGTGCAAAGGTACGAATTTTTGCACAATGCCACAAAAACAAAAAAACTCGCGAAATATTTGGCCGGACCGAAAAAAGTGCTTAACTTTGCACTCGCAAAACGGCGGGATAGCTCAGCTGGTTAGAGCGTCGGATTCATAACCCGGAGGTCCCGAGTTCAATTCTCGGTCCCGCTACAGCACCAAACAGGGAGGCCAATTACGGCTTCCCTGTCTTTTTTTGTATATGCCGCCCGAAAGCGCTATCTTTGCATCGACCACGACACCCCGGAGTCCTCGAAATGCTCGGAGTGCCGTCACACACGACAAACTCTTTATGCCTTTATGAAACGCCCCAAAGCCCCGGAAGGCTCGAAGCCAAAGATTATACGCGCCACCACCATCGGCAGTTCGCTGGAATCTTTCTGCGCGCCGATGCTACCGTATCTCGTTGACAAATACGACATTGTGGTCGTATCCAATCCCGATGACGCATTGGAACGTATGTCGCAACTCCCGGGCGTGCGCGCCATAGGCGTACCCATGCAGCGACATATCGCGCCGCTGAGCGACTTGCGCTCGCTATGGCTTATGTACCGACTTATGCGCCGCGAGAGGCCGTGGCTGGTGCACTCGATGACGCCCAAAGCCGGCCTTATTTGTATGCTCGCCGCCCGTCTGGCCGGCGTACCCAATCGTATGCACACTTTCACAGGACTGATATGGCCCACTTCCCACGGCATCAAGCGCATGATACTCAAGGCCATGGACCGCCTGCTGTGCAGCTGCGCCACCGTCATCAACCCCGAGGGGCGCGGCGTACGCGACGATATGGTGCGCGGCGGCATCACCCATCGTCCTATGGTCATCCTCGGGCACGGCAATGTGCGCGGTATCGACCCCGAATACTACAACCCCGAAGACCCGGAAGTCCGGCAAGCCGCTACAACTCTGCGCCAAGGCGACCCGCAGGCGACCATGGTATACGTCTTTGTGGGACGGCTCGTAGCCGACAAGGGCATAGCCGAATTGGTACAGGCTTTCAGCGGCGTCTATTCCAAGGACAACGGCACGCGCCTATGGCTGGTGGGACGCACCGAGGACGATCTCGACCCGCTTGACAAGGACACACGCGACACCATAGCCACTCATCCCGGCATACGCGCCTTCGGCGAGCAGTCGGACGTACGCCCCTACCTCGTTGGAGCAGACGCTTTTGTATTCCCCTCACACCGCGAGGGTTTCCCAAATGTGGTTTTGGAAGCCGGAGCTATGGGGCTGCCGTCAATCGTAACGGACATCAACGGTTCGCGCGAAATCATCGAAAATCACTACAACGGCACCATTGTCGCCCCCGGTGACGCCAAGGCTTTGGAAGCAGCTATGAACACATTGCGCGACAGCAGCGTACGCGCACGCATGGCCACCCGGTGCCGCGACCACGTATTGCGCTACTGGTCGGCATCACAAGTGCGACAGGCTCTGCTCGATTTTTACGCCGGACTGCCCCGATAGACATCCGCCCGGGCAACCCCACCGAATTTGGCGTCATCCGGCAACAACCGACAGCAGCACCCCTAAGCGCCGGTCAATTATGTCCGTCGAAGGCTTCCATAGTCGCCGAAGTAGCCGAGGATATATCGGCACGACTGAGCACTTTCTTTGCCGTTGTCCACACAATCGACAAGTCGGTCTTCAGCGAAATATGGTCTACGTACCATACATCAAGCTCGAATTTCTGTCCCCAAGATATGGCGTTGCGCCCATGGCACTGCGCCCAGCCCGTAATGCCGGGGCGTACCTCGTGACGACGAGCCTGTCGCTCCGAGTACAGCGGTAAGTACTCTGGCAACAGCGGCCTCGGCCCTATAAGGCTCATATCCCCCACCAGTACATTGACCAGCTGGGGCAGCTCGTCCAAAGACGTCGAGCGCACAAATCGCCCCAAGCGCGTCAGTCGCTGCTCGTCGGGCAGCAATTGGCCGTCTACACCTCGCCTATCGGACATCGTCTTGAATTTCACAATCTTAAAAATCTTGGCGTGCCGGCCGGGACGCCGCTGCAGAAAGAATGGGCTGCGGCACCCGTAGCTGAAAAACAGCATTGCCGCAACCAATATCAATATCGGGGATAATATAATGAGCGCCAACACCGAGCATACGATGTCAATGGCGCGTTTGCCGTATTGTGCGTAAAAGGACATAAGTCTTCTAATGGATTTATTCAAAGGATTTATGCAAATTTACACGTTTTTTCGCGAACACGCAACCGTGCATCTGCGCGTTGCTTCGCATCCGCGCAGATGCAAATGTCGAATGTCGAATGTGGAATGTGGAATGACGACCCTAAAGACCTTAGAGACCTTAAAGACTCTAAAAAGCCTAAGGGCCCTAAAATCCTTAAAGACACTAAGCACCTTACCACGTCATCGCTTCCGCCGAAGCTATATGTAGTCCGAGAATTGCTCTTGCAATTGTCTGCGCGCCACGTATATACGCGACTTGACAGTCCCTAAGGGCAAACCCATATTCTCGGCTATTTCGGAATACTTGTACCCGGCGATATGCATCGCAAACGGACGTCGGTATTCTTCGGGAAAGCTATTGACGGCCTGGGTGATTTCGTTGACATAGTAGATACACTCGGGGGTTTCGCCCGAGCTGTCTTGCACTAAGTCTATGCGTGCCGGGGCATCTGTTATTTCATATACAACGCCCGAACGAGCCTTGCGCCGATAGCCGTTTATGAAAATATTGCGCATTATCGTGAACACCCAACCTTTGAAGTTGACGTTCTTCGCATACTTTTTCTCGTTTGTCAAAGCCTTGAGCATCGTGTCCTGCATCAGGTCATACGCATCATCACGATTCGAGGTCAGTGTGTAAGCAAAACTGAGCATCTTGGTCTGAAGTTCCATCAGACTTTCTTTAAATCCCGCCTTAATCATAGTAAATAAGAAGTTTGATATTAAAAATTTAGAAGGCTGTCTTCGTACAATTGCTTGGCTTGTACGTCAATTCTTTCGCAGTTGCGAAGAAAATGTGTAAGTCACGGGGGACGAGTACGAGTTTCAGAGTAATGTTTACGGGAACGGGCACGCACCCGAACCATAAGAGTATACCCGCTAAAGGCGAGGAGACCGTTTCAACAATAAAAATACGCCTCGGACTAAGCGCCGCAGGCTATCCTCCAAAGCACTACGGACTGACAAGGCGTTGTATATACTTCTACCCCATCACCGCTGCTTTCGCCTCAAAGATACATCTTAAAACACATAAATGCAAATTTTATTGCAATATTTAACATTGTTTAGCTTTGCCACTCCACCAATAGTCACTATACCGTCTTGCATATAAACACATTAGCCATATTACATACATTATACACATCGCTATCATCGCCATCGCTATCTTCGGCACGGCTATCTTCGGCACGGCTATCTTCGGCACGGCTATTATCGCTATCACTGCTATTATCACTATCACCGCTATCACCGCTATCACCACTATCATCATATTCAGCTAAGGCACACGGACAATATTTTCGGGCTAAGCCTCGTTTCTAAACGGCCCAAAAAAGGCGGGGCGACGCCGAAAAATACTCGGCGACGCCCTGTCTTATTGTTTATGGGGATAGGATGTATTTACAAGGAATAGGATGTGTGTCGGGATTAGCGCACGAGTACGCGAGCGGTTGCTCGCCGCCCGTCGGCGCTGACGGCAGTCACCACATAGATGCCGGCTGCAAGGCTGCTTGCATCCAAAGCGTCCGTATTGGCCGAAGCCACAAGTGCTCCGGTAGTGGTATACACTGCGAGGGCGGCTTCCTCGGTGCCCAGCACGCGGATGGTACGTCCGTCGAGGGCTATGGTCATTTGGTCATTCTGATGAGCCAAGTCGCCCACCGAGGTCAATCCGGAAGTGGAGACTGCGGAATACTTGGCTACGCCATTTCCGGGAACAAGTACCCACAGATCGATTTTAGCACCTTTGACACGTGCTATTGCCGTGCTCACAAATGTACTATTCGTAGTTTCGGAAGAGCTCAGTGCAGGATATTCGTGTATCAATGTGGCTTTGGACAGTCCGTTGGTGACGTCTATGAGATTGAGACGGGCACGCTTGACGCCGGTGGCATAAGTCACAGAGGCGGCGAGACTGAAGTCGCCATATTCGAACATCTGACAGCTGCTGCCACCGATATTACCGCCCACTGCGGCATTGGCCATAGATTCGATATGTGTACCATCGGCCTTGAACAGTGCGGTGGCGCCGCCTTTACCGCTGGCCAGAATACGGCCCTGCTCGTCGACGCGTATTTCGATGACTGCAAATCCGCCGCCCAGATCGAAGTCCTTGCCGGAGGCGTCTTTGAGCGTAATCACCTGAGGTGTGGCGTTGGCCTTGCCATTGGTGACGGTGTAGACAAATACTTTGCCGGCATATCCGGTATTGGAAGCAAAATAGAGTTTGCCGTTGTTGATGGTGCCGGAGGCGCACATCAGGTCGCCGGCGCGAGCGCCGTGGTTGGTGGTGCTGAGTATCGTCGTCGGAGTGGCGTTGTCTCCCGTCCATGCGTATACATTGAGCGTGGATGTGGCGCCGAAGGCGAGGTTGCACGCCACGATTGTTCCGGAGAGATTGGCCACGGAGAAGTAGCGGTAAGTACCGGAGGCGATGTCGCCGTTGTCAAGCGTGCCTTTTTGTACGCCGGTGGCGGCATCTACTATGCGGATATTTGCATCGCTGCTTTCACGTTGGAGTACGTACAGATTGTCGCCGTTGAGCACCATATTACGTGTATTGACATTCGAGGGATTCATATAGGATGTGGATGTCCCATTCGCGGCGCTGTATTCCCAATCGGTTGAAAATTTATCGGGTAATGTTGTGGGTTTTCCGGGTTCGGGTTCGGGTTCGGGATCCGGATCTGTCGGGGTCGTGGTGCAGGAGCTATAGTATGCAAGGCCCTGACCGGTGGTCAGCACCCAAGCCTCAACACCCTGGCAGGAAGCGACATTGTACTCGATGCCTCCGGTGAAAGAGGTGTTGCGGGTTGCGCCGAGGCCGTTGGCGGGGAAGTCGCCCATAGCTTTAGCTTTGTCGTAGCCGTCGGTGACATCGTACAGGCGCATGATGCCGTCGGCCACTGACGTGGCGTTTTTGTTGAGGTAAGTGGCTACGAGCATATAATTCTTGCCGCCGAAGGTAAATTCTTTCCAGGCATTGCCTTGTACTACGCTTTCGCCGGTGAGGGCGTATTGCTTGACGCCGCTGAGGTTGCAGAATGTGGGCAGAATGCCTTGGCCGTCAATCCAGTATCCGTTGCCGGTGGGATATACGCGTGCGCTGAAGCCTGCGGCCAGGCGTGCGCCGTTGGCTGTTGCATTGGTGCATTTGGCTGACCATGAGCCATTTTTGCGGCTGTACTCGACAACGCGAGTCGTGGTATTATCATCATTGCAGAAGGCAATCCACATATCATCTTCGGTGCCGATGATTTCCATGCAGTCGCCAAGACGGGCTGCGCCTTGCAGGTCGGTGGTGGTGTACACCAGTTGGGGTTGTGCGTCTTTATTGTCCCAGGAGTATATGCGGAGTTCCTTGCCGGAGGCGGCGAGGTTGCAGGCATAGATCTTGCCTTCGAAGCAGCGCACATCGCACAGCGCGAGCGTGCCGCCGGAGACTACGGAACCATTGGCGAGCGTTCCGACTTTTTGTCCGGTGCGGGCGTCCAGAACGAAGACCTCGGCATTATTGTATATTGCGTAGAGGTATCCGTCGCAGTAGTCGAAGTTGCGGATTTTGCCGGACCAATCGGTGGCGGTGCCGGCGGTGGTGCTCAGGTTCCAAACCTCCTTGAATTCCAATTCGCCGGAAGGTTCCGGTTCGGGGTCGGGAGTCGTAGTCTTTTCTTTGATGGTGCCGGTGAGGGCTACGTTGCGGGTGGTGACGCCGCCGCCTTTGAGTATAAGCGTGGCATTGTATGTTCCGGCAGCCTTGGAGGCATCGAGGGCCACGGTGAGACGGCCGCCGGTGTTTCCGTCCCATCCGCTTTGGGGTGTGACGGTGAAGCCCTCGCCGTTGATGTCATATATCAGTCCGGAGGTGAGGTTGGAGGCGCTCACGGTGACTGTCGCCGTGGGGTTGGCATCGCCCTGAGTGCAGGACAGCGTCAGCGACGAGGGTGAGACGTTCAGCGAGGGATTGGCTGCCGGCTCGGTAATGGTGCCGGAGATATTTACTTGTACGCGCGAGGCACCGCCGCCGGTGACGGCTACATATCCGCTGTAGCTGCCGGCGCTCTTGGAGGCGTCCATGGTGACAATGAGATTGCCGCCGGTACGGGCATTCCATCCGCTTGCCGGGGCAACGGTGAATGTCGAGGTGCTGCTGTTATATTTTATATCGCTTGTGAGGTTGGCGCCCTTGACCGAGATTGTGGCTGTGGGGTTGGACTGATCGCGAGTGGCGCTCAGCGTCAGCGAGGCGGGGGTGGCACTCAGCGAGGGCACCGAGCCCGATTCGGTGACGGTGATCGATAGCTTGATTTCGACGCGTTTGAGGTCCGAGCCCGAGCCGCTTTGTACAGCCACGTA
The DNA here is from genome assembly GCA_002478045.1 of Porphyromonadaceae bacterium UBA7555. Taxonomy (GTDB): domain Bacteria; phylum Bacteroidota; class Bacteroidia; order Bacteroidales; family Muribaculaceae; genus CAG-873. Next base: position 33,759 of record DLLT01000015.1, read on the forward strand.
TGTGCTGTAAGTACCGGCAGCCTTGTCGGTTGCATCAGCCTTGATGGACATCGTACCGCCGGTATAGTCGTCCCATCCGGAGGTGGAAACGGAGGCCATCTTGGAGGCGGCGTTGTACACTATCTTGGACGAGAGGTTCGACCCGGTGATGGTGACGTTTTGTGCGGCCGAGACCTTACCTTTTTCGACGGTGAAGCTGAGCGTGGTCTGAGATGCTTTCAGCGTGGGATTGGCCATGGTGAAGGCCATCATCTGATTGTATATACTCAGAATATTTGTGCCATAAGCGGTATTGGAGGCCCATTTGCCGCCGAGAGCTTCCCAAGTGGGGGCACAGCCGCGACTGACGTACTTGAAGCGCGGGTCTACCTGCGCGTATGGCAGCGCATCGGTGCAGGCGTAAGCAAAGAGGTGCTGTATCTGGGCCTCGCAGCCTTGCGCTACTGTGGAGAATTGACAGCCTTTTTTGCCTTTCTGGGTCACGCCGAGGCCGCAATAATTGTGGTCGTCGGGGGTCACTGCCGTGCCGCCGGTGTACTTGAACCATCCGGTCTCGATACAGGACTGACACAGGGCGATATCGCCGCGCACGCCGTATTTCTCGCCCATCTTGTACATCTGGACGGCGATTTCGCGGTCGAAATTCGCATTCTTGGATTTAACGAATTGATACATACGGTCGATAGTTGCCACCTGTTTGCCCATAATCTTAGTTGCGGCATAGGTGCCTATCGGCAGAAGTAGCGCCATGGCTATTAACGTCAGGAGCTTTTTCATGAGGGTAAATTAAGTAAGTGGTAGCCCGAAGCCACCTATTTTAGTGTTTTTAGGTGAATAATTATTTGGCAAGTGCTCATAGTTGTGACGTCATATAGGTTGTCAACGCCACTTGTGTGCAAAGGTACAAATTTTTAGCAAAAGGACTAGCATGTCTGCATTATTTTTTTCTTAGTCTCATTTTTTCGCTTTTTGGCTACTATTATGGCTATTACGGTCGATATGGGCGGAGACTTGAGAACAAAAAGCGGAGGCGTCGGGATGTCTATGTCCGGCGCCTCCGTATTATGGGTCGTAAATGTGGTTATGAAGATGCTATTGTTGTTCGGGGCTCTCGGAGTGTTCCGAGCTTTTCGAGTCGGTCGGCACCAACTCGGCGTTCGAGCTCTCCGAGGCTTTCGAGGTTTCTTTCGAGGTTTCCAAGATTTCGGAGGTTTCGGAGGTTTCGGAGGTTTCGGAGGTCCTGGCAGCAGCCGCTTTCTTGGCACGCGAGCTGCGGCGACGATGCTTGTTCCGCTTGGGTTTGGTCCGGGACTCGTCCGAGGTCTCGCCCACGGTTACGGCGTTCTCGGTAGTGCCGTTATCTACGGCAGCGGATGACTCGGCGGCGGTATCCGCGGTGAGTGCGGGGACCTCGGCGGACACGGAGGTCTCGGAGGCCTCGGATGTCGTTTCTACGGACAATGGGGCCGTTCGGGGTTTATCCTCTGTCTTTTTTGGCTTTCTTGGCTTTTTTGGCTTGGGTATCTCGGACGTTTTGTCTGATTTGTCGGCTTTCGCGTTCTTGGCCTTGGCGGCTTTTTCGGGCGCGGTCTTTTCGGGTGCGGCGTCTTCGGCATCGGCGCGTGCGGCGGCCTGACGGCGTCGCGTCTTGGCTACGCTGCTTTGCTGCGTGTCTTTTTCCTGCTTTAGGTCGATGGCGTTGCCGTCTTTGTCCAGGACGCGGTATTGCAGGTAGGCCAGTGACTGGTCGGGGATGAGGCTGAAGCGGACGCCGAGGCTGCGACGCCAGCGGCGGTAGAGGCTCGTGAGCCATCCTTTGCGCAGGTATGCCTCGACATATGGATGGACATAGAGCGTAAAGTCTTTGACGCCGAGGTCGTCTACCATGTAACGAAGTTTCTCGTAAAGCGTGTCCGTAAACAGCAGCGAGGGCTGTATCTCGCCTTTGCCGAAGCACGAGGGGCAGGTCTCGGTGGTGGTGATGTCGAGCACGGGGCGTACGCGCTGGCGTGTAATTTGCATCAGTCCGAATTTGCTCAGCGGCAGGATGTTGTGGCGTGCGCGGTCGTTGGCCATAACTTCTTTCATGTGCTCGTAGAGCTGCTGGCGATGCTCACCCTTGGCCATATCGATGAAGTCGACGACGATGATGCCGCCCATATCGCGCAGGCGCAATTGGCGTGCTATCTCGTCGGCGGCGCGCAGGTTGACGTCCAGGGCGTTGGTTTCCTGGTCGGTATCGGCTTTGGTGCGGTTGCCCGAATTGACGTCTATGGTGTGCAGTGCCTCGGTGTGCTCGATGATGATGTATGCTCCGGCCTTGAAGGACACGGTCTTGCCGAAGGAGGCCTTGATCTGGCGAGTGACGGCGTAGGTGTCGAAGATGGGCTCGGGCTTGGTGTAGAGCTTGACGATGTCCACGCGCTCGGGCGCAATCAGGGATACGTAATTGCGTATCTGCTCGTAAGTCTCAGTATCATTGACATATATAGCCTCGAAGGATGGCGAGAATACGTCACGGAGCATCCCGACGATGCGGCTTTCTTCCTCGAAGACAAGTGCGGGGGCGGTGACGCGTTGAGCCTTGGCCAGGGTGTCTTCCCAGCATTTTACAAGGGTCTTGAGCTCGTTGTTGAGCTCGGCCACGCGCTTGCCCTCGGCGGAGGTGCGGATGATGATGCCGAAGTTCTTGGGCTTGATACTTTCGAGAAGTTGTCGCAGACGCATACGTTCCTCGTGGGACTTGATTTTCTGCGATACGGAAATCTTGTCTTGGAAAGGTGTCAGCACCATATAGCGTCCCGTGAAGGACAGCTCGGTGGTCAGGCGAGGGCCTTTGGTGGAGATTGGTTCTTTGACTATCTGCACCATAATTTCGCGCCCGGCTTCGAGTTGGTCGGCGATTTTGCCCTGTTTGTCTATATCGGGCAGTATTTCTTGGCGTGAAAGCTGCGGAATGTGTTTCTTGTCTTCCAGCAGCTTGGTCATAAACTCGGAGTAGGACGCAAAATGCGGTCCGAGGTCCAAGTAGTGTAAAAAAGCATCTTTCTCATAACCCACATTGACGAAGGCGGCATTGAGGCCTGGTAGCAGCTTGCGAATCTTGGCCAGGTATATATCGCCTACGGCATAGGCGATATTGCGGGCCTCTTTCTGCAGCGATACCAAGCGCGAGTCCTCCAGCAGTGCTATGGACACCTCGGAGGGCTGTACATCTATGACGAGTTCGCTTTTCATCGTGTGTGGTTTATGATTGTGGTTACATTCTCCGGTCCGGGTGACTTTATTCGCGAGGGGAAGCGGCGAATATATATGCCTATGACTATATATGCCTATGACCGCCATAAGGGCTATAAGAGCTATAAAAACCATAAGGGCTTAGCCATAATAGCTATAGTAGCCATAATAGCTATAATAGCCCTAGGGGCTATGGTGTCATATCGGCCCTCGCGTGCAGCGTCCCGGCTTAATAAAAAATAGAAAAAGGGCAAGCCGTACGGCCGCGGTGTCTCGGCCAAACCGTCGGGGAGCGTCTTGATGTCGTCGCCGACATCGGCTCTACCCTATGGTTTGCCGTGCTTCCCCGCGTTACGGCTTGTCCTTTTACGACTGCAGGGCGGCGCATGCGTCGCTCACTGCATCCTTCCGCCGGCGGATGTTTATGCCGCCGGGGCCGTCTTACTTCTTCTTATGACGGTTCTTGCGCAGACGTTTCTTGCGTTTGTGCGTAGCCATCTTGTGGCCTTTTCTCTTTTTTCCGCTGGGCATTGTGTCTGTTTTTGGATTTTGGTTAGTGTATACGGTTTTGTAAGCTCAGACCCTCGGGCGCACTTGGCGCCGAAAGCCTGCGAGCTCGGGCTTCGGATGGTCGTGCCGCCGTCAGCCCGCGGCCTCGGGCATCTTATTTGTCCTTAACTTCCTGCATGAAGACCTTGGCGGGCTTGAATGCGGGGATCTTGTGCTCGGGGATGATGATAGTGGTGTTCTTGGAGATGTTGCGAGCTGTCTTTTCGGAGCGCACTTTGATGATGAAGCTACCGAAGCCGCGGAGGTACACGTTTTCGCCGTTGGCGAGCGAGTCCTTAACAACTTCCATGAATTTCTCTATTGTTTCGAGTACGTTGGCTTTTTCGATGCCTGTGGTCTTCGAGATTTCGTTAACGATGTCGGCTTTAGTCATTGTTACGTTGTTTTTTTATGTTATAGTATTCAGTTGATTAGCACGTTGATGAACCGGGCGCGGCATATTGTTTTGCGGGGATGTCGCGCTCGCCTCTTATTTTGCGACTGCAAATATCGTAATTTTTTTTGAGACTGCACGCATTTTTGGAGAAATTTCTTTGATTTTTCGGCTTTTATGGATTTTTGAGGCTCTCGGAGGGAGTAATGAGAATTATGGGAACTATAGGAACAATGGATCTATGGAAGCTATGCCATTATTCCCATTATTCCCATTATTCTCATTATAGTATAAGTTCCCGTAGCTCTCGGATAGTAGTCCCGCGCAGCCCGGTCGACATTTCACATTCCACATTCGATATTAATACGGCGTCCCATCCGGCGTCCAGGGCGCCGCGGATGTCGGTATCGGCGTTGTCGCCCACCATAAGGCAGTCGCCGGGGGCGCAGGGCGTCTCGGGGTACAATTCGGCGGCACGCCGGCGGGCGTAGTCGTAGATGCGGCGGTCGGGCTTATTGACATCGATATCGTCGCTGAGTATCACCAGGTCCACCAATGTATCGAGGCCCGAGGATCGCAGTTTTTGCTGCTGAGTGTCCTTGAAGCCGTTGGAGAGTATGCCTATGCGGCATCCGGCGGCGCGCAGTGCCGTCAGCGTCTCGTGAGCGCCTTCCACGGTGGCGGGGAGCAGGGCCAGACGCCGCAGGTACTCGCGGTCGAGGTGTTCGGCCAGGGCATCGGCGGTGGCTTCATCGGCTCCGGCGTCAAGCAAGGGACGACGGAAGCGCTCGCGCCGCAAGGTATCGCGGTCAATCTTTCCGGGGGTGTACAGCGCCCATAGGGCGGTATTGTGACGGTGGTAGTTGTCGCGCCAGGCGTCTACGTCCGGCCACCATCGGTCCAGATGCTCGGCTTCGTAGAGCTGCGCCAGCGCCTCCAAGGAGTTGTTGGTGAAGTCCCAGACGGTATCGTCAAGATCGAACCACACCCAGGGATAGGATGCGGCGGCATAGGACGCGGCGGCACGTGGCGCGGCGGCCGACGAGGCTTCGGAGTCTTGCCGGGCTTGGGCGGAATATCGGCTCTCAACGCTCGACATCGCCGCCTTGTATTTCGATGGTGTCTCGGCATGCCTCCTCGCGTGCCATACGGCGGCGCGCAAGACCCAGGAGGGCGCTCTCAAGGCCTCCGCCTATGCCGAAGACGGTAAGGGCACTGCCGGTGAGGATGTTGACCGTCGGCTCGCCAAATCCGCCGACAAATACCAAGACGGCGCATACGACCATCACTCCCGGTACGGCGTACAACCACATGGGCATACGCACGGGACGCGTGCCGTAGGCCAGTATCCACAGCTGTACCAGCGCCCCCAGCAGCACCAGGATGCCGAACATCGGGGCGATGAGCCGCGTAAAGGTATCGTTAAACACAAACATACTTATGCCCAGCAGCAAGGCCGCCACACTTACTATCCATCCGAAGACCAGGGCGGCGCCGCGCTTACGCGGCTGCCCTTCGCGGTCTTTGCCGCCAATGTACAGCACGATGTCCACCAGAGCCGAAATCACAAAGGTGATACCGCCCACGGTAACTATGCCCGACCCGGTGATGGTGTCGTGACATATTATCAGGATTAGTCCCATGGCAAGGATTATGACGCCTGCCAGTAGTGTCGAAGTTGCTTTCATCTGTGTTCGAGTGTATTTATATGTCTGAATGTAATGTCTGTCTTGCGTAAAGTGTTATAGTATAAACCTTATAATATAAATATGTGTTCTGCAAAAGTACATAAATAATTTGGAAAAAACAGCACTCTGAGAATTATGAGAATAACGGAAATTATGAGAGTAATGGGAGTTTTGGGTGCAATGGGAATAATGGGAGTTTTGAGAATAATAGAAGTAATGTAAAGCTCCTATGATTGCTCCCATGATTGCTCCTATGATTCCCATGATTCCCATTGCGCCCATCGCTCCCATCGCGCCCATGATTCCCATGATTCCCATTGCCTTGATCATCATCAATTATTACAAAACAAGAACTCAAAGGGGCATAATGCCGCAATTTTGGTAATGTTTTTGTAGCATTATTTTCCACAAAAATATATGTATTTTACTCCAATCACTGCTTTTATTTCCGTACTTTTGCACACAGAAGCGGAAAAAGGATTTATGCCATTACCGTGATACCCGAGCGCTATGCAGCGCCTCGGAGATACGGAAGGTGTGGTGTTGTCTGCAAGTGCGTCATCGCACGCACGCCGCTTCGGATTGCTCTCGTCACTCGGCGGACGCAATATTTTTGTCAAAGTCGGCCACGACCATCCGCAGGAGATGTCCCGGACCATTAAAGATGCTTATTGCGGCTGTCTGTTCCTCAAATTGGCGCTATGCGTCAATATCTTCTATTACCAACCCTATAGACCGTATGTATACCTTAAACATCCGTGCACTATAAAGGCATTTCGACTCTCGCCAAGGGCGAACGCACCGTCCCCCGAAAGGCTTGGCCGCGGCTCTCGCAGCAACCGACAATCCTCGATTGCAACATCGTCCGACAACGACACCCGACACCACGACCCCCGAGTGCGGAGGCTGCTTAAAATTTGAATATAAATAATAATCTAAAAACAATAAACAACTTTTTTTAACAACATGAGACTTAGAAGGATACTCTTATCTATGACGGCATTCGCCCTGGCGCTCTCCACGGCCATCCCGGCCTCCGCCACCGCGTTTACCATCCCCGCAGGCAGCACCACCTCCTGCAAGAAAAACGTCTCCCCGGTCAAAGACTGGTGGCCCAACAGCGGCAATAGCAATGACATAAAAAATATCAAAGCTGTTGATATGGCAGTTGACCAATACGGATACGTATGGGTCATTGTCCAAAATGGAAACATGCAAACTGCATCAAGCTTCACCATCCAAATCATCGATGGGACGACATTCAAGCGCAAGAAATCAATAAAAGCCTCAGACGCCGGAGTTACAGATGCCTCAAATAGTAGCAGCTATGCACTTGCAAGCATCCGTAGAATGGGAGATTGCATCGTCGCCCATGGCGGCAACTCCTATGGAACGACAGAACAAAACGTATACATTTGGAAGTGCAATAGCGATCTGACTAAAGTTGGCAAGCCCACCGTAAAAAGCATAGGAAGCGTTAAATACGGTCTTGGCTTTGGCGTCTATGGAGACACCTCAGATGGCAAGCTATATTTCTTAGGCGCTGACGGCAACAACACGATGAACTCCCATACCATAAAAAGTGAAAGCACCATCGGCTCGGCCTCAACGGTGAACATTGACATTACTCGTACAAGTGGGCGAATGGCATATGTCGAACCCCAAAGTGATGGATCTTTTTGGGTCAAAAATTCGAATACCTATGGCATCCATTACAATGCCAACGGAACAAAAAAAGAAGAATTCACAAGCACAAATATGAGCGGAAAAAATGGCTGCGGCCAGCGTCATTTCACTTTCAAAGGCCAGAAACTCGCTTTGTGTATGAATTACACCGGCAACACATGGATATCACCAACTCTTTCGCTCATTGACTACACTTCCGGAGTAGGTGACGGACAGATAAACATTCTCAAAGATGAAGCAGTAAAGCTGTCCAGCCACAAACAAGACGCTATCAATTTTACCGCCTGTGACTACTTAATTCCAACGGCCGACAAGCACCTGATTCTGTATGGCCTTGACTGCGACGGCGGTATCGTACGCGTCGAATATGACGAGACATCGAAGAAGCCGGCCATAGTGGCCAATTTCAAGGCCGAAGCCAAGTGGGACGGCGCCGAGCAGAAAGTCACCCTGAGCTGGGATGCGGCTGCCAAAGCCACCTCCTATAGCGTACTATATTATACCGATGACGAAAAGAAAGCCGTAGAAGTCTACAAAGGCAGCGAAACGACCTGCACACTTGACTTGGCCATAGGCGGCGGCAAGAAACATCATTACAAAGTCAAGGGCGTCAACGCCGACGGCGAGAGCGAGAAGAGCTCCTACGCATCGACCTACGATGCCGGCTTCGGCAATATCGTCCTGTCGGCATCGATGGATCCTCAAGACGCCACCTCCACGGCCAAGCTGGAATGGAACGCCCCCACCGGCGGCACACTCAAGGATTATACCCTGGTCAAGGTGATCGAGAAGACACCCGCCGGCGGAACCGCCACCACGACCAAAGAGGATTTTAAAACCATACCGGCCGGAACGACCAAGTACGACATCCCCAACTTCTCGTCGCAGACGTCCGTAACCGAGAACGGCGTCAAATACAGCGTGACCACCTCGCTGTACATCCGCGCCAAAATGGCACAGACCGTCACAACCAAGGACTACGAGAAGACCAATACGGCAGTCTCCAACACCGTGACACCCAGTGCCGCCGGAGCACCCTACTTCACCAACGTGACCACATATAAGGGCCGCCGCACCGTCGCCCTATCCTGGGCTGTGCAGTCCCCCACCAACCTCAAATACTACGAATTGTACCGCGACGGCATCCGCATCCTCAACAACACCGATGCCGGCTCGTACATCGACACCGACCTCCCCGACGGCACATACACCTATCAAATAATCGCCTACTGGGAGCAGAACGGCAACAAATACGTCACCCGCTCCACCACCGTGTCCGCCTCCATCAAGTACGAGTCCGACGTGTCCACCTACATCTTGGACACCATCTACGACTACCCCATCATGACCAATGACGAGTGGGTCGCAGCCGGACAGCCCGCCGATGCCGTTGTGGCCAAGGGATGGTTTGCAAATGCCAAGACACACGTCGGTGCATGGGGCGCTCCCGGCGATGTATATCGTCAGGCACAGTTCTACAACGGCAAGTGGTATATTGCACAGCTGACTGCGCGAACCGAGCTATCCTCCGGCGGCAATTACATTCCCAACAACTATAATGATCTCCCCTCCGGCACAACATCCGACAAATACGAAAACGACTGGAAAGGCCACATTTACTCTATAGGCGCCGATGAAGCCACTATTCGCACCATAGGCACCGCCGGCACAAGAGAGAATGACACCTACGGTCTGGAAAACCAGTCCATAGCCGTGGACGAAGGCGGCATGTTCTGGCATCGTGTCACCAACGGCGGCGCTCTCAACAGCACAAACGTATTCTATCGTCCTGTAAAATACCTCAAAGGTAATATACTCCTATCTTATGGAGGACAAGACTTCTACGGATGGGAAAAGAGCATTGATGACCCTACAACCACTGCGAATGAAGGCGCTAAACAGCAGTACTACCGCACACACTATATGTCGGCAGGCGGTAACGCCGCCAAGGGTACGGGCTATGTACTGCTGGCTATGAACAAGACGCCTATTACTTACAAGGTTGATCTTAACACCGGTGGCGGCTCAATGAAGGCCATCACGCAGTTTAGCGCACCTTATAAGGACATTAAAGTCGTCGATAAGAACGGAGTAGAAAAAGACTCCGACCCTATGGGCTCGACCGAAAACTACTCCTACCCCGTAGCAGGTCGCAACGCCTTCATCCACACCGTACGCGGCATCGGCACATGGTACGTAGACGCCAACACTGCCAAATATACTCTGATGTACTCGAACTCTGCCGACGTAACCCAGTCCGGCGGCGTAACCTTCACGTACAACAACGAGTTGTTTGTACTGCACCCCTCGAGCATTCGCAGTAACAGTCCCGGTAACTTCGTCATTGATATGGTACAGCGCAAGGCCGGCGAGACAGCCGCCACCGTCGTACCCTCCAAGGACAACCTGATACCCACCGTAGCCAATAAGCTGGACGAAATCACCGCCTTCAAAGCCGGTAACTCCAACGCCAGCTGGTACGGAGCCGAGTACAGCGCCGCAGACGAATGTGTATACATCTACCAGTACGTTCC
>DLLT01000004.1 GCA_002478045.1 Porphyromonadaceae bacterium UBA7555
CACAGGTTTTTGCTGGTGAGCCCGTTTACTTGACGCTTTGTTCCTGACGCATCGTAATCTCGCAAATTACATAATTGAAGTCAAGAACATAGCAACGGTAGATGTCCATGGGTGTGAATTATACCGCAATCGTCGATGCAAGTTGAGGGCATTAAGTGCTTATGCGTTTAATGTCATCTTTAAGCATTCGCTTGTGGTATTTCATATCGGCGTGGGCTCTGGCGTTGCCTGTTCAACTTCAATGGGCAATGCGAGAGCCTCGATGCGTGGGACAGGCAATAAGGAGGTTCCCACGCTTTTTTTGTTCTTAAATTCATATTCTTAACAGCTTCTTATGGGAACCTAAGAAGGCTTGATAAACGTTATGAACGAGAACAAACCTTTGAAAATCTTTTCAATTCTCGCATTTATTGCATTTGCGGCTGTCAGTTGCTGGGCAACAGCAGAGTCTCTGCATCTGCTTTTGCCCACATGGCCCATCCTGATGTGCTGGGTCGTTACAATCGGTTTTTTCTTCATTGCTTCATGGGGCAGCAAAATGATTGTTGATAGTCTTAATCAAAAAATCTACTTAGAAAAAAGAGGCTTGCGCTTATTCGGCGGTTTCCTGATCTTGGTGATTTTTTGGTTGTTCTGTAGTATGCCAACAAATACACACACCTTCTTTTATCGTAATATAATCAGTGACAAGGTGGCCGGTGATATTGCCACGACCGAGGGGTATCTACTACAAATTCGAGACAATGTAGCCCCTGAAAAAGAGATACAAGCGCGCCAAACCGAACTTGAGAATAAAGTCAAGTTAAAGCTAGGAGAGCTAAAGACCGAGATAGAGAATGAAGCCAACCCCGGCAACGGACCTAAGGCCAAAGAAATCTTGAGAGAATTTGCCGAAATATTTGGTGTGGCAAAGATAGAACCACTTTCAATAAAGGGAACATCGATACAGGAACGTCAAAAGATTTATGACACCTATCGCACAAGGATGCTTATCATGATGGACTCAAAAAAAGATGTCATCAAGAACGAGCTGACACCCAAGAATAACGAACATTGTAAACAGGCACGAATAAAATATAAGAATCTCGAGCAAGTAAGAGAATATATTGCAAATGGAACTATTGATCTGAACAGCGCGGAAGGCATAATGATTGTATGTGAAAAACTCAATGACGGATATGCGACCATACGCAACTATCAACAGTTTGTTAACTTCAAAAACGAAGCAGAAAAAGACCATTACACTGCGCCTAATGCCGTTACTGACGTGAAGCGTGCTACAAGTGTATTCGACGTATGGGAAGACTATCTCAATGGAAAGTATGACGGCCATGGTTTCTTCTTCTGGATAGTCATATCTATCCTTGTCGATGTAGCTGCATTTATCTTCTTCGACATCGCCTTCAAAAAACGAGAAGACTAAGCATAAATTCATAAAAGATTTATCCACAGAAACATATAATACATAAATATGCCAGTAACCAACGAACCTCAACAGCAAAATCCAGAGCAACCGATACCTGTCGAAAATACAGTCATCAACCCACTTTCGGACACTACACCCGACCAATTCAGTGCCAATACTACGACAACAAATACATCGGACGCCAACAGCATCAGAGTCACAATATCTGACGAAATAGCCCCTCTTGTAATCTTGTTTGGCCCTCCGGCTTGCGGAAAAACGATGACACTTGTTCGTATGAGCCGCTTCCTTAAAGAGGAAGGATATACGGTCTCCCCAATTCACACATTCCGTCCTTCTACCGACACAAACTACTCAAGTATGTGCGACAACTTCGATCAAGCAATGAACACTGATTACGCAGCAGAATCGACCGAACAAATCAGCTTTATGCTTGTCGAGGTCCTCAAAGACGGTCGACGTGTATGCCAGTTGCTTGAAGCGCCTGGAGAACATTACTTTGACCCGAATAATCCCAAGTCTTCATTCCCCGCTTATGTAAACACAATCATCAGCAGCAAGAATCGTAAAGTATGGATGATAATGGTTGAGCCGGACTGGAAAGACGATAGCGACCGGAAGAACTACGTCAAACGCGTTGTAGACCTTAAGAAAAGAATGCGTCCACGAGATGCCGCCATCTTTGTACTCAATAAGGTTGATATATCACCAATTTTTGGAGGCATTGGGCGCACCAGTATTACTCGCGCACTTAGAGAAGTCAACAATCAATATCCCGGCATATTTACGCAGTTCAAGAACCAGAACCCGATAACCAAACTTTGGAAGGACTACAATTGTGACTTTGTCGCCTTCCAAACCGGGACATTTACCGAAACAGGTAGTGGGCGATTGACCTACCAAGAGGGACCTCGCGAATACTGCGTAAAACTATGGAAATGCATAACTAAGAAAATCAGAGGCTAATAAATGAGTACCTATACATTCAACTTGTACGTTCACGGAGTACCAAGCGGGCAGGACGTCTGGGGACTTCGAGACAGCAATGTTCCCGAGGCTCAATACATCCGGTCGTTCTACGGCCAAAGCTTGGACGGCAAATCGCAAATGTATGTCGATATACTTCAATATGATGGGCGAACAAGTTCATACTACACCTATAAACAGGGTAAAACAATTGATAATACCAACAACCGCCCAGGTGGGTATTGTGCGATAACCATCCGCATCGACAACTACTATTATGCCGACATTCAGAATATGTTTAATCTGCTTAAAGCAGCTTTCGACAAGTACCTGGTAGGAAGCATTCTCGAAAGGAAAGCAGATGGATATAGGTTTATAGTTTCGAAAATCGAGCAAAGGCAAGAAATTCTTCGCACGCTTGAAGGAGAAATCCAAAAATACTTGATGAATTTTTCAAGTAATTCCGACTTCCTGCCGCTCAATGATTTTCCGAACAGCACGCAAGGACAAGCACGGATAATAAATCTAATAGATGCCTCTCCGACTATCGTAACACCAATAGTCAAATCACAAGGACGAGTAGTTGTATCGATGTCTTGCGCCACATCAAAAGAGCTGCAGATTAACGCTCAGGTCGATAGCCGGATTAATGCTATCAAAAAACAAGTGCAGCAAGACATCGAAGCAGCTCAAAAGCAAGCAAAAAAAGAGATTGATGCTCACAAAAAAAAAGAAGAGGAGGCACTAAATGGCGCTAAAGGCCTGCGCATTCAACTTGATAACTGCAAGAGCGAGTTGAATAAAACAGATGAAATGCTTGAAAAAATCAAGGGTATTATTCATAATATACCCAATCCGAAGTCTCCCGACAACGACCATACGCCCAATAAGGCTTTTAAACGGCTATACCTTCTTTCGTGCTTAATGTTGATTCTCTCTGCGGTCGCACTTTGCCTTGTGATTTTATGCACTGGACGAAATGATAAAGCAGCCGAAGTTGAGAGTGTCGAAGCAGTCTCCTTTGAATCTGATGATAATGCGGAGTCTACAAATCCAACTGAAGCAAAAACTAAAGATGGTGAAGAACTTCTCAGGAAAGAAGATTCTCTCAAAGCAGAGTATAGTAACGCCCGAATAGACATTTCGTTTATAAGCGACCAAAAGCCGATGCGATATGGCACAAAAGACTATTACCCGGTTCGTTTGAAAGACGTTGGATCGGAGCTGAAAAAAGGCCAATGGCAATCTTCTGATTTCGAGATTGACGGAGACCGCATAAGGCCTAAGCACGAGGGCAAATGCACTATATCTTACGTGGTTGATGATATAATTGTTGTTTCAAGAGAACTCAATGTTGCCAAATAAGCGAATATTAGTCGGAACAATCCTCCTTATCGTCCTTCAGTTGGTCACGGTTTCTTGTGGAAAAGAAAAAAAGGTCTTGCCCTTCTATGACTCGGAAACAGACACCGAATCTATAACCGATTCTGAGGTTGTTGACCGCGACAATGATGAATACGAAATAATGGGCGGAGAATCTGAGATTTCCGTACCTTTCATAGAGAAAGGGAGCATAAAGTATGTAAAGGTCTCAATCAATGGACATCCATTTGATATGATTATTGATACCGGATGTTCAGGAACTTTAATCTCGGTCGCCGAAGCCAATTATCTGTATCAAAAGGGTTGTTTGACCGATGAGGACATTCTCGGCACGGCACTTTCAAAGATTGCCGATGGGTCTATTGTTGAAAATATGGTAGTTAACCTGAAGGAAGTCATCATTGACGACAAGATAGTATTTCGAAACGTCAATGCCACGGTATCAGCAAACACCGGCGCCCCCCTTTTACTTGGCAACGAGATCTTAAACCGCGTACCAACGTATAAGATTGACAATGAAAACAAAGTGATTATTTTTCAGATAAGATAAATACATGAACGCAGCCTCTTATATATTTGTAGAGATCAGCCCCGGAGAACTTGTACAATATCCCAACGACAATACCTCATCAATTTTCAGCAAATTTACAGCTCATGCCCGGGGAAAACAAACCATTGCCATACACCGAGATGGGGATCTGATGTATTATGGCTATATACGACAACTGGAAGGAGGTGGATCCATTGGAATTTGCATTGTATTAAATGGTGTAATGGTGTCCGATATACCACGCAAGTTCACATATAGGCCAAACTACATATCCCAATTGTTTGAAGATGCAATAAACGCAATTGCAGAATCCAATACGTTTATTTCGAAGAATGAAGATGGGGATATCGAACTATATGATGGTATTAAAGAGTTGTTCTCCGCCTACGCCGGAATTGAACCAAAGTTAAACTCTTTATTAGAGAATTTCGGCAAATTAAAAACAACGATACTTCCGCCACCAAGCTATAAAACTCCGAAAGGGTTTACCCGAGATTACAAGTATAATGACAATTGGGGCGACATATTGCAATCATGCCATACAAATGATTACACGTATATTTTCGCCAATCCCGAACAGCCGTCTCAATCCCCCGAAGAGAATCAACCCGAAACTACAAACCAAACAGAGATAATCAGGCCGGACAGTAACTCAGAATCAGACGAAAAGTTCGGACTTGACGGAGGTATAGGCATTACCTATGTAGCAGTAGTGATTATAATACTTTTCTTGTGTGCTATTATTCTGTTGATGGTCCTGACAAATGTTAACGTCTGAAAGAATCAAAGGATGATGCGATTTCAGTGTCAGTTCCGGACAAAAGCGGCAAACCATCTGCGAAATAGTTCTGCGACTGTATGCGGAACCCGACCTCAGATACGGAGACATTGAGGAGTAGTCGGGGCTAAAGTTCGCACCATTGGATAATTGTGCGTAACTTTGCGTCAGAACTTCCAGAGACAACAATTATGGGAAAGAAAAGAACAGAAGCCGGCGAGGAGGATTACGACGGACTGCGGGCGGAGGCTGGGCGGCTACGCAAAGAGCTTAGAGAACAGAAGATGCGGACAGAGGCGCTTGACACAATGATCGATGTGGCAGAGGATATGTTCGACATCCCGATCAGGAGAAAAGATGTCGGCAAGAAGTAAACCCTGTACGCACGGTAATTTCAACGCCTGCACGGTGTCGGAATACTGTGCGAGCCGTTTTTGGCTGTGGCTCGGCGGTGGAGGGGTGATTGCGGTTACGGAAAAAAGTTGTATTTTTGTGGGTGAATAAGGAAGGATGCGTCCGGGTGGTGTGCCGCCTCGGGACGTGGTTCTGTATGCTCGTTCCACGGATATATGGCCGGGCGCTCCGGGTGGAGCTGCCGCAGGGGCGTATTCGCCGCTGGATGGGTGGGGCGTAGGACCTCGCTCGGGTGTATGGCCGGATAACCGCCGCAACGGGAGGCTGAGCCGCCGGAGATGATCTGCATCCTGATAGTGAATATTTTTGATAATGAACGATTTGTCATTGAATGATATGAATAAGGATACTCACGATATAAACGCTCAAGGCAATTACTTCGGCAAGACCGGAGCTGATGCGACTGGGGCTCGCGAGGGCGAGGCTGCCGCGCCGACGGCGGCTGAGGGCTCGGACGAGGCTTTGCGCGATGCTGTTGGCGGCGAGTATAAGTATGGCTTTGTGAGCGATATCGATACGGATATCATTCCGCGGGGCTTGAATGCGGATGTCGTGCGTCTGATTTCGCAGAAGAAGGGCGAGCCGGAGTGGCTGCTTGATTTTCGTCTGCGTGCCTACGAGCATTGGCGGACGCTGACGCCGCCCAGATGGGGGCATTTGCAGATGCCGGATATTGATTTCCAGGCGTTGAGCTATTATGCGGCGCCGCGTCGTAAGTCGGACGCGCCTAAGAGCCTGGAGGAGGTTGACCCGGCTATTTTGGATACGTTCAATCGCTTGGGCATTTCGCTGGACGAGCAGAAGGCTTTGTCGGGTATGGCCGTGGATGCGGTTATGGACAGCGTGTCGGTGAAGACGACGCACAAGGAGAAGTTGGCCGAGATGGGCATCATCTTCTGCTCGTTTTCGCAGGCGGTGCGCGACTATCCCGACCTGGTGCGGCGCTACCTGGGCAAGGTGGTGCCGTATACGGACAATTTCTATGCGGCGCTCAACAGCGCGGTGTTCTCCGACGGGTCGTTTGTGTACATCCCCAAGGGTGTGCGGTGCCCGATGGAGCTGTCTACGTATTTCCGCATCAATGCGGCCGGTACGGGTCAGTTTGAGCGCACGCTTATTGTGGCCGATGACGATGCGTATGTAAGCTATCTTGAGGGCTGTACGGCGCCTATGCGTGACGAAAATCAGCTTCACGCGGCCATAGTCGAGATTGTGGCCGAGGAGCGTGCCGAGGTCAAGTACTCGACGGTGCAGAACTGGTACGCGGGCGACCGCGAGGGACGTGGTGGCGTGTACAACCTGGTGACTAAGCGCGGGTTGTGCCGCGGCGACCACTCTAAGATTTCGTGGACGCAGGTGGAGACCGGCAGTGCCATCACATGGAAGTATCCCGGCTGTATCCTCAAGGGTGACGGCAGCGTTGGCGAGTTCTACAGCGTGGCCGTGACCAATAATTTTCAGCAGGCCGATACGGGCACCAAGATGATACACCTGGGGCGCGACACGCGCTCGACTATCGTGAGCAAGGGCATCAGCGCCGGCCGTAGCCAAAACAGCTACCGTGGCTTGGTGCGCGTGGCTCCCGGAGCCGCCGGGGCCCGTAATTACACGCAGTGCGATTCGCTGCTGCTTGGCGACAGGTGCGGTGCGCACACCTTCCCCGATATAGATGTCGCCACCGATGACGCGGTTGTCGAGCACGAGGCTACGACGTCCAAGATCAGTGAGGAGCAGCTGTTTTACTGCAATCAGCGCGGCATCCCTACCGAAGAGGCTGTGGGCTTGATTGTCAACGGTTATGCCAAAGAAGTAATGAACAAATTGCCGATGGAATTTGCCGTAGAGGCGCAGAAATTGCTGTCCATCACCCTCGAAGGGTCTATCGGCTGAGAAACTATATATAGCAAATACTTATGAGCAACGATATATTATTACAGGTCAAGGGGCTGCACGCCTCCACGACCGAAGGCAAGGAAATACTCAAAGGTATCGACCTGACCATACGTCCGGGCGAGGTGCACGCCATCATGGGGCCTAACGGCTCGGGCAAGAGTACGCTCAGCGGCGTGCTGGCCGGCGATCCGCGTTTTGTGGTGACGGCCGGCACGGCCACCTTGGGTGATGCCGACCTGCTGAAGTTGTCGCCCGAAGATCGCAGCCACGAAGGCCTGTTTCTGTCCTTCCAGTACCCGGTGGAAATTCCCGGGGTGAGCATGGTCAACTTTATGCGCGCGGCCGTCAATGCCAAGCGTCGTTATCAGGGCCTTGAGCCCCTGGGTGCCGCCGATTTTTTGAAGCTTATGCGTCAGAAGCGCTCCATCGTCGAGTTGGACAACAAGCTGGCCTCGCGTTCGGTGAACGAGGGCTTCTCCGGCGGCGAGAAAAAGCGCAACGAAATCTTTCAGATGGCGGTGCTCGAGCCTCGGCTGAGCATCCTTGACGAGACCGATTCGGGCCTCGATATTGATGCCCTGCGCATTGTCGCATCCGGCGTCAATCGCCTGCGCACCGACCGCAACGCCACCATTGTCATTACTCACTATCAGCGCTTGCTGGATTACATCAAGCCCGATGTGGTACACATATTATATAAGGGACGTATAGTCTACACCGGCGGTCCCGAATTGGCGCTCGAACTGGAACAGCGCGGCTACGACTGGATCAAGGAACAAGTGGACGGAATTCAATGAAAGGGCTTATAGTATGAACGCCAATCCATTGCAACAATACATCGATCTGGCCCGCGACCATCGCGCCCTTCTTGACCGGGAGTCGCCGGCGGCGATGAACGCCCTGCGCGACCGCGCCGCCGAGGTGTGCGCCTCCGTGGAGCTGCCTCGCTATGGCAGCCGCCCCTACCTGTACACATCGCTACGCCGAATGTTTGAGCCCGATTTGGGCGTCAATATATCGCGCCTGCCATTCAGCGCCACCGCCGCCGATGCCTTCCGCTGTCGAGTGCCCAATATCAGCACCGCCGTCGGAGTCGTGGCCAACGACACTTTTGCCGATGATCAGCCCGCCTTGGCCAACCTCGGCGAGGGTGTCACCATCTGCAGCCTTCGCCGCGCCGCCACCCTGATGCCCGAGGTGCTGCAACGCCATTACGGCACCATTGTCGACATCAATGACACGCGCAACGGCGACCGCGCCGCAGTGGCCTTGAACACACTTTTGGCGCAGGATGGCGTACTGGTGCATATCGCACGCGGCGTAAAGGCCGACCGAACCATACAGCTGGTGCAGGTGCTCAATGCCGCCGTTCCGACGCTGGCCGTGCGCCGTTTGCTTATAGTCCTCGAAGCCGGCGCCGAAGCCTCGTTGCTGTTGTGCGACCACACTGCTGCAGGTGCTGCTGCGTCCACCATCTCGCAAGTTACGGAGATTTACCTCGGCGAGGATGCCTCGCTGTCGCTGTACACACTCGAAGAATCGGCCGCCGACACCTCGCGTCTATGTCGTACCGGGGTGCGAGCCTGCCGCGGCGCACACCTGTCGATGTCTCCTATTACACTGCTGTGTGGTACCAGCCGCAACAACATTGCCGTGTCCCTCGAAGGCGAAGGCGCCGAATGCAACATTAACGGCATGGCCCTGGCCGACGGCTCTATGGTGGCCGACAACAACTCGGTTGTCTACCACAAGGCGCCCCGTTGTACCACAATGCAAAATTTTCGCTACGTGATTGACGACCAGGCCCGCGGTTCTTTCGAGGGTATGATACACGTTGCCGAGGGTGCGCATCACACCAACGGCGAACAAAACAATCGCAATGTCCTGCTGTCCAATGGTGCCCGTATGCACTCGCTGCCGCAGCTTGAGATATACTGCGACGACGTCAAATGCGGCCACGGCAGCGCCACCGGACGCCTGGACGAGCGCCAGATGTTCTATATGCAAAGCCGCGGTATCCCCGCCGACGCAGCACGTACTATGCTCATCCAAGCCTTTATGGCAGATATCTTGGAAGCAATACGACTGGAACCGCTGCGCCTGCGTCTGCAGATGCTTGTCGACAATCGCCTACGTCGTGATGCTGCTCCTTCGGGATGCGCCGACTGCAATATTTGTCCGCAATAATATTTCATAAGCCAATGTCCGACATCAAATTAGACATCGAAAATATCCGCGGCCAATTTGCCATACTCAGCCGCAAGGTCAACAATCGTCCGCTTGTCTACCTGGACAATGCCGCCACCTCGCAGACCCCGGCACGCGTGCTCAATACACTTGAGGAGATGTACACCTGCCACCATGCCAACGTCCACCGCGGCGTACATAGCATTTCGCAGGAAGCGACAGACCGCCTCGAGCACGTACGCCATCGCGTGGCTATGCGTCTGGGTGCCGCCTCGGATCAAGAAATCATCTTCACTCGCGGCACTACCGAGTCCGTCAATCTTGTGGCCGATACATATTGTCGACTACTATCGCCCGGCGATGAGATCCTCGTGACTGTTATGGAACACCACTCGGATATCGTTCCGTGGCAATTGGCAGCCCAACGTAACGGGCTGAAAGTCCGCGCCGCCGGCATTCGTCCCGATGGGTCTTTGGACCTTGATACAGTGTCCGCCATCTTGAGCGAGGGTCGTGTACGTCTTGTCGCCGTTTGCCACGTCTCCAACGTCTTGGGTACTGTCAATCCCGTGCGCCGTATCGCCGATATGGCACATGCCGCCGGTGCCGTCGTTCTGGTGGACGGCGCTCAAGCCGCCGCGCACATGCTCATAGACGTGGCCGCCCTTGGCGCCGACTTCTACGCCTTCTCGTCGCACAAAATGTACGGTCCCACGGGCGTCGGCGTCCTATACGGGCGACGCGAACTGCTGGAGAAGATGCCGCCTTATCAAGGTGGCGGAGAGATGATTGCGCACGTTGACATCGACCATGCTACATTTGCCGATTTGCCCTTCAAATTCGAGGCCGGGACGCCCGACTTTACCGCCGTGGCCGCCTTCGATGCCGCTTTCGACTTTATGGACAGCATCGGCATCGAAGCTATGGCCGCTCACGAACATATGCTGCTCCACGAGGCCACGCGTCTGATGCGCGAGCGTCTACCCGGCGTACGCATCTTCGGCACTACGCCCGACAAAGAGCCTGTGATTTCGTTCCTCCTCGATGGTATACACCACTACGACACCGGGATGCTGCTGGACCAACTCGGTATAGCCGTCCGCACCGGACACCATTGCGCACAACCGCTGATGACAGCCCTCGGAATCGAAGGCTGCGTAAGAGCTTCATTCGCAGTGTACAACACTATAGACGAAGTACACGCCTTTGTAGACGGGCTTGTCCGCGTCCAAAATATGATAAAGAATTAATACACCCAAAGACGGCGTTATGCCACGTACAGCTCAGCAAAGTATGAACAAAACGATATTCATAACACTGACGATATTTCTTACAGCGGTCTTTTACGGATGCTCCGGGCCGGACTCTTTCGAAGTCAAAGGCCATGTAAAAGGCGATGCAACCATCAATCTCAGGGCATTATACTACGTCGATGGGGCACTCCAAAGTTCGATATTCCCGGCAGATCGCGGCTCGTTCACCTTCAAGGGGCGTGCCCCCGAAGGCGCCGTTGTCGAGATTTTGGACAATGACTATCGCCTTCTCGGGCGCTTCTATGCCGTGAATGGTGATGAAATAGACGTGACCATAGATCCCCAATCGCCCGCTTCCGCTAAAGTCAACAAGGGCAACGACATAGCCGTACGCTGGGCACAGTGGCTCAACGCAAATGCCAAGACACTTGACAGCCGCAACAGCGCGGCCATCAACGCTTTGGCTGCGAAATATGTCAAAGCTCATCCGCAAGACGTAGTCTCGACGCTTATTGTCACCACGATATATGACGCATCGGCCGACCCGGAAGGAGCATCTAAGTTGCTGTCTATCATCACCCCCGAGGCTCGTCCGACGGCGCTTACAGACGCCTTTGCCACGCTGCTGACGTATGCTGATACGAGCGCGGGCAAACGGCGTGTGTCTCCGTTGACGCTTATGGCTCAGGGTGATACGGTGACCACATTCAGCCCACGAAAGCATCGACTCAGCCTCCTGGTATTCTCTGACGAAAATTGCGGGCGTGCCGACAGTATCGTCCCGGCGCTGCGCCGTCTTCGCAAGGCCCACACCGATAAGGCTTTGGGTATAATAGACATATCGTTGGATACGGACACCCTGGCATGGCTGCGCAGTGTGCGCAACGACACGGTCACTTGGGACGTAGCGTGGGGCGTTGGGGGTGTTGCTTCCGCAGCGCTGAGGCCGCTGGCCATACCTCGCCTTCCGTACTTCATCGTCACGGACAGTGTCGGCGCGCAGGTTTATCGCGGTGCGTCCATCTCGCAAGCCCTCAAGCAAGTAGATAAATAGCCCATAATCCGCCAATAATAACATCCGTATGCTTGTCAAGATACACGGCGCTGCCATTCAAGGCATAGATGCCATAGGCGTGGACATAGAACTGACCGCTGTCCACAACCCTTCGACTCTCATTACCATCGTGGGGCTGCCGGACACGGCTGTCAAGGAGTCGGTAGACCGCGTGCGCTCGGCCATACGCGAAAGCGGATACGCTGTACCTACCGGGATCACAACCATCAACTTAGCCCCGGCGGACGTCAAGAAAGAGGGTAGTGCGTACGACCTGCCAATAGCCATCGCGCACCTTATAGCCAACGAGGTGATTTCGGCGCCTTCGGTGGATCGCTTTATGATTATGGGTGAATTGTCGCTTGATGGTAGCGTTCGTCCCATACGCGGTGCCCTATGTATGGCCATTTTGGCTCGCAATGCCGGTTTCGATGCCATCATTCTGCCGAGAGACAATGCGGCCGAAGCGGCCGTTGTAGATGGTATCGATGTTATAGGCGTCGAAAATCTCAAGCAGGTGGCCAATTTGCTGTGCGGGGTGGCGGATATCGCACCCACGCGCAGTGATGTGAACGCACTGTTTGCTACAACGGATAATGACAACGCCTTGGACTTCAGTGATGTAAGAGGTCAGGAAGAGGTTAAAAAGGCCCTGGAAATCGCTTGCGCCGGCGGCCATAATATCCTGATGATAGGTTCGCCCGGCTCGGGCAAGTCAATGATGGCCAAGTTGCTGCCTACTATTTTGCCGCCGCTGACGCTGGAAGAAGCGTTGGAAACCACGCGAATACACTCGGTGGCCGGAAAATTGCCAGGCGGTAGCCATTTGCTTACACGCCGCCCGTTCCGTGCACCGCACCATACGATTTCGCCTGTCGCACTCGTCGGCGGAGGAGTCAACCCCATGCCGGGCGAAATTTCACTGGCGCATAATGGAGTCTTGTTCCTTGACGAATTCCCCGAATTCAACCGCCAGGTGCTGGAAGTATTACGCCAGCCGCTTGAGGACGGCGACATCTGCGTCAGCCGTGCAAAGTATTCGGTGACTTATCCGGCGCGTTTTATGCTCGTGGCGTCTATGAACCCCTGTCCGTGTGGCTATTACAACCACCCTACGCGTATGTGCACCTGTCCGCCCGGAGCTGTATTACGCTATAAAAACCGTATTTCGGGACCCCTGCTCGATCGCATTGACCTGCACGTTCAGGTCCAGCCGGTGGACTTCAATACCCTCGCCGACAGCGCCCCGGCCGAAAGCAGCGCCGAGATACGCGCACGCGTCATCGCCGCTCGCGAAATCCAGCGTCGCCGTTTTGCCGACATCGAGGGCGTGCATTGCAATGCACAAATGAATAGCAACTTGATACGCCGATTCTGTGCCATAGACGACCGCGGTCGGGCCATACTCGAGCGTGCGATACGACTGTACGGTTTTTCGGCAAGAGCTTACGACCGTATATTGCGCGTGGCCCGCACCATCGCCGACCTCGAAGGCCTTGACGCAATCGATGCACGGCACATCGGACGTGCGTGTATGATGCGTTCGTTCGAACGCGAGGACTGGGGTGTGACCAACCTTAATCCCTCCAAGCACCAGAGCTGACACCTTTGTCATATCTTTTCGATCAAGATTATTCCGCGTTTGCACTGCATTAAATAGTGTAGACAGTGTTTCGGTCTGAAAAAACGGCGATATAGACGCGGAAATAGTACGTATATGATAGTGCGGGAAATTTAGTCAACGATACCGAAAACGATATGCGGCAGCGCAAGTGTAATTGATAAAAAGCTATTGCATATACAGATGACGGCAGAAAAGTAAGGCGGATTTGCTTGCAATGTGATAGTTGCTCCCATAACACAGTGTTAAACCCTGTTAAAATTC
>DLLT01000008.1 GCA_002478045.1 Porphyromonadaceae bacterium UBA7555
GCCTCGGCATCCATCACCACCGAGCGAAAATTGGTTTCATAATCTTCAATATTATCCGTGCCGCGCGGTCGGAAACACTCGTCGGGACGTCCCATGATTTGGCGCGAAACGCGCAACGCCGGCGACAGCGTCCACCCGTAACCCACAGGTTGGGGGTCGTCATCGACGCGTATGCCGTTCGAACGATAATGCAGCGACAGCGGCAAGGACACATCGCCGACACTCAGCGTATAGAGCGGCACGTCAAACTCGCAAGCCCTCGTGAGCATAGCCGGCTGAGGCATCTCGGCCTGACGAATGGCGCGCGCCTGCGGACTCTCGGGCCACACCCCGCTCTCCTGCCACGGCACAGACACCCCCGCATACACTGCCATTAGGCAGGAGCAAAGTGCCGTCATCATTGTTGTGACGGCAGTTCGCTGTGCGGTTTGTATGATGCTTATGACAATCATATTATTGGAGTCATGAACTCTATTACTACGTTTGCACTTGCTCGTGTATGGCGACGAAAGTGTTTCATTCGGCGTTAAGGCAGACTGCAGTGAGTGACTATAAATCCGTATGGCGAAACCTTTTGCAAATTTAATGGGTTAATAGTTTGCTAATTAGTGTAATGATGTTAAAAATATATAATTTAGAAACTATGGCCATTAGGGGTAGGTTTGCGTATGAGGTGTGGATGGCGAGTCGGAGACCGGGGTGATACACTACGAGGGTAAATGGTGCCGGCCCGGTTGTGGTGCTTAGAGGTCGATGTCGATGGAGACGGGACAGTGGTCGCTGCCGAGGATGTCGTTGAGGATGTCGGCGCTGCGCAGTTGCGGCAGCAGACGTTGACTGATGAGGAAATAGTCGATGCGCCATCCGATATTCTTGGCGCGTGCCTGAAATCGGTAGCTCCACCACGAGTATCGCACTTCGTCGGGATGAAGGTGGCGGAAGGTGTCCACAAATCCGCGCTCAAGCAGGTGGTCCATGGCCGAGCGCTCCTCGTCCGTAAATCCGGCGCTGTGGCGGTTGGTCTTTGGATTGCGGATGTCTATTTCGCAGTGCGCCACGTTGAGGTCGCCGCAGATGATTACGGGCTTGGCGGCATCGAGAGAGCAGACATAATCGGCAAAGGCTTGCTCCCACTGCATACGGTAGTCCAGCCGCGCCAGTCCTTCCTGAGAATTGGGCGTGTATACGTTTACGAGGTAATGGGTGTCGAAATCGGCGGTGATGACACGTCCTTCACGGTCGTGCTCGGGGGTGCCTATGCCCATCGTAACGGCTTGGGGCTTACGACGTGTCAGTATTGCCGTGCCGCTGTAGCCCTTACGCTCGGCATTGTTCCAGTAATGGAAGATGCCATCGCCCATAGGCGTGCCCGTGGGGTAGTCACTCAATTTGGTCTCTTGCAGACACAGAACATCGGCGTCGAGGTCGCGATATATTTGGTCGAAGCCTTTGCGCATGACAGCGCGTAGGCCGTTGACATTCCATGATACGTATTTCATTGTTACAGTGCTTGTATGTCTTGAGCGGTGATGGTGCAGAGTTGCCTGATGGTAGGGTTGATGATGCGTCCGAGGCGCAGGGCTTGTTCTTGTAGGGCGTTTTCGAAGACGTTGCGTACATATCGGCCGTTGCCGAAGTTCGGACTTTTGTTTTTGAGTTTTTCGGTGAACACATCGTGGAGTTTTTGGCGTGCGCCACGGCCGAAGGTGAGCTGGTACTTACACATGATGGATTTGAAGATGCCTTCGAGTTCCGTGATCGAATAGTCTTCAAAGTGCACTATACGTGTGAAGCGTGATTGTAGTCCCGGGTTGCTGTCGACAAGTTGCTTCACCTCCTTGTCGTATCCGGCAAGTATCACGACTAATTTGTCGCGATTGTTTTCCATGCGCTGTAGCAGTGTATTGATAGCTTCGCGGCCATAGTAATCGTGCGGGCCGTTGCACAGTGAGTATGCTTCATCGATAAATAGTATGCCGCCGATTGCGCTGTCTATGACTTTATTTGTCTTTACGGCTGTCTGTCCGACGTACTCGGCTACGAGGTCGGCGCGTCCTACTTCGACCAGCTTCTCTTCGGATAGTGCGCCTATGGAGTGGAGAATGTTTGCCAGCGTACGTGCTACCGTGGTTTTGCCTGTCCCTGGGTTGCCGGTGAATATGCTGTGTAGTGTTAGGGGAACAGCCGGCAAGTTGTTAATTCCTCGCAGGATGTTTATTCTGACCAAATTGGCCAGCCTGCGTATCAGGCTTTTGACTTCCTTCAGACCAATCATATTCTCCAATTTGGCTAATGCTTTGTCATAGTCTTCATTGGAGGCCAGTGCTATGGACTTGTCCTCCACCTTGGATACGATGACCGTATCGTCTTTGGTTTGCTCTAATCGGAAAGTGGTGAGCGTATCGAGCAATATTTTTTCGTCTTCGGTGCGGATGTCGTCTGCATATGCTATGATACGACAGAATCGGTAAAGTAATGATGCGTATTGTTTTGCGGCATCGGTATCGTATTTGTTGATTAGAGATAATCCGGGAATAGTGCCGGCTGTGACGTTGTCCCATGTCGGGTCGGGCTCGCGTTTTATTGCTGAGATGAATTTGGCGTACAGGTCGTTGTTGTGTCCGAAGACTTCGTCCCAGGGCAGCACGTCAATCATCTTGTCGCTGTCCATAAGTATTGTGTAGAAGCACAATAGCGGATAGTTCTCGCGGTCTTGCGCAATTTCATGGCCCATCATTCGAGCGCAGAATATGATGTCTTTTATACATAGAACAGACAAGATGCGTATGGCCGGTGTGCCGAATTGTATGTCGGCCGAGATGCGGATGTGTGGCGCAAGTGCATTGACCAGCCCGGCTTTGCCCGAAATTTCGTCAATGCCTTTGTGTAGGAACATGGCGGCTTGTACCGCTTCATGCTGTTTGGTGTCTATGAGCGGGGGTTCGGGCGGACGTTCGGAAGGTTGTATTGATGAGGTTTTCATTGGCTTATTTCGGCGTGAGGGGTTGGAATGACAAATTTACGAAAAATTTGCTATATGGACAAAAATTGTTAATTTTGTTGAGGCTATGCCGTGTACGGTGTAGTGCAAAACGTTCAACCCTAAGCCATCAAATAACAACTAATCGACTGTGCTACTGATAAATCGCATACCATGTGTGCTGGCTTTAGCCGCGCTAACCTTTGTCCCTTCTTTTGCGGCCGAACCTCCGGCCGAGGTGCATCCCCGTCTCGGATTGATGGTCAAGGACGCATCTTCGGGTGCAACGATGATGTTGTTGACGCGTCACCAACAGTACTCGTGGAGCGAGCGCGCCACTCTTGACCGCGATGTATTTTCGCCCAAGAGTGTCAATTTTAGTCCCGATGGGACTAAGTATTATGTCAATATGCTCGAAGGATGCCGTACGGTGGTGTACGATGCGCATACGCATGCCAAGTTGGCTGTGATTTCGCACGATATTACCGCCGAGGACTCTACGTTGTGGGCGTCTCGAACGCCGTTGTACACGTTCCGACATTATCGTGAGCGCAATGTGCGCGTTTTTGGCGGTCGTCCCGTTGAGGGGGCTTTCAGTCACGGAGGCCGCTACTTTTGGGTGCCGTACTATCGTCGCGACTTTGACATTAATGCCCAGGAACCTTCGGCTGTGGCTGTCATCGATACCCGAGTCGACTCAATAGTGCGTATACTTGATGTGGGGACGTTGCCCAAGATGGTTGCCGTATCTCCATGGAACGATGTCGTAGCTATCGCTCATTGGGGCGACAATACGGTGGGGCTGATTGATATTACCGACCCACGTCCTCAGATGTGGCGCCAGCGTGCCAATGTCGTCATAGACCGCCGATTAAACCTCAATTTGCCTCTGGATCGTAAAGTTGACCGTGACAATGGTAGCGGTAATGCCCTGCGTGGCACGGTATTTACGCCGCAAGGGCGTTACGCACTGGTGGCTTGTATGGGCGGTATGGGCGGCATCGCCGTTGTCGATGTACATCGCGGATGCTTTGTAGGCCGCCTTACGGGAATGCTGCCAAATATCAGGCACTTGGTTGTGGCCAATGATTGCTTGTATTTGAGTGCCAATCGTGCCGGCGCGGTACAACGCGTTTCCATGGCCAAAGTTATGGATGCCATCGCCCGGCTGCATGGGGTCAAAAGCAAAAACGGTAAGAGGCCACATTCGGTAGCACTGAACGCACGCGACATCAAGACATTGCGCCTTACGGGCGGAATACGTACCATTGCTGTCACAGCTGATGGTCGCTACCTTTTGGCGGCAGGTAATACGGCCAGTTGCCTACATCTTGTGGATGCACGTACGCTTAGGAAAATACTGACCATTCCGGCCGACTCTTATCCTGTAGGCCTTGATGTCAGCCCCGATGGGAGCGTAATAGTCAGCACTTCGCAGGGTCGTGACCATAAAGGCGGTAATGCCGTCGATGTGTATACACTTAAACTGCCGGCACGATAGGCATTTGCCGGTAGTTAGAGGTGGGCTATTGTAGTAAGAGGCGGGCCGTTGAGCAGATCTTAAATCAGTTTTGCTCCGACAAATACTTACTCGGAGCGCAAAAGCCATCCTTATTGAAGTGATAGAACATTTCGATGGCTTCGGGCGTGTCTGCTTGGAGCAGTAACAACATTTCGCGAGCAAACTCGAGAGTGGCTGAGCCGTTGGCTGTGACTATACCGCCATCGCTGACGGCCTGGCGGTTGATGTATCCTGCGGCATTTGTGTAGTGCTCGCCTCCCCACATTTTCAATTGCCCCAGGCCGTTGCCCGTATGGCGGACGTTATTCAGCAGCCCGCATTTAGCCATAAACGAAGCTCCGTTGCAGATGGCTCCGACAATTCGACCCTCGGCTACGGCGCGGCTCACGATGGGGCCGACGGCATCTGCCGCGGGTGTTGTCCATCCCATTCCGCCGATTAGCGCCAGCGCTGCGTAGTCTTGCGGCATGGTCTCGAAGGTATAGTCCGGGATTATGTGAAATCCACCGATGGAATTCACCGGCTCGGCGGTAGGCGCCACGATGCGGTTGATGTATTTCGGATGCTCTTTCAGCGCATATTGGTCCACGTTGATAGCTTGTGCGAGGTATGCAATCTCGTGGTCTGCGTATTCGGGCAGTACGATGTATAGTATTTCGTTGGGCATAACGTGATGAATATTAGCTGATTGGTACTTGGTATAAAAATGAATGTAATGCCGGAATGAAAAACAATAGGATAATCATAATTATTGAAATTACGATTATTTTGCTCCATGTGCCGAGTTTGGCAAGATGTAAGACAAGGTATGAACCTAATAGAGTCAAAATGACGTATGTCATTGTAAATACATTTGCCTCGGTCTCGGTCATAAAGCGTGGTTGATCGCATACACATTCATAATATTGGTGGATATGCCATTCTGGATGTAAAAGTACTCCGACCAAAGTGCCTACTTCGTAATATACGATAGAGGGATACTATAAAGACGAAAATGATAAGTATTATGCTCGCTGTTAATTTGTTAGGGTTGTAGTCTATTCGATCGAAGGCCATAAAAAAAAGAGTTGAGGTGAGAATATGAGATGGGAAAAGCAAAAGAGAGTTACATATTGCAACTCTCTGATTTTGTGGTACCACCAGGAATCGAACCGGGGACACAAGGATTTTCAGTCCTTTGCTCTACCAACTGAGCTATGGCACCATCCGTGTTTTGTGTTGCAAAGGTACGCTGTTTTTTCGAACCTTGCAAATTTTGGAAGAGAAAAAACGAAAAAATGCCGAAAAAAGAATTTTTGGGCGTGTTTTCGGTTGTTTTGAGTGTGCGATATTCGCTTTTTAGGGCGATATATGGTAGTGGCATCGGCTGTCTTTGCACTTCATGGACGCGATTTTGTCGCTTTTGCGCTTCGTCGGTGTCTGCGCTCGGCGCGGTGAAGGTGAGAGAGATAGAGAAGGGCGCCGACTGTATGGCCGGACGCCCTTCTCGATTAGATGCTATTGTAGGCTAAACGCTCGTTCGATTAGACATTTGAGCGATTAAACGACTGAGCGGATTTATTAGTGGATGGCGACCTTGGTTGCCTTGCTGCCTTGGCGGCGAATGTAGATGCCGGGTGTAAGGTTGTCATTGTTGACGCGTACGCCGTTGATATTGTAGTACTCGATGGGTGCATTGCTGTCGTTGTCTACCGTCACATCCGCGATGCCGGCTGATGCCGAACATCCGAAGAGGCTGAGGTTGTCAAACATCACGGCATCGCCCTTGGCGCTGGTAAGTCTGATGGCGATATATATGTCTTTGCCGACGTATTTGCCGAGCGAGACTCCATCGTTGAAGCGCGATTCTTGGGATAGCGAAATGCTTGTTAGGCGGTCATACCAGCCGATGTAAAGCGGGTCGGAACTGTCGGACGCCTTGATGTCGTAAATTTCGTTATAAGTTGTGTTCATTACGCCAGAAGACCACACGAAGCAGGCGTCTTCCGATTCTACTTTGACACGAGGCAGGATGCAATAGCGGTCTGCAGCACCGGAGGTCATATATGTTGAGGCACCGAGGTAGTTTTTGCCCAATAGTCGGTGCTCCTGGTAGAATGCTTGAACGGCCCAGCCGGTTTCGCCGAATTCTTCGATGGCTTCGGGGGCAAGAGCGTTGTCTCCTTCGTTGTGGAAGGTGAAGCCTTGCGGAATCTTGCCGTCTTCGAAGTCGTAGAATATGTCCGGATTGCCCAGCGCGTTGACTTCGAGGGCGATGATGTTGTTGTCGGGCTTGGTGTCGCCTTCGCATATCAATTCGCATTTGACGGTATGTTTGCCCTTGGCCAGAGATGTGAGGACGCCTTCAAAGGTGATTTGTTTAACTTGTTGTGCGGCAAAGGATACATTTTGTGTTGCGGTGATGGCATTGTCTATGTACAGATTGGCTTGGACGGTTTTGTCCACGATGCCGACGTTGCGTGCACTGATAGTCACGTCTTTATAAGATACCTCGGGGATGTACGTGCCGGGGGGCGGCGCGAGGGGCGTGCCTTGACCGCGAGTTATTGCTCGGACGGGTGTATGCGTGTGACGCGGAGCAGCTCGATGCGTGCCGCCGACTTGCGCAGCACTTCTATGGACAGGTTGCCCAAGGTGACGGTTTCGCCCTTTTCCGGGATGGCTCCGGTGTTGTGCAGGATGTATCCGGCAAGTGTTTGGTAATCATCATCTTCGGGGATATCGAGATGGTATGTGTCGTTGAGGTCTGCGATTTCGCAGCGTCCCGAGAATTCGTAAATGCCGTCACCCAGGTCGCGTGCCGTCGGTGCGGCCTTGTCGTGCTCGTCCTGAATGTCGCCGAAGATTTCCTCGACGAGGTCCTCGAGCGTGACAAGTCCGGCTGTGCCTCCGAATTCGTCAACGACGATGGCTATAGACCGTTTTTCGTTGAGCAGTCGGCGCATCATCTTATTGGCCAGCAGTGCCTCGGGCGCATATAATACGGGTTTGATGTGTTTGTGCCAGTCGCCGGTGGGGTCAAAAAGCTCGCTGACGTGGATGTACCCGATGATGTCGTCAATGTCTTCGCGATATACAAGTATCTTAGAACGTCCGCTGGAAGTGAACAACTTGGAGAGTTCATCGTAGCTTATGTCCGACTTGGCGGCGACAATTTCGTTGCGCGGAATCATACAATCGCGAAGGTGGGTGTTGGAGAAATCGAGTGCGTTTTGGAATATCTTGACTTCGGTACCTACTGCTTCTTTTTGGTCGTGTAGGCTGTCAATGGTGTCTTCGAGATAGTCGTTGAGGTCCGACACGGATATCATCTTGATTTCCACCTGATCGGCCTTGAGTCCGAACATTCGCATAAGCCCGCGGGATATAGCCGTAGCCAGCAGTGCGATAGGATACAATATGATGTAAAACAAGAAGATTGGTATGGCGATAAAGCGCATCGAGGTGTTGGGGTTGATGCGGAATATTGTCTTGGGAAGGAATTCGCCTGTGATGATGATGACGATTGTTGAAACGATTGTTTGTAACAGCAGCATCATTCCATCGTCAAAACCCAAGACAGGTTGCAGTGGCTTAAGTAGCGCTGCCGCGCCCATACCATAGATAACCAGGACGATGTTGTTGCCTACCAATATGGATGAGATAAAGAATTGAGGATTGGCGTAGAAACGCCGTAGTATTCGGCCTATGATGCCGCCTTGCTTGACGTCTATTTCGACACGTACGCGGTCGCTGGTGACGAAAGCCATCTCGGCGCCTGAAAACAAGCCGCTGAACAGCAATGATACAAGGGTTACAATTATCCAAATTTCCATAATGGGTGGCTAAACAATTTATGTGAGGAGTTCTATAATTTCGGTTGGTTATTTGATGCGGTGAATCTAATGTGGTGTCTATTGGTGTTGCATATCCGGCGTCTCAGCGTCTAATGGGGGTGCGTGTGCTTGTCGCCGGGACCAAATCCGATGAATTGCCCTGTTCGATGACGCCGATACCGCCGAAGGCGTTGCGACGTCTTGAGGCACGTTCGGGCGGTAATGGGCGTTCGGGACGCGGTGTTCCGGCGGGCAGGCTGTCCTGTGCCACGGCGGTCATGCCCGGGCCGAAGGGTCGTTGACCCTTTCCGCCTTTTGCTGACCGGTCTACGGGGATGATGGCTGTGGGGCGGTTGACGTTGTATTGCGTCATTTCCTGATTGGACTCGAACCCGTAGCCTTCGATGATATGGTTGGTGCGTACAATGTGTATAAACGAGTCCGAGTATACCTTGCTTTGGTTTTGGTCCCAATATAGCTGCTCGGTCAAGAATGTGTCGCGTTGGACATTGACCATCACTATATTGCCGTCCAGCCGCCATAGGCGACGCTGACTGAAGTATGTCGCCGAGTCGCAGCGCATAGCTGCCGCCGGCTTCATCTTCAGGTCAAAGTTGACGAGATTCAGTCCCTTGGGAAACTTCCACATCGGATCGGGAATGTCGTCATATATGTTCCACACCGGGGCGGTTATGTGGTAGCGAGTGTACCCCGAGTCGGATATGAGAGTGGAGACGTTGGTCGTAGACATGGTGGGCGTCACCAGTGGGTCGGAGACGTTGGCTACATAGCTGTGCTCCTGTTCGTCGGTACACGAGGCTATGGCGGCGGCCAAAACGGCGGCGGCCAGCAATGCACGTGGCGAATGTTTGAAGCACTGCGAAACCATGGTATGGGACGTCGGAGGCGTCAATAGATTTTGCTCTTACGGAACCACATCTCGTTGAAGTTGAGCCCGAGAGTGATGTTGAAGTAGTTCTCTTTGATGAGTGGGTCGGGGTTGGCGGCGCGGTGCTTCCATTCAAAGCCGATATTCACTGTGGTCTTGAACCCGGGCACGGGCAGTCCGAAGCCGAGGGTGACGCCGTATTCGCGCACATTGTTGTCGCGTATCATGATATAGTCGTGGGTGTAGTATCCGCCCAGACGATAGTGTATGCGTTGGCCGTAGTTGCCGCGGATGTTGGGGGTGTACTCAAGACCGG
The DNA here is from genome assembly GCA_002478045.1 of Porphyromonadaceae bacterium UBA7555. GTDB lineage: Bacteria > Bacteroidota > Bacteroidia > Bacteroidales > Muribaculaceae > CAG-873. The sequence goes on from DLLT01000008.1 coordinate 9,523, forward strand.
CACCCACGCGCCAGCGGTCGGCGAAATTGGTTTGCTCGAAGCTTTCGAGGGCGGCGTATTTGGCCTTGCTCCAGGGCTGGTAGGTGTAGTCGGCGGCCACGGTCAACTTGTTGTTGTGCGTCCACGAAATACCGGCGCCCCATTTCTCGGGCAGCGAATACAGCCCTTTGAGTTTGGTGTAACCCACGGTGTCGGGGGTGGCGTTTTCTTCTGATGTATAGTAATATACGCCGTAGGTGTCACCGTGCAGGTCCTTGGCCGGGGCGTATACGAGACCCAGCGAGAGCCGGTCGCGTTTGCTTATGTAGAAGTGATATTGCACGCCGAATTCGGCATACCAATCGCGTACCTTGAGCGTGCGCTCGAATAGGGATGTCGATGCGGACGAGGCTACGGCATAGGTGTCGTTGATGGTCGAGCCGAAGAGGTAGGCGATGTTGGCACCTACGCTGAAACCGCGGAAGGGACGTCCGGCGATACCGAAGTATAGCTGATTGATGCTGCCGGAACCCTGACGGCTGACACTGCCGTTGTCAATGGCGTTGCCGAAGCTGTAGCCTACACTGCTATAGGGAAGCAGGCCCACACTTGCACCCATATATCGGCCTATGGGTACCTGCATAGTGATGTAGTCGAGGCCGCCGCCGAAGTCGTGGTGGCTCTTATCGCCTTCCTTCTGCCATTGAGATACGGCGGTGACGCCCATATCAAAGAGGAAGGTGAGGGTGTCTATGGCCGCATACGAAGCCGGGTTCATGACGTTGGTCTGGCGTCCGGAGGAGGCGGCGTAGCCTACTCCGCCCATAGACTTCTGAGCTGCGGTGGCGTTGTCGCCCAGTATGCCGTAGCCGTAGCGCGAATAGGGCGTGATTACGGAGTTTTGGGCGGTGGCGGTTGCCGTACCCATTACGGCTAAAGCCGAAGCCAGGGTCATGCAAACGGCCTTGGCGTACCTTTGGAGGATTGTTGCGAATATTTTCATTGGTCGAAATTGTATCGTAGTATTGTGTAAAGCCCGAGGCTTACGAGGTGTGGGTGCGTAATCGGTTGGAACGGCAAGTGTCGTAATATCATCGGCGCTTGGCCGCCGGTGATAACGATATGAGCGTCTGCGCCGGCGCAATTGCGGTAGTGCAGGATCTCGCCCACGACACCTTCGAGAGCTCCGGCACGCAGAGCTGAGGCTGTATCCGTGCCCCATAACGGCACTTCGGTTGTATCATCGATGGTTACCAGAGGAAGACGGGCCGTGAAGTGGTTGAGTGCACGCAGACGCATATCAAGACCCGGGGCGATATTGCCGCCGCGGTATATGCCGTCGGCGCTGACGATGTCGTAGGTGATGGCCGTGCCGATATCTATGACCAGAATGTCGCGATTGTCGCTGCACAGGCTGTAGGCGCCTATGGCGGCGGCTACACGGTCCAGCCCCAGAGTGCGTGGCGTGGCATATGCTATGCGTACCGGCATCGGTGTGTCCACAGACATTTCTACGAAGTGCGGCGTCAGCGTGTTCAGGGCTTCGATGGTCGGAAGATCGCGTCCGCTTACGGTGCAGTATATTGCTGCCGATGGTTTGTGATTGCCGCAAAGCATCGTAAGGTCAGATACTTGCAGTGTGTCGAACGTCTTGCTCGCCACTATTTCGTCGTTGTCGCCATCCCAGATGTCAACTTTGACGCACGTGTTGCCTTGGTCTATGGTCAGATAATACGCCATAATCTCGGCAAAATTAGCATAATTCCGCCGCATTACGCATATTTTGCGGTACTTTTTAACATTATATAAGGCCGAAACGGTCGCGTCTGCTTTGTTGCATCAGTTTTCTTTCCAGACGATATGGGCGGCGCATACGCGCATGCCATCGCGTAGCAGCTCGACATCGGAGGCTTGGAGGAGAGTGCTTGCGGGCGTTAGAAGTGTCTCTTGTTTTGTGGCGGCGATGTTGCGTGCGGCCACGGCGACAGTTTGACCATAGAGACATTCGTGCTGGTAGATGATGTTGAGTTGCGCTATGCTGTGTGTGTCGTAGTGGCTCAGCGGCCAGGTGTCAAGCATAGTCTCGATGTAGCGTACCGAATTGACATGACGATTGATGTCAATATCGGAGTAACGCCATGTGTACGAGGTGCGTACGTCTTCGGACGAGCATGGCGGAATGCGTCCCGGACGCGGCACGGTGATACCATCGGCTCCGATGACCAGGCTGTCCAGCCCGAGTATTGAGATGTCGGCGGGCGTGCGGTCGGCGGTATTGATGGCAGCCCAAATGGTGCGTGCTTCGCCTATGGTGTCGCCGGATTCGTCGGTGATGCGTATGCAGCGTGTGCTGTATAGGCGATTGACATCTTCTATCCAGGTGTGTAGGGCAAAGCTGTGATTGAAGCGCGGCCAACGCTTCATATGCAGAGCCATACGCGAGAGCACCCACCCTATGCCGTGTTGCGATAGGTCGGCGTACCCGATGCCCAGGAGGTTGGCGTGCTGCGTGGCCACCTCGATGATACGCTCGGTCATCAATGCCGGGGATATGGTGCCTCCGGCGTCACACTCGGCGGCGGTGAGCATATAGTTGTGTGTCAGCCGTAGGTCTTTGTCCGTGAGTCCCTGTTTCATGTGCCTATATATTGGTTTGCGTTGTGTATGTGAGCCGTTTTTGGCGGCTATGGTTGCGGCTTGTCAGTCGATAATGAGCATTGCGTCGCCGTAGGCGCCGAATTGGTATTTCTCGTTGATAGCCACCTTGTAGGCGTTCATAATGGTGTCGTATCCGCCGAAAGCGGCAGCCATCATCAGCATGGTGGACAGCGGCAGGTGAAAATTGGTGACCATAGCGGTGGCTACGGTGAAGTCATATGGTGGGAATATGAATTTATTGGTCCAGCCTTCGTAGACTTTCATGTGTCCGCCCAAGGTGACGGCGCTGCATATTCCGCGGAGTACTGAAGCACCGACGGCGCAGACCTGTTTGCCGGCGTCCTTGACGCGGTTGACGTGATCTACCAGCGACTGCGGCGCAAACATCTGTTCGCTGTCCATACGGTGCTTGGTGAGGTCTTCGACGTCGATATCGCGGAATGTCCCCAGGCCGCAGTGTACGGTCAGATAATCGGTTTCGACGCCTTTGATTTCGAGGCGTTTGAGCAGTTCGCGGCTGAAGTGCATGCCGGCGGCGGGAGCCACTACGGCACCTTCTTTTCTTGCAAAGATGGTCTGGTAGCGCTCGGCGTCTTCGGGCTCGGGCTCGCGTTTGATATAGTCGGGCAGGGGCGTCATGCCGAGGTGGTAGAGTCGCTCCTTGAATTCGTCGTGTGGTGCATCGTACAGGAATCGCAGCGTACGGCCGCGTGAGGTGGTGTTGTCGATGACTTCGGCCACCATAGACTCGTCTTCGCCGAAGTACAACTTGTTGCCTATGCGTATTTTACGTGCCGGCTCAACGAGTACGTCCCACAGTTTGTTGTCGCTGTTGAGTTCGCGCAGCAGGAACACCTCGATGCGTGCTCCTGTCTTTTCCTTGTTTCCGTACAGACGTGCCGGAAAGACCTTGGTGTCGTTGTAGAGCATCAGGTCGCCTTCATCGAAGTAGTCAATGATGTCCTTGAATATACGATGTTCCAACTCGCCGGTTTTGCGGTGTACAACCATCAGCCGTGCTCCATCGCGGTCTTGGCTCGGGTACTGGGCGATAAGTGACTCGGGGAGTTGGTACTTGAATTGCGAAAGTTTCATACTGTATCTTGTGTTTTTTGCTTTTTGCAGTGTTTTCAAGCCTTGTCATCGTGCTCTACCACGGGGCTTTGGCGTATCAGAGCCGCCATTTGATCCGGCGACAGGCACATATCGGCGGTGACGTCTCCCACCTGTGTGCGGCGCAGGGCGGTGAGGTGTGCACCCGAGTGCAGGGTCTCGCCGATGTCGCGGGCAAGGGCACGGATGTAGGTGCCTTTGCTGCATACCACGCGTATGGTGATGCTTTGCGGCGAGTACTTGAGCAGTTCGATTTCGTCGATGACCAGCAGTTTGGGTTTAAGTGCCACTTCCTCGCCTTGCCGAGCCATTTGATAGGCGCGAACGCCATTGATTTTGCACGCCGAGAACGATGGCGGGGTCTGGCTTATGGGTCCGTGGAAGCGGCGTAGAACCTCCTCGACGGCTTCGCGGGTGATATGCTCGGTGGGGTAGGTAGCATCAATCTCGGTTTCGAGGTCGAAGGAGGGCGTGGTGGCGCCCAGTGCGATAGTGGCTATATATTCCTTGACGCCGGTCTGCAGGCTTTCTATAAGCTTGGTGGCGCGTCCGGTGCATACAATCATTACGCCGGTGGCCAGCGGGTCAAGTGTCCCGGCGTGTCCTACCTTGAACTTCTTGACGCCGAGCCGACGCATGATGGCGCCGCGCACGCGTTTCACCGCATCAAAGGAAGTCCAGCCCGGCGGTTTGTCCAGGTATATGATTTCGCCTTCCGCCCAGTCCATAGGGCGTAACGGCGTTTCGGTGTCCACAATTGCCGTAGTTTCCGTATCAGTGTTTTGCGTCATTCTAAAACTTGTGTCATCCTAAGGTGAGGCACAGAGTGCCGACGATGAGGCAGTAAAGGGCAAACCACACGAGGCGGCCGCGTTTGACCAATTCTATCATCCATTTGCAGGCAATGCATCCCGAGACGAAGGCGGCTATGAAGCCAACGGCGAGTGCGCCGAGGCTGACGCCTCCGACCACGCCGTCTCCGCTGATGCCTTTGTATACATCCAGCAGGCCTTGGCCGAGGATGGGGATGATTACCATAAGGAACGAGAATTTGGCTACTTTATCACGGCGGTTGCCCAGGAGGATGCCGGTGGCGATGGTGGTGCCGCTGCGGCTTAATCCGGGGATGACTGCTACGGCTTGGGCGCATCCGATGATGAAGGCGTCAAAGTAGCCTATGGGTCGGCCCGTGGACATACTGTCGCGGACGCCGCGCCGACGTATCGAGGGTAGTGTGCGTGTGAAGTATGCAAAAGACAATAACAATGCGGTGACGCACAGGCTGATGCCTACCACACTGAGGTTGGCGCCGAAGAGCCCTTCGACTTGTTTCTTGAAGCATATACCGACGATGCCTACGGGGATGCAGGACACGAGTATTTTGCATACCAACGAGGTGTTCTCATCTCGGCGCAGGGTGAAGAACGAGCGGCACATTCCGCTGAACTCGTGCCACAGTATGACGATGGTACTCAGTACCGTAGCTACGTGTAGCGCCACATCGTATTGCATCGAGTCCGCCCCGGCCATATTGAGGCCCAGCAGGTCTTGGCATATTTCGAGGTGTCCGGACGAACTTATGGGTAGGTATTCGGAGAGGCCTTGTACAAGGCCCAGTATAAGCGAGTCTATGATGTCCATGTGTGTGCGGGCTTAGTCGTTGGCTTTATCGGATTTTTTGTCTTTGGGACGAATGATAATGCCCACAGCCATAGCCACGAAGCCCAGGAAGGCAAACAGCGGTCCGATGACTATGCGGCGTGTGCTGAAGATGTCCGGGTTGAAGTTGTCGGGAGTGCTACCGCCGCCCAGCATCAGCAAAAAGCCGAGAACTATGGCTGCACCGGCGCATCCCATAATTATAAAATTGAGACGTTCCAACGGCTGATGTGCGCGGTCCTGTTTTTTTAGCTTTGTGCCCGTCTTGGCGGGCGATGCTTGTATGGGCTTGGTGGCTTTTGACGCCTTAGTGCCGGATAAATTCTTTTGCTCCATTATTTTTTGAAAAGTTGGTCGTAATTCTTGTTGAGGTATCTATTGGCGGACCATGCGGCGGCAAGTCCGCATACAGCCATGCCGCACACGGCAAGGGTGGTGCATATCAGTGCGACATCGTACCAGCCGATCATAGCGGCTACGTCCGTGTCTGCATACGGCAGGTAGGCGCGTGCACCGCAGAGTATGGCCGAAGCTATGACTGCACCGAGCAGTCCGGCCATAATGCCCATACGGACAAAGGGACGGCGTATAAACCCGCGCCGTGCACCCACCAGTTTCATAGTGTGTATGATAAACCGTCGGCCGTAAATGGCTACGCTTATTGTGTTGTTTATTAGTACAAAACTGATGAGAAGCAGCGCCAGAGCTACGGCAGCCGGCACCAACATCAGGGTATTCATATTGCGGCTGACGCTATCGGCTACGTTGCTCTGTGCAACCACGCTTTCGGCTGCCGGGTATTTCTGTGTGAGTGTGGCTGTAATCTTGGCTATCGAGTCGGCGCTGAGATATTCGGGGCGCAGTCGCACTTGTATTTCGGCGTTGTACGGATTTTCGTCCAGCAGGCTCAATGTGCTGTCCCCTATAAACTTGCTCTCCTGTGCCAGGACTTCGGCGGCGCTGACGTATCGGGCTTCGACGCTGTATGGAGCCTTGGTCAGAGCGGCACGTAGTGTCTTGACATCGTAGTCACTTGCGCCGGAGCGCACGTTCACGGTCATTGCCAGGGATGAGCGCACAGCCTCGGTGGCGTTGCGCGCGCCCACAACGAGACATGCCATTACTCCCAAAATCAGCAGCACCAAGGCGATGCTTACCACCGAGGTCGTTTGGGATGCCAAGGTGGATATGTGGTTCGAACGTTTGGTTGTACTGTCTTTCATTATCTGAATTATTCTGTCGTTGCCATATAATCGCGAGTTCGGCTTCGCATCGTCTTGACGCCGTGTGTCCGATAGCGTTGTTCGGCCTATGTGGTAATGTCGCCGTTGATTATATAATGTGTAAGCGTATCACGGCTGCTTGTGTCGATGCACCTCGCCCGGGGATGCAACTGCGCACGGCCTATGGCCTTTTACCGCAAAGTTCGGCAAAGGTAGCAAATCAGCACCCCGGTTGTCAAGACTTTAGACGAAAAAAGCGATGCCATTTCAGATATTTTAACAGTAATTGTCCCCCTTTCGGTGACATCGTCCCATAGGACGCCGTAGGTTGCATCCAAACGGTCAGTCGATCACTGCCTCGGCCAGGAGTGTGGCCGAAGTGGCATTGATGACGCGCACGCGTATGGTAGCGCCGACTTTGGCTTCGGGAATGGCATCAAAGACGCACACCTTGTTCTGCGAGGTGCGGCCTACGCGCTGGGCGGCGCTGCGCTTGGCTGCACCCTCGACCAGGACTTCGAAGACCTTGCCTATGTCGCGGCGGTTCGAGGCCAGAGACAATTCGTTTTGCAAGGCAATCATACGGTTGAGACGCTCTATTTTGACGTCTTCGGGTATATTATCCGGCATGGTGCGGCTGGCCAGAGTGCCCGGGCGCTCGCTGTACTTAAACATAAAAGCGGAGTCAAAACCGACCTCGCGCATCAGCGAAAGTGTTTGCTCGAAGTCTTCCTCGGTCTCGCCGTGAAATCCGGTGAATAAGTCGGTGGATATGCCTGCATCGGGCATGTATCGGCGTATAGCTGCGATGCGCTCGAGATACCATTCGCGCGTGTATTTGCGATTCATCGCCTTGAGTACGGCGTTGCTGCCGCTTTGTACGGGCAGGTGGACGTGCCGGCAGATATTGGGGTGAGCGGCCATGACCCGTAGGGTTTCGTCGCTCATATCCTTGGGGTGACTGGTTGTGAAGCGCACGCGCATATCGGGTGCGGCTTCGGCTACGGCGGCCAGCAGCTCGGCAAAACCGGTGACGGTGCCGTCTTCGGCGACATATCGGTACGAATTGACGTTTTGACCCAGCAGGGAAACCTCCTTGAATCCCTGACGGCGCAGGTCGGCCACTTCGGCGAGGATGCTGTCGAGGGGACGGCTGCGCTCGCGCCCGCGTGTATAGGGCACGATGCAGTACGAGCAGAAGTTGTTGCAGCCGCGCATAATGGATACAAATCCGCTGACAGCGGCTCCGCCCAGACGTATGGGCATGACGTCGCGGTATGTCTCGGTGGTGCTCAGGGTGACGTTGGCGCCGGGGTGTCCGGCGGCGGCGCCTTCGAGCAGCGCCGGCAGGTCCATATAGCTGTCCGGCCCGGCCACGATGTCTACTCCGTGGTTGTCTATCAGGTCCCGACCCGTGCGCTCGGCCATACAGCCGATGACGCCGATGATGAGGCGACCGTGGCGGCGGCGACGCAGTGCACGCAGAGCCTCCAGACGATGCAAAATCTTTTGCTCGGCGTTGTCGCGTATCGAGCATGTGTTGAGTAGTACGGCGTCTGCTTGGTCGATGTCGTCAGTGGCGGTATATCCGGCCATGCCCACTATGGAGGCCACGACTTCGCTGTCGGCGACGTTCATTTGGCAACCATAAGTCTCTATATATACCCGGTGCGGAGCTTCTTCCGCGGTCCGGAGCGGTGTATTTTGCATATTTTTATAGAAAAAAGTTTGTGCGCGTGCGCACTATTGGCTAATTTTGCGCAAAATTACTAATTTTCCGCCGAAGTCCCACCATAGGCGAGGACCTATTGCGGCATAACAGCAGAGATAAACCATTTACATCTTTATTACCCCCGATAACCATGAGTTATAACTTCATCACGGCGCAAGAAGCCGCCGAAATGATCCACGACGGACAAACTCTGGGATTTTCAGGCTTCACTGCCCCCGGAGCTCCTAAATTCGTCACTGAGGCTCTCGCGGCACGTGCCGTAGCCGAGCATGAAGCCGGCCGTCCCTTCAAGGTAAACATTTTCACCGGAGCATCCACTTCGGACCATGCAGACGGAGCACTTAGCCGAGCCAACGCCATCAATATGCGTGCGCCGTATCAGAATGTTCCAGACCTGCGCAAGCGTATCAATGCCCATGACTGTCACTACTTTGACCGTCACCTCTCCGAGATGGCTCAGGAAGTGCGCTACGGTTTCTATGGCGGCATTGACTGGTGTATCATCGAAGCTGCCGACATCACCCCCGCCGGAGAAGTCCTGCTCGGTTGTGGCTTGGGCAACGTTCCCACTTACGCCAAACTGGCCAAAAATATCATCATCGAACTTAACGAGAAGCTGCCCAAGAGCCTCTATGGTATGCACGACATCGTGCTGCTGCAAGATCCGCCTCACCGCCGCGAAATACCCATCTATGCAGCCAACGACCGCATAGGTTCGCCCATACTGAAAATAGACCCGGCCAAGGTGCGCGGCATCGTTCGTACCAACTCCTTCGACGGCGTCAAGTCTTTCACCGCTCCGGACGCCGTGTCCGAACAAATCGGCTCGAACGTAGTCAACTTCCTTATCGGCGAATACCGTAATGGAGGCTTTCCTCCCGAATTCCTGCCCTTGCAGTCCGGCGTGGGCAATGTGGCCAATGCCGTGCTCTACAACCTGGGCGAGAGCAAGGAACTGCCTCCGTTTATGATGTATACCGAGGTGCTGCAAGACGCCGTACTCGAACTGATGAAGAAAGGCAAGTGTACCTTCGCTTCCACCTGCTCGATGACGCTGTCCGATGAAACAGAAGCCAAGCTCTTTGCCGATATGAGCTTCTTCCACGATAAGATCCTTATGCGTCCGGCCGAAATCTCCAATAATCCCGAGGTTATCCGTCGCTTAGGCGTCATTGCCATGAATACCGCTCTCGAAGTAGACATCTTCGGCAATGTCAACTCCACGCACGTGCTGGGCACCAAGATGATGAACGGTGTGGGCGGCAGCGGCGACTTCACCCGCAACGGCTATATCTCCATCTTCTCCTGCCCCTCCATCACCAAGGGCGGCCTTATCTCCAACATTGTGCCTATGGTGGCACATGTGGACCATACCGAACACTCGGTGGACATCATCGTTACGGACCAGGGCGTAGCCGACCTGCGTCGCAAGGATCCGGTGGAACGTGCTTACGAAATCATCAACAACTGTGCACACCCCATGTATCGTCCGCTGCTGCTTGACTACCTCAAGCTGGGCAAGGGCGGTCAGACCCCGCACACCTTGGCCGCAGCATTCGCATTCCACAATGCCTTCAACGAGACAGGCGATATGCGCAATGCCGACTTCGCTCGCTACTGCTGATCCAAACACTTTTTATATAATAATGAGAGGCGGCCCCGGTCGCCTCTCATTTATTATATAGTGTGTATTATATAATGTGGCGTTATTATATGGAGGTGTGTCATAATGGGAAGCCTTGTAGGGGCGCAACACATTGCGACCCTACAATAATATGCTATTTTGCCCCCCCCCTACAGCGCTTTCTATTGACACACCACCGAATGAGGTGAAAGGTCGGTCCTCGATTCGTGGCTTGGAGCATTTAGACGTCAAAAAAGTACGAACGCCGCTCATAGTGTCGCCAAAGACAATATGTCCTAAAATTATGTTGTACAACATAATTTTTTTTATTTTGGCAAAATGTCGGTATTCAGGGAATTTTTGTGTGTATTGATAGCAGTTAATATTGGTTTTTAACAGAAAAAAGCGATAGAAATATCAAAACGGCATATTTTATTGAAAATAGAAGCCCAAAAAGCGCTGTGTCAAATGTTAAAAACGAAATTTTTTTCAGTAAAAACCTTTATTATTAACCAAAAGTGTTTAACTTTGTGAAATCATATATGGCAGAAAATGCAGGAACTTGAAGGCTATCCAAGTCCTATGGTTCTATCTTAAGAGTTGAATATCAATTGTTTAATTTATTTATTGTCTAATTGTTTTTAGTATGAAAAAGCTGTTTCTATTACTTGTGACAGTACTTTCGCTCAGCGTGTGTGCATCTGCTCAGATGCGCACGGTTGTCGGTACCGTCCTCGAAGAAGGCGGCGAAAATGAACCCATTGTTGGAGCTTCTGTAACTCCCGCCGGCAGTAAACTTGGCGTAGTTACGGACTTTAACGGCGAGTTCCGTCTTCAAGTAGCCGCCAACGTCAAGAACATTACCGTGTCCTCCGTAGGTTATACGTCCAAGACCGTAGCCATCACTTCCGGACACATGACGATCACTCTTTCGTCCTCGTCTACTGTACTCGATGAGATGGTGGTTGTGGCATACGGACGTGAGAAAAAGAGCGAGTACACCGGCTCGGCTTCCGTAGTGAAGGCCGACCAGTTGCAGGACGCTCTTGTATCCAATGTCACCAATGCACTTTCCGGTAAGATGGCCGGTGTGCAGACTATGTCGTCCAACGGTGCACCCGGTCAAGGATCATCGGTACTCATCCGCGGCGTCGGCTCTATCAACGGTTCCACAGCTCCGCTTTATGTAGTCGATGGTTTCCCCTACGAAGGTTCGATCAATGATATCGCTTCGAGCGATATCGAGAGCATCACCGTGCTCAAGGATGCCGCTTCCACCGCCCTCTATGGTGCTCGTGGTGCCAACGGTGTCATTATGATTACGACCAAGCGCGGTAAGGCCGGTGAAGCACAGGTCACTTTTGACGCTCGTTGGGGCGGCAACTCGCGTGCCCTGAGCAACTACGATGTCATCACCGATCCCGGCGAATACTTCGAGACGCTCTATCGCTCGTTCTACACCACTCGCTATATGGACAGTGAGCAGGGTGGCGATGTACTCGCAGCCCACCGCTATGCCAACAGCAGCATCTGGGGTGCTCTGGGTCAGCGCACTTACAGCGTGCCCGACGGTCAGGATCTTATCGGTCTCAACGGCAAGTTCAATCCCAATGCCACACCCGGTTACAGCGATGGTAACTACTACTATACTCCCGATAACTGGGCCGATGAAACATTCCGCACAGGTCTGCGTCAGGACTACTCACTGAGTGTACGTGGTGGCGTTGATCGTTTCACATACTACCTGTCCGCCAACTACCTCGGTGACGAGGGTATTCTGGAAGGTTCGCACTTTAAGCGTCTGAGCACTCGTGCCGCTGTCGAGTATCAAGCCAAGGATTGGCTGAAGATCGGCACGCAACTCAACTATATCTACAAGAATACCGGTTATCCCGATTCACAGACATCCGCAAGCTCCAACTCTTCAGCCAACGCTTTCGCCGTAGTCAATGAATTGGCCCCCGTCTTTCCCATCTATGTTCGTGATGCTCAAGGCAGAGTGATGTACAACGAATACTATGGCAAGCCCTTGTATGACTTCGGTCTGCCTACCGACTATGGTTACGGCCGTCTGGCTACTCGTTCGTCCGGTGCATGGGCTACCGCCAACCCCGCCGGTGCACTCGCTTACGACAAGCGCGAATTTATTTCCGACGTCTTCAACGGAAAATGGTATGCCATTCTGACCCCGCTCAAAGGCCTTACCGTCAGCGGTACAGCCGAGCTCTATCTCGTCAACCAAAAATTCAATGAGCTCAACAACTCGTTGTATGGTCAGCTCGCTTCTTTCGGCGGCAGAGTACAACAGCAAATGAGCCGCACAAGCACCGTCAGCTTGCAGGGCTTGGTTGACTATACTCGCACTTTCGGCGAGCATACGGTCGGTGTTATGGCCGCCGTTGAGTCTCAGGACTACCGTACCGAATATGTTAGCGCCAGTGGCCAAAACCTCTATCAGCCCGATGTAGATGTGGTAAACAATTCGATTGACAACCTGCTTGGCTCCGGCGCACGTGCCGCTCTGGGTCACCGCTCGGTACTTGCTCGTCTTAAATACAACTTTGCAAACCGCTACTATCTGCAGGCATCTTGGCGTCGTGACGGAAGCTCCGCTTTCGCTAAGGATCACCGTTGGGGTTCGTTCTGGTCTGTATCGGCCGGTTGGGATATCAACCGCGAGGCTTTTATGGCCGAAGCGAAAGACGTTGTCGATTTGCTGAAATTCAAGGCTTCTTTCGGCCAAAACGGTAACGATAATATCTACGATTCGACTCTCCTGCAAGCATATCAGGACTACTACACAATGCGTGGTAGTGATGGCGTGTTCTCCGACTCCGAACTTGCTTACAAGGGTAATCCCGATATCACTTGGGAGAAATCCAACAACTTTAACGTAGGTTTTGATTTCAGTTTCTGGAAAGGCAAACTTGCCGGTACATTAGAGTACTACAGCCGTCAAACCTCCGATATGTTGATGTACCTTCCCGTCAACCCGTCGCTGGGTTACAGTTCATATCCCAAGAATGTCGGTTCGATGCGTAACAACGGCTTCGAACTCGAGCTCAACTACAATGTCTTCAAAAACAAGAATATCGATGTCAGCGTATTCGCCAACGCAACTCTGCCGTCGAACAAGGTTCTCGATATCGAAGACGCATTGAAGAACAACAACGGACAATGGGAATATTCCTCAACACGTATCATCGAAGAAGGCAAGTCCCTATACAATATGTGGCTTGTACACTATGCAGGCGTTGACGAAAACGGTGTTGCACTCTATACTGCACGCCGAAATGTCAAGGACGAAAACGGTAATGATATCCAAATCGGTACCGGCTACCTCGGCGAACCCATCTATCAGACCGAAGAGTATACCACTACCGACTATTCCAAAGCTCGCAGTACCAATCGCAAAGAAACGGGCAATATTATGCCCAAGGTTTATGGCGGTTTCGGTCTCGATGCCAAGGCTTACGGCTTTGATCTCAGCGTACAGTTTGCATATCAAGCCGGCGGTAAGATCTTCGACAGCACCTATCAGGGCTTTATGGATCCCGGAACATCTTCGTACCTCGGCAGAACTTGGCACAAAGATATAGCCAAGGCATGGAGCCCGACAAACACCAATACCGATGTTCCGCGTATGGCTAATGAGGGTCTTGCTTCGCAGTACGCAAATGCCACCAGTGATCGCTTCCTGATTTCGAGCAACTACTTGTCGCTTAACAATATCACCCTCGGCTATACCTTCCCGAAAGCATGGACAAGCAAGCTCGGTCTTGGCGAACTGCGCATCTACGGCGCTGCCGAGAATGTTGCTCTTTGGAGCAAACGCAAAGGACTTGACCCACGTCAAGGATTCTTGTCATCGAACAACTCGACCTACTCGCCCATCCGCACCGTTTCCGGCGGTCTCCGCGTAAGCTTCTAAGGCTTAGTACTACAACACACATTCCCAATAACTTTTTATAGGAATAAATATATGAAATACATCAATAAAGTCGTAGTATCGGGCATCGCATTGGCACTTGCCACGGCATCCTGCGCCGACCTCGACACCAAATACGAAGGCGGCTATGTAACAGCCGGCCAAAAGCAGACATCGTTGGAGAATAAAGCCGAACTTGCTTCGGCTTCGGTTACCGGCGGTTTCAATGCTTTCTTCACGTGTCTGACACACTGGAGTAATCACAAGGACTTCGGTTATCCGTCTGTTATGATCGGACTTGATCTTCAGACAGAAGACTATATCACCAAGAACTCCGGTTACAACCACTATAACGTTTACGAGGCTTATGCCGGCGGTTCTGACAGCAGTTATCCTGCAGCGATGCTTTGGACTTATCAGTACGAGCAGATCAAGGTCTGCAACGACATTCTGACCACCATTACGCCCGAACTCGCCGAGAATAACAATGAGCTGAAGTTCTATCGCGCTCAGGCATTGGCTCTTCGTTCGTATGATTACTGGACACTGGCTCAAGTATACGCTTTCAACTATGACGGCTATGCCGATGCTCCCTGTGTGCCTATTCTGACAGAAGAGAATGCCACGGATGTTGCGCTCAACGGATGCGCTCGCGCTACCGTAGCCGAAACTTATGTCCAAATCATGAAGGATATCAATGGGGCTATCGAGTTGTTAGACAACAACCCCGTGAAGCCGTCCGATGTTATTGATACCCAGAGCAAACGTCTCGTGTCCAAGGCTGTGGCCTATGGTCTGCGCGCACGTTACTACCTGTCCATGCACAAATATACTGAAGCAGCTCAGGATGCCCAGAGCGCCATCGCTGCTTTCGAAGGCCGTCCTTACAGTGTAGAAGAAGTTGGTGCTCCCGGTTTCACCACTATGTCCGATCCTTCGTGGATGTGGGGTGTTGCTATTAGCGAGACTCAAGACGGTATTGCCGACGGTTCGATTGTCAACTTCCCCTCAATGACCTGCTCTTTCGTACACGGTTATACCGATCAGGGCGGTGTATGGAAATGGTGTTCCAAAAAACTGTATGACAAGATTCCTTCGAGCGACGTTCGCAAAGGCTGGTGGCTTGACGAAAATCGTAAGAGCAAGAACCTGAGTGCCGCACAGCAGGCATATATTGACCAGTTCGCTATTGCAGCTCCTTCCTATGCCGGCGATAACACAACTAACATAATGCCTTATACCAACGTCAAGTTCGGTCCTTACCAAGGAATTCTCGGCCAAGCTCTCAATGCTTCCGATGTACCCTTGATGCGTATCGAGGAAATGTATCTGACACTTGCCGAAGCTCAAGGAATGAGCGGAAACCTTGCCGGCGGCAAGCAGACCCTCGAATCATTCATCAAGACCTATCGTGACCCGAAATATACTTGCAAGGCCACCACTGCCGAAGAATTCCAAGACGAGTGCTGGTTCCAGCGCCGTGTCGAACTTTGGGGCGAAGGTCTCGCATATTTCGACACCATGCGTCTGCACAAGGATATTGACCGCGTGGGTTGTACCTTCCCCTCTGCTTACGTGTTTAAGATCAAATACGGCGCAGACGAACGTCTGACCCTGATCCCATACGAAGAGACCACAGCCAACAAGAAGATCAACCCGTACACTGAAGGCGAAGTGACCATGAATACAAACAACAAGTCGTATTCGATGCCAGATCCTATTCCCGACCAATATTAACAGCAAATAGACGATAAGTAAGCTCATCGCTCCTCTCTCCTCCTTTTTCTCCTCAGCGAGGTACGAACCGACGGTCACGACCTCGATACAAAAGCAAATAAATCATTAAACTGATCTAAACTGCACAAACAATGAAATTATTCAAATCATCCATACTTGCTGTGTTGGCCCTTGGCGCTACGCTGACCTCCTGCAACGAAACCTCGGACGTGACATACGTCCCCGGTGCGCAGGATCCCGGCGCGTTCTTCGCCTCGGATATCAATACGGCAATCGTGGTCGCAGAAGATGCTACTTCGGCTGAAATCCAAATCAACCGTACCAGCGACCTCATCACCGAAGCCAACATTACGGCTGTCGACGAAAGCAAATTATTCACCATCCCCGGCACGGTAGTGTTTGACGAAGGCAAAGGCAACACACCCCTGACCATTACCTTTGACCCCAATAAGCTTGAATTAGGTAAGGCTTATCCCGTTAAACTAACCATCGCCGATGCCTCGACATACGGCCAGGCCTCTTGTGAGTTCACCATCACCCGCGGATCTGCCGGCGTTACCGAAAAATTCGGTGAAGGCACGGCTGTGTATGTAGAGTCCGGTGATGTATATTGGGATGCGATGGAATTGGAAGTTGCCGTAAGCAAGACTTATAACCCGTCCAATCCCACCAAGGATGTCGCCATTAAGGTATATGGCGGCTCATCGGAAGGGCCTGCGCTGTATCCCACCGGTACCACGCTTGATATCCAGTGCCCCGACTTCACACCCGATGCCGATGGCAACGTAACCGTATTTGTAGCGCCTATCTATATCAACGAGAGCGAGAAGTATGGTCATGTATACTATGCCGACATCTATTCGTATTGCTTGGCGGTTCCCGGTGCTTCGGACAATCCCGAGAAGTATAAGAATATGAGTACTTACAATGTCAACACCGGCGTGTTCTCGCTCTACATGGTTGCATATTGCAGCGAAGGCATCTTCGGTGACGGATACGCATACATCAATATGGACGGTTTCCCTGTTTATGATGTAACCGTAAATTACGAAGGCTATCTGACCAAGGCAGACGGATCATATCAAGCACTTGCTACTGTAACTTCCGGCAAGGATGCCGCTACCGTACGCGCCGCAGTTGTTGCCGGCGAAGATCCCCAGGCACTTGTAAAAGTATTGACAGGTAGTGATGATAGCAAGTATGTCGAATTCGAGGGCGGTGGCGAAAAAGAAGTACGTCTCGACTTCGACGGCGCCGGCAAATACCTGATCGGTGCTGTAACATTCGACTCCAAGGGCGAAGCACAAAAGGCCAACTATGCCGCTTTCGAAGTTGTTCTTAGCGGTGATGATGCAGACTGGAAATCCATCGGTAATGCCGACTTCGTCGACGGCTGGATTCTTGGCGGTTATCTACCGGAAGGAAAGACAACTATGGACTACCTCTATGCAGTCGAGCTGCAACAGAACAAAGAAAACAGCAATCTCTATCGCCTCGTACAACCTTGGGGCTCGGCTTCGCCTATCGCAGCTTATAATACCAACCCGCGCAAGCGCAACCTCGAGTTTACAGTCGGCGCCAAAACGGTGTTTATTGCCTCTCAGGAAGCAGGCTTTGCTGATGATCAAGGCGAATACTCGGTAGGCAACTATGAAGGTATCTTGAGTGCAAATAATCCCGACGCAAGCGAAGATGCTATCTTGGCTTATATGGAGCAGAAAGAAATGGAAGCCTCTAAGATAGTTTCAGACGAAGATGGTACCTATTTTGAAGTCCCGGTATGTCTCTTTGCTCTCAACGGCGAAGGTTGGTATAACTGGAAGAGTAATCCTGTAGGATACATCTTTATGCCGGACGCTTCAGGCGCAATTAAGGCTAAAGTCACTTCGCGCAACATCGCTCGTCCCAACAAGGGTAGCATGCTCAAAAGCCTGAAAGCTCATCGTGTAAAGAAATCTATGAAGAGCTTCAAGATGGGTCACATGAACTATCTTAAGAATCGTCTGACGCCTTATACGCTTAAATAAGAACGACATACAACATCACTGTCAGGCGAATATATCGTAACGGCAGTTGGATGAAATGATTATATGAGGGAGTCTCCGCTTGGAGATTCCCTCATTGTTTTTTCGGCTGAAATTGATTACTTTTGTGTCGACTAATGATTAGTTGCATTTTTTTACAAGATTACAATCAATGAGTAATACGCTATATGTCACAGATATGGACGGGACACTGCTGGGTACAGACTCGAAGGTCAGTGCTCGCAGTGCGTCTATTCTTGCCGAGTTGTCCGATTGCGGCGCCATGGTGACCGTTGCCACGGCACGTACACCGGCGACGGTTGTGCCTTTGCTCAAAGACTGTCACTTGACCGTTCCGGCTATAGTGATGACCGGAGCCGCGCTGTGGAATTGGGGTACTAAGCATCGGTCGCAGTGCAACGAGCCGAAACGTTCCGAAATGAATGAGAATTTCGGCCACTACGAGGACGAACATTATATCAGCCGCGAGGATATGGCCATCCTCGACCGTGCATTTACGGCGGCCGGGGTGCATCCCTTTCGCTATATCAGACGGCAGGATGCCGAAGCACTTACCGTGTATCATTCGGCAACGATGAACTCGGCCGAACGCGCCTTCTACGAGGAACGTGCCCGCCTCTTTCTGAAGCGATTCGAGCTACAAAGCACTATTAGCGAAGACGAGCGCGGCCGCTGTATGCTATGCTTCGCTATGGGCGAATATGACACCATAGAAAAAATCGGGGATGTCATTGCCCGAAGCACACAATGCGCCTATTCGCTGTATCCCGACACCTATGACCGCAGCATCGGACTGCTTGAAATATTCGGATGCGGAGTGAGTAAGGCGGCGGCGGTCAATCGTTTGCGCCGGCGCGTGAGCGCCGACCGTGTAGTCGTCTTCGGTGACAATCTCAACGATCTGCCCATGATGCGTAGCGCCGATGTAAGCGTAGCTGTAGCCAACGCCCTGCCCGAGGTGCGTGATGCCGCCGACATCATCATCGGCCCTAATAGCGAAGACGCCGTTGCGCGCTTCATAGCAGCCGATTACGCGCAGCATCAATCCCGGTAGCGAGTATAATTGCCATAATAGCCATAATAGCTATAACAGCCATATTCCCATATCGGACAAAGCAGCCCGAAGACCCGGTCGAAAATGCCGAGTTGCGATATTGGCGGATAAATCGTAACTTTGTAGGCTGCAAAGCATCGTAACCATCCAAAGTTATGACAAACACCGAGACAAATACAGACAAAACAGACATACATAGCGACAATACAGAGGTAGATACCATATTCGGGAAAGTGCCTTTGGTCGTAAACGGACGCAAAACAGCAGTGCTGGACGCCGATGACGTCATCGCCATGGTGCCCAAATTGGCCGGTCATAAGCAGCTTGTAGAGCGGATATTGCATTGGCTGAGCGTCGATAAGGTCAACGCCGTCCATGCACACAACTGCCAAACGCCCGGCCCGGCTTTTGTTGAAGGCCTATTGCGCGACTTCGATATAAAATTGCGCGTTGACGGCCTCGATGTGCTCGACAACCTGCCCGAAGGCCCATTTATTACCGTATCCAATCATCCCTTCGGAGCTCTTGACGGTATTATATTGATACATCTTATAGCATCGCGACGTCCCGAGTACAAAGTCATGGTCAATATGATTCTCGGACGCATTTGGGCTATGGAGCCCAATTTCATAGCCGTGGATGCTATGGCATCCAACGACCCGGCCAAGAAAGCCGTTTCCATGCACGGCATCAAGCAGGCCATCGACCAGGTCAAGAGCGGACGTCCTCTGGGCTTCTTCCCCGCCGGTGCTGTGTCTAAAGTCAATTGGCGCGGCCAACTCGTCGACCGTCAATGGCAACCCAATATTATTCGCCTTATCGACAAACTGAAAGTGCCTGTTATTCCGATATACTTCCATGGTAGCAATTCGTGGTTTTTCAACTTCCTGGGCATCGTATGCTGGCAATTGCGCACCCTGCGTCTGCCCTCCGAGGTTTTCCGTAAATGCCACACCACGATGCATATATCCGTAGGCAATCCCATTACGGTCGAAGAACAACGCGCCCACGCAGGCAGTATCGAAGAATTGGGCCTATACCTCAAAGAAGCCACTTATCAATTACGCCAACGCAAATGACAACCAAGACCTCTCGAAACACGTCCATACTTGTAGTCAACGACATACACAGCGGAGCCGTAGATGACCCCGCCGTGAAGAGTGCCAAACTCCGCTTTGGCATCGTCGGTAATGCTCCCGCTCTTGCCGAAGCGATAGCACGTGCCATACGCGTCGCCCCCATTGACTTGAGCGTCCTCGTCACCGGCGAGTCGGGATCGGGCAAGGAATTTTTCCCTAAAATAATCCACCAAAATTCGCCGCGCAAGCACGCCAAATACATTGCCGTCAACTGTGGCGCCATACCCGAAGGCACCATAGACTCCGAGCTTTTCGGACACGAAAAAGGCGCATTTACCGGAGCCGTAGCCTCGCGCAAAGGCTATTTTGAAGAAGCCGACGGCGGCACTATATTCCTTGACGAAGTGGCCGAGCTGCCTATGACCACTCAGGCGCGTCTGCTGCGTGTACTCGAAACCGGCGAATACCTTAAAGTCGGTTCCTCGGAGGTCCAACGCACCAATATACGCATCGTTGCCGCCACCAATGTCGACTTGCAAAAAGCTATAGCCGACGGACGTTTCCGCGAAGACCTTTACTACCGACTCTCAACGGTGCAGATAATAGTGCCGCCTCTACGTCGTCGCGGCAACGACATTATGCTGCTTGCCGGCAAATTCGCGGCCGATTTTGCCGAGAAATACCATATGCCCGGCATCAGTTTTGACGACAATGCACGTCGGGTGCTGCTGACCTATCCCTGGCCCGGCAATGTGCGCCAGCTTAAAAACATCATCGAACAGATAGCCCTATTCGATGCCGGTACCACCATCACGCGCGAAGTACTGCAAGGCTATCTTCCCGACCGCTCGAATACGCTGCCGGTGCTCTCCGGAGAAGGCGGCGCACATTCCTACGCTGCCGAACGCGAGATGCTGTTCAACCTCATCTTTAACTTGCGTGCGCGTGTAGACACCCTCACAACCATCATTCGCGACAGCGGTATAGGTAATGTGGACGAAGACGGACATCGAACGGATATACATTCGACAAATTCGACGTCGTTTATGCCGCTGACGCCCACCGTCGAAATTGAATCGCAATCAAACAATGCGGCCGGTGAGCGCGAAGCCATACTCAAAGCCCTGCGCGACAATAACGGCCGCCGGCGCGATGCCGCCGTGCAACTCAACATCTCGGAGCGTACGCTATACCGCAAAATCAAAGAATACAATCTCGAATGACACGCCGATATATACACCTGCTGTATACCGTTCTGGGCTGCCTGCTGATGCTCGCGACAGTCTCCTCGTGCCGTATATCCTATAAGTTCAACGGCGCGGCATTGGACTACAACGTATACCACACGATACGCGTCGGACAATTTCCGATACGTGCGGCACTGGTGTATGCGCCTTTGCAGCAGACTTTCGAGAACGAATTGACCGACTACATCGCGCGTAACACCCGCCTACAAACCACTGATGCGGGTAATGCCGACCTGTCCATAGAAGGCGAAATCACCGGCTACTCGCTGTCGCCGCAAGCCGTCACCGAAGATGCTTATGCCAGCCAGACCCGATTGACCATAAGTGTGCGCGTCAAGTACACCGATACGCGCAACGACGCCAACTCCGTCGACCAGACATTCTCGGCCTACCGCGACTTCAGCGCCACCGAATTACTTATCGACGTCCAAGACCAATTGTGCCAGGAAATATCCAAAGAACTTGTCGAACTGATATTTAACGCCACGCTCGGCAACTGGTAGACGGCGCTGACAAGCAGACGTACAGATAAATAACAGTAGAGATACACAATCATATAACCGTCTAATCGTACCATCCACAGCAATGACCGACATCCGGACACCCATAGGCAACCTTCGTCCCTACTACATATATCCGCTGATAGTATACTTGCGTGACCACTATCGCGAATTGGACGATGAGACACGCCGTGCGCTGATGGCGCATGTGGCGATGCATAGTGCCGATCCGGCCGCCGTGTCCGCCCTCGCCGATATCCACGAAGACGCTTGGGGCTCGCTGTATCCGCGCGAGGACATGGTCACCCCCGGCACAACCGATACAATAGACAAATTCATCGCCACTTATGGACATTCTTCGGTCGAAGACGATGAACTGCTGGAACGGCTCATTCTCAATCCCACGCCGGACTATGGAACTATCTTGGCAGATGAAGATGCCAAGGACGAGAGTGCCGCGTCTTCCGCGCCTGACGCCACCGCAGCCGGCATCGAAGGCTTCCTGGACGCACACGGCGTTGCCGAAGCCATAAGAGCCAAAGTCACCGCCGAAGTGGCGGAAAGCAAGCCGTCCACCGCCCAACCCGCGGTCGAAACCATCCCGGCCGCCGCATCGGCCGTAGCCGCATCGGCCGAGCCTGCAACGGCACCGATCGCCGGTGAGCATACCCCGACCCTCACAGCCGATTTCGTAGAAAGTGAGGCGGCCGCCGACCGCGTCCCCACCACCATAGCCACCGAAACGGCCTCCCGGGCAAATACGCATACGGCCGAAGGTGCCGTCCCTGCTGCCGGCACGACAAAAAATTCGGGCAAAGACCAAACTCCGGCCTCATCGCTGAGCGAATCTTTGGCTAAAATTTACATCCGACAGGGCAGATATAGGCGTGCCTACGAAATATTATCCGACTTAAATTTGAAAAATCCGGAAAAAAGTATTTACTTTGCAGACCAATTGCGCTTCTTGCGCAAAGTCATTAGCCTGCTTCCGCCCGAGCAAGAGGGCGAGGGTGGGGTAAGATGACCTTGCGGCAAGGCGTATTTGTGTGATATACAGTCAAAAAACATAACAACCAACATACAATGTACATAGTATTTATAGTTCTCGTAGTAATCGTAGCAATCTTGCTTATCGGTATCGTACTCATTCAAAAGTCCAAGGGCGGCGGTCTGTCCTCGCAATTCGGCGCCGGCAACCAAGTTTTGGGTGTACGTGGTACCAATACCTTCCTTGAGAAGACCACTTGGACCTTAGCGGCACTCATCCTTGTGCTTTCCGTAGCCAGTGCATACACCATGCCCAAGCTTTCCGGCGAAAAGACACGTGTAAATACCGAAGCGGCAGCTCCCGCGCAGGGTGCTAACGCGTTCAACAATGCTCCGGCACAGAAAGCAGCTCCCGCTGCAGACAAAGCAGCTGCAACACCTGCAGCCGCAACCCCCGCAGCTGGCGAAAAATAAGCAGATTACTCCATATTTATATATACCGGGAGCGATGGAGCTTCCGACGGGCCTTACAGGCCAATAGTTCCCGGACGGCTCTATTGGCCTAATGCCGTTTTATGACGACACACGATATGGATACAACACAACAAGGATTCGACCGCAGCGACCTCGAGCATAAAGGATACAAGCGCAGCGACTTCGAACTGATGGCTCCCGTGGGATCATACGAGTCGCTACATGCCGCTATCGATGCCGGTGCCGATGCAGTATACCTCGGACTGGGAACGCTGAATATGCGAGCCCGCTCGAGCGTCAACTTCACTACGGACGACCTGCGCAGCATCACCGATACATGCCGTCAAGCACATGTCAAAGTGTACTTGACACTAAACACCGTGCTGTACGATGAAGATATGGACGCCGCGGCCGAAATATTGAGCAAAGCTCGGGAGTGCGGTGTCAGCGCTATCATAGCCGGTGATATAGCGGCCATACAAATGGCACGCGACCTCGGGTTGGAAGTGCACATATCCACGCAGTGCAACATCACCAATTACCGTGCCCTGCGTTTCTATGCCCAATGGGCCGATACGGTCGTACTGGCACGCGAGCTAAACCTCGACCAGGTATATGCCATACATCGTCAGATCGAACGCGAAGACCTGCGCGGGCCTCATGGTGGGCAGGTGAAAATCGAAATGTTTTGCCACGGCGCGTTGTGCATGGCCGTTTCCGGCAAATGCTATATGAGTTTGCATCAGATGGATAGCAGTGCCAATCGCGGTTCGTGTACCCAGATATGTCGTCGTGCCTACGACTTGACCGACCGCGATACGGGTCAGCAAATTACGATTGACGGCAAGTATCTGATGTCGCCCAAGGATCTCAAAACCATACATTTCCTGAACAAGATGGTGGACGCCGGCGTGCGTGTGTTCAAAATCGAAGGACGCGCTCGCGGCCCCGAGTACGTACGCGAAGCCGTATCTTGCTACGATGCCGCCCTGCGCGCCATTTGCGACGGCACGTATGACGACAATCTCATAGCCCAATGGGACGAGCGACTCGGACATATCTTTAACCGCGGCTTTTGGGACGGCTATTACCTCGGCCGCCGACTGGGCGAATGGTCCTCGCATTACGGATCATCGGCTACGCGCAAAAAAGTGTATGCCGCACGTGCCACGCGCTACTTCCCGCGTCTCGGCGTAGCCGAGTTCAAGATGGAAGCCGGGACGCTGCGCCTCGGCGACGAAGTGGTCATCACCGGACCCACCACCGGCGCACTTATTAGCACCGTGCGAGAGATACACGGGGACGACGGGTCGCCCGTAGAGGCCATAGATCGAGGACACGACTTTGCCATAGCCGTGCCGGCCAAAGTGCGTCCCGGCGACCGCCTGTACCTTTGGGAAGTGGTGGATAAAGAAAATCCACGACATCCGCGTTTCTAATTCAAAAAACTGCCAATACGATGAGCAACAAGACCATAGACTGGTGCCGCCGCTTTCTGTCCGTGTCTGCGATACTGATAATAGGCGTTGTAATATACATAGTTTTCATACAAGAAAATTCGGTGACACGCATATATCACAATCAGACGGTCATTGACAGCCTGCAAATGGAGATAGCGCGGTGTAATGACACATTGGCGAAGTATAAGGAGCTAAATCGCCGCTTGGACTGTGGCGACGGACTCACCATCGAACGCATCGTCCGCGAGCAGTACGACATGAGCCTGCCCAACGAGGATGTCTATGTGTTCAAATAAATCTTTCCCGGCAGTCGTAATGCCTAATCGGCAGTACGAAAACTTGACTAATAAATTCGAAATATGAAAAGACAAAAAATAGCAAATATTCTTTCCGGAACAGCATTGATCATCATCGCAGTAGGTGTACTTATGCCCTTGGTAACAGGTCCCGGGAGCACCATCTATCGCTATGTATTCAGTGTGGGCGCCGTTATGCTGCTTGTGGGTCGTATCTTGGACAAATACACGGGCGATGTATTCCGTGTACGTCGTCTATATGTCATCCAGCGATGGAGTGCCCTGTTCCAGTGTGCCGCCGCTTTCTTTATGTTCTATTCGATAGATCCGCGAGACTGGCTTGTGTTTGTACTTGCCGGAGCCGTACTGCAGTTGTACGTATCCATTATGGTACCTGTCGCCATCCGTAAGGCGGGGAAGAAGTAGACACACATCTTCCGACTTAGTGCGGCAGAATCTTTGACATAACGCCGTCATCTTCGGCAGGTAATCGGCCGCCGATGGTGACGGCGTTTTTGTTTTGCGTTGTTAGACTTTTGCATAGGTAAGAGTAGAGACAGTCGTGCGTTTTCGGTCTACATCTGCGAACGTGCACGCTAAACGAACGGCACGTTTGGGTATCGTGTGATTTTTCTCGAAAAAGAAATGGCGTGTCGGCGTGTGTATGTCGGAAAAATTGCGTAAATTCGTGGCACACTTCACGCGCGCAAGCGCGAGGGGGAGGGCGGGGCACGACCCGGCTTCGCCGAATTTTAGATGTAATATTATCCTAAGCTCCTTATAATGAGTTATCTGAAGTTTGATAAGAACCTACTGATAAATCTTGACCAATCCTTGTCCAAGGAAATGCTGCGTACCAATCGTGCCGGGGCATACCACTGCACCACGCTCGTGGGCTGCAACACCCGCAAGCAGCACGGCCTTTTGGTGATACCCATACCCGAGATGGACTACCGACCGCATGTACTTCTGTCATCGCTTGACGAGACGGTGATACAGCATGGCGCGCCGTTCAATCTTGGCATCCACCGCTACAAAGGCGGCGTATACAGCCCCAACGGGCATAAGTATATACGCGAATTTGATTGTGAGAGCGTTCCTCGCACCACCTATCGCGTGGGCGGAGTCATCCTCACCAAAGAAAAGATTTTTATCACAGACGAAAATCGTATACTCATCCGCTACACCCTTGTGGAGGCCCATTCGCCGACAACGCTGCAGTTTCGCCCGTTCCTTGCTTTCCGCGATTCCAACGCCTTGGTAATGGCCAATGATGCTATCAATAAGACAATCACGCCGGTAGATAACGGCATCGCCACCTGTCTGTATGCAGGCTTCCCAACGTTGTATATGCAGTTTTCACATAAGCCGACATGGGTGAACCAACCCAACTGGTACCGCGATATCGAATATTACAAAGATCTGGAACGTCAGGTGCCGTACGTCGAGGATCTCTGGGTACCCGGATACTTCGAGCTGCCAATCAAAAAAGGCGAGAGCATCATCTTCAGTGCCGGAGTCAGCGAGGCTCGTCCTCGTCAGTTGGCCAAGATGTACACCGCCGAGATAGCGCTGCGCACGCCGCGTACATCCTTCTTCAATTGCTTGAAGAACTCGGCCAAGCAATTTTATCTGCGTCGCAACGGCAAGTTATATGTGCTCTCGGGTTATCCCTGGGGCATAGTGCTGGCACGTAACACCTTTATGGCCGCACCGGGCATCACTCTTGCCATAGACCATGAGAAAGACTTCAATGAAATTATGTCAACGGCCCTGTCGGCGTTGAACCGCTTTATGGACAGCGGCGTCGAAGACGACACCATCACCGGAATATCGCTGCCCGATATCCCGCTATGGGCCGTATGGGCAATACAGCAGTATGGCAAGCTCTATCCCGAGGATTGTCTTGAACGTTACGGCGAAGAAGTGCGCCGCATCGTTGACTATATTCTTGACAATAAACATCCCAATCTACAATTCAATGCCACTGACGGCATGGTGACCACCGATGGCGCCGATACACCCGTATCGTGGATGAACGGCGTGGTTGACGACCGCCCCGTAAATCCTCGAACCGGATACCTCGTAGAATTCAATGCTCTATGGTATAATGCACTGCGTTATGCCCTTGCATTGACGCCCGATGATGATGCGCATTCCGAACGCCGTCAACGTTGGAGCGATGCCGCTGCGCTGATGGACAGCACCTTCCCGGCCAAATTCCTCAACGAATGGGGGTATATGTACGACTACGTCAACGGCAACTATTCCGACCCGTCGGTACGTCCCAATATGGCCGTCGCCATCGGTGTCGAATATAGTCCCCTAAGCCGTCGTCAGCGCAAGAGCGTGCTCGATGTGGTTACGCGCGAGTTGCTGACATCCAAGGGTCTGCGTACGCTGTCGCCCAAGAGCTACGGCTATCGTCCGGTATATCTCGGCAACGAACGCGAACGCGAATTGACGCTGCATCAAGGTCCGGCACGCCCCTGGCTGATGGGCTTCTATGCCAACGCCTACCTCAAAGTATTCGGCATGAGCGGCGTGTCCTACATAGATCGGATGCTTATCGGCTTCGAGGAAGAAATGTCCTGGGGTTGCATAGGGTCATTGAGTCAGATGTACGATGCCAATCCGCCCTTCCTGGGCCGCGGAGCCATATCGCACGCCACCAACGTAGGCGAAGTACTGCACACCCTGCGTATGCTCAAACGTATGAGCCTTTGAACATTCGGCTACTGAGAAAGACAATGAAACACCAAACCATAAAAAACCATAAATCCGATATATGAGAGCCTTAATGTTCGGATGGGAATTTCCCCCGCACATCCTTGGCGGCTTGGGTACGGCCAGCTACGGACTTACACGTGGTATGGCCTCCTGCGGCGATATTGACATCACTTTCGTGATACCCAAACCGTGGGGCGACGAAGACCGTTCGTTTGCGCACATCATAGGCGCCTCGCAGGTGCCCGTGGCATGGCGTGAGACTTCGCGAGAATATGTAGAAGGACGCATAGGACGACTGATGGATCCCGAATTATACTTCCGTTTGCGCGACCATATTTATGCCGACTTCAACTATATGCGCACCAACGACCTGGGTTGCATCGAATTCTCAGGACGCTATCCCGACAACCTTCTCGAGGAAATCAACAACTACTCAATTACGGCGGGAGTGATAGCGCGTACCCTCGATTTTGATATCATTCACAGCCACGACTGGTTGACATATCCGGCCGGCATACATGCCAAGCAGGTGACAGGCAAACCGTTGGTGATACACGTACATGCCACCGACTATGACCGCAGCCGAGGCAACGTAAATCCCACCGTGTTCAATATCGAGCGCGACGGTATGCTTCACGCCGACCATATCATCACCGTAAGCAACCTCACGCGCAACACCGTCATAGACAAATACGGTATAGACCCGGCTAAGGTGACCACCGTACACAATGCCGTCATACCGCTGGACAAAGAAATCTTGGACATCAAGGTGCCTCGCCCCAAGGAAAAAGTCGTGACCTTCCTGGGTCGTATCACGATGCAGAAAGGCCCCGAGTATTTTGTCGAGGCTGCCGTCAAGGTGCTCAAGAACAATCACAACGTCCGCTTTGTCATGGCCGGCAGCGGCGATATGATGGACGCGATGATCGAATTGGCGGCACGCCGCGGCATAGCCGATCGCTTCCATTTTCCCGGATTTCAGAAAGGCCGTCAGGTGTACGAGATGCTTAGTGCCTCGGACGTCTACATCATGCCCTCCGTGTCCGAGCCCTTCGGCATTTCGCCCTTGGAGGCTATGCAAATGGGAGTACCCTCCATTATATCCAAGCAGAGCGGATGCGCCGAAATCCTGCACTATGTCATCAAAACCGACTACTGGGATATAGACGCCATGGCCGATGCCATCAATGCCATAGTTTCGTACCCATCGATGCATACCTATCTGCGTGAACAAGGCATCAAGGAGGTATCCCAAATCACATGGGATAAGGCCGGGCGCAAGGTGATAGATATTTACCATAAAGTCCTCGGCTGGTAGCCCCATCGCGGAAATCCTAAATTTTATAGATATAATAACCGGACCACAGCGTCACACCATACATATTATGAAAGCAATTTCGCTGAATTTCGAAATCCATCAGCCTATGCGCCTCAAGCGCTACCGCTTCTTCGACATAGGCAACGATCATTACTATTATGATGACTTCCTCAATGACGACATAATTACCGGACTGGCCAATCGCAGCTACCTTCCGGCGGCACGTGTGCTTTTGGAAATGATGGAGGACAAGAACAACCCATTCAAGTGCTCCATAGCCATAAGCGGTATCGCCATCGAGCAATTCGAGCAGTATGTGCCCGAGATGATAGACGCCCTACGCCGACTGGCAGATACCGGACGTGTCGAATTTCTGGCTCAGCCCTATGCTCATTCGCTGGCGTCATTGACCGATCCTGAAGAATTTGCCGAGCAGGTGAAAATACAGTGCGACCGTATAGAAGAGCTTTTCGGCCAACGTCCGACGGTGATGCGCAACACCGAGTTCCTATACAGCGACGATATAGCTCCACAGATAGCCGCTATGGGCTTCAAAGGCGTGCTTACCGAGGGTGCCAAGCATATCTTAGGCTGGCGCTCGCCCAACTATGTTTACAGCGCCGAAACAGCGCCGAAACTCAAAGTGTTGATGCGTAATGCCAAACTTTCGGACGACATCTGCTTCCGCTTTACCGACACCTCTTGGGACGCATATCCCCTGACGGCGGACAAGTATATGGATTGGGTTGCGGCCACTCCCGAGGAAGAACAGATTGTCAACCTGTGCATGAACCTGGATACTTTCGGCGGACTGCAAAGCGGCGACAGCGGCATTTTTGATTTTCTTAAAGCTTTGCCGCGTTTTGCTACAGAAAGAAGGATCACCTTTGCCACACCTTCCGAGGTCGTGCGCAAGATCAAGGCCGTAGCACCCGTGACCGTCGTCCATCCTATCAGCGATGCCGATGAGGCACGCGATACCTCGGCATGGTTGGGCAACGAATTACAGAACGAAGCCTTCCGTAAGTTGTATTCCGTAGCCGAGCGCGTACGCCTGTGCGATGATCGCCGCCTCAAACAGGACTGGATATATCTGCAAGCCAGCGATCACTTCTATTATATGTCCACCAAGCACCTCGCCGATGGTGCCGTGCACTCGCTGTTCTCGCCTTACGAGACGCCGTTTGCGGCATTCACCAACTATATGAATGTCCTCGCAGACTTCATTGTACGTGTCGAGGAGCAATACCCTATGAGCGTAGACAATGAGGAACTGAATTCGCTGCTCACCACTATCCGCAATCAGGAGCGCGAAATAGAGATGCTCAATAAGGAAGTGGCCTCCATGCGCAAGAATATCGAACACTTCAACGAAGAGCATGCCCTTCGTGAACCACAAAAACCTGTCTCCGTCAAGGATGATAAGGCCGAGAAATCGGCCAAGTCGGGCAACGCCGCCAAGACGTCTCAAACTGTAAATACAACCAAGACTACAACATCAATAAAAATCGAGAAGAAATGATTTGTCGACTTACAGTACTTATGTGTGCTCTGGCCATACTACCCTTGGCCTATGCCGGAACACCGGCTACGGATGCCGAGTCCGTGCTACATTGTATATCTACCCGTGCCAGTGTGCGCCAATATACGTCTGCCGAGGTCGGAGACGCAACAGTGGATACTCTCCTGCGTGCCGCTATGTCTGCTCCTACGGCTGTCAATCGTCAACCTTGGGCTTTCGTCGTCGTGCGCGACTCCGCACTCCGTGCAACGCTTGCCAAGGCATTGCCCAATGCCGGCAGTAAACTGACCAATGCTTCGGTTGCAATAGTCGTATGCGGCGATAGCACGCGTATGCTCAAACAGAGACCCGAGTTCTGGGTTCAGGATTGCAGCGCAGCCACCGAGAACCTGCTATTGGCTGCTCATGCATGTGGGCTCGGTGCGGTATGGTGCGGCTTGTATCCCGATATGGATAGAACTCGAACCGCGCAAACTCTCTTGGGCCTCGACAAACGATATGTCCCGCTGTGTATCATCCCCGTTGGCTATCCTGCTGCTCCCGTAGCGCCCAAGGATAAGTATCGCGAGGATGCGATAATACGAAGATGAGACTATAGATAGACACCGCTGCTCTATATTGCTTATGTACCATGTATATTATTGAAAAACTACTTAAAAATACCTTTGTACTATGGATTTAGGATGGCTTATCGTTTTGGCATGTTTTGTCCCCTGGGTCAAAGATGCCTTCGACAAAAGAGCTAACGGCTGATGCTAGGCGAGCGAAGGCCGTGCCGATGTAGCGGACTTGTCTTGGCGTAATCGCCGGGTCAAGTCCGCAACTTTTTGACCTATACGCCAACTTTTTTTGTCCGGGAGTGGGAGGTGTATCACGCTTGGCCTTGAGATATATAACGGTGCAGGTCCGGCAGAAAAGCTCGGATTTTTTGATCTGTATGTCAGTATTTCTTTATGCCGCCTGCACATCTATAGGCGGAAAAAAAAGAGGGACTCCTCGCGGAGTCCCTGTCTTTATTGGTTTCCAATAGGTACAATTTCTAAGGTAAAAAAGATTGTTAGGTTTTGCGATGACAAAGTTATAAAGGCTCGGTCAGCGCACCAAATATATTTATATGTTCTACAACATATTTTTGGAGATGCAAACCTTGCTTTACGCTTCTTTGGCGATGTAATACTCTTAATTATAGTATTATACGGCTGGTTTGCCGACTTGGAGAGAAAAACAAATGCGGGTTAAAATTTGTTAATATTAACTTTTTGTGTCTGTGAAATGTAATAATCGAAGGCCGGCGGCATCGTATACGGCGTAGGTGAACTGCGAAAAACAGTCGCCGAGGATAACCACTCGCGTCCCTGCATCTATGGGGTAGTCAAGTGCAATATGTCGATGTCCGAGGACAAAAAATTTGATTTCCGGATGTTCGGCATGATACTTGCGGGCAAAGATGATAAACCGCTCTTTTTCGGGGTCGGGAACGGCCGGATGCGACATGGGATTGTTGCCGCGGCTGTGGCTGGACCATCTGTGCGCAAACGGTATTGTCCAGCGTGGATGTATCCCGGCGTACAACTTTTGGCAAAGACGGTTGCGGAAAAACGCGCGAAGAATGCGAAAACTGCATTTGTCGCCATACAAAGCATCACCATGGCCCAAGAAGAATTTTTTGCCGTCGATGTCGCGTATCACGTTCCCATCGATGACCTCCATACCTATTTGGTCGCGGAGGTAGTCAAAGAGCCAAATGTCGTGATTGCCGATAAACCACACGATCTTGATGCCTATGTCCGACATATGGGCCAGTTGGCCGAAAAAACGGATGTATCCGCGCGGCACCACGGTACGATATTCAAACCAGTAGTCGAGTATATCACCAAGCAGGTACAAGGTCTTGCAATCCTTTTCGAAGGACTGCAGCATGCGTACCACTCGGGCTTCGTGCCCGCGCGGGTCGGAGATGTATACGGCGCCCAAGTGCATATCGCTGACAAAATATGTCTTGTCGCGCATCGGTGCTGTGTCTTCAGGTGTGGGCATTTTCGTGCGTTGTCTGACGGTTACAAAAGTCCCAATTCGAGTTTGGCTTCCTCGCTCATCATATCGCGATTCCATTCGGGCTCGAAGACGATATTGACTTTTACGCTTTTGACACCTTCGATGCTCTCGAGCTTTTGGCGTGCATCCTCCACGAGGAAGTCGGCAGCCGGGCAATTGGGGGCGGTCAGTGTCATATCCACTTCGAGATTGGCGTCATTGTCCACGTCTATGCGGTAGATGAGCCCTAAGGAATAGACGTCCACCGGTATTTCCGGGTCGAAGACGGTGCGCAGCATACGCACGGCTTCTTGCTGTATCTCTATGCGTTGGTCTTCAGTCATATCATTCGGTGCTATTGTTCTGCAAAGTTAAGCAAAATAGCCGTGGGCGGCAAAACATTCGGGCTCGTTTGATGAAAGAAGATGGTAAAACGAGGTGTTGATAACTTCGTATATATAGTATGGCGGTAATACTTACCGCTTTGCCGCCTCGGCAATAGTCGTGGGGTTGCAAAAGCCGAAAAATATGCTTATTTTTGCCTTCGCAATGCTTGTATGGGCTATGTGCCGCCTCGGAACCGACATACCGCCGGATGCCCGACAAGAGTAGCTTAGATACTGTAAATTACAACGATACAAACCAATAACGATATGCCCCCATTTGTACACCTACATGTACATAGCCAGTATTCGTTGCTTGACGGGCAGGCGTCGGTTTCGGCGCTTGTCGATAAGGCTATGAATGATGGTATGCCCGGTATTGCCCTCACCGACCACGGCAATATGTACGGCATTAAGGAGTTTTTTAATTATGTCAATAAGAAGAATGGCAAGGTGCTTGACAAGGCCAAGGCTGCGCTCGAGTCGGCACGCGAAAGCGGCGATGAAAAAGCCGTGGCTGAAGCCGAAGCCGCAATGAAGTATGCCAAGGAGCATTCGTTTAAGCCCATATTCGGTTGCGAGATGTACGTGGCGCAGGAAGACCTTCACACACATGTGGACAAGCGCGACATAGGCCGTCACCTCATAGTTTTGGCCAAGAACGCCACCGGCTACCACAATCTCATAAAGCTGGTATCTCAAGCATGGACCGAAGGCTTCTATATGCACCCGCGTACGGACAAGCACGAAATCGAGAAACATCACGAAGGTCTGATTATAGCCTCGGCCTGCCTGGGCGGCGAGATTCCGCAGCTGCTTATGCAAGGACGAGACGAAGAAGCTGATGCTGCCGTGGCATGGTGGAAAAACCTGATGGGCGATGATTATTACATCGAATTGCAGCGACATAAGGCCACAGTGGTCAATGCCGCCCATGATACGTACGAAAAACAACGCCAAATCGAGCCGAAACTCATAGCCTTGGCTCGTAAGTATAATGTGAAAATCATCGCCACCAACGACGTCCATTTTGTCAATGAAGACGATGCCGAAGCCCATGACCGTCTGATATGCCTGTCTACCAATAAGTATGTGACGGATCAGGACCGTATGCACTACACCAAGCAGGAGTGGCTCAAGTCTTCAGCCGAGATGCAGGCGCTGTTTGCCGACATCCCCGAGGCGTTGGAGACTCCGGCTACTATACTGGACAAGGTGGAGACATACACGATTGACCACCCGCCGATTATGCCCAACTTTGCCATTCCCGAGAGTTTCGGCACCGAGGCCGAGTACCGTCAACGCATCACCAAACAGGAGTTATTTGATGAATTTACGCGCGATGAGAACGGCAACGTGGTGCTTTCGCAAGAAGACGCTGAGAAGAAAATCAAGAAGCTGGGAGGGTACGAAAAACTGTACCGCATAAAATTTGAGGCGGATTATTTGGCAAAACTCGCCTACGAGGGTGCCGAGCGTCGTTACGGGTCGCCATTGAACCCCGAGCTTAAGGAACGCATAAAATTCGAGTTGCACATTATGAAAACTATGGGCTTCCCCGGGTATTTCCTTATAGTGCAGGATTTTATCAATGCCGCCCGCAATCAATTGGGCGTCAGTGTCGGCCCCGGACGTGGTTCGGCGGCCGGGTCATGCGTGGCTTACTGCCTGGGCATCACGCAAATTGACCCCATCAAGTATGACTTGCTGTTTGAGCGTTTCCTCAACCCAGACCGTATCTCGTTGCCCGATATTGACATCGACTTCGATGATGACGGTCGCGCAGACGTATTGCGCTATGTGACACAGAAATACGGCGAAGAAAAAGTGGCGCATATCATCACCTACGGCACTATGGCCGCCAAGATGGCCATCAAAGACGTGGCGCGAGTCGAGCAGTTGCCGCTGAGCGAGAGCAACCGACTGACGAAGCTCATACCCAAACACATGCCCGAGCGCAACGGTAAGGAGCTGAAGCCTACGCTAAGCAATTGCTATGAATATGTGCCCGAATTCAAGCCCGAAATCACGTCCTCAAATCCGCTTGTGCGCGAGACGCTTAACTACGCCCGTGCCCTCGAGGGTAATGTCCGCAATACGGGCGTACATGCCTGCGGCGTCATCATTTGCCGCGATGACATCACCGATTGGGTGCCCGTATCCACGGCCAACGACAAGGAGGAGGGCAAATTGCTGGTGACCCAGTACGAAGGTCGCGTCATTGAGGAAACCGGACTTATCAAGATGGACTTCCTCGGGCTTAAAACGCTGTCGATACTCAAGGAGGCCGTGGCCAATATCAAGCAGACTCATGGCGTGGACATCGACCTGGACAATATACCCATAGACGATCCCAAGACATACAAGTTGTACTGCGAGGGACGCACCATCGGCACATTCCAATTCGAGTCGGCCGGTATGCAGAAGTATCTGCGCGAGTTGCAGCCCTCGACATTCGAGGACCTCATAGCCATGAACGCCCTATACCGTCCCGGGCCTATGCAGTATATACCCGATTTTATCAAGCGCAAGCATGGCGAGTCGCCCATCGAGTATGCCATCCCGGAGATGGAGACGTATCTCAAGGACACATACGGTGTCACTGTATATCAGGAGCAAGTCATGCTTCTGTCGCGACTGTTGGCCGGCTTCACGCGCGGCGAGAGCGATACCCTGCGCAAGGCTATGGGTAAGAAACTTATCGATAAGATGAACCACCTCAAGGGCAAATTTATGTCCGGAGGTCAGGAGCGCGGACACGATCCCAAGGTTCTCGAAAAGATTTGGAAAGACTGGGAAGCATTCGCATCTTATGCGTTCAATAAGAGCCACGCTACGTGTTACAGTTGGGTGGCATATCAGACTGCGTACCTCAAAGCCAATTACCCCAGCGAGTACATGGCCGCGGTGTTGTCGCGAAACCTTAACGACATCACCAAGCTCTCCGGATTTATGGACGAGTGCAAGAATATGCGCATACAGGTACTCGGACCGGATGTCAACGAATCTTATAGCCGCTTCGGCGTTAATGCCAAGGGCGACATACGCTTCGGCCTCAGCGCCATCAAAGGCGTAGGCGAGGGTGTGGTTGAGAGCATACTCAAGGCTCGCGGCGACAAGCCTTTCGAGAATATCTACGACTTT
Organism: Porphyromonadaceae bacterium UBA7555; assembly: GCA_002478045.1. GTDB lineage: Bacteria > Bacteroidota > Bacteroidia > Bacteroidales > Muribaculaceae > CAG-873. The sequence continues at coordinate 45,449 of DLLT01000008.1, forward strand.
GTGGAACGTGTGCCCGCCGGAACGCTCAACCGTCGCACGTTCGAGAATCTTGCCTTGGCCGGAGCCTTTGACTGCTTCTCGCAAGACATCAAGCGCGAGGACTTCTTCGAGGCCAATCCTCGCGGCGACACGTTGGCTGATATCCTCATACGCTATGGACAAAAATATCAAGCCAACAACAACGACTGTCAAGGTTCGCTCTTTGACTTCGGCGGCGATGAAGGCTTGGAGTTTGCGCGGCAGGCACGTCCCCAAATCAAGCCTGCAATGCAGTGGCCGGATGTGCTACGCCTCGAGAAAGAAAAAGACCTTGTAGGTATGTATCTGTCCGCCCATCCGCTTGACCCATACTATATGGAGGTGGTCTACGGCACCAACTGCTCGATAAAAGATTTTGTCGAGATGGTGCCTACAGAGGGCATCGAGGTATCATTTGCCGGAATTGTCATAGACGGCGATGTCCGCATATCCAAAAACGGCAACCCTTACACTGTCATGAAAATCGAGGACTACAGCGGCAGCACCGAGTTGCGACTGTTTGGCAAGAAGCACATCGAATTTGGCAATTTCGGCAAGATAGGCACGCCGATACTGATACGCGGCAGCTTTGCGCGTCGCAGTAAGGGCGATGTCGAATTTGAGGTAGGCGCCATCCAGCTTCTCTCCGAGGTCAAAGGCAAGCTTATCAGCGGTATTACCATCAAGGTGACGCCCGAAGAAGCCGAAAATGCCTTGGCGGCACTGCTGTCCACTCGCTTAGCCAAGCCCGGCGAGCACGAAAACACGGGCAACCTCCGCTTATACCTATACGATCCGGCGACAAACCGCGGCGCCTCGCTGTCATCATCGCGGCGACTGCGCCTCGACCGCAAATTGTTCAATGACCTCAAGGACGCCAAAGTCGAATTCGAGGTCAATCACGTGTGATACATATATTTACGAAATATAAATACCTAATATACTTATTATAAGCATTATGGCAACCACATTTACAGACGAAAACATCCACGAAATCATCGCTACCGGTAAGCCCGTAGTGGTGGATTTCTGGGCTACGTGGTGCGGACCTTGTCGCGCCATGTCACCGCTCATCGACGAACTGGCCAATGAATACCAAGGCCGTGTAGTGATAGGCAGTTACAACCTTGACGATGAAAACGATTTTGCCTCCGAAAATCGCGTAATGTCGCTTCCGACCATACTCTTCTTCAAAGATGGCAAAAAGACGCCTATACGCCTTGCCGGCTCGCAATCCCGTGAGACCCTTGTCGAGAAAATTGAAGCCCTTTTGGCCCTCTGATAAGCAATATAAATCAAATTAAAAATACAATACACAATGCAAGACAACAATGCTAAAGTCGCTCCCGGTATGTATGTCGAACTGGGATACGACCTCTACGAGATAGCTCCCGACGGCACTCAAGTGACCGTCCATCAGACAGATGCCGACGACCCCGAGCGCATCATCTTCGGCGTTACCGAAGGTGTGCTCGAACCGCTGGAGAAGGCCCTTGACGGCCTGAAAGTTGGCGAAGGGTTTGACGTTACTGTAACCAGTGACAAGGCCTTCGGCCCTTACGACAAAGAAAAAGTCATAGACCTCGACCGCGAAATATTCGTAGTCGACGGAAAATTTGATAGCGAAACCGTCAAAGTCGGAGCTGCCGTACCCATGATGACCTCCGAAGGATACCGCATTATGGGCCGTGTGCTCAATATCAGCGGCGACAAAGTTACTATGGACTTCAATCACCCGTTGGCCGGCCGTGACGTACGTTTCTGCGGCAAGGTGCTCACTGTGCGCCCCGCCACCGAGGAAGAACTACATCCCGTACATCATGGTTGCGGCTGCGGCTGTGACCACGGTCACGACGACTGCGGCTGCGGTGACGATCATTGCGGCTGTGGCGATAGCTGCGATTGCGATGACCACGACGGCCATCGCGGGCCCGGCAGCAGCTGCGACTGCGGCTCCTGCCACTGATTTCGAGACGCCTTTGGGTATCGGTTTCGTTGCCCATAGCAGTCGTTTTCGGCGTGATTTGCGGAATTTCTCGCATCCTGATAGTACTTTGCGCCGAATGATGACGCATTCTGCGTAGTATAAAATTCGATAGAAAATACAGTAAATCTACATTTTCTATCGAATTTATTACTGCCTTTGTGTTATGAAACGAGGAGATAACTAGAAAGTAAGATTCTATAATTTTATCGGGCGTTATAATGTCTGACGGTATTTGCATCATTAGACTTTGATGGCTATAAGTATTCAGATTGATGTGCGAATAGTTGAAAATCCACATTGGATATCCTTATGCTTTTGTGAAGACATCCCCGCAAGTATGGGCGGTTTGTCAATATCTGTTTCGGACGGCGTGAGGAGACTGGTGGCCGCAATCGGCAAGGGTGAGAAAAGCGTGAGGGAAATGATGGCAATCATCGGACTTAAAGACGGAAGAATTTCGTGGAGAACTCTCTTGCATCGGCTATTCGTGCCGATTTGGTGCAAAGGATGTTCCCCGGTACGCCACGGCATCCACGTCAGCGGTATTCGCTGACCGACAAGGGTCTTGCGCTGTATGACGAAATCCGTAAACGGTGATGAGACTATAGCAGGCAGGGAGTGCGCAATCGGATGCGTACTCCCTGCTTGTTTTTTCGGTTGAAGGGAGGCTTGTTTAGTGTAGCTCGGCGCGGATGACGGCGTTGCGCATGCGGCGGAGGGTCGGGCCGGCTTTGGCTACGGAGTTTTCGAGGGCACGTATCTCTGCGGCTACGGTGCGGTCGCCGTTGGCGTAGCGTTGTCGTAGATGGTCGAGCTGTCGGCGATAAGCTTGGTCGAGATTGTACTGCTGAAGGTATTGCGACATCAGTTCACGTGCCTCGGAGCTGCGGAAATCTGAGAGGCGATAGTATACGGTTCGTCCTTCGATGCTGAAGGGGTAGGGCAGCGCATCGGTCATGCGTGCGTCTTTTGTGCCGGCGTCTATGGCGGCGGCACGTGCCTTGATTTGCTCTCGGATGGCAGCGGCGTCCGTGGAGGCATCTCGTGTGGCGGCCATATCGGTGATGAAGGCGCGGTCGGCCAGGTCTTCGCGCTCGGGGTCGAGGTTGTGGCGCGTGGCGTTGGTGAGATATGTGTACACGGTGATGCTATCGCTGTCGAGGCTGTTGCGATCCGTGGCCCACCATCCTATGCCGTTGTCCGTGTCTATGGCCATAAGTATGTCATCGTAGGGCGAGTTGTAAGGCATCCCGACGTTCACCGGTTCGAGGAAGTCTCCCGTGGCGTCATCGCGGCGGGTCATGTATATGTCGTATCCGCCTATCGAGGTTTCGGGGTCTTTGGCGGAGAAGTACAGGGTGCTGCCATCGGTGAGCATATAGGGGCAGGTGGTGGCGTATTGAGCCGAGGGAAAAACTTTTGTCGGGGGCTCCAGCGTTCCATCGTCCAGTATTCCGGCGTGGTACAGTGTAGAGCGACCGGTGCTGTCCGGCGCGTTCCAGAATACTTCGCGCCCATCGTTGGCGGTATATACTATTGTCTTGTCGTTGGCGCGGATGTTGGGCGGCAGCATCTGTCGCGTGCCTAAGCGTCCGGCGTTTGCCGGCAGTGGTATGGCTTGGGCCAGACGGTCGCGCGGCACGGTCACCGAATCAATGATGGCTATTTCCTCGACACGTTGCAGCATATTGTCCATCAGTACTATGCGTGCGCGCAGCTCGTTGGCTGATGCGGGGAGGTCGCGGCGTGCGCGTTTGGCTGCGGCTTCCCAGCGTTCCATCAGTTCTTGGGCCTGTTCGATGTCATAGCTGTTGAGGGCGTCCGAGACCTGTTCCGAGAGGTCTTCATAGGCCGGTGTATGCTTTTTCTTGGGTGCGGCATTGGTGGCCATGGCGATTGTCAAGGCTGCGGCCAATGTTAGTGTCAGGTGCTTCATCGCGATGTTATGCTTAGTGTGGTTGTGTGTAAGAGGAAGTATTAAAATAGGGCTTCGGCCTCATAAAGGACACCTCGTCAGCGTATGTCCAGCAACTTGTGTGTCTGCAAAGACAGACCCCAATGCGGGTGTTGCAAGATATATTCCACTGTTTCGGCGATGTTCAGGCCCGAACAAGGTTGTAGCTTGGCGCAAGGTACGTTGAAATGGCGGTATATTGTCTCGACGTCTTGGCCGGTGTACACTACTTTCAGCTCGTCTACGCGGTCGATGCCCCAGGGACCTTCGCCTTTGGGCGAGCAGGTGACCCAGTCTACTTCCGGCGGCACGGGGCGTGTGCCGTTGGTCTCTATTTGGACGTAAAATCCGTGGGCCTTGATGGCGCGCAGCAGGTCGCTATCGGCTTGTAGCGTGGGCTCGCCGCCGGTGAGTACCAGGTGGCGCGCCGGAAAGGCGGCGGCGGCTTCGGCGATTTCGGCGGCGGTCATTTCGTTGTATCGTGCGTGATCGGTGTCGCAGAAGTCGCAACGAATGTTGCAGCCGCTCAGGCGCACAAATACGGCGGCCGTGCCGGTGTAGCGGCCTTCGCCTTGCAGCGAGTAGAAGATTTCGTTTACGCGATATTTCTTGTCCATAATCGAGTGGCGTTGGCGCGTGTCAGTCGCGTTGATACGATGCGATGTTTCCTTCGCTTTCCTGAACATCGACGCGGTAGCAGTTGGGTACGTTGTCGCATATCCAGCGGGCGATATTCTCGGCCGTAGGATTGAAAGGCAGCACTTCGTTGAGGTTGGCGTGGTCCAGTCGGTCCATCACCGTGCTTTTGATGTGAGTGAAATCGGTGACCATGCCATCGGCGTTCAGCTCGGTCGCGCGGCAGTGCACGGTGATTATCCAGTTGTGCCCGTGTGTATTGGTGCATTTGCTGTCGTAGGACAGCGTCAGGCGGTGTGCCGCCGATATTTCGAGTTTTTTGGTGAGATAATACATTGTCAGCTTGGAATGTAGTGGTGTTGCGTGTCAGTCTGTACTTTGCTTGGTTTTGTCCGGCTCAGGTTCGGCGCAATTGGCCTCGGTCTCGGACTCTGTGTCCTCTGTCGGTGCCGGCAGCTTGGACGGGTCGCCTTGAAGACCGTTTTGTGCGCCCAAATCCAGTAGGTAGTCGATGGCGGCTTGGCGTGTCGGCTCGATTTCGCAGTCGCGTGACACTCGGGTCAGATTGGACATCAGCATTCCCACAACGGGACCTTGCGTCAGGCCGAACATAGCCATAATATCGTAGCCGTTGAGTGCCGGACGAAAGGCGCGCTCGGCGTCCAGGGCGTTGATTTCGGCAAATTTGCGCTCGACAATATCGAAGTTGTCAAGGAAGCGCTGTTTTTTCTCGATATTCTTGGATGTGATGTCGGCACGTGCCAGTATCATCAGCGCGTCCAGGTCGTCTTCGGCGTAGTTGATGAGTCTACGTACGGCGCTGTCCGTCACTTCGTCTTCCACCAGCGCAATGGGACGCATGTGCAGGTCCACGAGGCGTTTGACGCGGCGCATTTCGGCTCCCATAGGCAATTTGAGCCGCGCAAATATGCGCGGCACCATCTTGGCACCTATGAAATTGTGGTTGTGGAATGTCCATCCCACTTGAGGGTCGTAGCGCTTGGTCAGCGGCTTGGCGATGTCGTGCAGCAGCGCCGCCCATCGCACCCAGAGGTCGTCGGTGGCGGCGGCTACGTTGTCAAGCACTTCGAGTGTGTGGTAGAAGTTGTCTTTGTGTCCGCGCCCGTTGACCACCTGTACGCCCACCAAAGCTTCCAGTTCGGGTAGGATTATAGCCAGTAGTCCGCTGTGATGCAGCAGGTCCCAGCCTATGGACGGGCGTGGCGAGGCCATAATTTTATTGAGCTCGGTGGTGATGCGCTCGGTGGTGATGATGCGTATACGTTCGGCCTGTGTACGTATGGCCTCGAAGGTCTCGGGGCAGATGTCAAATTGCAGTTGAGTGGCAAAACGTATGGCACGCATCATCCTCAGCGGGTCGTCGCTGAAGGTCACTTCCGGTTCAAGTGGTGTGCGAATTATGCGGTCTTGCAGATCCTGCAGCCCGTTGTAATTGTCTATGAGCCGTCCGAACGAGCCCTCGTTGATACATAGGGCCATAGCATTGATGGTGAAGTCGCGTCGTGCGATGTCTTCTTCGAGTGTGCCGTCTTCGACTATGGGGTTGCGCGAATCGTGTCGGTAGCTTTCGCGGCGTGCGCCCACAAATTCCAGTTCGAGCCGTCCGCGCTTGACTTGTGCGGTGCCGTAGCTGCGAAATACGCCTAAGTGTGTGCCTCGTCCGAGTTTCCGGGCCACGGCCGTGGCAAGTGTTATGCCCGAGCCGACGGTGACGAAGTCGATGTCATTAAGCTCGCCGCGATGCAGCATTGCGTCGCGCACGTATCCGCCCACAACGTATGCCTCCATACCCAAGTCATCGGCCACTTGGCCTACTCGCTTGAATATGCGGTCGTGCAGCAGACGTGCGTAGTTGCTATTGCCTTGTTCTTCGTCCGTCAGCGGTGTCGTCATTGCTCGAAGCTGATAAGTTGGGTGGGGGCGTTGGTGAGGCAGCGCATTGGGGCGTCCTCGCGTACTACGTAAGTGTTTTCGATTCCTACCGCGCCTACGCCCGGAATGACGAATTTGGGCTCTATGGCGATGACGTTGCCGGCTTCGAGAACGTCACGACTGCGCGGTGCAATGACGGGCAATTCGTTGATTTCGATACCTACGCCGTGTCCTACAAATCCGGCGTGCTGGCGGTGTCCCATAAAGTAGTGTTCCAGCCCGGCTTCGCGTGCCATCTCGAGCGCTTTTTCGTACATTGCCGAAGCCGCAGTGCCCACACGACCCATTTTAGCGAGGGTGTCGCAGATGTCTATGGACAATTGGTGCGCGCGGCGTGCATCTTCGGGTATGTCTCCCAAGACAAAGGTACGTGTCATGTCGGTCATATATCCGGTGTAATTGCCGTTGACGTCCACCATTACCGTCATACCGGTGCGTATAATAGTACCGTTAGCACCTACTGGCAGCGATGGATCGGCTCCGGCACCACCCATGGCAAAGTCATAGGGTGATGGTGCATCGGCGTTTTCTCCGGCCAAGACGTTGCCCATATATAGTTCCATATCGTTGCCGTTGATGCGGAATTGTCCGAGACATCCTTCGAGGCGCGAGACGCGCTCTATTTCGACTTGCAGTTCGATATCGGTCATATTGTCGCGGTATAGACGAGGAATCATACGGTATACATGCTCGTGACAGCTTCCCGAGGCGGCGATAAGCTGTATCTCGCCGGGGGTCTTGACGGCGCGGGCGTGACGTAGCAGGGCATCGGCATTGGCCGCCTCGCCGGGTTCGATGCCCATGGCGCGGCATAGGCGCAGTACGGCATTGTAAGGCAGGGTGTCCTGTTCCAGTGCCAAGCGCTTGGGCTTGGGCAGCGAATGGTGCTGCAGCTCTTCGAGAATATTCTCTGGCTTGTGTATGGTTATGACGTTGTCGCCTTCGAGGTCTACGGGGCGTTTGACAAAGTAGGTCGGGGCGTCTGCATCGCGGTGTATGTAGATGTATCCGCTGTAGACGCGGCCTGTCATATAGTATAAGTTGGCGTTGATGGTCAGCAGCATGGCGTCAGTGCCATCTTGCGCCATAAGTTTTTTGAGGCGCGATAGTTTCAGCGCCAGCTCGTCGGCGCTGAGCAGTTGCAGTATGTTTGACCGTTTCATAGCGTGTACTGTCTTTATATAAAAGGTCTGTATGTTGTTTTGGTTGTTTCTAATTCAAAGAATGTATGCGCTTTGTCAATGATACATATATGCGCTTTCTACGAGCGTAAGTGCGTACTCCGCATCGAGGTCGTCTTCAGACAATGTCCTCCAACTCGCCGAAGCGATGAATGACGGCATCGGCGTCCTTGACTTTTCCAAAGCCATAGGCACAGTAGATCATCCGAGCACCGACAGCATGGGCTGCATCGCTGTCCCCCTGAGTATCACCTACGTATACCGGGTGGGTCAGACCGTAATTGCGCACAAGTAGCGCGATATTCCCGGCTTTATCCAGTCCCGTACCGCCGTGGCTCAGCGCGTCTTTGAAGTAAGGACGCAGGCCGTTGACGTCAAGAAAGTTGTCAAGTCCGAGAGGTCCGCAGTTGCTTACCATAAACAGCGGCAAACGGCGTGCCAGTTCGGGTATTGTCTCGACCACTCCGTCATACAAGCGTCCGCGCAGTCCCGGCATCATCGTGGCTTCGTTGGCATTGAGCAGTTGCAGAAAGTGTCCGTCTTTGTCGTGGCCAGGGGCGATGTCCTCGATGATGTCTTCGAGGTGCTTGCCCATTTCGCGCATCAGCACATCACGAGTGACATGCGGTACATCGGTGATGCCCGCCTGATCGAACGTCTCATTCCATATCCGTGCATACGAGTCCACGGCATCCCATAGAGTGCCGTCCATATCGAATATCAAGGCATCGCATTGCAGCTTTTCGTTCATTTTTCGTAGTGCTTGGCCGGTTCGTATTACTTGGATGGCGGCAGCGGAGTGACGCCTATTTGTTCGATTTCGGTGAGCGTATCCAGACGCATGATGTGACGCAGGTGCAGCGAGCCGCCTCGACGCAAGGGCTGTCGCAAGGTCACGGTATCGGTATACTGATACGTGACGCCGCTACCGTGGCCTCTCCACCGGCCCCATGCATCGGCCATGGTGACGTCTAAGGTGTCCGTGGCCGTGCTGTCGGCCGTGTCATACTTGATTTCGAGCCACAAGTTGGAATATTCGTAATTGTGACTATGCCGTATGGTCAATGCGATGCGGTTAGTGGGTTCGGCACTGTCAGGCGTTAGGGTCACTGTACTGCCGTAGCGCCATCCGTCAATGTCAATGTCAGACCATGCACCGGGTGTGCCGTCTGAACATGACACGATACCCGGAGCCATCAGGGCACCGAGTATCGCCGATAATATTATATGTAGATGCTTATGCATCTGTTTTGGGCTCTTTAGTCTGTTGGTTGTCAGTTCCGTTGCCGTTGTTTCGCGGCTTTCTTTTATTGCGGCGGTTGGGCCGTGGTTGATTTGTCGGCTTGGGTTCTTTGCCTTCTTTTGTCGGTTTAGGGCCTTTGTCCTTGGCCGATTTCTTTTTCTTGTGCTTCTTTTTGTCGAAGCGGGTCAGTTCGTCTTGGTCCAACAGGTCGTTGACATTGGAACGTTCCTTGGCTGCCGCTTCGGCCGCTTCGGCATCGCGCAGCAGCGTTGCAGGCTTTTTGCCCTCTTTATTGAGGGCAATGATTTCGAATACGCGTTCGGCATCCAGTGTCGTGAGGTTGGCGGCCATTGACTTGTCCGACGAGTATATAATTTCGCGCTTAAAGACATCGGTCTTGAAGTGGTACCAAGTGGCATCCGCTGTTTCGAGCCGTATGTTTTTGGGCGGCATACGCTTGACGGTCTCTACGTAGGTGTCTACTTCGAAGTTGAGACAGCACTTTAGCTTGGCGCATTGTCCGGCCAGTTTTTGCGGATTGAGCGAGATGTCCTGAAAACGGGCGGCGCTGGTGGAGACGCTGACAAAGTTCTGCATCCACGATGAGCAGCACAACGGTCGACCGCAGGGGCCTATGCCGCCAATGCGTCCGGCTTCTTGGCGCGCGCCTATCTGTTTCATCTCGATGCGTATCTTGAAGGTGTCGGCCAGGACTTTAATCAGCTGGCGGAAGTCGACACGTGCATCGGCTATGTAATAGAATATGGCTTTATTGCCATCGCCTTGGTACTCCACATCGCCGATTTTCATATCCAATAGGAGGCTCTGGGCGATTTTGCGGGCGCGTATCATGGTGTCCTGTTCGCGCGCGCGGGCTTCGTTGTATTTGTCGATGTCTGCGGGCTTGGCTTTACGGAATACGCGTTTTGTCTCAGCGTTGGGGCGTATGCCGCTTTTGCGCATTTGCAGGCGTACGAGCGCTCCGGTAAGCGTCACCGTTCCGATGTCATGACCCGGCTGTGCTTCTACGGCCACCAAGTCGCCGACTTTTAGCGGGATGTTTGTGGAGTTCTTGTAGTAGCCTTTGCGAGTGTTTTTGAACTGCACCTCCACCATATCATCATCGGCATATCCTCCGGGGATGTCTTCAAGCCAGTTGAAACTGTGCAACTTATGCCTTGCCGTATCTGAGCATCCGCTGCAGCCCGGGCATTTGCCTTTGGGGCATATGCCGTCTGTTGCCTTGGGGCACGACCCGTCTGCTGCTTTGGGGCAGGCGCATCGGCTATGGACGGCTTCGGACTGCGCCTTGTCTTGCGAGTCCTTTCCCTCGCCGGCGCTGTCCGAATCCTCCACGGGGGCGTGCAGGGCGTTGTTTATGTTTTCTAAATCGTTGATTTCGTTGCTCATATCACCTTGTTTGGTAAAGCTTATATTATTTGGCAAAGCTTACCGAGCGTGTTTCGCGGATGACCGTGATTTTGACTTGTCCGGGATAAGTGAGTTCGTCCTGGATGCGACGTGCAATTTCGGCCGACAGCTTCTCGGTCTCGGCATCGTCAATCTTGTCGGCACCGACGATGACGCGGAGTTCGCGTCCGGCTTGTATGGCGTAAGTCTTGATGACACCCGGGTACGAGAGTGCCAGTTGCTCAAGGTCTTTGAGACGTTTGATGTATGCTTCGACGATTTCGCGGCGAGCGCCGGGGCGAGCGCCGGAGATCGCATCGCAAACTTGTACGATAGGGGCAAGCAGCGTGGTCTGCTCAATTTCGTCGTGGTGTGCGCCTATGGCATTGCATATTTCGGGCTTCTCCTTGTACTTCTCGGCCAGTTTCATGCCCAGCAGTGCGTGCGGCAGTTCGGGCTCCTCGTCGGGCACTTTGCCTATATCGTGCAGAAGTCCGGCACGGCGTGCCTTCTTGGGATTGAGGCCGAGTTCCGAGGCCATAACGGCGCAGAGATTGGCTGTTTCGCGCGAGTGTTGCAGCAGGTTTTGACCATAGCTGGAGCGGTATTTCATCTTGCCCACCAGACGTATTAGATCGGGATGCAACCCGTGGATACCCAGGTCTATGGCTGTGCGCTTGCCGGTCTCAATGATTTCTTCTTCGACTTGTTTGCGGACCTTGGCTACGACTTCTTCGATGCGGGCGGGGTGTATGCGTCCGTCTGATACGAGCTGGTGCAGGGCCAAACGTGCCACTTCGCGACGTACGGGGTCGAATCCGCTAAGGACTATGGCTTCGGGCGTATCGTCCACTATGATTTCGATGCCGGTGGCGGCTTCGAGGGCGCGGATGTTGCGACCTTCGCGGCCGATGATGCGGCCTTTGATTTCGTCCGAATCGATATGGAATACTGTCACCGAGTTTTCGATGGCGGTCTCGGTGGCGGTGCGCTGGATGCTTTGGATAATGATTCGCTTGGCTTCTTTATTGGCCGTCATCTTGGCCTCGTCCATAATGTCGTTGATATAGGCGGCAGCAGCGGTTTTGGCCTCGTCTTTAAGCGATTGGATGAGTTTTTCCTTGGCCTCTTCGGACGAAAGACCGGAGATGTGTTCCAGCGTCTGGCGTACCGATGCTTTTTCTTGTTCCAGCTCGGCTTCTTTGCGCTCTACGGCTTGATATTGCTCATCCAGGGTCTGGCGTGCGGCCTCAAGCTCGTTGCGTGTACGGGCGTTTTCTCCCTGCTGTTGATTCAATTGCAGTTCGCGCTGTTTCTGCTTGGCTTCCATGGATTGGAGCTTGGACATGCGCTGGTTGGCGGCTTTTTCGGCTTCGGCGGTAATCTTGAGGGCCTCTTCGCGGCCTTCCATTTCCTTGTCTTTCTTGATATCGAGAGCCTGGCGCTCGGCGTCAGCCACGATTTGTCGTGCTCGGCTCTTGGCGTTCGAGCGGTGTATCACTACTGTGACGACCACTCCGAAGGCAGCGGCAATGGCGGCTATGATTATGGTTGTTACTAATGGTGTCATATAATGTCGGTAGGTGCTTGTTTTGTTGTTATTGGGTTGGTTGTCTTGTGGTTATATGTAGTTGTATTATTGGTTGCTTGTCTTCTATGACTTTTTCGAGCGAATGTAGAGCCGCAGCACTCTTGCCGGGGTGCAAATGCCCATAGCCGCTCCGAACTGTGTCGGGCGGCGTGCGGGTGTATGCGTTGTGATGCTTGGTGGTGTGCCTTGAGTCGTGCGTCGGCGATATCGGTCAGCTTTTAAGGCTTGGCTTCGGACTTGATATCGAGCATGCGATCCAAGTCGGCTTCAAAGGCCTCCAGGAGATGCTGTTGGTCGTCGACGCTTTGCTTAAGCTGATAGTACAGCTTGGCAAACTGGAAGGCAGCCATGGCCAGGACCTCTTTGGAGGTTTTGTCTTCAAATCTACGGCGCCATTCGCTCCATACGCGGTTGACGTTATATTCGGCCTCGCGTATGCGTTCCTCCTTGTCCGGCGCTATGGTCATACTTATGGGTGCGACGTCGGCGATTTTTATCGTTATGTTTTGTTCTTTCTTTACCATTGAATGTATTCAAGCATCGTGAAGCAAAAGTCGTGGGCGCTGTCATCGGTACCCGTCATCCATCGATGTCGGTGATGCAGCGGTCGATTTCCCGCACGAGATCGGCGATAATGGTTCGGGTCTTTTCAACGGCATCACGGTCGGGCGCAAGGGTCGAGGATACGCTGAGGTATTCGTTGCGTAGGCTCAGTTGCTCAATACGTCGTTCCTTGTCGCGCAGCTCTCTCTCGAGCTCGGCGATGCGCTCTAAGGCTTGTGTACGTTCTTGACATACAGTGTCGTAGCGCTGTGTCAGTACGTGCATCTTTTCGCTTATGCGCGGCAGTGATTTATCTAATGACTCGGTTGCCATATCTCCAAATTTCCACAAAGTTAGCAATTTTTTTCGTAATCCCATGCCTGCCTATGCAATTTTTGACAAAATTGCGCCTGAAAAAGGTAAAAAAGGTTTGTAATACTTAGAGATATGCTATATGTTGCTTCAGAATGGATGCGGTTGGGCAGTGATGTTGCGTATGTGTGGGATTATGACTAAATTTGTCGTCTGTAGCGCTGTTGTCGGCGCAGATATTCCACCGGAATTAGGCAAACAATTACTTTTTATTTTCAATGGATAAGCAGACACATGCAAAGATGGACTGGGCGCGGCTGATAGATGACTGCCGCTTCGGTCTCGAGGATTACCACAAACCGCGTACTGTCGGGGTGGGACGCACAGACTTCCGCCGCGACTATGATCGTCTGGTGTTTTCTTCGCCTTTCAGGCGTTTGCAAAACAAGACGCAGGTGTTCCCGTTGCCGGGTAGTGTCTTTGTGCACAATCGTCTGACCCATTCGTTGGAGGTTAGTAGTGTCGGCCGCAGTATGGCCGATGAAATTGCGGCGGCACTGGTGCATCGCCACGGTCCTATGGACGGAATTTTTGCCGACTTGGGTGATGTGGTGGCTGCCGCGTGCCTGGCTCATGACCTTGGCAACCCGCCTTTCGGTCATTCGGGCGAAAAGGCCATAGGCACTTTCTTCAGCGAGGGTGCCGGTCGGACACTTAAGGAACGACTGACCGCGCGACAGTGGAGTGATATCGTCAATTTTGAAGGTAATGCCAATGCTTTGCGAGCGCTGACGCATCAGTTCAACGGTCGCCGTCCCGGAGGTTTTGCCATGACCTACACGATGTTAGCCTCCATAGTCAAGTACCCGTATGACTCATCACTGGCCGGAGCAAAGGGCAAATTCGGGTTCTTCGAGAGCGAACGCGCCGACTTCGAGCGTATAGCTACGCGCCTGGGAATGTTGCGAATGCCCTCGCCCGAAGGTTCGTTGCGCTTTTGTCGACACCCTCTGGTGTACATCGTTGAGGCTGCTGACGATATATGCTACGAAGTCATGGACTTTGAGGACGCCCATAAATTGAAAATTCTTGGCACGGACGAGGTCTTGGATGCCTTATTGGCATATTTTGACGATGAATCCCGCGCCCATGTGCTTGAGGTGATGGAACGTGTCAAGGATCCCAACGAAAAGATTTCGTATCTGCGCAGCGGCGTTGTCGGGCGCCTGGTCAGTTGTTGTGCCGGCACATTCATAGACAATGAAAGTGTCATATTGTCAGGCACTTTCAAGGGAACGTTGCTTGACCATATATGCGAGCGCGAGCGCGAGGCTTATCGGCGCTCCACGCGCCTATCGTGGGGCAAGATTTACGGTGCTCCGCAGGTGGTGGACATCGAGTTGGCCGGTAATCGCATCCTGACTTTCCTGCTCGAAAAGATGATACATGCCGTCACTTACCCCGAACTCAATTATTCGCGGCTACTGCTCAGCCAGGTCCCCGGGCAGTACAACGTAGGCGCTCCCGAACTGTTTGACCGAATTCAGGCCGTCCTCGATCATATCTCGGCAATGACGGACGTATATGCCCTCGACCTCTACCGTAAGCTCAACGGTATGAGCCTTCCGGCAGTCTGAGAACGAGTGTTGGAATATCCATATTAGTAATCACTAAAAAACATTTTATAATATGCTAATGTCCTGCAAGAGGCTGATAATCATACTCTCGCTTGTGCTTGTGAGTGTGGGCGCTGTCTCGGCGCAAGAGCAAAAACAATACTATGCGCCCGAAGATGTACCTAATGTGCAGCTGCAGAATAAAAATCATTATCTTAGCGACCCGACAAAAATCATAGATGCCGCTTCTGCCGCCCATATCGATTCAACATTACAAAAGCTTCGAACAGCCACAGGCGTGCAGGCTGCCGTTGTGGTCTTGCCCAATATGGATGGAGACTCGGATGTGGACACTTATGCCACCGATCTGTTTACGCTTTGGGGTATTGGTGACAAAGACAAGGACAACGGCTTGTTGTTGCTTGTATCGGTGGGCGACCGTAAGTATGTGATACGCACCGGGTATGGTATCGAAGACGCTCTGCCGGATGCAATATGCGGACGCATCGAGCGCAATATTATGGTGCCGGCCTTTGAAAAGGGCGACTACTCGGGCGGCATTCGTGCGGCAGTGGATAATATCAGTTCGGTGCTCAGCGACCCAACGTTTCGTGACGAAATGCTCGAAGATATTGCAGCTCAGGAGCGTGAGGATTGGATGAGTGTCCTGTGGCTATATATAGGCTTTTGCGTGACTGCGACGCTGATAACGTTTGTATGGTTGCTGGTGGCACTTTGCGGAGTACGAGGCAAGATGCCGTATGATAAATATCAGGCTACGCGTACGTTATCCAGGGTTTCGGGCGCTTGCGCTTGGTTTACGCTTGGTATGACGTTGCTGGTGTATATCCCTCTGCGGATGATTATGCGGGGATGGCGCAACGGGGCGCACTACTGCTCTAATTGTGGGACTAAGATGCGCAAACTTGACGAAAAAAGCGACAATGAGTATCTGACGCCCGCGCAAGATGCCGAGGAACGCATCAAGTCCGTGGATTATGATGTGTGGTTGTGCCCCAAGTGCGGGACAACGGAGATATATCGCTTTGACGAAGACAGCGGATACAGCGAGTGTCCGTATTGTCATGCCCGGACATGTCGCTTTGTACGGGACACTGTGATGCAGCGCCCCACCCAAGATCAAGAGGGTGTCGGCGTCAAGACATATACTTGTCTTAACTGCAAGAAGACGCATAGTATAGCCTATAAGATAGCCAAGCTCGCGCCCACGGTGATTGTCGGAGGCGGCGGATTTGGTACCGGCGGTGATGGTATATCTGGCGGTAGCTGGGGTGGCGGCAGCACCGGCGGTGGAGGTGCCTCCGGAGGATGGTAATCCTTCCGTTGTGGCCGGATAGCTGAATTATATTTCTATTTGGGAGCGGTGGCGGACGGCGTATGCGGCTCCGGCAATCATCAGGCGCAGTGCCCCAAGGCTTCGAGCGCGCATTGCCTGTCGAGCTATACGCAGCCATCCGCTGTACGGATGTGTAAGGCGTAGCACTGCGCCGCGAGCGCGCCATACTGCCGGGGTCGGCGTGCGTTGACCGGTGGACGGTCCGCCCGTATGACGCCCGATGACGACCGGAATATACTCGATGCTTAGTCCGAGACGGCGGGCATTCCATATCAGAATATCCTCTTCGCCGCAGCCTAATGCCGGGGCGCCGATGCCGAATAATGTACAGAAATGCAGACCCGAACGGCGAACGGCCTCCATACGCAAAGCAATTTCGACGGACGATGGGCAGTAGCCGCGTGGCATACCGTGTACGAGGCTCAATCGTGATTTCGGGTATGATTTGTCTCCGGCGCCTTCGATGCGGAAGGTGGTGATGTCGGCCTCGCCGAGGTTGTCAAGGGCGGCGCGCAGTTGTGCCTCGGTGTAGCTCATATCATCATCGGCTGTGAGGACGTATTCCGCATCGGCGGCTTCGAGCAGTCGGTTGCGATTGGCGCATAGTCCGCGGCCTTGTGTCATGATTACACGAATATCCGGGCGCTGCAAATCCGCCGGCACTGTCGGAGCAGCGTCCTCTCCGGTCTGGCATGATACAAGGTAAGACACGCCGTCGATGACGGGCAGGGACATAGATGCCGTGCGCCGTAGACCTTTGTCGCCGTAGGTGGCTATGAGTACTTGAAGTAGCATTGTCTATAAAGGTCTATAAAGCCTTGCCGATGTTGTGCGAAATCTTGCGCCAGAAGTCTTCGTAGCGCTGAGCTACGACTTCGCAGTCGTTGTGCTTGACTACATATTCGCGTGCCGTTGATGCGTTTGCCGCCAGAATTTTGCGGTCAAGACATCGGCGTATATCCGGAAGTGACGCCTCCGGGTCGCGCGGGTCGATATTGATAGCCGGAGTGGTGCATCCCTGGAAGTCGTTGAAGTCTTTTTCGGCTCCGGTGACTACAGTTTTTCCCATGGCCATAGCCAGGAGTGCTGTCGTTGCCGGAGTGTAGCTGTACAATTGGTCGAAGACGATGTCTGCGCGGGCCATATTCTTCAGAAATTCGGCATATTGCAGGTTGTGAACCGGGAGAATGGTGACTTTGTCGCGAAATTCGTTTTCGATGGTTTTGGCGATGCGCATCAGTTGGGGTATGCCCTTTTCTTGTTCGCGTCCTATATGGCTGGGCAAGAGGATGCTTATGGGCTTGCTTGATTCGATGTCTATAGGCATAGGTTTTATCGCGGCGGTGTCCACGGGGATGCCTCCATAGGCCAGACGCTCGGGCTCGATTAAGCGAGACATAGATAGCTGATACTCGTAGAGTGCGGTGATGGCTCCGTCCACGTGGTCGTAGACGTATTGCGCATAATCGGATAATTCGGGTTGCTGCCACATAGATACGGTTCGACCGCGGGTGCTCAGCGCGTATTCGGTGGGTACGCCGTCGATGGCCCATTCGCTGTATTTCAGTGGCCCGTTCGGATCTTTGCACATGTTGACAAAAGCCGTATCGGTGCCTATGGCCGTAAGGCAGACCAAGCCGTTGTGTCGGCGTAGGTCATCCAGAAGTCTGCGCAGTCGTGAGGGACGCAGCCGCATAAACGTAGGGCCGCAAAGCTGTATCACGTCCCAACCGTGCAGTCGCGAGCGCAGGGTCGTGTGCAGCCTTGCCCAAAGTAAAGCGCCGCCGATACTTCCGGGCAATCGGCGACTTAAGTCCACATCGCGTCCCGTGTTCATCCATGCCGAGCCGTCCGAGGCTACGCACACCTCGTGCCCGTGACGTATGAGCCCTTCGGCGAGGGTGCGGTTGTAGTGGCTTGCGTCGCCCAGCAGCAATATTCTCATTTCAGTTTGCTTGGCATGAAAGGCCGCAATATGCGAGCGATGCCGCGATGGCCGCGCACGGTATAGTGGTAGGCAAAGGATAGCATTCGTCTGCGGATTTTGCTTTTCTCCTGAAGAATGAATGTCTCCTTGAGCAGGCGACCCGAGGCTGTTCCGCTCAATTCGCAATGTGCCGACAGGATGACGCCTTTGAGATTTACCCACGCCGAAGGTGCGTATTTGCGCATACGTTTGAGCGTGTTTGTTTTCTTGTCCGGCTTTGCGGCAAAACATCCGCCGGTCAGCGACCCTTCGGTGATGAATATGTGCACAGTCGGTTCTTTGGCTTTGATTTTGTAGCAACGAGGCTTGCGCAGTGCTATACGAGCGCCCAGTTCGATGTCGTTCCACACCTCGATGTCAGTGCTCCATCCGCCGACGGCACGTATCAACTCGGTACGGCACATATATCGTTGTGTCGCGAAGTTGCTGTTAAACATATTGTTGTAGCCCAAATCGCGGTTGCGGAAGGTCAGCCGTTTCCAAGGTCCTCCATCCTTGCCGTAAAGCACATCCCATCCGATGATTTTAGCCATGGGGTGTGTGTCGGCGGCTTCTATAGCTCTCGCGCAGTGCTCCGGCGCCATGATGTCGTCCGAGTCGAAAAACATCACCCATGGCGTGGCCACTTCGGCAAGGCCGCGGTTGCGTGCGGCACAGGCGCCTACGGCGCTCTCGTCCAGAAGTTTTACACTCAATCCGCCCACCTCGTTGTGCTCGGATTTCCACTTGTGCATCACGGCCTTGCTGGCATCGGTGGAGGCGTTGTCCACCAATATCACATTTAGCGGGCGCAATGTCTGAGCGGCGATGCTGTCAAGGGTTCGACCCACGAGTTCGGCGCGGTTGTATACCGGAACGACAACCGTAAGTTTAGCGCCGGCGGCATCATTGGCGATGTCGCTTGCGTGAGCTTCCGATGTTTCCGATGTTTCTACCATAACGGGTTAATACGGTGAGGTTTTGAGGCTCGGCTTTATTGGCCTGCCGTGGGAGAGGGGGCTTTGTAGGGCGGTCCTAAAGACTTAGGTTACGCCTATGATATTGTCGTGCAAATTTCCGAAATTTCTGTGATATAGCAAAATTAAATATGTTACGACAGATTTCGGATGGATGAGTGCTCCCGCGTGTCGGACGCTAATACTCAATTGAATAATAGTTTGCGACGTAGCGATACGGGGAATGCGCTGTCCGGACGCATGGCAATACGGCATACGAAGGGCGCTCGGCGAATACGCACTTCCGAATCCATTGGAAGTACCGTTGAGCGTCCGTCAAGGCTCAGACGAAAAGCACGTGCGCGACCGCTGACGCTGATGTCCAAGACGCTGTGATCGTCGATGACCAACGGCCTCATACCCAGAGAGTGTGCCGCTATGGGCGACACGACTAGGACCGGAGCTGTCGGCTGCACGATAGGGCCGCCGACAGAGAGATTATAAGCCGTTGAGCCTGTCGGAGTGGCTATGATAAGTCCATCGGCACGATATTGGGCCAGTTCGACGCCGTCTACAAATGTGTCGGCCTGAATCATGGACACGCTGTCGTCTTTGGCGATGCACACCTCGTTGAGCGCATATCGCCATCCGCGCACCTCGGGAGAGCATACTTCAAGCAAAGTGCGCTCCTCGATGGTGAAGTCGGCGTTGAGCATACTGTCAATGCCTGCATCCGAGGATACATCATCGATGTTCATTGTCGCCAGGTAGCCCAAATGCCCGGTGTTGATGCCGATGATGGGTATGCCGAGTCGGCCGACCCATGCGGCGGTACGCAAAAAGGTGCCGTCGCCGCCGATGCTCAGCACCAGCGAACATTCTTGGTTCGGTTCCGAGAGTGCGGCTTGACGTACTCCGGCGAGGGATACGCCCAATTCGGAGAGATGCCCGTAAAGTTTGGGGTGCATTTCGATGTCGGTGCCTGTCAGCACGATATGTCGCAACATACGCATGATTTGTACTGTGTATAGTTGCTGTTGGCGGCTCCCGTATATGGCAATGGTCATGGCGTTTCGGTTTTTTAGGTAAACGAGCTGAATGTCAGGTCTGTCAATGCCGGTTAAACATTGAGTATGCGCATAAGGCTCTCGAGGCGACCGTCAATGTCGCCTTTGGCACTGCCTACGGCATCGCGTGTGTACTCGACAGTGTATCCGTAGCGTGCAACGGAACGTGCTGCCGCATCGGTATTGCGGTGTGAAATACGCAGCTCGATATATGTGCGTGGCGTGTCCTCGTAGTCTATGTCGTGGCGCGGTATTCCTATGCCGTCGGATGCGCCGGGTGCTCCGGCATCTATAATATTGAGATTGAGCACATGGGCATCGCAGTCCTCAATAGCGCGACATAGCTGCGAAGCACAATAATCGTACTTTGGGCAGCTCACCACCAGGGTCGAGGCATCCTCGGTATATGGGAACAGACGCTCCAGTTCTGTCTTTATGTCATCTTTTGCGGTCAATATCTTTTAGATTTAGATAATTCTAACTAAATTTGTACTCCCTTTCAGATACAAATTTAGGCAAAATTTCAATACGAAAGGGTAAATATAATCTAAACACTATAAAAATATGCCTCAGGGCACAATGCACATATATGACTTGTTTGAGTGTAAACATCAATAAGATAGCGACTTTGCGCAATGCACGCGGAGCCAACAATCCCGATGTGGAAAAGGTGGCCGCCGACTGTGAAGACTTCGGTGCGCAGGGCATCACCGTGCATCCGCGTCCGGACGAGCGTCACATTCGTCGCAGCGATGTGCTGGCGCTTAGTTCGCGTCTGCGTACCGAGTTCAATATTGAGGGGTATCCCGACGAGCGTTTCATGGACTTGGTCCTGCGCGTACGTCCCGCCCAAGTCACCCTTGTTCCGGACGCGCCGGACGCCATCACCAGCACCGGCGGATGGGATGTCAACGCCAATTTTGATTTACTGAGCTCTATCGTTGAGCGTCTGCACGAGGGCGGCATCCGCGTATCTATATTTGTCTACCCCGAAGAGGAGGATATACGTGCCGCCGCACGTACCGGTGCCGACCGTATAGAGCTGTACACTAAGCCGTACGCCGATATGTATTCCAAAGATCCGGAAGCAGCCGTTGCCCCATATGTCGCAGCCTCCAAGGTGGCCCATAACTGCGGCTTAGGTGTCAATGCCGGTCATGACTTGTCTCTCGAAAACCTGGCATATTTTCATCGCGCTATGCCTTACCTAAACGAGGTATCCATAGGCCATGCGCTGATATGTGATGCCCTATATCTGGGACTGCAAACCACTATTCAACGCTACCTCGACTGCCTCAAGTGACAAGACGTCAAAGCCTCGGCATAAGCTGCTGAAGATGCCGCTGAGTATAACGTCGAGGACTAAGATGTTAGAAATGAAATAATAAACTGTATACATAATATACGATCAGAAAATATGATACTGTTAGACACTGCAAACGCTACCGTACCCGAGAGCCTCTCACTTTGGGACTTATGCCTTTCGGGCGGATGGATTATGATTGTACTGGCCGTGCTGCTGCTTGCCGGGGTGTATATCGCCATCGAACGCGCCATCATAGTAGCCAAGGCATCACGCCAGGACGAAACTTTTATGAAGCGTATACGCGACTATATCCATGACGGCGAGATAGATGCCGCCAAGGAATTGTGCCGCAACTCCGACACTCCGTACGGACGTCTTATCGGAAAGGGTATTTCGCGCATCGGACGCCCGATGAGCGACGTACTTGTAACCATCGAAAATACCGGCAATATGGAGATAGCTTCGCTGTCCAAGGGACTGCCCTGGCTGGCTACCATTGCCGGCGCCGCCCCCATGCTCGGCTTCCTGGGTACAGTCATCGGTATGGTCGAGTCGTTCTACGCCATCGCCGCCAGTGGCAATAGCGCCCAGATAGGCGATTTTGCCGGAGGCATATACACAGCACTGGTGACCACCGTTGCCGGGCTTATCGTAGGTATCGTGGCCATGTTCGCTTACAACTATCTTGTGGCGCGTGTCAATAAGGTGATGAATATGCTTGAGGCGCGCACCATGGATTTTATGGACCTGCTCAACGAGCCGGCTTGACATTCTAAATCGTTAAATGTCGCTTAAATACGCATCCAATGTCGCTTAAACGTCAACAAGAAATACTTTCCGGATTTTCCATGGCGTCAATGACGGACGTGGTGTTCCTGCTACTGGTATTCTTTATGGTTACTTCGACTTTCGTGTTTCCTACGGCGCTCGAAGTCAATCTGCCGCAGAGTTCCGAGCAGACCCCGCTGAAGCCGATAACGCGAGTATTTATACAAGCAGACGGAAGCCTTTGGGGTCAATTCGGAGACGGCGAGCCTATGGCTATGCCATCGCAACAGGCTCTTGTGGACTTCCTTAAGGGAGTCAAAGAGCAAGCGCCCGAAACCGCTATTGCCGTCTTCGGTGATTCGGCAGTGTCCTATGGCGATGTCGTCGAAATCCTCAACCTCGGGGCCGATAACGACCTGAAGATGGTACTCGCCACCACCAAAAAGGACAATGCCGCCACGGTTGCCGTGACCGGAGATGCCCGATCGGGACAGCCCACCGCCACGACCGGCACTTCCACGCCGACTTCCGTATCTACTTCAAATACAGAGACAAGATAATCGCGCATGAATCAAGCACGCCATATAGCAGCCTTAGGCACCGTCGCGATAGCGGCGTTGGTGTGGCTATGGCTGTGTCTGAGTCGGTTGTCGCTGTCTCCGGACAAGGAATGGCCGCCGCAGCCCGACCCGTATATCGAGCTGGCGCAGGTAGAGGACTTGGTGGAGACAATACAACTGCCGCCTACACATGTGCCCTCACACCAACAGCAGGATGCGGCGGCGCAGACGTCCGAAGATGTCGACAATCCGGCACGCCTAGCTCCCGAGACCGGCGCAGCCCTTGAAGACCATGGTCCGGTAGGCAAACCCGCTCCGGTGGTGACATCCAATCGCACATCCGAGATACAGATAGAAAAAAAACAGCAACCCGAGAAAGTCGGCACTCCGGCCGACAATAAGCGCAAGGAAGAACAGGCCACGGCACGCCGTACCCAATCGAGGGTGGGCAATGCCTTCTCCAATGCGCGACATAACGCCAACAACCGCAACGACGACACCGGCAATGCCGGACGTACCACCGGCAACCCGGCTTCGGCCGGTCCGGCCAATTCGCGCTCATCGTCCGTAGGCGTCAACCATGGCCGCATCTCCGGCGGATGGGGTTTCCCGGGATATTCAAACAGCATACCGTCAAATAAGGTCGGCCGAGTCAAAATCGAAGCACTCTTCGATGCCGGCGGTGCGGTGACACGAGCCACGGTCATCGGCGGAGACGGTAATATCTCGGAAAGCACCAAAGAAGCGTGTCTGCGCGAGGTAAGACGGCACAAGTTTGCGCGCACCGGGACGGCCAATGCCGAAGGCGGCAGCGCCACCATCACCTTTGTATTCAAAGACCCGAAATAGACACCGTACTCGTGCCGACATCAAAAGACATGAGGCCGTAAATAGGAATAGTACAAGCAGTAGCATTACACGGGATATAAAGAGAATACACATTATATAAGGACAAACTACACATTATTATATAGCATATAGAATAAACAGTGGACGCCGATGCGTCCGAAACACAACATAGACAATGACACAATACAAGCGCACCCTCATCACCGCTGCCTTGCCGTATGCAAACGGCCCGGTACATATAGGCCACCTTGCCGGAGTATATGTCCCGGCTGACATATACGCACGCTATTTGAGACTTAACGGCCGCCCGGTGGCCTTTGTCTGCGGATCGGACGAACATGGTGTGCCCATTACCATCAAAGCCAAGAAAGAAGGCGTGACGCCACAGGACATAGTAGACCGCTACCACAATATCATCAAAAAGTCATTCGAGGGCTTGGGTATATCTTTCGATATATACTCGCGCACATCTTCGAAGATACACGCACAGACCGCTTCCGAATTCTTCAAGCGTTTGTACGACAAAGATCAATTTGTGGTAAAAACCTCCGAGCAGCTGTACGACGAAAAGGCACATCAGTTCCTGGCCGACCGTTACGTCATCGGCGAATGTCCTCACTGCCACAATCCTCGCGCTTACGGCGACCAATGCGAAGTCTGCGGCACTTCGCTATCGCCGGACGAACTGATCAATCCAAAGAGCGCCATCACCGGCAGTACTCCCGTGAAACGTGAGACCCGTCACTGGTATTTGCCGCTCGAACGCTGGGAGGGCTTCTTGCGACACTGGATTTTGGACGAACATAAGGAATGGAAAACCAATGTCTACGGACAGTGCAAATCATGGCTTGATATGGGCTTGCAGCCCCGTGCCGTCACGCGCGACCTCGATTGGGGCGTGCCCGTGCCGCTGGCCGAAGCCAAAGGCAAGGTGCTGTACGTGTGGTTTGACGCGCCTATAGGCTATATCTCCAATACCAAGGAATTGTATCCCGATACCTGGGAAACGTGGTGGAAGGACCCCGAAACACGCCTGATACACTTCATCGGCAAGGATAATATCGTATTCCATTGCATCATATTTCCGACGATGCTCAAGGCATACGATGACAATTTCAATCTGCCGGACAATGTGCCTGCCAATGAGTTTCTCAATCTCGAAGGCGACAAGATTTCGACATCGCGCAACTGGGCAATTTGGCTCAACGAGTATCTCGAGGACTTCCCCGGCAAGCAGGACGTGTTGCGCTATGTACTCACTGCCAATGCACCCGAAACCAAGGATAATGATTTCACGTGGGCCGACTTCCAGGCACGCAACAATAATGAGTTGGTGGCCATCGCCGGCAACTTCGTCAATCGTGCCGTCGTACTGACTCACAAGTACTTTGGCGGCGTTGTCCCGGCCGCCGGCGCTCCGGAAGATGTGGACACCGCCCTCAAAGCTGACATCATCAAGGCCAAAGATGCACTCGAAGACTGCATCGAACACTTTCACTTCCGTGATGCGTTGCGCGAGGCCATGAACATTGCTCGTCTCGGCAACAAATACCTGCAAGAGACCGAGCCATGGAAGGTGTCCAAGACCGATATGACGCGTGTGGCAACCATTCTCAACTACGCACTCCAAATATGCGCCGATATGGCTATCGCTTTCGAGCCGTTTATGCCCTTCACCTCCGCCAAGATTTGCAAGATGCTCGGCATCACCAAACTCCAATGGGAAGACCTCGGCAAAGGCGTCCTGCCTGCCGGACAAAAAATCGGATATGCCGAACTCCTCTTCGAAAAAATAGATGATGAGACTATACAGAAACAGCTCAAGCGCCTCGAAGATATCCGTAAGGCCAACAGCATAGCTGCATGGCAACCGGCACCTCAGCAGCCCGATGTAGACTTCGATACGTTTATGAAAGCCGATCTTCGCGTAGGTACGGTCAAGGCTTGCGAGCGTGTGCCTAAAGCTGACAAACTGCTCAAGTTTACCATCGATGATGGTACGGAAGACGGTCGCACCATTGTTTCCGGTATAGCCAAATTCTACAAACCCGAAGACCTCGTAGGGTGCCAGGTGTGCTTCATTGCCAATCTGCCCGTACGCCGTCTGCGCGGCGTCGATTCGCAGGGTATGATTCTGAGCGCCGAAGACGCCGACGGACGACTTGTCGTCATAGGCCCCACCGGTCCGGTACATCCCGGCGCAAGCGTCAAATAACAAGGAGGATAAAGCCGGAGGCATAACGATACAGACCGTATGACGTTGACGGCAACCCGATTTAGACAATATTCCAAGCCACAAAACAGCCAATACCCATGTCCTTGACTACCAAAAAACCGCGTATACTTATGGTGTATACCGGAGGCACCATCGGCATGATAGAAGATGCCGAGACCCACGCACTGCGTCCCTTCGATTTTACGCATCTGATGGACAATGTGCCTAAGGTTAAGAAACTTGACTACGAAATAGACAATATACAGTTCAATCCGCCCATAGATTCCAGTGATATGAATCTGGAGCATTGGCGGTTGATAGCGCGTTCGATAGCGGACAACTATGACCGTTACGATGGATTTGTAATCTTGCACGGCACAGACACTATGGCTTATACGGCCAGTGCGCTATCTTTTATGCTGCAAGGCCTTAGCAAACCGGTAATCATTACCGGCAGCCAATTGCCCATAGGAGAGGTACGCACCGATGGCGAGGAAAATTTGATTACGGCACTGCAAATTGCTGCCGCCAAAGACCCTGACGGGTCCGGCCCGATGGTGCGAGAGGTGGCCATACTTTTCGAGAACTATCTGTGGCGCGGCAATCGCTCGACCAAGCGTAGTGCCGACAATTTCAATGCCTTTAAGAGTCATAACTATCCGGCACTGGCCAAGATAGGCCTCGGCATACACTTTGAGCCCAAGGCCTTGGCACGTCCGTCTGTCGGCACAAAACTGCATCCGATGTATGATATGAATCCGGCAGTCGTGGTCATAGATTTGTATCCCGGATTGGACGCACGTACACTTAATCATTTGCTAAACACGCCCGGCATCCGAGGTGTCATACTGCGCACTTACGGTGCCGGCAACGGCCCCACTGATAGATGGTTTATGGACTGCATTAAGAATGGTGTCGGTCGTGGATTGGCCATACTCAATGTGACGCAGTGCGGCAATGGCGGCGTGCACGCCACGCGGTACGTGGGCGGCGAGATGCTCTCAAGTATCGGCGTTGTATCGGGGCATGACTTGACCTTCGAGGCGGCCATCACCAAGATGATGTTCCTGCTGGCGCAAGACCTCACCACCACTCAGCTTCGCTACCGCTTGGCCGTTCCCCTCTGTGGCGAAATGTCCTACTGATGAATCGGGACGCATAGTGCTTTGCCGTATGACGAGGTTATTCGGTAGGCTGTTTGTACGCGAAACGCCGTAATCCGCGCAGCACAAGGGTGTAGACGTATTTGCGAGCTTGGTCTACGAGGATTGACGCGGCGAATATCAGGACAAACAGTGCGGCCGCCCATAGAAGGAACTCGACACGACTGTGTGTAGCCTCGAAGGTACGTAAGGCCAGGTTCAGTTTGAGCCAACAGTAAGGGGATTTGTGCAACAGGTAGACCATGAATACTGATGAGGCTATCCAATTGACGATGGAAGAATGTCGTGGCCGCATGGTGGCAAAAGCCAGGAACAACGCGGCTGAAGACAACAAAACCGACGGACTGTTGTAGGCGTAATTCAAGGATAATGCCGTGACACATACCATTATGCCGTATATCAGGAAGTATATCGCCGGGGTCAATCGCTTTGTGATGCTTGCGTTACGCGAGATGTAGTGCCCGATAAAATAGATGAATATAAGGTGCATAATGTTGTACCCGGCGTGATTGATACTTCCTCCGTGATACCATCCGAGATAGATGTTGATAAAAGCCATAATGCCGAGCATCAGATGCAGTCGTCGCCCATGTAACGATGCAAACCCGCTGTTGAGTATAGGGCTGAGCAAATACAAAACGAAGTACGCCGGTACAAACCATAAATTGGTGTCCGAGAGCACCATCAGCGTCTGTCCGAATCCATCGGCGAGGCCACCTCGGTCAATGCATCTTACGGCATACACGAACAATGCCGCAAATTCGCACATAAAAATATATCCGAAGGCGCCGCGCCATGTGGCGCGTATGCCGTAATATCCGGAAATGAGTACAAAGCAGTTGACGCCGACTATTGCTGCGGCTTCGGTCACGGCCTTAGCCACGGCTACGGGGTCGCCGCCAAGCATTTGGGCGTGTGTGGGAAGACCGAATGTTGCGCCGATGAAATGCAGCATTAGGATCATTGCCATACTGATGATGCGCAGTATCTCGATGTTGGAGTTGCGTGCTTTGTGTGTCATGTGGATGGTTTTGTTGTGCTTATGCACTGCAAGTTGCGCTATAAAAAAAGGTTGTGTGAAAAAAATACCGCCGACCACAAGTCGGGTCGGCGGTATGGTTATGTTTTGGTCGTAGAATCTCCGGTGATTATTCGGCTTCCTCAATGGTGGTAGCGCGGCCGAGGGCTGCGTATTTGTCGCCGAGGTCTACGAGGTTGGCGTTGTCAATCTTGACATCGAGTTGCGACTCGGATACGCCCTTGCGGATGAGCTGTTTCTTGACACCGTTTACGCGGTTCCAGCGCAGGCGCTCGTTGATTTTATCGTTGCCGGTATAGTTGTCGGCCCAGCCGGTGATTACGTACTTCTTGTCGGGGTTGTCTTTCATCACGCCGGCTACTGCATCAAGCAGACCTACGTCTTTCTTGGTCAGACGGAAGATATTGATGGGGTAGTAGATGGTGGCCAGGGGCGCTTTTTCAACAACGGGTTCGGGAACGGGTTTGTTGAGGCAGTCCTTAAGCTGGTCTTCGAGGTCTTTGATGCGGTCGTTGGCGGCCTGGAGGCGTGCGCGGTAAGCATCGCAGTTCTCGGCGGGAGGACATACGGGAACAACGGGAGCGCTCCATTCGCGTTTGTTGAACAGATAGGTTACGCCCAGGAATGCAGCCAGGTCATGGCTTGTGCGGTTCCATCCTTCGCCTTCTTCGTCTTTGTGGTTGTCGATACCGCTATAGCGGATGTCCAGAGACAGGTGTACCTGGTCGCTGATGCGGAAGTCGTTGATAAGGCCGGCGCGGAATACGAGTACGCGGTCTTTGTTGCGCTTGTATCCGTTGTATTTGGTAACGTTGCCTTGAGCGTCGGTGGTGTAGTCTTTGGTGAATGTCCAATAGCCGCCTGCACCTGCATAGAAGATGGCGTTGTAGCGGCGTCCGGGATGGTATCCGCACCACCAGTTGGTGAGGTTGAGCATTGCATCAAATACGGGACCTACTTGGTTGAATTTTTGTTTGTACTTGCCGTTTACGAGGGGATCGTCAAGTATGCAGTCTTCTGTGCGTACGTCTGACAGGCCTTTAAGCGTTATGTAGTTGGCACCAACGCGTAGAGCGATGATGGGAGAGAACCATTTGCCGACATATAGTCCGGCGGCAGGAGCAAAACGGTCCCAGGTCTTGCGATCGCTGTCGCCGTGCGAGAAGTAGATATTGGCACCACCTTCTGCGGTGATGAACCAATTGTCTTTAAATCGGTTGAAGAGGTAGCCTTGAGCGGGATCTTCCACGTATGTAATCTCCTGCTGTGCAGTCTCTTGAGCCCATGCGGAGGAACTTAACAAGCTGGCGCATGCAATAGCTAATAGTGTAGCTTTTTTCATTGAGGTTGAGGTTTTTGTTGGTTTGTGTTATGGTGTATTTGTAAATTCTTTTAATTGTCTGGAAATAGCATCCCGAGTACAGTGTCTATTTCAAGGCGCTAAGTTAGTCATTTTTTTTGAATTAGGCTTAATATTTTTTAATAAAAGAGCCGAAGTGCGTTTTTTTCCGTTTTTTTTGATGTGTTTTGCAGAGTGTTTTGGTAGTACTTGTTGGGGTGAAATTTTTTTGGAGGGTGAGAATAGAAAGGGCGAGCGGTTGAGTGCCGGTGTGGCCTCAGTGAAATGTATCGGAGAGTTTTTGTACCGGCGGGCCGATAGTGGGATTGCGCGGACCCATATCGCTTTTGGAACGCAGAAGTTCGTAGAGTATGCCTCCGACATCTATGCCTATAGGCTGTCCACCAAGCATAAAGTATGGGGCGAGTATGGGGCGGGTTTCCCATTGTCCCGAGAGCATCGAGCGCTCGCTGCGGATGCCCATACGCACGCCCCATTTACGGGCAAAGCGATAGTCGAGAAATGCTCCGATAGAGGGTGTGTCATAAAATCCGGCTAATGCCGGCCGGGGTAGTCCACCTGAGGTGGAGTATCCGCCGAAGGCCGTAAGGCTCCATTGATCGTTGAAGCGGTAGGTGACATCGCCGCCGAAGTTCCATCGGGTGTCCAATCCGCGGAAGTATCCGTATTTGGATGCGCCGCCGTAGAGGTGCAGCGATAACGCTCCGAAGTTTTGGCGGAAGTTGAGTGCTCCCGTTTCGATGCCCATAGCTCCGGGTAGGGATGTCGATGCGCCGGAGGCGTATATAGAGCCTGTGTCCCAGGTGTATATGGGCGCAATACCGGAGGTGAAGGGATAGGCTCGGTAGGTGTAGGCGGCGGAGTTGACGGGGGGCAGTTGTCGGTCTATGGGGGCGCGTCGGTCGTAGGCTGCGTTGCTTGAGGCCTCGAACTGAGACGGCAGGACGGTGGCTGCCGGAGTATGGTCAATGGTATCGGTCGGCATTGTAATCGGGACACGAGGCGTGCGTATGCTGTCCGGCAATTCGCCTTGGGCGTATGCCGATAGGGTCATTGCCAGTGCAGTTGATATGATTGCTGTCATGTGTCCGAGTTTCATCGTAGATGGCTTTTGTAGTATGCTGTAATGCACACGTTGCAAAGGTAGATATTTTTCGCGAATTGCCAACACTTTACGCAAATTATTGAAAATCGTGAGCTTATTTCTGTGTCTCTGCGCTTGACAAATGGATGCTTATGTGGCAATGTTCAATGAAGTTGTATCCCGTTGTATGCGGTTTTGTCGGTGTTTTGCTTGTGTATAGAATGTGGGCGTAACTGCTCGGCGATAGAAATAGTATAAAATTCGAAGTGTCAAGTATTCTATTCGACTCAATGATGATATTTCGAAGATGTATATTAAGCCTGCTTGAAGCTTATGTCGTGAGGGCTGTCACCATCGCTTTCTATGCCACTAAATCCGTCTGAGAATTTTCAATAAGATCGGGGAAAACAAGGTGGTCAGCAGCACAAGCACCCACAGATTGCCCGTCAATGGATTGTAGGCGGCAAGAATTTCCGTGATGTTGCTGCCTCCGGCAATTTCCGACACAGATTCGAAGGCGATGGTCAATAATGCCCAGCAAATGCCTATTGTCAGACAGTCTTTCATATCAAAGTCTTTTGATAAACGTGGAAGCACGAACCATATTGTCAGGAAGATGAATATGCTCAGTAATACCCCGCTTATGGGCAATGCCGCCTTTCCTCCGACAAGCCTGACCAGTACATATTCACGTAATCCGCCGTTGAGTATTGCCACGGGGATGAAGCAAGTCCAAACGATAAATGATTTCAACAGCCGCATAATTTTCCGGCTCAAGATGCCTGTATTCATACGCAATGGTTTGTAAATCACTGATATTTAGTGTGGCTATATGTTTGTATTCACTTTCATATACTGTCTATCTCGTTTTTTTTGGATAGATAAAACGCTCAATCGCTTATGGGCTATAGTTAGTGTTTGTGAAGCGTTTTTTTTCGCCGTGTCCATTCTTGCTGAGGCCTTCCCATACAAGTCTTCATTACCATATAAACCTACATTGTTCCCCAAATGCCTATAAGCCAAATATGGTTCGGAAAGTAGCATCTATATGTAACTTCATTTGTTCTCAAATGTTGCATGTCATTTTCTGCATAGAAAAGTGTAGCCGATTTGTAGCGTCTTGCAGCACGATTTGGCGTTATGCCCTATTGTTGTTACAAAGTTAGTATAAAAAACATTAGAATAAAGACAGTCCCCCTGTGTTTAACCAATATTGAAGATTTTCATATAAGAAGAGCAATGCGAGTTTGGTATATTTCTGCCCATTGTATGCGGCTTTGTAGACACAGTGGGCGCACGGCGGGAAGATACGCCGTGCGTCCGCTGTAAAGTGTATGATGACGTGTCAGAGCTTTCTGACGATGTCGCGCGTGTCGCGTGCTATCATTAGTTCCTCATCGGTGGGTACGACCACGACCTTGACGGCCGAGTCGTCTGTGGAGAGGATTGTCTCGGTGCCGCGAGTGCGGGCGTTGAGTTCCTCGTCTATTTTGACGCCCATGAATGCCAGGGGCCGACATACGTCGGCGCGTAGTCCGGTCTGGTTTTCGCCCACGCCGCCGGTGAATACGATGATGTCCACGCCGCCCATTTCGGCTGCGTATGCGCCGATGTACTTGATGATTCGTTGCTGGTAGATGTCCAGGGCAAGGATGGCGCGGGGATTGCCTTCGCCGACGGCTTTTTCGAGCTCGCGCATGTCGGAGCTGACGCCGCTGACGCCAAGTACGCCCGATTCTTTATTAATGATGTGCCGGATTTCGGCGGCTGTATATCCGTGTTTTTCCATCAGAAATGTCAGGACGCCGGGGTCTACATCGCCCACGCGTGTACCCATCATTAGGCCCTCGGTGGGGGTCAGACCCATAGAGGTGTCCACGCTCTTGCCGCGGTCTACGGCAGTGATGCTGCCGCCGTTGCCTATATGGCAGGTGATGATGCGTTTGTCGGCGATGTCGCAGCCCAGAATTTGACATACGCGTTGGCTTACATAGCGGTGGCTGGTGCCGTGGAAGCCGTAGCGACGCACGCCGTCTTCTTCGTAGAAGCGATAGGGCAGGGGGTAGATGTACGACTTGGCGGGCATGGTCTGGTGGAATGCGGTGTCGAAGACGCCTACTTGAGGTACATCGGGCAGTATGGACTCGACGGCTTCGACGCCGGTCATATTGGCGGGGTTGTGCAGCGGAGCCAGGACATAGCATTGGCGTACCATGTCTTTGACAGCTTCGTCGATGAGGACGCTCTTGTTGAATTTTTCGCCGCCGTGTACCAGGCGATGGCCTACGGCCAGAATTTGGCTATAATCTTTGATGCATCCTTCGGTGGGGTCGGTGAGTAAATCGAGTATGGCCTTGACCGAGCCTTTATGGTCGGCGTGTCCTAATTGGCGTATGCTTTTGCCGCCTTCACGGTTGCGGTATTTGAGGAATGTGTCGGCCATTCCGACTTTTTCGACGCCGCCTTCGGCGAGGGCTGTCTCGGTGTCGGTGTCTATGAGTTTGTACTTGACGGATGACGATCCGCAGTTGAGCACTAATATAAGCATAGTAGTATGTATTGGGTGGTGGCGTTTCGGGCCGATGCGGTGTGCGCTGATCCCGGCTCGCGAGTGTGATTTATTGTTGTTTCAGCCCTATGGCTTGGTTGCAGGTGATGATGATGGTTTTGTAGATGTCTTCGGGGAAGCATCCGCGCGAGAGGTCGTTGACCGGGGCGGCGAGGCCTTGGAGGATTGGTCCTACGGCTTGTACTCCGCCGAGACGTTGGACGAGTTTGTAGCAGATGTTGCCGACGCTCAGGTTGGGGAATACCAGGACATTGGCGCGCCCGCTCAGGGGCGAGCCGGGGGCTTTGGAGGCGGCCACGCCGGGGACGATGGCTGCATCGGCTTGCAGTTCGCCATCGATCATCAGCTCGGGCGCCATCTTATGTGCCAAGGCTGTGGCTTGGATTACTTTGTCGGCTGCGGGGTCGTGGGCGCTGCCTTTGGTGGAGAAGGATAACATTGCCACGCGTGGAGTGATGCCGGCTACATCGCGTGCGGTGGCAGCGGTGCTGACGGCTATATCGGCCAGTTGTTCGGCGTCCGGTTCGGGCACTACGGCGCAGTCTGCAAACACCATGATGCCGTCTGTGCCGAAAGGCGAGCCCTCGGGCAGCAGCATTAAGAATGCGCCGGAAACGACTTTGATGCCCTTGCGTGTCTTGATGACTTGGAAGGCGGCACGCAGCACGTTGGCAGTGGTGTTCATGGCTCCGGCCACTTGTCCATCGGCATCGCCGGCTTTCACCATTAGGCAGCCGAGGTACAGCGGATTGGCTGTTGTCAGGCGGGATTCCTCTTCGGTCATACCTTTGGAACGACGCAACTCCAGTAGTAGGGGCGCGTAGCGGTCAATGACGGCTTCATCGGCGGGATTGACGATGGTTGCACGCGAAATTTCGGGGAGGTTCATCTCGGTAGCCATACGGTGTATCTCGACCGGGTCGCCGATAAGGAAGATGTCAGCCAAGGCATCGGCGATGATGCGGTTGGCGGCATTGAGAGTGCGTGGTTCGGTGCCCTCGGGAAGCACTATGCGCTGGCGGTGTGTGCGAGCGTTGCTTGTGAGTTTTTCAAACAGTGTCATGATGACGTATGTATGTTTTGGTTTGTACGGATTTGCTTTTGCTTTTATGTCGCAAAGGTACGAATTTTCTTTCGTATAGTGTCTATTGAGGATGTAGTGTCCTGTCATAAGCAGCACACCTCTGCCGCAGACCATCGCGGCAGAGGTGTATTGTTTGTGTCAGGCTTAGATGGCACTGCCCTATGTCCAGGTGTTATACGCAGTTTTTCGTAAGGCCTGTTCAGCGAAGCACCTTGGTACAGCAGCGAGTGCCGTCGCTGTAGATATCCGTGCGGATGGTGATGCCGCGTTCGGCCGGTGCTTCAAGGCGTCTGCCGTAGAGGTCGTGATATTCGGTTGCAACGACTTGTGCATCATCCGCCGTCACGTCATTCACGCCGTCCTTGATGGGCAAGATATTCTTGAAGTTTTTCCATTCCGGAGCGGCCTTGTATGCCTCGATAGCCTCTTCGGGCACGTACAGCGTGGCGCGGTCGTACATGTCGTAGCCGTGATAGAGCCCGAAGGCACCGCCACTTGTCTTCGGCGGAACGGTGTATCGCAAGTAATCTTTTTTATTGACGGAGAATTCGGGCAGATAGCCGAGCCAAGATACGGAGATGCGCCATTGATTTTGGACTTTGTAATTTTGAGGCTCTCCAATTCGCGTGCATCTATTGCGAGCATACCTAGTTGTACCGAGCCGGGTATTG
>DLLT01000043.1 GCA_002478045.1 Porphyromonadaceae bacterium UBA7555
GCACTTCTTATCTGAATCTTTCATTTTATTTCCGCAAAAAATATTTTATAAAATATTTGCATTTCGGGTGAATATTGCTTAAATTTGCAGCGATACTCTCCGATGCCTTGCTCTGAAACACTCAAGCAGAATGAATAGGAGAGATTAATATTAACCTAATACCTAATTTGTTATGAACAGAACCACCAGACGACTGAAAGCGCTGCTGACGGCAGTGGCTCTGGGCATGTGCTGTGCGTATGCACAGACGGCCACGCCGGGAGGCTTTGTCCTACCGAACGTGGACCCGGATGCCGACCCTTACGACTTCCGGATGTCTAAGTCTGATGACGGTATGTCCGCCTCGCTCACCCTCAACCGCATTGATCGCACTGTCACCGACTCTGTCGCCGGGACGTGTCGCGTGTCCGTCTCCGGATTGTCCTCTACCACCTTTGCCGGACTGCCGGCGCTACCCTACAAGGCTTTCCGCATTGCTCCCGAGGGCAGCGGAACGCCGCAAATCATCGTGCGCGATAGTACTTACATCGACATTCCGGTCAACCTTGACCATAATCCGCGGATAGAGTATGACTCTATCGGCCAGCCGCGCCAAATTGCAGTGGCACGCGTGGAGTATTCAGGCTTTATGCCCTCGGACCTTGCACGCGTGACCGATACTCAGACTTATCGCGACCGTCCGATATACACCATCACGGTGATGCCTATGAAGTATGACCGAGCAACCGGCGTGCTGCGCATCTTCACGTCCCTCGATATCGACATCGCCTACACCGTGCAGGCACAGACACAGTCTGTCGGCGGTGTCACACGTTCCGCCGCTTTCAATGCCTACACCGACCGTATGCTCACCGAGACCCTCGGCGAGGAGGCCGTGGCCTTCTCGACAGACAGGCAGGTAGCAACAATGGGTATAAACGGAGGCGAAATCGTAATTGAGGAACCTATTGATGTAGCAGAGTTAGTCGATGATACAGAGGATATGTTGGTTTTGTCGTGCACTCCAGATTTTCATGAGGCGACAGACAGCTTGGTAGAATGGAAGCAAAACCTCGGATACAGGGTTCACGTTGTTGAAAGAATATGGGATTGGACACAGGCAAAAGTCAATAGTACCATCAGGTACTACTACAATACGTTGCCCAACCTCACCACTGTCATAATTATGGGTACAAACGGCATCATACCCGGTTATTCGGTAAAGGAAAGATTTCCAAACGATGGGTGGATACCGCGTCCGGGGGAGCCTGAGAGAAAGGATTCTCCGACAGACTACCCTTATATGTGTCTTGATTCGAGCAACGATCGATTCCCGGATGTTGCATATGGCCGAATATTGGCATCATGTAAATCCAATGCAATTGAGGCTGTCTCAAAAATCATAAAATACGAAAAGGGCTTATACACAAGAACGGACATATACAATAAAGCCTTTCTTGCAACTGCACATTGGAATAATTCTGAATTCCATAATGGCCGTTTTATCCCAACGCTTGAGGATATACACGACATCCTTGAAGAGAATGGCATAAGCGTTCAACGCCTTTATACAGTAGACTATGGAGATTATCCGAGAAGATGGGATTACTACTGGGATGGGAATTATACCGAAATGCCCTATTATCTCCAACCGCCATTACTTCAATGGGATGCTACAGCACAGGATGTAAAGAATGCATTTGAGGGAGGAGTCAATCTTGCTGTATACAATGGCCATGGAGGAAATGACCGATGGGTCGCATATCCATTCACTGATGAGGATTGCCGTCAAATGTCGTTTAACGACTCTGCTCCGCTGATATTCAGTATCGCATGCAGCACAGCCAACCATACATATTCAAATTGTATTATTGCCGAGCTATCCCGTAGAACGTCCGGTGGTATAGCTGCCATAGCCTCCTCGAACCTCACATATCTCGGTTATAGCGATGCGCTGCTTCTTGGTATGATTGATGCGATTTGGCCAAACACCTATACATACAAAGAATGGACGGACCCTGTACAACGTAAGCCGATATATCGCTTATACGATATTATGAGCCGGGGACATTCACGCACCGAACTCGTACAAGGTGGCGGATATTGGGACACCGTAAATTGGCAAAATGATACGTACTATTTGCGATACCAGCGTGAGAATTTCCACGTCTATGGAGACCCTACAATTAACTACAACACTATGTTGCCTACGCCGTTTACAGGGGTGGAATATTCGCCTAATTCTAAATATATAAAAATCACGGTTCCTGCCTCAGAAAACGAGACAAAGATTGTCGTAAAAAAACTTGAAACAGGCGAGTTTTTCACATGCAAGGTTGCCCCGAGTTCTACGCCGGTCACGCGTAAACTCAATGCAACAATAAACGATTCTCTCGAGATTATCATTTCCGGCCCCAATAAAATACCTTATTATATAACGGGTATCCCCGACCCTGAAGATTTTGGCATCGCCCAAAGTACTAACGAAATTACAGAGGTATTGTATGATCAAAACACGCAAACAGCAACCATCAAGTATACAACTTTATATTCAGGTAGTAAGCCTCTTTTTTCTATCTCTACTTCTGGCGAGACAAAAATAGTCACCCCAATAGCAGAAAACTATGGGACATGTACGCTTGATTTGAGAAATGTTCCCAATGGCCTGTGTATCATATCTATGATTGTTGACGGCAAAATAGTGTCATCTTATAAACTTATAAAACAATAGCGCGATGAAAAATAAAAATATAAAATGGCTGGCTTTGTTCGTTGCCAGTATAATGTCATTTGTATGCGGTAATTCGGCTTCTGCCGGTTTCTTAGGCGAAGACTTCTTGACTTACACTATAGATGGTGTTGCGTATGAGATTAATGAGGTGGCTAATGAAAACGCCTTATGGTGTGTATATAAATACGCCGGTGCAGTAGTTGTTCCAAACTCAAACAGCGACATAAAATACTCGGGGACTGTGTCTATTCCGAGCAAAATCACTGTTAATGGCAAGACGTATCCGGTCACCGGGTTTGTCAAACTGACCAATAATATAGAAAGTGTCAGCGAGGACCTCATTGTTGAGCTACCCAATAGCATTAAGGCAATTGGATATTACCCTGCACCCCCAATTTTTGAGATAAAGTCGTTTAACATACCTAATGGTGTGGAGGTTATTGACGGATTGTCTTATCGAAAGCCCGGAACGCTCGTAATCCCCGGGTCTGTGAAGAAAATTGGTTACCAAGCATTTGTCTACGCGGATGATTTAGTCCTCGAAGACGGCGTGGAACAATGTTCCGCATACTCGCTCGCATGTGGCAACACTGTGCTGACCGTGCCGGGGACAATCAAACTCGGATCAGGATCTTTAGGTGCCGGCAACTTGAAACATCTCATCATCAAGAAATCCGCCAACAAAGATGCGTCGCCGGAATTTGGCGATGGTTTCTGTGACAGTTCGTATGATATTATGGCCATTACCTGCGAATACGAGAATCCGCCCAAAGCGCATAAGGATGCCTTCCGCCTCGAAAAATGGGACAAAGATCCGTTATACCCCAACGACAATCCCGATGACCCCCACGGCTACGACTACCATCCTACGATGTACGACCGTGCAACGCTATATGTGCCAAGGGCGGCAATAGAGGCGTACAAGGCCGACCCGGCGTGGGGTCAATTCGAAAGAATTCGCGCTATCGAAGACGGCATACCGAATGCTGCTTCTTCGTTCCTCTGTCTGCCGACATACACAGTGGGCAATCTAAGATACGCCGTCAATGAGACCGTCCGAGACAGCTACAATGCCTCCATATACAAGTACACCGGAGCTATCGTAATCCCTAACGACGATAAAGACGTGAAATATTCCGGCAAAGTCACAGTGCCCGAGAAAGTCACTATCAACGGCACGGAGTATCCCGTATTCGGATTTATGTGGCTTTCCGAGTATTCCGAAAACGAGAACTCGGACTTGGAGATTTCCCTGCCCGAAGGCCTGAAAGTAATCGGTTTTAACCGAAATTACGGTGGCTCGCACAACACCATCAAAGCCATCAATATACCCAAGACCGTGGAATACATCGGCG
>DLLT01000019.1 GCA_002478045.1 Porphyromonadaceae bacterium UBA7555
TAATATCGACCTCGAGATGCCCCATTCGCCAATTACGTGCAAGTATTGCATACCCCTTGGCAATGAGGTACTCGGCGGCATACTGCTCGCCCATACGGCCCAATTCGCTACGGCGTGACATTGTTTGTTCGCAATTTTTAGCAACGCAAATATAGCACAAATACGCCGAAAAACGCTTATCTTTGTACGATTATATGACGCACATGACCTTCAACAGCGACACATCAGCCCATAAAAACAGCACCAAGACCGCCGTCATCATCGGCGGCGGACCGGCCGGGCTCACCGCCGCCCGTGAGTTGGCTCTGTCCGGCACCGGCATCACGCCCATCGTAATTGAGGCAGAAGACTGCGTAGGAGGCCTATGCCGCACCATCATCCACAACGGACTGCGCATAGATATCGGAGGCCATCGCTTTTTCAGCAAATCCGACATCGTCAACGACCGATGGAAATCAATATTGGACTACGACGGCAACCCCGAAACCCAAGACAATGTCATGATGCTGCGCCCGCGCGTAAGTCACATATACTTTAAACGCCGATTCATCGACTATCCCGTAACTGCATCTTGGCGCACGCTGCGCAACATCGGCCTATGTAACGCCCTGCGCTCGGCCTGTGGATACACGCGTGCTCGGATATGCCCGCGTCATCCCGAGAAGTCACTCGAAGACTTCTATATCAATCGATTCGGTCGAACACTCTACCGAATGTTCTTCGAAGACTATACCACCAAAGTTTGGGGCATACACCCGTCAGAGATGAACGCCGATTGGGGAAGCCAACGCGTCAAAGGGCTATCCATAAGCGCCGTAATACGCAATATGATATCCCGCCGAATAGGCGACGGCACTCACGTCGAAACATCGCTTATTGACCATTTCAGATACCCCAAATACGGCCCCGGCCAACTATGGGACGCCGTTGCACAACAAGTGCTACGTCACGGCGGAACAATCCTCACCTCCCATCGCGTGACAGCCGTCAATATAGACGACTCACGCCACGTACGCTCGGTCTCCGCCATTGATCGAGACGGCAATAGACAAGACATCCCTTGCGACTACGTCCTATCCTCCATGCCGCTATGCAATCTCGTACCAAATCTACGAGACATCGACATCCCCGAAGAAATCCTCAAGGCCGCCACCGACCTACCCTATCGCGACTTCATTACCGTGGGACTGCTCGTGGACAGCCTGGCCATACGCGCACACGGCGGCAAAGCCATACCCGACACCTGGATATACATCCAAGACAAAGGCGTCCACCTCGGTCGTCTGCAAATATTCAACAACTGGTCGCAATACCTTGCCCCGACACATGGCGTATGGCTCGGATTGGAATACTTCTGCAACCAAGGTGATAAGCTATGGAACATGACAGACGAGGACTTCGTACGCATGGCCGTCAGCGAGCTATGCCGCATCGGCATCATCCACACCCACACCGACATCCGCGACAGCATACGCATACGTGTACCCAAGGCCTACCCCGCCTACCACGGCACCTACGCCGCAATGCCGCGCATACGCGCCTTCCTCGACAGCATCCAAGGCCTATACTGCATCGGACGCAACGGACAACACCGCTACAACAATATGGACCACTCAATGCTCACCGCCATAGCCGCCGTCAACGCCATCCAAGGTCTCGACTCAAAAAAAGACGTGTGGGACGTCAATACCGATGACACATACCACGAACAACGATAAACCGCACCAAATGAAAGCATTAACCGCAATACTTGCGACCATCGCCATACTCTGCGGCTGCACATCGCATAGGCAACAGCCGACAG
The DNA here is from genome assembly GCA_002478045.1 of Porphyromonadaceae bacterium UBA7555. Classification (GTDB taxonomy): domain Bacteria; phylum Bacteroidota; class Bacteroidia; order Bacteroidales; family Muribaculaceae; genus CAG-873. Next base: position 1,805 of record DLLT01000019.1, read on the forward strand.
CAGCCGTCACTACTGATGCCGAAACCATACCCGCCAACGACATCCCCGAAGACAGCACAATGTACAACCCCGGAGTGTTGATTATCAACTACACACGCACCGACAGCGTACGCGCCGCCCTATTCGCCCAAGTCAAGCGGATGAATGCCGTCGTCATCTACGATTACAATATCATCAATGCCATCGCCGTGCGCCTGCCCCAGCCGCACACCCTATCAGCCACCAACCGCGCCATCCACGCCTTCAAAGCACTTCCCGGCATCCTCGCCGTCGAACGCGACCGCATAGCCCGACTCAACACCGACCGATAACCCGTCCACCCGACGACACACGACACGTCCTATCGCCCACAAAAAATACGCGATATAACGCCGCGCACGCACACTCCGCGCTATATTGCTGCATACCAACATATTACCCCCCCCCGAATTTCAAAGCGAAGACATCCTCCGGCCTCAGAAACATTTTTTGACGTTTTTTTGATAAAAATTTTGTCATATCAAAAAAAACGCCTTACTTTGCGAAAAAGTTACCCGTATAACAAAGCAGAAGCCCCGTAGGGGGTCGAGCGGCGGGCAACATCGTATGAAGCGCAGCGCAATACGGCGCGACATACACGACATATTATCAAAAGCGTATACTTGGCGCTTATTCTTGACGTTCCGAAATCTGACAAATTTCCATCATCGCTGTCAAGGATATAGCAACAGTAGAACGCCTGTGGGTTTGTAATACCCCGTCACCGCCACAGACACCGCCTTGCCACGGTGCCGGCAGTGACGATATTGCAATAACTGCGTGGGCTTCTGCGTTGCTCCTTCCCCAGCGAGAAAGGCTTTGTCAGAGCCCCGGAACGACGGAACGAGCAACTCGTAAAGAGCCCTCGCTTTTTTGTATACCGACGCAGCTCCGGCCGCCACAATCCCACAGGATAGCAGACAATCATCATCACTTCCGGCCGTCCCTCCCCCCCCTTCGGTATATATCCAGTATTAATTCCCTTGGCCTTTGGACTCTTCGTCAAGCGCGTGAGGACGCCCATACCTACCTGAAAACAACATGGCAAAAACCGTTAAGACTAAGACTACTGCAACGAAAACAGCAGCGAAGAAAACCACTACTGTAAAAAAGGTTACGGCCACAAAAGCTACAGCAAAGAAAACTACTGCAACCAAACCCGCGGCCAAAACTACAACCTCTGAAATCACAGTCAGTGGCAACAAAAAAATCGCTACTCTCCAAAAAGAGTTCAATAAGAAGTTCCCATATCTTCGCTTAGGAATATTCTATAGTTACGCACGTAATGCCGTCAAAAAAGGAGAATCAATTACAAATATTGATGGAGACAAAACTCTCGCATCCGTGCGACGTGCAGACTCCGGCGGTTCCATCTCTATTTCCGGCAATAAAAAGGTAAAATCAGTTGAGAAGGAATTCGATACGGTATTCGGCTTATATTGCCAAATATGCTATACGGAGTCTGATGGAAAACGCTATTACACCAGCGGAGCATCTGACGAGATGACACTCTCTGCCCTAAATGCATACGGCGAGAAAAATGGCTGGAAGAAAGGAATATACAAATAATCAGCACTAACAATAACCACATAAACAAAAAAGACTATGGCAGTAAAAAGGACAGCTGACGGTACTATAGACAAACGTACCAAAGAAGGCAAGGCAATCTGCGAACGCATGGCCAAGGCTCGCCGTGCAGCAGCCAAACTGAAAAAGAAAACGACAACATCATCGTCTGTCAAAAGGACCGCCGACGGCACCGTAGACAAACGCACCAAAGAAGGCAAGGCTATCTGTGCACGTATGGCCAAAGCTCGTCGAGCAGCAGCCAAACTGCGTAGGAAATAACGCACTTTGACATTCTTACGACAAACATTTATTCATCAACCAATAACAACAAATTATGGCAGTAAAACGAACAGCCTCAGGCAAAATCGACAAACGTACCAAAGAAGGCAAGGCAATGTGCGAACGCATGGCCAAAGCCCGCAAAGCAAAAGGCTCACTCAAAAACCGTCTGAAAAGACTCTTCAAGTAATTCACAATCAACAATTTTACAAATGAAAACGACAGATAAGACAATAGCTGCTCTCGTTGCGGCTGCTATATGGGCTGACGGCGAATACGAAGAAGCCGAACGCATCACCACAAGCGAAATAGCGGAAGCCCTTGAACTCCCGGAAGACGAATTTATGGCTCTCGTTGAACAAGAAATCGAAAAAATCAAAGATTTCGACGAAGACAAAGCAACTGAATATCTGGTAGCCAACGCCAACGAGGTAGACGACCAGGAAGTAGCAATCGTCTATGAAGCTCTTATGCAGATTATGATCTGCGACAACGTCCTCACCGTAGACGAAGTCAACACCCTCATCGTGGTTGCCGATGCTCTCGGCATGGACGAAGCAAGCTCAATCCTGTTGCTATGCGATATGGTCAAGACCGAGCCCGAACTCGAAGTCGAACTCTAACCTCCTAAGCATTCGAACCTATCATGTCAAGTAAAATCAGAGTATATGGCAAAGCCCAAAACCGCACAGTGCTCGGTTTGGTACACGCCTACATGACTATGTTCCCCCACGCAACTCTGGAGGACTTACGCAAAGCCTTTCCCAATAGTCTCAATCCCGACAAAGGTGTAGCCGAAAACTTCATCTATGCCGAAGAAAAAGGTACGGACGCCAATTGGGACGGATACTTCAAGGGCGAGAACGAAGTAATCACTGATGGCGATGGTCGCAAAGTTGCCGTTGTCAAGATGTGGACAAAGCCATCGTTCCAACGCGCAATCGAGCAGGCAAAGCTCTACGATATCGAAGTAGCCGAATTCACCGAAGCCGACAAAGGTTTCGGCAAGAAGGGCGGCTTCCGTCTCGAGTACCTCAACGGCTATGTTCCCCCGGTACCCGACAAAAAGAAAGGCATCCCCGTATGGGTTTGGATTATCGTTGCCTTGGCCGTTATAGGCGCCATCGTTGCCCTTTGCCTACCAAAGGGTGAAGTCCGCGTCGAAGAAAAAGTCATCGAAAAAGAGGTCGTTGTACGCGACACCGTATACGTACAACAGATTCAGGAAATTGAGCGTAAGTTCAATGCCGCTCAATTCGAGCAGGATAAAGCCGAGTTGAACGACGATGCCAAATTGGCGCTTCACGACCTGGCCAAGGTCCTCAACCAGAATCCCGAGCTGCGTCTGCAAGTCGTAGGTCACACCTCCGCTGAAGGTAGCGCCGAGCACAACCTCAAGCTGTCGCAAGACCGTGCAAAAGCTGCCGTTGATTTCCTCGTAAACAAGGAAGGCGTAGACGCTGCACGTGTCAGCTCCGTGGGCAAAGGATCGTCCGAACCCAAAGACCCCAACAATCCGGAGGCTAACCGTCGCACCGAGTTCGTGATTCTGTAAAGACAAGAAATGACGAGACTCGTTGACTTAGTCAAAGACGATGTATCCGCGTTCTTGAAGAGCAACCAAGAGTTGCTCTTCAATGAGCGCGACCTACAGATGCATCTCGCATTGTGGCTTAAAGCATTGAAAAACCGATACGATGATGTCGATATCGAATACTATGTTCCCAACTCCGAACTGGAAGGTTATGGCGACCTTTGGGACAACGAATTACGCATTGATATCGTAGTCCGAAAAGAGACTGAATACGTTCCTATCGAGCTCAAATACAAGACTAAAGGCGTAAATCGGCAAATATCCCGTTTCGGCATCAAGCTAAGCAAGGAAGTCTTAGTCGTAAAGAACCAGGGAGCACAAAACCTCGGAATGTACGGATTTTGGAAAGACGTCAAACGCATCGAGCTACTGCGCCGGCGTTTCGACAACATCCTCAATGGCTTAGTCGTATTTGTCACCAATGACGAAATGTATGTCAAGGGAAGCAAGGAATCTTCCGACAACTACCCTATGAATATCTCCGAGGGCAAACACAGCATACACAAATACTGGCAAAAGCTCGAAAGCAAGTTAGCCGAAAGCAACCCAAGGTTTGACGTCGAAACAGAATATTCGATACACTGGGAATCTAACATCATCGATAAAGAAAAGTTTTATCATACAATACTAACCATATAATAATATAGCCTCGCTATATGGAAACAAAAAACGAAATCATAATAGGCGAATACCTTGTCGTAGAGGACATCAAGGGTTCGTTCTCTGTCCGCAAGACATACAGCAACACAAAAGGCGCACTTCGAGAAATTGCCGAAAAAATAGGCTTTGAATATGACGACAACTGGAACACGCGGCAATTCGGTGCCAAATTAATCGGCGAATTGAAAGGCGAAAAAATTCCGTCAAAAGGAATCGCCCATGCCGAATACGGCCCCTACGAAATCTATCGCACCGAAGAAGGTTCCATTGTAGTCTACACGGACTACGAGAATACAAAACAAGGGTTGCGAGAAATCGCCGGGCTTATAGACCTCGATTACGATGCGAATCTGACCACTCGCCAGCTGGGCGCACGTATCATCAAACGCGCAATCGAAATCCAAAACGCATAAAAAACGTCATATCAACAACTAAAATCATACAACTATGGCAGAATTTAAATTAGATGGCCGCATGAAGGTCAAAACGCTCAAAGACAACTTCAAAAAGAACTTCGGCTCTACACTCCGTGTCTACAAGAGCGCAACATGCCGCGGCGCCTTCGCCGATGACAATGCAACTCTCGCATCCATCCGAGCAGAAGGCAAAGTAGGCGGCGAACTCACCGTCGGTGGCAACCTCAAAGTCGGCAACTTCGAGAAAAAAGTCGCCGATATGTACGGCATAGGTGTACAAGTAGCCAACGCCGACAACTCCAAGCTCGCAGACGACAACATAACCCTCGTTGCTGCCGGCAAGTAATCGAACAGCAACGCACAATTCAATGTATTTTATAGTTGATTAGCAAGTCTCATTGCTAATTAGCTATAAAATCTTGAAATATGGCACAAAAACATATAGGGAATATGCTTAACATTTCAATGAACATAAAAAAGAACTCTAAAATCTTTAATCTCCGTAAAGAGTTCAACAGCATCTACCCAAATCTTGCCTTGCACATACTTAAAAAGCCAGCTATGACACCAAATAAAGATGATATCTGTGATATATATCGTACAGTTGGCGAATGTTGTAAAAAAGTTAAAGATGGCACAATAGATATAAGCAGCAATCGTAAGATACAGCAAGTAATTAACGACTTCAAAAAGATTGGCATAGACGTAGCTATTTGTCATCCACGCTTTTGCTATGATTACGATCCGGTGGGTTTTGTTATGCATTTTTACCCGGCCCTTGACATAGCAAACCCAACCCTCGAAGAGTTCAATAAGCCGAAGAAAGGGGAAGAAGATTATTATCATCTTGTATAATAATACTTTATGAAAATACCGGGACTATCATTCTCACTAAAGCGTGCGGTGGGCATCACTGCAGTGAAACAGAAAATCGCACGCAAAACAGGGATACCAACCACGAAGCAAGGACTCCAACGCAAAGTAGGAGGAACGATACTTAATGCCATAACAGGCAAAAAGAGACGATAATAAGTTCATCAATGCTCTCAAGTCAGGGTGTCAATCAGGCATCCTGACTTGAGAAGCAATCTTTACTATCACTGGAACATAACATACAGATGAAAGCCATATCCATCATTTCCATAATTATAGTCATAGGCATTTTTGCAGCCATCGAACAGACGTGTTCGGACAGCAAAAATGAAGACGCGTATGACAAATTCGAAGCGTTGATTAAGGAAGGCAAGCTCTCCGAAGCCAAAGAAGCATTAGGCGATGTACACAAAAAGTTGTTTGAAAAAGGCGCCAAACGCCTCATCGACGAATACTTAGCCATCGGCGAGCTTGACAAAGCTATTGACGTATACGAGAATGTGTCAGGTAACCATCTCTCGACATACGACATGCAATTCCGCAACGGCGAGTACGAGCGTTACGTAACCGCAAAGTTGTACAAGGCCCTTATCGAAGCTGACAGATTTGAGGATGCATGGCAATACCATCCGCTGGAATACGAAGACCGGAATTATCCCGGCAACGGAGGCTGTTACTACGGATATATGACCGATGTCATTGCTTACTTATGCCAGCATAACCGTCAATCAGAAGCCCAGCGTTTCTTTGACAAAAATATAATATGGTTTAAGAAAAACGTGGATAACAGTAAATGGGGCAATGAGTATCAACAATACTCATACAGCAATATGCGGTCACAATTACAAGCTCAAGTTAACGGAGCAGACATAGACCCCGAATCGGATTTCGCACAAATGTTAAACGAACAATGGACCAGCTCAGAACAAGAATAGGCGCAATCGCATTAATCATACTTGCTGTAGTTTTAGTGTGTCTTGCCGTAGCCAAATGCGGTAGCGGTACTTCAGATGCAGCAGGGACAGATACGACCTCCCGCGGATCTGTCCAACTGTCCGAGCGTGATGCTGCAATGTACAATCACATCTTGAAACAAGTCGAAGAAGGCGAAGCAAACATTGCACAAGTAGAAGACGGCAGCGCGACCAATAGTGCTTCTATCATCGAAAATATCAGACAGATACACTATACATACAATGCCGAATCGATGAATGCCGCCACCCATGCACATTGTGCCAAGCTCGAAGCAAGACTGACAGCACTCAAAGAACGAGCGCTCAAGGCCTCGAGTGACTCATCCGGCTCGTCTACCGGGATAAATAACGATGCAGCCTCGACTTTTGACGGTCAAGCCCACTTATTAACTCAAAAGGTCACCTACCCTATTTACCTGCTAAGCGGCGATATCCTACGCTATAACATCCAATGCGAAAGCACGGCCGGCATAACCATATATAATGCCGATACACATCGAAAGCTTAAAAGCTACAATACAGCCAATGTCAACGATTCCGTAAAAATCAATTTTGCCGCCGTATATCTCGTCGAAATAGACCCCCATAGCAGACAATATGTCTCGGCGAATATTGCGTTTACCCCCGCTTCTGGGACTTCGGCCACTCGTCCGAATGTGCGCAAAAAAGTAGTCAGTTGTTCCAAGAACGACTTTGGCGCCATTGCTCACGAGGGTATCAAAATCCGAAAGCTATTTGATGAACCACGCAAATTCACTCTCCGCGGCAAGATTAAAGCATCCTTCTCTGGCGCATCGATTGCCGTAATTCCGGTGACCGTACCAAAGGGCGTTTCCGAGTTTTTGTTCTCAATGCGTCTGTCCACAAGCGAACAATCCCGTGCCACAGACGGCAAATTTGCCGACAATATGCAGCAATCATACCACAGCATCAAGATATTCAAGCTCCCGGTATATGAAAGCTCACGTCGCAGCGGGATCATCAATATGCTGCTGGACGACAACCGTCCCATCACCGAAGAAGATGCTTACTGCAATATGTACGTTTTCCGCAATGCAACAGAAGCCAAGAAATTCCAAGACGGAACATCCGTTGCATCCAAACTGAACTATGACGTCAATTACTCGCGGTTAGGGACACAATCGTGCAACGGACGCATTCCGACCAAAGGCAACCGTACCATATATCTCGCATTTGAGAACGAACGTATGCGCTTCACCAATTACTTGTGGGTTGAGGCAGCAGCAGTCGTTCCTACAACCGAATATTACAGAATAGAATACAGCAAATAACCACCTGGCACATAATGCCATAGCACACAAATTCTGATGAGCAAAATCAGTAATTTCAAGAATAACCTTGGAAGAGTATTCGACGACAATCTCCATACCAAGATATGGCACAACATTGTTGATTACATCATCATCGGGCTTATCGTCATCTCAACCATAGAGGTGTTTCTATCCACCTACGACAGCATAGCACAGCGCTACGGCAAATGGCTGTACTGGGTAGATCATATCACAACATACATATTCACGGTCGAGGTCATTCTTCGAATATGGTGCGCTGATCTCATCTCCCCTAAATATCAAGGTTTTTGGGGACGCGTTAGATATTGCTGTACATTCTACGGGCTCATTGATATCCTGTCGACATTCCCATTTTATATCAACTTCTTCATTCCGCTGCCAATTACAGCATTCAAAGCCCTGCGTATAGCGCGTCTGATGCGTATATTCCGTTATATGAAGGCTTTCCATATACTGAAAGAAGCCATCAAAAAGTTGAGAGAACTTCGCAAGAATGCAATAAGTATCTAACATCATATCTTCCGTTGAGCTTATGCAGCATTTAGAATCGGTAAAGAAACTTCGAGCTGAACTACAAACGAGGCGTAAGCCGGGCGTCTATCGTTGGTGGTTTCGCGAGGATATTGCCGAAGATCTCTTAAATGGTTGCTTCGGATTAACCTCAAGCGATGGAATTTTCCAAAAAGAAATCGATGGAAAGTCATATCTCGCTCTTTATTTTGGCATAAGTCCGAGTTTAGATACAAGCTTAAATTGGCATATCTGTCAACATCAGCAGAGTGCTGCATTATCCACACTACGCGTCACATTATGCACACTATTGACCGAAAGCAAATTTGAGACATCTGCCGGAGTAATCGAGGATGGTATTGCGCGATATATAGTGGATGCCTTCATTGACAATTATTGCTATATAGAGTGGGAGCACACCGCTACTGAAGCTGAGGCAGAGGAAATTGAACAGCGAGAATTCGATATGTATTGGTATCCTCTCAATATACGGAAAAATAATAGAGCTGTAAATAATACGACTGAAAGCAATCAAAGAAAAGACGTAAAATTGCGTCTTATAAAACTACGCAAAAAAGCAATTATTCATTAAACAACTATATTCAATGGGATTATTCGGCAAAGGAAAATCCGGCGGAATGATGAATGTCATCCGCTGTGACGAGGAGGAATACCTCGTATGGAAATGGAGGCCTCTCGGCCAAGATGTTAATTCGACCAGTCGCGAGAATGCTATACGATATGGCAGCAGTCTACGAGTAAAAGACGGCGAATTGGCTGTATTTGTGTACAAGCAAAAAGACGGCACACTTCAGGACTTTATCGAAGGTCCGTATGATGACACTATCAAGACGGCCAACTTCCCCGTCCTATCAAGTATCGTTGGACTTGCATTCGGTGGAGAATCACCTTTTCAAGCTGAGATATACTTCATAAATCTCCAGGGCAACAACCAAGTACGGTTCTCAATACCCTACTTTGATGTAACCGATCCGCGACTGCCAGACCACCCCATCCCTGTCAGCGTCCAAGGCACCTTAACGTTCTATCTCGAAGACTACCGCGCATTTATCAAGTTGAACAGGCTGATAAATTTCGATTTAGACGCCTTCAAAAAGCAAATATCTGATGCTATGACTCGTAAGATCAAAGGCATCATCACCAATGTTCCGTCTGACCTTGGAATGCCGGCCGTCCAAATGGAACGCAAAATAGACGAGATAAGCGAGTTGCTCGAAACTCGTCTTAAAGACCGTCTGGACGAATTCGGTGTTAAAATGAAGCACATCGACATTGGAAGCATCAACATCGACAAAGACTCCGATGCTTATATTGAGATGAAGAGCCTTACCGGCGGACAGACAGCCAAAGTGATCCAAGCACAAACAGACCTTGGCATAAAGAACCTGCAAGAGACCCAACGCATCAGCCTTTCGAATATGGAGGATACAATGCGGATTCAGCGAGAAGAAGCCCAACGTGCCCAAAGGCTACAAACCGAATCCAACTTTATGGGAGCACATGCGCTTGACCAGCAGACAAGCGTACTGAAAACTGCCGCAGGAAGCCTTGGCCAAATGGGTAATGTCGGCGGCGGCAATGGAGGAATGAATCCGGCCGGAATGATGACAGGTATGATGATGGGGGGCGCTATGGGCTCTCAAATGGCAGGTATGATGAATGGCATGGGGCAACAAATGCAGAATGCAATGAATACGCCGCCACCAATACCCACTTCAGCATATTATATCGCTGTCAACGGACAGCAGTCCGGTCCGTTCAATACGGCTCAACTTCAACAGATGGCTCAAAGCGGGCAAATCACGCGTCAAACTCTTGTTTGGAAAAATGGTATGCCACAATGGGCCGAAGCCGGCAACGTTCCCGAACTTGCATCTTTATTCGCAGTGCAAACACCGCCCCCAGTCCCCGGAATGCCACCTGCACCGCCTACACCACCAACCATCTAAACAAACATAGCTATGGACAATAATAGTTTCTTCTCTATTGACCGATTAGTTGAATTTGGTCTCGGTATGACTATGGCAACACAAATGGTCGAAATGATGAACAAGTCAATGAAACAGATGTATATTCCCGGTAGTATTGACAGCATACAAGCTCGCCAATTCCCGACAATATATGTCGATATCGATGGTACAGCAACCGGGCCGCTATCCGAAAACGAGTTTTCAAAGCTCGTAACGACTAAGAGTATCAACAACAAAACTCTTGCATGGATGCCCGGCCTTCCCGGATGGGAACACATCGAAAAGATACCGCAACTACTCAAAATCATAGCTCTCACCCCTCCTCCACTACCAAACTAAAATACTAAAATGAAAGCCAATCCATTCATGACACTTATAAGTGTCCTATTATCCGCAATGTTCGGATATCTCGTGTACTACATTGCAGAGCCGGATCCAAATGCTATTATAGCCTTAATCGGAAGTTTTGTATGCTTTGCTTGTACACTCATTCCGTTGATGGGGCTAAAATACCAATCAGCTCGAATCGGCACAAACGCAAGAGTACTCGCAACGCTATTCTTCTTTGTTTTAGCGATAAGCAATATCTGCTTTTCACTAACGAGTGTTGCCATGCCCCTATACGCAATAATCAATGGCATCATAGTTATCATATACTTGGCCATCTTATATAAGATACAGAACATCAAAAGTGTTTAACCCATTAAATTGTACTATAATATGTTTTCAAAAGAATTAGAAGACCTGATTCAAGCAACACTTGAAGACGGCGTCTTGGAAGAAAATGAAAAAGCAGCACTCGTCAAACGAGCCACTGCAGAGGGTGTCGATATCGCAGAGTTGGAGATATATATCAACTCTATACTGCAACGCCGTCAACGCGAACTCAACAAAGAAGCTGATGCGCGCCGTGAAAAACGTGATCAAGAACGTAAAGAGGCTCTCGGACGTATCTGCCCCAACTGTGGCAAACAAATTCCGCCGATGACACTTAAATGCGAATGTGGATACGAAGTCCCGACCGAAAAAAGCACGTCATCTTCCGCAACCCTCCTATTCAACAAAATAGATGAAATCAACTCTAAATACTCTCGCGGTATCAGTGTTGACAGCGGTGTATGGGCCCGTAGACGTCGCGAGGCAGAAAAGACAAAAGAAATCATAGATGCTATCACCCTCTGCCCCGTACCCAACACAAAGGAGGATATCATCGAATTCCTATCACTCTCCTGCGTCAACGCAAGATACAAAGGAGGATTCTTCGGAACATTCCTCAACCGCCTGATAATCCTCTTAGGCGTATGCTTTGTTATAGCACTGATAGTCATCATCTCCGATGGTTTCAGTGGAGAAGCGGTCTCAAACGGCTTCTCGTTCTTCATCGTCTTCGGCATAATTGCGGCTGTATTCTCTTACATATTCAACCCGGAAGTAATCTTCTGGAACAAAAGAGCTGACGCTTGGCGTGCTAAGTTCGACCAAATAATCATGAAAGGTCGCAGCATGCGTGGCGATACCGAGTTCCAAAAACAACTGGATTACTACCAAAACGAGATAGGTAAAAAATAATCTCATAACCAGGCTAAATAACCTCACCCACATCGGAAAACGAAGTCGTAATATAATAATATTGCGGACGCCCACATCGTTTCCATATACATATATTAAATCAAAAGCACTAACAATATCCTATAAGGCGTCTATGGAATAATCCAATCAAAACACTATGCCATACTTAAATTCAGGAATTGTTCTCGATGAAGGCGAGAACTTGGTAATGGAATTAGAGGCCGAATTATGGGCTTCTTCTTCAAATCCTATTGCACGCTTTTTCGGTGCAATCCTTAAACTCGTCTACTTCATCCTTGGCATCCGCCTACACGGCTATCTGGTCATCACCGATCGTCGTGTCATCGAAGTGAAGGATGCAAAAGCATGCTGGGTATTTACGACAAACAAAGAAGTAAAGTACGTACTGCCTTCAAGCGTCAAAGAAGCAGGCTACACAAAAGAAGGCACATTCCTCGGTTGTTGCTGCCCCGCCTACCACTTCTATTATGAGTCGTGGACCCAAAGCACATCAATGATGCTTAAGGGCGCAGATGAAGCTGCTGCGAAGAAAGTGCTTGACGCCTTCTATAACGCAATTAGGTACGCACAGAAATAAATGAAGGGTACAATATCCACTTTTCAACGATACTTATACCTAAATACTTATGCCTTTTTACTTATTCTAATTGGCATAGGTACTTCGGCTTTTCCGCTATGGAGTTATAGCATTCTGTATACTATAGCACAAGGCATAATTTCGATTATCTGCATTAAGGGTGGTATTTCTATTTTTAAATCATGGGATGATAAAAAAAGAAAATACCAAATCCTTATGACCCGTAATAATGACGCTTTTCGTGAAGACACTTTTAGTGAATACATGAAAGCGCCTTGCGGACGTCTTTTAGTAAAAATCGTGTTAAAGGATTTAGGCATAAATCATCAGTATAGTGGATTATTAAAATATAAAACTTCATTTATAGCATACATAAGAGATAATCGCAAAACTCAAAAAGTTAAAATCGTTTTCCATAATCAATAACGTTGCGACTCCTATATAAGCTATTATGGGCTACGTCTATTAAGGCGTAGCCCTTTTTATTCAACGCACTTAACTCGGGTATTGCGTATCTCGCGGCGAAGTCGTAACTTTGTATGATGGGCAGAGACGGGAGGGCTCGGTAAGGGGACTATCCCGGCTGCCTATCGGACTTAGCGAGTTACGACAATGGAATTCAAGCTAAAATCAGCATATAAGCCGACGGGCGACCAGCCGCAGGCTATCGAGCAACTTGTGGCGGGGGTGCGCGAAGGTGTCCCGGCTCAGGTGTTGCTCGGCGTCACCGGCTCGGGCAAAACCTTTACTATGGCCAATGTCATCGAGCAGGTGCAGCGCCCCACCCTCATCTTGAGCCATAACAAAACCCTTGCGGCACAGCTTTATAGCGAGATGAAGGGGTTCTTCCCCGACAACTCGGTGCAGTATTTCATATCTTACTATGACTACTATCAGCCGGAGGCGTACATTCCTTCGGCGGACAAGTATATCGAGAAGGATATGATGATCAACGATGAGATTGAACGGCTGCGCCTGTCTACGGTATCGGCCCTGATGTCGGGACGTCGCGATGTGGTCGTCGTATCGTCTGTTTCGTGCCTCTACGGCATGGGCAATCCCGAAGACTTCCATGCCACGGCATTGAAGGTGTCGGTGGGTATGCACATCACGCGCAACGACCTGCTACGACGCTTGGTGGCGGCGCTGTACAGCCGCAACGAGACCGACTTGGCTCGCGGCACCTTCCGCGTGCGCGGCGATACGGTGGACGTGCGTCTGGCCTACGAAGAGATTGTAGTACGCATTGTCTTCTGGGGCGATGAAATCGAATCCATCACATCGATACATCCCGAAGACGGCGTAAATATGGGCAGTCACGATTGCTTCAATATCTATCCGGCCAACCTGTTTGTAACCACCCCGGAGCGTCAAGCTGCTGCAATTGCGCAAATCCAACTCGACCTCGGGCAACAAATTGATGAATTCAACCGCGAAGGCAAGCCGCTGGAAGCCGCACGCCTGCGCGAACGCGTGACCTATGACGTGGAGATGATTCAGGAGCTGGGCTACTGTTCCGGCATCGAAAACTATAGCCGCTACTTCGACGGACGTCAGCCGGGGGCACGGCCTTTCTGCCTGCTTGACTATCTACCCAAAGACTTCCTGACAATCATTGACGAAAGCCACGTCACAATACCGCAAATACGGGCCATGTACGGCGGCGACCTCTCGCGCAAAATGAACCTCGTGCAATACGGATTCCGCCTGCCTGCGGCATTGGACAACCGCCCGCTCAAATTCGAAGAATTCGAGGCGATGACACATCAGACACTGTATGTATCGGCCACACCCGCCGACTACGAACTGGCACGCAGCGAGGGCGTCATCGTCGAACAGGTGATACGTCCCACCGGGCTGCTCGACCCCGAAATCTCCGTCGTCCCGTCCACGCACCAAATTGACCACCTACTCGAAGAAATACGCCGACAGGTGGAGCGCGGCGAACGCACACTGGTGACCACGCTGACCAAACGCATGGCCGAGGAACTGAACGATTACCTGACCAAACTCGACATCAAGACCGCATACATACACAGCGATGTCGAGACTATGGATCGCATCAAGATCCTGGACGATCTACGTGCCGGCGTCTATGACGTACTTATCGGCGTCAATCTTCTCCGCGAAGGTCTCGACCTGCCCGAGGTGTCACTTGTGGCCATCCTCGATGCAGACAAGGAAGGCTTCCTGCGTAGCCATCGCTCGCTGACACAAACCGTAGGACGCGCCGCACGCAACCTCAACGGGCGCGTCATCATGTACGCCGACCATATCACCGAGTCGATGCAGCGCACAATTGACGAAACACACCGCCGCCGCGAAATCCAGCTGGCATACAACGCCGAGCACGGCATTACGCCCAAAGCCATCATAAAAGCCCGCAACGCCATTATCGGACACGAAGACCCCGACGAAGTGGCGACTCTGACAACCAAACGCGCATCGCGCCAAGGCCAAGCCAAGACACAGGCCGCAAAGCCCATTCCGTATATGAGCGAATACGCGCCGCAGACAGACATCGCCGCAGACCCCGTTATGGCATATATGAACGCCGAGGAATTGCAACGCCAGGCCACGGCTCTGCGTCGCGATATGCTCAAGGCCGCCAAGGACATGCAGTTTATGGAAGCCGCACGTCTGCGCGACCTCGTATTGAAAATAGAAGACCGCATACAGCGGCTCTCCGACAAGCCCGCCGACATAAACCATACGGGTAAATAGTTACAACTTATGGAGTACGCAGACGAATTGGCCTTAGGCTCGATGGACAAGCGGTTGTGGCTACCCACTACCGTCAAAGAAATCGAAGCGCTCGGATGGGATCGCCCGGACGTCATACTCTTCAGCGGCGACGCTTATGTCGACCATCCATCCTTCGGCGCCGCCGTAATCGGGCGTACGCTTCAAGCTGCCGGATACCGCGTGGCAATAGTGCCGCAGCCCAACTGGCAAGACGACCTGCGTGATTTCCGCAAATTGGGCGTTCCGCGCCTATTCTTCGGCATCAGCGCCGGAGCCATGGACTCTATGGTCAACCACTACACAGCCGCACGGCGGCGCCGTGCCGATGATGCATACACTCCGGGGGGACGTCACGGAGCACGGCCCGACTATCCCACCATTGTATACTCGGAGATACTCAAAAAGCTGTTCCCGAACGTACCTGTCGTGGTGGGAGGCATCGAAGCATCGCTTCGACGACTGTCACACTACGACTACTGGCAAGACCAACTGCGCCCATCCATATTGCCGGACAGCAAGGCCGATATACTGGTCTACGGAATGGGCGAGCGCACCATCACAGCCATAGCACAGGCCCTCGATGCCGGCACGCCGATAGGCGAAATCACAGACATTCGGCAGACGGTGGTACGCGTCCGTGCCACAGACATCCCGGCGGCAGATGAAGACAACATCATACTCAACTCGTGGGAACAGTGTCTGCGCGACCGCCGCTGTCAAAGCCTAAATTTCAAGCATATCGAGCAGCAGAGCAATCGCCGCAACGGCGGCGCTACCCTATGGCAGCAATACGGCAACGGCGGCGTCAAGGCCAACCCGATGTACCCGGCTATGGGCACCGGCGAAATAGACGCATCCTTCGACCTACCCTACACGCGTATGCCACACCCCCGCTACCGCGGCAAACGCATCCCGGCATACGAGATGATTAGACATTCGGTCAATATGCACCGCGGATGCTTCGGCGGTTGCGCATTCTGCACTATCTCGGCTCATCAAGGCAAATTCATCGCCTCTCGTTCGGCCGAATCAATTATGCGCGAGGTCAAGGTTGTCACCCAAATGCCCGATTTCAAGGGATATATCAGCGACCTCGGCGGCCCAAGTGCAAATATGTATGGTATGCATGGACGCGACACCGACATTTGCGACAAATGCCTGCGCCCCTCATGTCTGCACCCACGCGTATGTCCCAATCTCAACACCGACCACTCGGCGCTCCTTGATATATACCACCGAGTGGACACACTCAAGGCCGTCAAGAAATCATTTGTAGGCAGCGGCGTCCGTTACGACCTGTCGATGCACCGCACCGGCGATGCGCATATAGATGCCGTCAACCTCCGATACAACCGCGAACTCATCGAGCATCACGTCTCCGGCCGTCTCAAAGTCGCCCCGGAGCATACCGAAGACCGAGTCCTCGAGGTTATGCGCAAGCCTTCCTTTGACCTGTTTTACGACTTCAAAGAAATTTTTGATGACGTAAATCGCCGCTGTGGTATGCGCCAACAGTTGATACCATACTTCATCTCCAGTCATCCCGGATGTCACGAAGAAGATATGGCCATTCTGGCGGCGCGCACCAAGGACCTGGATATGCACCTCGAGCAGGTACAAGACTTCACGCCCACCCCTATGACATTGGCCACCGAAATATACTACTCGGGCATACACCCATACACCGGCGAAAAAGTGTTTTGCGCCACAGACGCACGCGAAAAGGAAGCTCAGAGGCAATATTTCTTCTGGTACGACCGTACACGCCGCGATGCCATTATTGCCTCGCTACGCCGACTGCACCGCCAAGACCTCGTAGGCAGGCTTTTCCCGGCATACCGTCCTTATGGAACCTCCGGCGGAAACAACCGCAACGGATACGGCCAAGGCACAGGATACTCCACTCAAAAGCGCAAGCCGGCATCACCGGACATACGCAAGACCAATTCAAAGAACTTCAAACACAAACCACATAAATAAGTAACGTTATGCACAAAGCACTAATTATGAGCGCAACAGCACTTATGCTCACCGCAATGACGCCTACAGCCGCATTGGCCGAAGATGCGGACATCATCGACCGTCCGGACTTCAAAAGCACCACAGGCATCTTCGATATTGATGCCCTCGAAGCCCTCGGACGCGTCTCCGAACCTCGCGTATCGCCCGATGGCAAACGCGTGCTCTTCGGCGTAAGCTACGAAAGCGTACCTCAAAACAAATCCAACCGCGACCTCTATGTCATGAACATTGACGGCACAGGTATGACGCGCATCACCAAGACAGCACAAAGCGAAAACTCGGCCGTATGGATTGACAACGGCGCTCGCATTGCCTTTGTACATGCCGAGAAAGACGCTACTCCACAGCTGTGGGTGATGAACGCCGATGGTACGGAACGCCACGCCGTCACCAACGTCGACGGAGGCATCGAAGGCTTCCTGTTCTCACCGGACCAGTCCAAAGTTGTCCTTATCGGCACGGTCAAGTACAATCGCACAGCCGCCGACATCTACCCGGACCTGCCCAAAGCTACCGGACGCGTCATCGACGACATCATGTACAAGCACTGGGACACCTGGGTCACCGAAATACCTCACCCCTTTGTAGGCTCGTTTGACGGCAAGACCGTTACAGGCCTCAAAGACATCATGGAAGGCGAACCCTACGAAGCCCCTATGCGCCCCTTTGGTGGAGTCGAGTCATTCGCATGGAGCCCGGACAGCAAGACACTGGTATATACTTCGCGCAAAAAGACCGGGTTGGAATATGCCATATCCACCAACAGCGACCTATACGCTTACGACCTGACCACCGGCACCACCACCAACCTCACCGAAGGAATGATGGGCTACGACACCAATCCCGCATTCTCGCCTGACGGACGCTACTTGGCATGGCTGTCTATGGAACGCGACGGCTACGAGGCCGACAAGAACCGCCTGTTTATACGCGACAACGTCACCGGACAAAAAACCGACCTTACAGCCGATTGGGATTACACCATCGAAGAATTTGCATGGAATCCCGACGGCAAAAACATCTGGTTCATAGCCTATCACCAGGGTGTAGCACCCATATTTAATATGGAAGTGGCTACACACAAGGTGAGCACCGTTGCCGAAGGGCTCTACGACTACACCACCCTTGCACCGGTAGACCGCAAAACCGTAGTCACCATGCGTCATTCCATGCTTCGTCCCAACGAAATCTACCGCATAGGCCCCAAAGCCAAGAAAGGCGTAAAAGAAGACGTGGCTCTGACAGACATCAACGGCGACATCTTTGCACAACTCACGATGCCCACAGTCGAAGCCAAGAAAGTCCCCACCACCGACGGCAAAGAAATGCTCACTTGGGTCATCTATCCTCCCAAATTTGACGCCACACAGAAATATCCGGCCATACTTTACTGCCAGGGTGGTCCGCAAAGCGCCGTCAGCCAATTCTGGAGCTACCGCTGGAATTTCGCACTGATGGCCTCTAACGGATACATTATGATTGCTCCCAACCGTCGCGGTGTCCCCGGATTCGGCACCGAATGGGAAGAGCAGATATCCAAAGACTATCCCGGCCAAAATATGCGCGACTATCTCAGCGCCGTCGATTATATGAAAGCCAACGAACCGGCCATAGACCCGACACACATAGGCGCCACCGGCGCCAGCTACGGCGGCTTCTCTGTATACTGGCTTGCAGGCAACCACGACAAACGTTTTGCCGCTCTGTGGGCACATGCCGGCATCTTCAATACCGAAGCACAGTACCTCGAAACCGAAGAAATGTGGTTTGCCAATTGGGACATGGGCGGAGCCTTCTGGGACAAAGATAACGCTGCGGCACAGCGCACCTTCGCCGCCTCACCCCACCGATTTGTAGACCGCTGGGACACCCCTATAATGATTAGCCACGGCGAAAAAGACTACCGCATCCTCGCATCGCAAGGCATGGCCGCTTTCAACGCTGCCAAGTTGCGCGGTATACCTGCCGAAATGGTTATCTTCCCCGATGAAAACCACTGGATTCTCAAGCCTCAGAACGCAGTAATGTGGCAGCGTCTGTTCTTCCGCTGGTTCGACCGATGGCTCAAGCCCGCTAAAAAATAGCGACAATATACATCCAACAAAAGCCTGACACACAATGTCAAAAGCAGCACTACGCAAAGAGCTGGTCAAGATGTCACAAGAACAACTTGTGACACTCATTCTTGACTTGTATTCGGCGCGGCCCCAAGCCAAAGAATACTTTGAATTCTTCCTCAATCCCGACGAAAAACAATTGTACGACAAGTACATCAAAATCGTCGAAAAGGAAGTGTACCGTTCCAAGCGCGGAACACTATGCGCCAGAGTTTCGTATCTCAAAGCATACATCAAAGATTTTGCAGCCTTCGGGGTATCCCCTTCCGTAGTCATCGACCTGATACTACACATCGCACGCATAATCCTAATCTTGGAACGCGCCTACTACATGACCGATGCCCTGCACAAAAGCGGAGGCAAATTCATTGTGGCAGCATTGGCACACGCCAACGATGCAGGGCTATTCAAAGAAACTATGCAGCGTATCGAGAACCTGCTTGCCATACCGCAAGTCAGACCCGGCTACGCACGCGAAATCAAAGAACAGATCGCAGACTACATGATGGACAGCAACACAAAGTAAGTACAGTACAATCAACCCTCTTAATACGGCACAGCCGGAAAGCCTATTGCGGTCCTTCCGGCTGTGCCGCTATTTACAGGCCGTCAGTCAATGCCGTTTATGATACAGGCAGCAGCTATATGAACGCACGGCGCCTCGCCGCCACCGAGACCAATATCGCGTATCGTACCG
>DLLT01000060.1:0-7253 GCA_002478045.1 Porphyromonadaceae bacterium UBA7555
TGCTCCTGTGCTGGCTCAAACACATTGCAAAATACAAATGGGCGCTCGCAAATCTCGTTGTTTCGCTACGGCTGAACACGTTCACCAAAATAGACCTTTTTAAGTGGCTTGACGAGCCCTTTACACCCCCTCCGGACGATGCATTATTGGCTTAGGGGGGGTATTTCAATGCGATTTTTGCGATGCTCTATGGCGTTGCACGTTACGCTGTCGCCTGAATTTATTTAGGACAATATTGGCCATACGGCGGATATATATTTTGTCGGTTTCGGCAATAGTATGTATCTTTGCAGTGAAGAGCTACAACGTTTTGTCATTTTAATAGGGTATTTCGTCCTTTATGCGTGCCGAAACTTGACTTTCGGTCAAAGGATGTGCTAACTTAGCAGTGCGTCAGCCAAATGACGCATTATGGACAAGACATAGCTTTATAGACAATCGTATAAAACGTTTAGCGAGATGAATAATGATACATCCTCATTCAAAGAGAATTTGGCGACGGGTAACGTTGCCGCTACGGACAGCGTAGCCGCTGCCCCCGGACTGATGGACGGAGGCGCCGCCCATAATAATGCGACCGAGGCTGTAGACCCGGCTTATGCGACCTCCGATACGGATTCGATATTGTCCTCCGATACGGCGGAAGGTGCTGTGCGTACCGCTGAGTCAGCGGCAGTACAGGCTGATGCTGCATCCGAGATCGGATTGCCGCCGATAGCCACCGGGGTCAGCGATGATATGTCATTTTCGCAAGCGTTTGCCGCAGCACGTGCCGAGGTGGGCGCCGGCGGTGCTTTCGAATGGCACGGCCGGGTTTACGGCACTTATTATAAGGACGAATGGGATGGTATGAGCGCTCAGCAGCGGCACGATTTTGAGGTTGCAGCCATACGTGGTAACCAAGCCGAGGCTTCCGCTCATACGGCCTCCGCTCACAACGACCACTATGTCGTGGACGAAACCACGGATAAGTATACACATGACGGACAAAGTGAATATACACAACATGATGCGGTGCAGGTCGATACGGTGGACGATGACGAAGTGCGCATACTCGGCCTTGAGGCCGTGCCGGGCGAGGATGGTGGCCAAATCAATATCGCCGCATTAGACATCAACGGCGAACATGCAATGCTTGTTGATATAGATAACGATCAAGTAATGGATGTTCTGGTGCACGATGACAACGGCGACGGCCAAATATCCGAGGAGGATATACAGAACATCTCCGAGCATAATATCACCGTAAGCGATATTCAAGATCGTCTGCAAAATCAAGGCGGAACGGTCACTGCCGACCAATATGCCTCAAATGACTTCGCGCAAGCTAATCCTTCGATAGACTATGATCAGGACTTCACCGACAACAACGTGGATATGTCCGATTTTGACAACAACGCCGATGTCTCCGACTTTGTATAACAATTGCATATACGAGTGAAAAAAGTGACGCCCGACCCGACAAAAGTATATGTGCGCTGCCCTAACAAGGATTGTGCCAATGTGTTGTCCTTCAGGATTTTCCCGAATTATAAGGATGCGCCCGTCGAGTGCCCGCACTGCCATACGCGCGGCAAGGTGCGTGACTTTATCGAGTTGCGTCCACGCGTACCGGCCGACTCGGTTCGACAGCCGGTGCAGACGCCTTTGCAGGCATCGCAACAGGCACATTCACAGCATTCACAGCCGTTGCCGTCATTTCAGCCGTCTCGCGAGCCTTCGGCTCCGGCCACGATCCGCATACACGAGCAGTCGGTGGCAGTGGTCGCGCTCGAAAATGTCGATACCGGAGAGAGTCATAATCTTCTGCCGGGCGATAACGTCGTGGGACGTCGCACGGCCACTCCGCGAGCCCAAATTCTTTTCGATGACCCGGAGCATTATATGAGCCGCTGTCAGGCGGTGATTACCGTACGCCATGAGAGTGCCGGAACGGAGGTGCTGTTGCGAGATGCCGGTAGTGCCAACGGCACTTTTGTCAACGGAGTACGCCTGCCCGAGGGGACGATGGTACGCCTTGCCGATGGTGACACATTTGTAATGGGCAAGCACCTCTATCGCCTCACGATAAGTAGGCAGCCGATGCACGGGCATCGTGCATCCGATACGATATTACTGCACTAACACATTGATACACAATGTTTGACAACGATGATGCACTTCCCGAAGGTACGACGCTGCATGGCGCCGATGACCATATATACACTCTGCGCGGTGTGCTCGGGACAGGCGGATTCGGCATAACCTATGCGGCAGATGATGCAGACGGCAATACATTTGCCGTCAAGGAATTGTTCCCCTCGGACCTATGTCGTCGCGATGCTGCTTCGGGGTCGCTTATAGTGGAAGACTTGTCCCGGATAGATATGGTGGCCAAACTGCGCGAACGTTTTATCAGTGAGAGCAATAACATCGCGCGATGTCATCACCCCTCCATAGTGCGTGTGTACGACACTTTTCGCGCCAATGGTACTGCGTATATGGTGATGGAACGTGTAAGAGGCCTAAACCTCAAAGAAGTTGTGCATCGCCACGCCTTGGATTATGCCGCTACGGTGGATGTTCTTCGTCAAATATCCTCGGCTTTGGCCTATCTGCATAGCCACGGCATAGTGCACTTGGACGTCAAACCGGACAATATGATTATGGGCAATGACGGACGTATTGTGTTGATAGACTTTGGTCTGTCATGCAGCATCGGACCGTCCGGTATCGTCTCGGACAACGACCGAACGGTGGCAGCCGTCAGCCATGGGTATGCCGCCCCCGAGCAATATGCTAATGTACGCGGAGTCGAGCCGGGCGTGCGCAGCGATGTGTATTCGCTGGCAGCCACGACGGTCAAGATGCTCATGGGCAACACCCCGCCGCGACCCGAGCAAGTGCGCGACCATCCCGAAAGCATCAACGTGCCGACCATTCCACCGTATGCAAATGCTGCAATAGCGCAGGCTATGGCATACGATATGACGCGCCGCACGCCTTCGGTCGCTGAGTTTTTTGCAGCATTCAGCGATGCTGAGCATACGGCAATTATTCCGCAGCCTCGGCGCAAGCATAGTATATTGGCTATTTTAGTCAATATTTTGATGTTGTGTGTTTTGGCTATTGTCGGACTCTATGCCATTGATGACAAACGGCTGTACGCTATGGCCTATTACGTGGACAAGCAGGCCGTTGTGGCATACGCCGTGCCGACGGTGTTGTCTTTGGCTGCTTTGTGTCTGCATCGCGGTTTGGTCAAGGGAGCGTCTGCCCTATTGGCTCTATTGTCGCTGTCGTACCTATTGTTGCAATAGCTGTCTATGAAACGTCTGTCCAATATATACGATATACGGCGCTACGGTAAGATCGCATTCTTGCTGACGGCCGCCATTGTCGTGGCGCTGTTCCTGTATGTGTCCAATAATTTGGTCAAGGACCTTGCCGTGCAGGAGCGGCAGCGTATGGAGATTTGGGCCGATGCCACCAAGGAGATTATCAATCAGTTCAGCGCCGCCGAACAGATGACGACTCAGAACGAGGACGGCGTCCCGACCCCGCCGATGATAGACATTGACTTCCTGCTGCGTATCATCGAAAGCAATACGACCATTCCGGTGCTGCTTACCGATGACGACGGCAATATCCTCAACCATCGCAATTTCGACCTGCCCGAGCCGGTGGATACGCTCAATCCGTTGGTACTGTCGCCGCGTAATGCCGAGTATCTGCACGGACGTCTCGAAGCACTGTCGCACGGGCCTAACGTCATTGATATAGCCATCGCTCCGGGCGAGAATCAACACCTATATTACGAGGATTCGACGCTGCTCAAGCGACTGAGTTACTATCCGTACATTCAGGTGGTGGTGATGATAATATTCCTGCTGATAGTATATTACGCGGTGCTCTCGACCAAAAAAGCCGAGCAAAACAAGGTTTGGGTAGGCCTCTCGAAGGAGACCGCACACCAACTGGGTACGCCTATTTCGTCGCTGATGGCGTGGATGGAACTGCTGCCCGAAATGGGCGTGGGTGCCGAGACGGTAAACGAAATGAATAAGGATGTCAAACGCTTGGAAACCATAGCGTCACGCTTCGGAAAGATCGGTTCGGAACCGAATATGGAACCTGCCGATGCCGCCGACATCGTGCGTAGCGCTGTGTCTTATATGGCGACGCGTGTCAGCGGACGCATAAGCCTCACCGCCGAATATGCATCAACGCCTATGCCGATAAGTGCGTGTGCGCCGTTGCTCGAATGGGTGATGGAGAACCTGATTAAGAATGCCGTGGATGCTATGGACGGGCATGGAGCGATTAGTGTCGCTTGTCGTCCCGGTGACCATGGTGATGTGGTGGTGGACGTAGCCGATACGGGCCGTGGCATCCCGCGCAAAAACTTCAAGACAGTATTTAATCCCGGATATACCACCAAGCGGCGCGGCTGGGGACTGGGACTTGCTCTGGCCAAGCGCATCATCGAGCAATACCACCACGGACGCATTTACGTGAGCGCCTCGACGCCCGGCGTGGGCACCACCTTTACCATACGACTGCCGCGTACCGATGACAAAGAACAATAATTACACACAATAATAGCTATTACGATGAATCTTAAGAAATTACTTTTTAGCGCTGCGGCTCTCGTTTTCAGCGTTTCCGCCGCATTCGGTTGGGGACAGAAAGGCCACGATGTGACCGCGTATATTGCCGAACAGCACCTGACCCCCACGACAGCCGCTGCCGTCAGCGACATTCTCGGCGGCAAGTCTATTGTCTATTGGGCCAACTGGTTGGATAACGCCAGTCATACGCAGCCCTATGCCTACACCAAGACGTGGCACTATAAGAATATTGACGAGGGTGTGCGCTACGAGGAGGCACCGGCCAACCCTTCGGGTGATGCCGTCACCGCCATACGTGGCCAAATCGAAAGCCTCACCGGCGTCACCAAATGCCCGGACCCCGCGCTATGCCTCAAAATTTTGGTACACGTTGTCGGCGATTTGCATCAGCCCATGCATATAGGACATGCTACCGACCTCGGCGGCAACCGCATCACGGTCAAGTACTTCGGTCGAGACAACAAACTGCATTCCATCTGGGACAATGCCTTAGTGGAAGGCGCTCACAAATGGAGCTACACCGAATGGCAACAGCAACTCGACCGCCTGTCCGCCGACGAACAAGCCGCCGTCATCTCAGGCACTATCGATGACTGGGCTAAGCAGACAATGGCTTATGCCGCCGAAATCTACAAAAAGTATCCCGATGGAGCCAAGCTATCCTACAATGACCAGGCATGGGCCGCTCCCATCATCGAGGAACAGCTGCTACGCGGCGGCCTCCGTCTTGCACATATCCTCAATATGATCTTCGACCCCGCCTACGCCGCCACCCACACCATGCCCTTCGCCACAGCCAAGTAAATACACCCCCTCCATACATATGCGGACGCGCCACGACTTCCTCCAAAAGCCGGGGCGCGTCCATATCATCTCTGTATATGCGGCCGTATCAGCATCCGTATCAGTCATCAGCATCAGCGTCTGCATCCGCATCAGCATCAGCCTTCCTCGCCCATGTCCTCTGTGGCCGAGATATGCTTGAAGTCTTTCCGGCCTTCCGCCGCCCTATACTTGTCAACGGACTCATTAGGGACGAGTAGACGGCACTTGCTCTTGTCTACCTCAAGGAAGATGCCTGAACGGCCGCATTTAGGTGATTCGATGGCTAAACATTTATGAGTACGTTTTGCGCTATGCGATAATGTTTGCGTTAATGTTAGAGATAATTCACCGATTATGCAATTGTGGGACGAGGACGAAGAAACGATAGACAGACCGACATCGTAAAATAGGACAGTCAAGGAGAAAACAATAAGCCCGGCTTGGGGGCAGACCAAGCCGGACTTGAGTGTGGAGTATTTTGATGTAGAATGTTATGTCATTCTGCAGTGTCGAGGTGTTACTTCACTTCGATGCCAAGGGTGTTGTATTTGTGCCCGTCTTTCAGGATGACGATGCGGCCGTTTTCGATGACTTTGCGGACGCTTTCGGTCTTGTCTACGGTGATGTCCTCAACGCCTGCCGACCAGTTGACTTTGATCTTGGCGGTACGACCCCAGGTGTTGGTGGCGTTGACGTTGAGCTTGATGTTGCCGGCATCGTCATAGGCTACTTCGACTGTACCGGCGGTGCAGAGGAACAGGGGAACGTTGATTTTGCCGTCTTCGGTCAATGTGCCGTAGAATGTGGGATATACGGAGGACTCGCTGATGCCACCGGCTTGAACTGTTCCGGCTTCACCGGAGTCGCTGATTGTGTATGTGCCAACGCCGTTGGTGTTGGAATTGGGCTTCAGAACCAGTGCGAAGTATTCATTGGCGCTATTGGTGGCCGAGACAACCAGATAGCCCTCTTGGGTTTCTACGGTAGTCTCTTCGGTGGAGAAAGATGCGTCGACGTCCTGTTCGGACATATCATACTCATCGCCTCTTACGACCGAAGTGTCGTGCTTACAAGCAAGTTTATAGGTCTTACCATCGCTGCATACCAGCGTGCCGGTGATCGTCAATATGGCTCCATCCAAGCTTACGGTAAAGGTGGTGCCTTCTTCGAAAGTTAGGAGGACTTTGGTGCCGCTGGAGTAGTCATACATATATGAGTAGTCGGTATCCATATTGGACAGGTCGAACGTGCCGGTGTTCTTTTCTTCGGATTCGGTGATATAGTCAAGGTAGACTATATAGGTGTTCGTGTCATCTATAGCGCCGTAGAACCAGTCGCCGGATTCGGCGTAGTATTTGAATGAATAATCACCTGTGCATGTGAGGGTGACATCGGCTTCGCCGGCTTTGGCTACGGCGTTGGTGGAGGCCTTAACGGCTTCAACGGCTATCGGACTCTTGCCGAGGCTTTTGGTGTTGACACCGATTACGGGCGTCAGAACTGTCGCGCTTGCGCATACGGGAAGTGCGATTGCAAGTAAAAGAGTAGAAATTTTTTTCATAAAGTTACCTATTGGAGTTAGTTTATGTTATTATGTCGCCTGCAAAGTTCAGACAAAATTCTGATGTATGCAAATTTTTTTTATCGTTAAATGAAAAAAAATATGATTGTGCTTGCAAAAGTTGGCTCTTGGGCGGTCAAAAGTGTGCATTTGTCTGTGCTTTGACTGCTAAATTCCGGTTGTCGGATGAGCATCGACACTATATGGGCCATTAGTTGTCAGTAGTCACCGACGGATAATATAAGACGCATAAGTCC
>DLLT01000060.1:7335-33345 GCA_002478045.1 Porphyromonadaceae bacterium UBA7555
GGACTTATGCGTCTTATATTATGTGTTAGGACGGATAATGTGGCTGCCTCGAGGTTATTTGCGGCGAGCATCAAGCGCGGCAAGTAACTCAACGAGGCTTTGGCGGATGTTACGCAGCTTGGATACGGCGTTGAAGCGGCGTATGGTTGCGGCCTGATCGTTGCGTATGGCCTGCTTGGCGGCCTCGATTTTCAGCCCCTTGTCTTTGATGAGATAGCGTATAAGGCGCAGTTTTTCAATGTCTTTGGGTGTGTACAGACGCGTGCCGCGCTCGCTACGCTTGGGACGCAGGGAGGTGAACTCGCGTTCCCAAAAGCGCAAGGTCGATTGCGGTTCGCCGATGATGTCGGCTACATCGCTGATTTTGTAGTAAAGTTTGTCGTAGGTGTACAAAGCGTTATATTATAAGGTGTACTTGCCGGGCGTTGAGCACCGTTACATTTGCAAATTTAAGAACTTTCGCGTACTTTTGCACATTCAAAACAGGTTTTCTGCAAATTTTTTTGCAGAAAACCTCATAGACAGACTAATCATAAAGATAAAATAACATGCTTACATCAAAGCAGATACGCGACTCATTCAAGCAGTTTTTCGAGTCCAAGGGACACAAGATCGTCCCGTCAGCCCCTATGGTCATTAAAGACGACCCCACACTGATGTTTACCAACGCCGGTATGAACCAGTTCAAGGATATAATTCTGGGAAATGCCGCGCCCAAGTATCGTCGTGTAGCCGATTCGCAGAAATGTCTGCGAGTGTCCGGCAAGCACAACGACCTCGAAGAAGTCGGAATGGATACCTATCACCATACTATGTTCGAGATGCTCGGCAACTGGTCTTTCGGCGATTACTTCAAGCAGGAAGCCATCGACTGGGCATGGGAATACCTGGTGGACGTCCTCAAATTGGATCCGGCACGCCTTTATGCCACTGTATTCGAAGGCGATAAAGCCGATGGGGTGGGGCGCGATGATGAAGCCGCTGCCATCTGGGGAAAGCATCTGCCCAAGGACCATATCCTCAACGGCAATCGCCACGACAACTTCTGGGAAATGGGCGATACCGGACCTTGCGGCCCTTGTAGCGAAATTCACATAGACCTGCGTAGCGATGCCGAACGCGCGGCCGTGCCCGGTGTCGAGCTTATAAATAAGGATCATCCTCAGGTTATCGAAATTTGGAATCTCGTATTTATGCAGTTCCAGCGCATGGCCGACGGCAAACTCGAGCCGCTGCCCGCACGTGTCATCGATACCGGCATGGGCTTCGAACGCCTGTGTATGGCTTTGCAGGGCAAGACGTCAAACTACGATACTGATGTCTTTACACCGCTGATAGACAAGATTGCCGAACTCTCCGGATACAAGTACGGCGAAGACAAGCGTGTGGATATCGCCATGCGCGTCATCGCCGATCACACTCGCACCATAGCATTCTCCATCGCCGATTCGCAGCTGCCTTCCAATACCAAAGCAGGCTACGTCATTCGCCGCATTCTGCGTCGCGCCGTGCGCTATGCTTACACCTTCTTGGGCCAAAAGAATGCCTTTATGTACCGCTTGGTGGATACGCTTATCGATATTATGGGCGATGCTTATCCCGAGCTCAAGGCTCAGCGCGACCTTATCATACGCGTCATCAAAGAAGAGGAAGATGCCTTCCTGCGCACTCTCGACAAGGGCATTGCGATGCTCGAAAGCGCTATCGCTGCAGCGCGTGCCGAGGGCCGTACCGTCATCGATGGCAAGCAGGCATTCACATTATATGATACATATGGATTTCCCTTGGATCTGACACGCCTTATCCTCAAGGAACAAGGCATGGATCTCGACCAAGAAGGCTTTGATCGCGAGATGCAGGCTCAGAAAACACGTGCACGGAATGCCGCCGCCGTCACCGCCGGCGACTGGGTAATCCTGTCCGAGGGTGAGGAAAGCTTTGTCGGCTATGACGAGACCTCGACCAAGGCGCACATCCTTCGCTACCGTCAGGTGACTCAGAAAAACCGCACATTCTTCCAGGTGATTTTGGATAAGACGCCTTTCTATGCCGAAATGGGCGGTCAGGTAGGCGATAGCGGCAAACTGACCGATGACGCTACCGGCGAAACTGTAGACGTATATGATACCAAACGCGAGAATGGTGTGGCCGTGCATCTGCTGACCAAGATGCCGTCCAATCCCGAGGCGACATTTACCGCCGCCATAAATGTTGAACGTCGCCGGCAGATAGAGTGCAACCATACAACCACTCACCTGCTGCATTACGCTTTGCGTCAGGTACTCGGCTCGCATGTCGAGCAAAAAGGCTCGTATGTCTCCGCCGAGTCGCTTCGCTTTGACTTCTCTCACTTCCAGAAGGTTACGCCCGAGGAATTGCATCGCGCCGAACGCATAGCCAATGCTATGGTGCGCAAGGCTATACCGCTGGACGAACGCCGCGACTGCCCCATAGCAGAAGCTCGCGAAATGGGCGCTATGGCCCTCTTCGGCGAAAAATACGGCGACCGCGTACGCGTTGTACGCTACGGCGACAGCATCGAGCTGTGCGGTGGCACCCATGTGGCCAATACCGGTAATATTGGTATGATCAAGATTTTGAGCGAAAGCAGTGTCGCTGCCGGCGTGCGCCGCATCGAGGCCGTCACCGCATCGCATGTTGAGGATATGATTGACTCAATTAGCGACAACTTGCGCCAGTTCAACGCCTTGCTCAATAACGTGCCCAACGCCGTACAGGCTCTGCGCAACGCCATCGAGGAAAATGCAACGCTCAAAAAGCAAGCACAGCAATATTTCGAGGAGCGCGTCAATGCACTGACTACACGCCTTCTCGAAAAAGCTCCCATCGAAAACGGCATACGCATTGTGTCTATGAGCGGGCTTCGTCTCCCGGACATACCCAAGGCTGTGGCTATGGCTGTACGCCGTGACTCGCCCGAAGCCACGGCATTCATAGCCGCTACGGTCAATCCGACAGGCACACCACAGTTGACCGTCGCACTTACAGACGACCTTGTCAAGGGTGGTCTCAATGCCTCGAATATTGTGCGCGCTGCTGCCAAGTTGATTAAAGGCGGTGGCGGTGGACAGCCCGGATTTGCACAAGCCGGCGGCAAGGACAAGGATAATCTTGCCCAAGCCTTGGAGGCACTTCGTGCAGCTGTACTCGGCTGATGGACGAACTCGTTGAGGATTGCAGATGTGCCATGCCGGGAATAATACCCAACTTGAGGCAAAAGTAGACTCAATGTAAAACGCTTAATAAGACTGACGGATGTCCGCAGTCCGGGGAAGTACACCAAAAAGTGCCTGCCGGAGTGTGGACGTCCGCCGTTAATATACTTTTAGTTCGCCGTTAATGTTAAATCGCTTAAAGATTAACCAAATTTATATATCAACAATAGATATTATTGCGTATCTTTGCAACGTACTATCTAAAGGCCTCAATGCCATGAACCCGGCTGCTATGTCAAATGGTTGTGAAAATGTTGAGGCCGAAGACAAGATGCTGAAAATATAATCAAAAACATATCTATTATTAACCAAAACCGTCTTTTATGAAAAAGTTTTTACTCAGCCTCGCTGCTGTAGTTCTCGCCGGTGCTTCGGCACTTGCCGCTGACTACACCATCACGATGAAGGATGTGGCTCCGACCGATGTGTCAAGCTTCACAGCCCAGGGCTTTACATTCACTACTGACAAGAATAAAGGTCAGACAGCTCCTGCTTATAACGCCGCAGGCGACCTCCGTCTCTATGCAAAGTGTTCGATGACGATCACCGCTCCTACCGGTATCAACATTACAGCCATCAACTTTACTATTTCCAAGAAAGGTCTCAATCGCCAGTCCAACTTTACTCCTTCGGTAGGCGAAGTTACGGAAGCTGCCGGAAGCTGCTCTTGGGCAGGTTCGGCCAACGCCATTACTTTCACCGTAGGTGATAAGGCTACTTTCGGTACAGACGGTGCTACAAAGGCCGGTCAATTCTGCTTTGACGCTCTGACCATCACCACAGACAAATCATTTGTCACTAAGGACCCCGCCGGTTTGAAGTTTGCTCAGGACGCTATCACCGCCAAGCTTGGTGAAGCCGTCCCCGCAAATGTTCTCAGCAAGGACACCGACGCCGCTGCCGTATACACATCATCCGATGCGACTGTAGCTACCGTCAACGCTGCTACCGGTGTTGTGACCCTCGTCGCAGCCGGTACCACCACCATCACTGCCGAGACCGAAGCTACAGAGGACTTCGAAGCCGGTAAAGCTTCGTACACTCTGACCGTTGTCGATCCCGCTACAGCCGGTAACACCATCTATGAAAACGACTGTCTGACCGATGCTTGCGGCTTCACTTTCGAAGCAGGCGAGTTCAACCCCTGGAGCATTAACTCCAAGTACGGTCTGAAGGCCAGCGCATTCGATGCCGCCAGCAAGGTTGCCAGTGCATCCGATGCTTACGCCGTATCGCCCGTACTCGACCTCACCGGTCGTATCGCTCCCGCCGAAATCTCCTTCGAGCAGGCTATGAACCAGTTCAAGCTCAACAATGAACTTATTGCTGTGGCTGATGTTGTGAAATATGTTGAGATCTCTGTTCGCGAAGCCGGTACCACCGCTTGGACCAAACTTGCCGATGTTACAGCTCCCGAGAAATTCGATTGGACATACTATGCAGACAAAGCAGACCTCAGCGCATACGTAGGCAAGAAGATACAGGTTGGTTTCCACTACACCTCCACCGCCGAAATCGCCGGTACTTGGGAAATCAAGAATGTCAAAGTTTCTGCAGCCAAGCAAGGTGGCAAACTTGACGCCAACCTCAAATTTGCTGAAGAAGCAATCACCGCCAACCTCGGCGAAGCCGCTCCCGCCAACGCTCTCACTATGGACACCAACGCTGCCGTAACGTACACTTCGTCTGATGTCAATGTAGCTACCGTAGACGCTGCCGGTGTCGTAACCGTTAAGGCTGTCGGTACTACCGTCATCACCGCCAAGACTGCCGAAAACGACAAATACTACGCAGGCACAGCATCCTACACCCTCACCGTTGTAGACGCAAGCAACGTCGTATACGAGCACAGCTGTACGACCGAAGACTGCGGCTTCACTTTCGAAGCAACTACCGACTTTAACCCCTGGTCAATTGACACCAAGTATGGTCTGAA
The DNA here is from genome assembly GCA_002478045.1 of Porphyromonadaceae bacterium UBA7555. Classification (GTDB taxonomy): domain Bacteria; phylum Bacteroidota; class Bacteroidia; order Bacteroidales; family Muribaculaceae; genus CAG-873. The sequence goes on from DLLT01000060.1 coordinate 12,508, forward strand.
AGCCAGCGCATACGTCAGTGGCGCTACTAATGCATCCGATGCTTACGCCGTATCGCCCGTACTCGACCTGACCAACCGCAAAGCTCCCGCCGAAATCACCTTCGAACAGGCTATGAACCAGTTCAAGCTCAACAATGAACTTATTGCTGTGGCTGATGTTGTGAAATATGTTGAGATCTCTGTTCGCGAAGCCGGTACCACCGCTTGGACCAAACTTGCCGATGTTACAGCTCCCGAGAAATTCGATTGGACATACTATGCAGACAAAGCAGACCTCAGCGCATACATAGGCAAGAAGATACAGGTTGGTTTCCACTACACCTCCACCGCCGAAATCGCCGGTACTTGGGAAATCAAGAATGTCAAAGTTACAGCCGACAAGGCCGGTATCAATGACGTTGTAGCCGATGACGACAATGCTCCTGTATACTACTACAACCTTCAAGGCGTACGTGTAGACAACCCCGCTAACGGTCTCTACATCCGCGTTCAGGGCAAGAAAGCCACCAAGGTATTGGTTCGCTAAGACTTAGCTGATAAACACGATTATTTCAACATAGGGTGGATGCGCCTTGGCGCATCCACCTTTTTTGTATTATCGATGGACAGCAAGGCGTAATGGGAATAATGGGAGTAATGAGAGTGATGAGAGTGATGAGAACAATGGTGATGCTGTAACGAGAACAATAGTAAAGCTGAGAACAATGTCATAGCTCCCGTAGCTCCCATCTTTCCCATGGCCTTATAATGTCCGAAGGTGCGGTCACGCAATAAAAGCGGCGGCATCCCGATTGAGGGGATGTCGCCGTATGTCTTTGGCCGCTGTGAAGGCGCCGATGGCGCGTGAAAGGGTATGGTGGTGGAAATTACTTGGCGGCGCGGCGACGTTTGTGCGCGTTGACTACGTGTTGTACAAAGGCGCGTTCGGCGCTGCGGAGGCGCAGCAGCTGCTGCGGCGTAAGTATTTCCTTGAATTTATCGAAGTATTGAAGTTCGATTTCGGCTTCGTCCTTTTTCTGCTCGAAGACGGCGCGTGCGGCGACTTCGCATTCGGTGTCGGTGGCTTTATCGTTGCGCATTGTACGGTTTTCGATACTGCGTGTTTCGCGATATATGCGCTCGAGTTCGTCTTCCATCTCGTCGTAGAGGTCAAAGAACTTGTGCGCCTGTTCGGTGGACAGGTCGAGCTCCTTGGTGAGCCATTGGTGTTTGTATTTGCGCATTTCTACGGTCCAAGCGATGCGATTTTCATCGGACATACGTTGGGCCGGAGCCATCAGGGGCATAGCTGCCGCGATGATGAGTGCGGATATTAGGATGTGGTTCCTTTTCATTTTATTTTCCGGTCATGGTTGCGGCAAATGCCGTGCTGTCGGCTTCGAGCATTTGTACGTCTATGCTGTCAGCCATCAGTGAATCATATAGTTCCCATTGATTGACGTCGTCTATAAAGTATTCGTCGATAAATTGTGGGTTGTCAACGGCCGAGGCCAATGTGGGGTTGTTGTCTATAGACATTTCGTCGGTGTGCGACATCAGAGTGAACATCTTGAGCATACACCATACGCCTGCAAACATTGCTGCCATGTAGGCGTATGGACGTATGCGATGCCATAGTGTGCGCGGCTGAGCCGCACGAGCTATGGTGGCGGGGTCTTCCAGCTCCGGACGTTCGGGCAGGTTTGCCGCCATTTTGGAAGCAAAGTCAGCGAAGTAGCCCTCGGGGACGGTGAGGCCGTCGCGGCGCGAGCATTTTTCTTGCAAGTCTTTATCTTCGGGTTGTTTCATATATTAATATGAGAAAATTGGTTGTTTTTGAAGCGGTTAGGTTTTTCGTCTCGGCGTATTGTCGCCGTCCGTGTCATCTAATCTTGCGGCTCCCGCTTGGGCGCCTTTTGTTGTTATAGACTTTCGGAGGCGGCGATGGTTTAATGGCGTTATTGATTTTTTTCGATAAAAGTTTCGATTTTTTTTACGGCAAAATGGTATGAGGTCTTGAGCGCGCCTACGCTTGTGCCGAGGATAGCGGACATATCCTCGTATTTCATTTCGTCGAAGTACTTCATATTGAATACAAGGCGTTGCTTCTCGGGGAGAGTTGCAACGGCCTCGCGCAACAGACGTTGTGCACGGTCGCCGTCAAAGTAAGGGTCGCCTTCGATGGTATTGACCAGCATTGCCTGCTGGTCGTCCAGCGAGATATTGAGGCGGCGACGTTCGCGTTCGAGGAACGTAAGGCTCTCGTTGATGGCTATCTTATAGAGCCAGGTGGATAGACGTGCATCGCCGCGAAAATTCTCGAGCGAAGACCACGCCTTGATGAAAGTGTTCTGCAACAAGTCATTGGCATCGTCATGGCTTTGCACCATACGCCTGATTTGTCGATACAACGGCTCGGTGTACATGGCTATGACGCGTCCGAATGCCGCACGGCACGTCTGAGGCGATCGCAGTTCGGCTATGAGCTGTACATCGTCATTGTTGTCTTTGGCCTTGTCTCGGAATATTGACATTATGCTGTGGCGTGCGGTGTCTCTTTTTGTTTGTCAAAGTTACGCATTATCTGCCATACGGCCAAGCCGTGAGGCTGCTTTAACGTATTTTTTTGCGCTTTCGGGCTGTTGTTTGATTTGCGTTTTTTGCTGTAAAGGAAAATATTCGTACCTTTGTCATATCGCGTACGCCATTAGCTTAACGTTATGTGCTTTGCCGTATGCGACAAAACATAATATTTAACCATAAAACCCAAGACAAGATGAAACAGCTCTTTTTAATTCTCAGCGTCTTTGTGCTCGCATTCGGTATGACCTCGTGTGGCGCAGGCTATGACCTTGACAAGTGCAAAGCTTTGCAGGAAAAAGTAGATAACGGTGATGAACTGACTCAGGACGATTATGCCGAGATGATATCGCAGGCTCGAGGCCTTAATGCTTTCTTGGATACTCGTGTATCCAAAATGGAGAATATGGACCTTGCCGAAATTACCGAATTTATTCAGGAATCCGCCAAGATGGAGGAGGGTAAGCTTGCCTTGACTTTCGACAATGCGTTGAAGAGTGCCGCAGCTATGGACGAACTCAATGAGGATAATATGAAAGCCTATAAGGAATACGAGTCCGAATTGGATAAGTACAAAGAACACGGCATAGAAGTGGGCAAGAAATTGTCCGAGAAAGCTCTCGGTGCTTTGGCCGAATAATACAGCCATTTAATTTAGAAGCAAAACAGAATAACCTCCAAACACAACGTTAAGATGAAACAACTCTTTTTAATTCTCAGTGTCTTTGTGCTTACCCTCGGACTGACCTCCTGTGGTGGCTACGATCTGAAGAAATGCGAACAGCTGCAAGAGAAAATCCAAGGCGGTGATGAACTGACTCAGGACGATTATGCCGAGATGATATCGCAGGCTCAGGCTCTCAACGTATACCTCTGCGGAATCGCTGACAAGATGGCCGATGTTAAAGATGGTGATGATTTCCGGAAACTCAGCGAAGAAAGCAATGAACAAGGCAACTTTTATCAGAAGTTCATCAATAAGCTCGAAAGCGCCAATGCTATGGACGAATTCGAAGACGCCAATGTCGATGCCTACAAAGAACTGACGAAGGCCAACGATGAGCTCAACGAGAAACTCGCCAAGGCTTTCGAAGCAGCCTTCAAAGCCGGTGGAGCAGCTGCTTTAGGCCAATAATCAGTAGTTAAAATGCAGTAAAAGCCACGCGTATGCCCGTAACGGTGTATGCGTGGCCTATATATCAAAACAAGTTAAGATAATAAAGTATGATGATTTTTGCCGGACTTCGCCATTGGTTGGCAGTGATTGTAGGCATATTGATGATGATTCTTGCCGCGTGCGGCTCGGGCAAGGGTGATAAGGCTCGGGACACGGACAGCACCGTCACGGTTCAGAATATGATCAACCTCGGCGAAGCGTATGACAGCGTGGAATGTCAGCGCCTCCTCGATTTGAATTATGATATCCAAAAAAAGGACATCGAAAGCCTTGTGACACAATGTGAAGCGTTGATCTCGCCGTTGATCAAATCGCTGTACAACGTACAGCAAATGCCCCAAAAGGATGGCAAGTCCGCCATAGATGCGTTCCACAAGATACGTTCGTCCAAACCGATGATGTATGCCACTCAGTTGGCAGGCTTCCTGTATCTGGCCGAGAGTCTTGAGAATATCCCCGATGATTTGCGCCAACGCGCACGCAGTCAGTTCGATTTGTCCTCCGAACTGCAATCCGCGCTTAATGAGACTATGTCTGCGCAGTCAAATTTTGACCCCGGAGAGGATGATGAGCATTGAAGCAAGCACCCGTAAAGGTTCGTAATACGTAATTGCTCGAAAATATGAAGCGAATACTTCTGATACTGAGTGTTGTATTGATTTCGTGCGGCATAATGTCGGCTCAGCAGGTCTATAGTCCGAATGAGTGCAAGACTTTATATAAAAAGATCAAGAAGCATAGGCAAGAGAAAACCTCGGAAGACTATGCAGCCATAATCTCTAATGCACGCGGCTTGACAGCCTTCTTAGACTACAAAGTGGGCGAGATGCTGCAAGCCGGCCCCGAGAAATACGAGCAGATGTTCCTCGAAGTGGCTGCAACAGACGAGTTTAAATACTTGAATACCTTTATCTCGTACCTGCGCAGCCTCAACCGCCTGGGCAAGCTCCAGGGCGCAAACGTGGCGGCGTATAACGAGCTGATGGACGAGTACGACAAGATGGAGCAGCGCGGCAAGCCGATTTCGGAAGTACTGCGATAGCCCCGTATCTGCATAAATACACAAATAGCCGCTGTCACCGTTTCCGGTCAGCGGCTATTGGCGTATTTTTGTCGAGGCATTTACTCTCTGTGGGCGAGAACGGCTATGGTGCGAGTGTCGCACGAGCGGGAGGTGAGGGTGTCGAGGACGATGTAGTCCGGACGGTTGTCCACTGCCTGCGGGTCGGTGACTACGTATGCATCGTGTGGCACGGCATCGAGGTTCGTAGCATGGTTCATGCGGTCGTTAAGATAGTAATTGATAGTGTAATAGCGCAGCAGCGAGTCGCCGGTGATGACACCGTACAGCAGCGCTTCTTTCGGCACTTGCCGGGCAACGGCTTCGGCGGCCGGGCGGTCGCTCTTGGGATTGAGCAGCATCGGGGCGAATGTCGATGCGTAGCTCAGAAACAGTAGGTATGCAATGACGACTGCCCCGGCGGCGGCGTTAGCTTCGCGGCTGCGCGTGACCAGCCACCATACCCCGGCAATGACCGGCAAGAATGTCATGATGTACTGCCACCACGTCGGCGTGTATATGCGCAGATGGCCCAAAGATATGTGCGAAAGTATGGTCAAGGCGATGGGTGCGATGATAGCGAGCAATGCAAGCACGCGGGTGAATATGCGCATAAATTTGGCGGTGCGGCACTGCCACAGCAGCCACGACAGACCCATTGCGATAAACGGGTACATCGGCAGCAGATAGACACTGCGTTTGCTTGACGGGATGCAGTAGAAGATGAGGACAGTCAGCGCGACTGTCCACGCCATCTTCGTAAGGTTTGGCTTGCTGTCGCGGTTGCGCCACGCTGAGGCTGTGGCCGTGCGCACGCGGCGCAAACATAGCGCCATAAGCGCCGGGATGGTCCACGGTAGCACGCCCCACAGCAGCGTTACGAAATTGTACCACCACGGGTTGACATGGCTGTCGTAGGACATAGTGCCGGTAAGTCGTCCGATATTTTCTTCCAAGGCAAGACGTACAAACTCATCGCCTCCGCGCAGGTACGCAGCGTAATACCATAGTGCCGGCAGCAGTAGCGAGGCCACCAGCAGCCCCAGCATTACGGCCGCCGTGCGCAGGACGTTGTCGCGGCACAGCATGCGGTAGATGCCCATGGCCAGCAGCGGAAGCAGTGCGCCCACCGGGCCTTTGGTAAATACGCCGCCGCTGAGCAGCAGTATCGCAGCTAAGGCATAGCCCCACCATCGCCGCCCGCCGCTCTCGTACATCAGATAGATGCTGTAGCAGGCACCCACGATGCACGCCGTCAGCACCATGTCTACGCGGCAGGCTATGGAGGCACGGAACAGCTCGAAAGACGTCAGTGTCAGGCCGAAGGTCATCCATGCACGGTCGCGCCCGATGCGTGGGGCCATAACTTTCCATCCGAATATTACGAGGAATATCGCGCTTAGAGCTGAGGGCAGACGCGCCGTCCAGGTGCTGACAACGCCGCCGTTAAAGATTTCCGAGAATAGGGCTATGAGCCAGGCCAGCAGAGGCGGTTTGTACGGGATGTCACCGCCGCAGGACGTCGGCAGTATCCAGTCGCCGCTGTTGAGCATCGAAACGGCCACGATGGCCTCTCGCGGCTCGCCCTTGCTGTTGAACCAGGGCAACCCGAGCCATGGGAGCAATAGCACTCCCGCGATTATGATCAGTATGATTGTATTACGTTTCATATTCGGTGTCTATGGAATTGATTTTCGGCGAAATTTTGCGCTTGAAGATGATGACGGCAAATTGACTATTCGTCCGAACCAATATTTACTGAGATACTTACGCCGATGCTCCAAGGATTGGCCTGCTGGTAGAAGGCATGGCCTATGCTGACAAAGAAGAAGGTATTGTATCGTGTATCTGTGATATTTTCGGCGAAAAGTCGTAGACTGCCAAGGCGATGTTGCAAGGTGACGGCGGCATCAAGTGTGGCATAGAAAGGCTGTTCCATAGTGTTGGCATCGTCCCAGTATATGCGGCCGGCCGCGTGTACGGCAACGTCTACCATAGGGGTGATGCCGGCAAAAGTCCAAGGCAGGACGTAGTGCGCTCCTCCAAACAGGGTGTGCCGCGGCGCGTAGGGCAGCTTATTGCCCTCCATATTGGCTATGCCGTTATGGTATTTGGTGAAGCGAGCGTCCGTGTATCCGTACGAAGCACGAAGAGTCAAAGCCTGAGTGGGACGGAAGGCAACGGAGGCCTCGAGCCCGATGCTACGCGTACGTCCGGCGTTGGTCATAGCGCGTCCCGTGGTGTTGCCGTGCGGAAATATCGTGAGTTGCTGGTCGCGGCAGGCCATCCAATAGCCGAGAACTTCGGCGCTGAAACGTTTGTCGCTGCTTTCGAAGCCCGTTCCGAATTCGTATGTCCAGTTGCGTTCGGGACGGTAGGTGAGCATGGCGTCGATATCATACTCGGCTTGCATACCCATCTGCTCCATCATTTGCTGTTGAAGAATGTCGCTGAACATCTGAGTATTGTATCCGCCGGCTTTGTATCCGCGAGCCACCGAACCAAAGATGCGCCAGCGGCTGTCCGGTGCGTAATTGATAAATACTTGCGGCAGCAACTCGTTGAAAGTCTGGTGCAACGAACCGTTATTGTCTATCGTTATGGGTCGTGTTTGCAGCGGGATTTGTGCTCCTGTGGGCAGTGTGCGATACATTGTCACCGATGTATTGACCGCTCCGATGTAGTCCATACTGACGCGCTCAATGTCCCATCGAAGTCCGCCGCGCAGTGTCCAGTGTCCGAGGTGCAAAGTGCTTGTATGATAAACCGAGAAGCCTCCGTCCGTGATGTCAAAATTGCTGCCTAACAGCATTTGCTCCTCGTCCCAGCGCAATTGCATACCCGGCGGCAGCGACTTGTTGGCGTTGTCCAATATCAGGCGTTCGATCCCCTCCTGCTTGAAAATTACCGGAGCGTCTGTGTGTGCCTTCTTGGCAAATCCGAAGACTCCGAGCAGCCAATCGTAAGACTTGCGAGTGCCTTTGGCAAAAATATCCTGGGTGAAAGCCCATTCGTGCCGCTTTTGGCGCAGGGTGAAGTAATCGGCGCGCGTGAAGTCCTGATCCATAATCATATCATCGTTCAGATACTGCACCGAGGTCTGCGATGTAGCCACCATGCGATTGCCGGTAAAAGATACCGACAGCCCGTCGGCAAAACCGCTGCGGCGATACGATGCCGGGTCGTTGTAATCTATGCGTCCCGTGGCGGCCGAGGCGTATGGATAGCCGTGCTGTTTGACATATCCGTAAGTCGCGGTATTGGCCAGACTCCAGCGACCTCCGGGATGCCACGACAATTTCCATCGGGCGTTGGCTTGACGCTCGCGTCCGCAGTGGCTGTTGTCGTAATCGTTACGGTAAAATCCGTCTGTCATCGAGCCGTATGCCGTCATCGAGGTGGCTACTTTCGAGCCGAGACGTCCGTACCATCCTGCATTGAGGCGTGCGGTGTTGGCGCGAGCATACGAGGCGCCTAATTGCCATCCGCGGCGACTCCACGGCGAGGGCGTGAAGATGTTGATTTGTCCGCCTATGGCGTTGCGCCCGCTCAGTACCGACCGTGTGCCGCGCAGCACCTCGATGCGGTCGATGTCCGGTATATCGAAGTCGTAATTGTCCTTATTGAGGTATGGGATGCCGTCCACGTTGAGACTTACTACCGGCTGGTCGATGCGTGCACCCATACCTCGGACATATATCGAGGAGGTCATGCGCGATCCGTAGGCCGGTATAAAGAAGTTGGGGGCGACATCGCTGATGTCGCGTATGGCCGAGATGTCAAGAGCCTTGACTGCCTCGGCATCGAGACGTGTAGCCGGCTCAATTTGGCTGTTGGGCAATTGCTTGACGCCCACCACTTCGACATCGCGCAGGTATCCCACCACGGGATTGGCGATGCTGTCCGAGACTCTCTCTGTCTGTGTGGCCGCGGGCGCGGCCATAGTATCAATAGTGCCGGCCATCACGGCGGCAACGATTAGAGTATGATGTGTGCTAAAAGTCATTTGTAGTCAAATGTATTGGCTTATTCGACTGCAAAGGTACGATTTTTGCGCCATATAGTTTCTATGAATGTACATCCTAAATATAGGGTAAATGATACAGGTATATGATAAATACGTGCGGCCGGGCGACATTTGCGTCGCCCGGCCGCACGCGTATTGGTAAATACCCGGCTCTACTAATGCGTAAGGTGTACGTCCAGTTGCGGGAAGGGGAAGTGCACACCGGCAGCAGGCAGCTCGGTGTAAAGACGCTCGTACATATCGTAATACAGCGGCCAATAATGCTCGCTGCGGGTCCATGCGCGAGCCTTGAGTGTCACCGAGGAGGCGTCAAGGCCTTCGACGGTGACTGTCGGCGAACGGTCGATGCGTGCGGTACCCAGCGCTTCGGTAGGCGTTGGGATGTCTTGGTTTATCTGCTCGACGTGACGGCGCACACGGCGGTGGAACATACGCCATAGGCGTCCATGTTTCTTTTCTTCGACTACTGTCTCGTTCTCGGCTTTAGCTTCGGCAACAGCTTGCTGTTGAGCCTCATAGCGTGCGCGGTCGTCTTCAACATATTTGGTGACTATACGGTTGTCCGAAGCAAATATCGAGAGTATGGCACGGCGGGCGTTGGCCACGTCATCGCCGTAAGCGATGGATACGTCCCACTCGACGCGGCGGTAGTCCTGACGCGACCAGTTGTTGACGCTGCCGGTGGACAGTCCGCCGTTGGGGATGATGATGGTCTTATTGTCGTATGTGCAGATGATTGTATGGAATATCTGGATTTCGCGCACATATCCGGCGAAGCCCTGAGCTTCGATGTAATCGCCGACCTTGTAGGGCTTTAGTAGCAGTATGAGCACGCCGCCGGCAAAGTTCTGGAGCGTGCCGCTCAGCGCCATACCTATGGCGACGCCGGCCGAGGCAAAGAGCGCAATAAAGGACGAAGTCTCGATGCCCAGTATGCCGATTACGATGACTATGAGCAGGAAGTAGAGCACGATTTTGACCATGCTCAGGATGAACGTGGCCAACGATCGGTCAACCTTGCGCCGCGTCATCACTGCCGATGCTACGCGGTACAGGCGCTTGATGATGAGCTTGCCTATATAGAATACAATCAGGGCGGTCACCAGGTCTATGGTGAAGTGCACGGCAGAAGTCATCAAATTGTTGATAAGATCGTCAACCGGCAGTGACTGTACGTGTTTTATTTCCTCCTTGATGGAAGGAATGCTGTCGGGCAGCAGATTGAGTGGCGTTTGCAATAGTGGAAACATATTCTAAGTCTGTCTGTGGTTGTTTCTAAGTCTGTCTGTGGTTGCGGCTTGGCGTCCATGATTTCGCGGCATTATTGCCGTGAACCGGGCCTCGTCAGTTTGTAGTATTGAAGGCGTGCTGCGATACATCGGAGTACCACGCCAGAGTATTGTAATTTTTTGTCGAAGCGGCGGCGGCATTTTCGAGCGGGTAGGTGGACAATCCGCAATGATATTCGAGGCTGATGCGGTTCCATAACCGTGGGGTGGCGGCGGCATATATAACGGCACGGTCAAGGGCAGCATCCAGCGCAGTCTTCAGTTGTGTGCCTTGCCCCTCGGGCCGTGTTGCGTCTTCGGAGATGTATTGGCACAATCCATCGTAGTAGTGTCTTAGGTCGTAAAACCAGCATCGGCTTTCGACCATAAAAGGCTGTTGTTTGAACCCTTCCGGCAGTTTTCCCTTGCCTGAGGCTATGATATTGCGGCAGGCAGTGGCCACGTCGTCCAGCGCCGCTGTGGACACTACGCTGATGGTACAGGTGCGGTCTTTGGGCGAAGTCTTAGCATTGTAGTAGTCAAAGGTATTGGTGGCGGCGTGCACAAGACCTCCATCGGCATATTCGAAAAGACGGGGAATGTTTTTCTCGTAAGGCATTCCGTCAAGCAGCAGCTCTGTGGCGCTACCTATAATATAGGGCGTGGTGTTGCGCAGTTCGTATTCCACTTCGACGGAGGCCATAAAGCAGCAGTCAAAGTAGACATACGCCCATGTCCCGCTTTGTTCGAGCACCCGGCACAGGGTGGTGATATTCATTACGCGTCCGCGGTCTTCGCCCCAAGCCGTAGGCCGGGCTTCATCGTTGGATGTATTGTCTTCTATGCCGGTTTGCAGCCATCCGTTGCCGTGGCTCCAAAGTACCAGGCCGTAGGAGTGCGCCGGAGCCAGGGTGCGAGCATCCTTGAGTACTCGTATCATACGTTCGGAGTGTACCGAGCTGAGCCCGTCCGAGGCGTAGTCGCGTAGGGGCTTGAGTCCTTCGGCGGCTACACGGTACAGCTTGGCATTGCCGTCGATGTCGCCGCGGTACACCAGCACTTGTCCGGGTAGGGGGTTGTTGGCAACGGCTTCCTGAATTTCGACAAGGTCTTTTTGGTCGCAGCCGTTCGAACCGAGACTGTTGCATGCCGCCATATATACGATGATGGTGTGCTCGCTCGGTTGGCCTTCGGGCTCGTCTTTTGACGAGCCGCAGGATACGGCGGTGACGGCTAAAAATATGACGGCGACGATGTCTGTCAGCCGTTTTAGGATAGATTTCATACGGATGGTGATTTGATTTGTCGAGCTATTTTGTTCGATGGTATTGCTCTTTTAGTTTTTGGACGAGTCGTAGCGCGTATGGGCGTCCGGCGTCTATGAGTGCCGGGTCGTGCGCATCGCTGTTGACCACCACGGGCACACCGTCGGCGATGATGCGCGGCAACCATCGCTCGTCGGGGAATAGTCGTCCGAGACGAGACAATGCCTTGGTGTTGATTTCGACCGTGATGCCCGAGGCGGCGACTTCGTGCTGGTATGCGTCCATAGCGTCCAAATACCATCCGTGCTGTACCAGGTCGGGGTCAAATACTACGCTGTTTTGTTCCACCTTGTCCAGGTGTCCGAGTATGTCCAGCCCTCCCCGAGCCAGCATTTCGGCGCTGTGGTCGTAAAATGTCCGCACTACGTATTCGATGTCGTTGCCGAAGTGCCGATGCATATTGCTCATAAAGCGCTCGGGACTGCCGTCAATGTCTATATACAGACTGCGGTCGTCCTTGGCCGGGATAAAGTGTACCGAGCCGATGACGTAGTCCAAGCCCAAGTCGCTGAAATACTGTGAAGAAGGACCCCATTGCGCTCCGAGGTAGTCCACCTCCATTGAACGGTAGAAGTGTACTTGAGGCCAACGCCGTTGTGCGGCTTCCACTTCGGCAAAATATGTCGGGACATCTTCGGCCTTCATATTGCAGGGCGAGTCGATGGGCACGGGCGAATGGGGGCTGTATCCGTAATGGAGCATCCCGGCCTTGGCGGCCGCCTCGGCAAAGGTGGCCATATCGGCGTGCCCATCGCAGAATTGGGTGTGCGAGTGAAAGTTATATGCAGTGTCGATGCCTATGAGGGATGCGAAGTCTTTCATCTATACTTGGTGGCCGTAGGTCTCTTGAGGCCGTAGGCCGTTATTTGTCATCAGTCTTTAATGATTGAATTGTTGCGGCGGAAGCATATCAGCCAACGGGCAAAAACGAGAGCCAGTATCGCAGCCGTGGCCACGCCAGCGCACGTGGCCACGCCCCAGTCAAGGCCGAAGCCTTCGGGACGGCGTGCAAACAGCAGGTATGATATGCTTACGGCGGTCATAAACATGGCCGGCAACAGGGTGATAATGAATGCCTTGCCGTGGCGCACCAGATAGACCGTGCAAGCCCATAGCGTAAAGACGGCCAGTGTCTGATTGCTCCACGCAAAGTAGCGCCACAATACGTTGAAGTCTATCATCATCACCACAAAACAAGCGGCAAATATAGGTGCACTTGCTACCAGTCGATGCCACAGCTTTTTCTGGGTAAAGGAGAACATATCGGCGGCGGTCAGGCGTGCCGAGCGCAACGCAGTATCACCCGTAGTGATGGGTGCGGCGATGACTCCCAGTAGCGCAAGTATACCACCGACGGTGCCCAGCCAGGATATGCTGACGTCCTGTACCAATGCCCCGGCACTGTTGTTGTGCGCTGCCATATATTCGCCCAGCTGCTCGTATCCGCCGGTGAAAGCGATAGCCGCTGCCGCCCAAATAAGTGCTACAAGACCTTCGGCAACCATAGCTCCGTAGAATATGGGGCGGGCAAGGCGCTCGTTGGACAAACAGCGCGTCATCATCGGCGATTGAGTGGCATGGAAGCCGGAGATGGCGCCGCAGGCTATGGAGACAAACATCATCGGGAATACCGGGTTGTCGTTACGCGAAGCAAGGCCGTCGGCAAATCCATCCGGGATGGTTACATCGCCGAAAAACATATATCCCATCAGGCCGACAGCCATAAACAGCAGCGCCGCACCAAATAGCGGATAAATCTTGCCGATGAGTTTGTCGATAGGCAGCAGCGTGGCCAAAATGTAATATCCGAATATCAGAGCTATCCATATCGTACTGTTCCACCGGGTCATCCCGGAAAGGAGGTCGGCGGGGGTGATTACGAAGACTGCCGCCACCAAAATCAGCAATACTACCGAAAATACGCGTATGACTTGCTTTATGGTGTTTCCTAATTGGCTGCCTACGATTTCGGGTAGCGATTTGCCGCCCATGCGTAGCGATATCATTGCCGAAATAAAGTCGTGGACGCCGCCGGCGAATATCGTTCCGAAGACAATCCATAAGAAGGCGGCCGGGCCGAACATCACGCCCATGATAGCACCGAAAATCGGGCCGAGACCGGCGATGTTCAGAAATTGAATCAGAAATACCCTCCATGCCGGCATCGGTACATAGTCTACACCATCATTGGACGTATGCGCCGGGGTCAGGCGCTTGGGGTCTATGCCGAACACTTTTTCGACTAAGGTTCCGTAGACAAAATATCCACCGACAAGCACTGCCAGTGCCACAAGAAAAGCTGTCATAATGGTAATGTTTTCATTGATAGTGTGATATATGATGCGTTGACGCGTGTACTTATGCCCGGGCGTACCCGAAAATGTAGAGCCGAGCTTGCCGTCCAGCCGGGTGCGGCGGGTGCGGCCGTTGTTTCCCTACAAAATTACAAAAAATTCCGGCATCGCGGCATACTGCATTTTCAAAAAATACAAAAGAGTTGGGCGCGCGTGGGCGCGCGCGAGGGAGAAGTCGTAATGTACGGTCCGAAAAAGGGAGGCGAAGAGTGGTGCGTGTCTGCGATAGAAGCCTTTTTAATTTTTTTTGGCCACAAAAAGCATCCGGAGTTATTGTCCGTCGCAAAAAAAAGAGTACATTTGCAAACTCAAATCAGACGAAACGTAATTATTCACAACAAAACACAACTTCAAACCACTATGGCTTACGTAATTACAGACATCTGCGTGGCTTGCGGCACCTGCCAGCCCGTATGCCCCGTTGAAGCTATCAGCGAAGGCGACATCTATCACATCGATCCCGACAAGTGCATCGAATGCGGCAGCTGTGCCGAGGTATGCCCCACCGGAGCTATCAATCCCCCGGCATAAGTATAGCTTGCGCCATAAAAAAACGGTGCGCGTCTTCGCAATTGAAGTCGCGCACCGTTTTTATTTGTGCGTTTTTGTGTGGGCCGATATGGCTTATGATACCTTATGCGGCCGTGTCCGGATTACTGCATGCCGCTGACGGCTACGCTGCGATCTATTTTGGATACGAGGCCTTGCAGTACCTTGCCCGGGCCGAGTTCTACGAATTCGGTAGCGCCGTCGGCAATCATATTGCGCACGCTCTGAGTCCAGCGTACCGGGGCGGTGAGCTGTGCCACGAGATTGGCTTTGATTTCGGCCGGATCGGTGTGGGGCTTGGCATCTACATTCTGATATACGGGACAGCATGGAACGCTGAAAGTGGTGGCGTCAATGGCAGCGGCGAGTTTGGCACGTGCCGGCTCCATGCAGGGTGAGTGGAAGCCGCCGCCGACTTTCAGTTTGAGCGCACGTTTGGCGCCGGCTTCGAGAGCCTTGGCGCAAGCAGCATCGATGGCTTCGTTTTCGCCCGAGATTACGATTTGTCCGGGGCAGTTGTAGTTGGCGCAAACTACCACGCCGTCAACCTCTTTGCAGATGTTTTCGACAACCTCGTCAGGCAGAGCGAGGATGGCGGCCATAGTCGAGGGGTTGAGTTCGCATGCTTCTTGCATTGCGTGTGCACGGGCGGCAACGAGGCGCAGGCCGTCTTCGAAGCGCATAGCTCCGGCGGCTACGAGTGCCGAAAATTCGCCCAGCGAGTGGCCGGCAACCATGTCCGGACGGAAGTCTTCGCCCAAAGCGAGGGCAAGGCTTACGCTGTGGATAAAGATGGCGGGTTGGGTGACTGCGGTCTGACGAAGGTCTTCGTCGGTGCCGCTAAACATCAAATCGGTGATGCGAAATCCCAAGATTTCGTTGGCGCGTTCCATCGTTTCGCGCACCTGCGCATTGTTGTCGTACAAGTCCTTGCCCATACCGACAAATTGCGCCCCCTGTCCGGGGAATACGTATGCTTTCATACTGAGGTTATTGGTTTGGAAATTACTTTTTTACCTTGGTTTTGCTATTTTTGGAAGTGCAAAGTTAGTCATTTTTCGGAAAATATGACTAACTTTGGGGTCGCAACGTGACGCGTCCTTTTTGCCGTGCCATGTTTCTTAACGTATAAAACTCGGAAAATATGCTTACTACGATACCTCTTTTCTTCGGCATGCGCGGTGCCCAATTGATATTTATAATTGTTGTTATACTGCTGATTTTCGGCGCATCCCGTCTGCCCAAGATTATGCGTAATATGGGACGTGGCGTCCACCAGTTCAAGCAGGGTCTTGAAGACGCTAAAGAAGAGATGAACAAGCCGATACGCCGTGCAGGCGACAGCGATGACCGTGACAGCCGCAACGACGATCGTGACCGCCGCGATGACGACCGCTACCGTCGCGAGGATGATCGTGCCGGATATCGCGACCGTTACACGGATAAAGACTGATAAAAAACGCTGTCCATCGTGTCCGGACGCGAAGGTGTCGATATAAAGAGTGAAGAACGCAACGGAGAGATGTCTTTTTGGAGTCATCTGGCCGAGTTGCGCGGTGTGCTTGTACGCATATTCGCCGTCCTGCTGGTGCTGGTGATTGTGCTTTTTTGCTGCATGCGGTGGATCTTCGAACACATTATCACCGCTCCGTGCTCGCAGGACTTCGTGACGTACCGGCTATTCGGATTTGTCAGCGGCGACGGCGACTGGTTGCCCGACCTCGGCAGCACCGGATTTCACGTCGACTTAATCAGCATCAATCTCTCCGGTCAGTTTATGACGCAGATGAGCGCCTCACTGTGGCTGGCGTTTATAATTGCCTTTCCGATAGTGATATACCTTCTATGGACATTTGTACGCCCCGGATTGTATGAGCGCGAGCGCCGTGGTGCTCGTCGTGCTTTCCTATGGGGTAATACCATGTTTTATGCCGGGTGTGCGGTAGGATATTTTATCGTATTTCCGCTGGCTCTCCGCTTCCTGTCTCAGTATAGCCTGTCGGACCGTATCGCCAATACCATTACGATTGATTCCTATATGGATACCTTCTACCTGCTCACTTTGGCCATGGGCGTGCTTTTCGAATTGCCGCTTCTGGCATGGATGTTGGGCCGTATGGGTATTCTCAAGCGTGGATTTTTCAACCGTTCGCGGCGTTATGCCATCGTGGCCATCCTTATACTCAGTGCCATCATTACGCCTACCAGCGACCTGTTTACGCTGATGATAGTTTTCTTGCCCGTATATAGCCTTTGGGAGGCAAGTGCGTTGCTTGTGCCCAAGGGAGACGACGACAAGCGGTCGCGTGACGATGTGCCGACCAAGAATGACGAAGTGCCTGCAAATCGAGATAATAAAGCGACTTTTCGAGAAGACGAGCCTTCCGACCGATAGATGGTGAAAAAAAATGCCGGGTGCCGCTAATATCGTTGAGTAGGTGGCTTTTAGTAGGGCAATGCTTAAAAATCAAAAAAAATATAATCACTTGTTGTGTGTTTCAAAAAAAAATATTAATTTTGCGGATGTATATGTGTGCCGATGCATTGCATATATACGAATACTTGTTTATCTGCAAGTCTCCGTGCGACTGAACCTACGATGAACCTGACCTTGTATACCCAAATCTAAGTCATGTACATCATCCTCTACCACGTTTGCTGCCGGTAATGGCGGCGAAGACATCCGTTTGTGTGGAAATGACCGTACGATGCCCGAAGGCTTTCGCGCGGATGGCCATAAGACAAACCGATGTCAATATGATATTTTATAAACTATATTATTACCTAATAACCTAATCACCCCAAACTTAACCAGTATGAAAACCAAGCTTATCTTGGCGGCTATGCTTCTGGGTTCGGCTACAATGTATGCAGCCGGCCTTAAGACTGGCCAAATCAGCAACGTCACCCGCGTGACTGCTGACCGCTCCATGCGCTACGAAAGTCCCGTATGGTCCCCCGACGGCGCCATGATAGCCTTCACCGGTGAAGGCTATGACGGTCTATACGTCATGCAGGCTAACGGCAAAAACGTTAAAAAAGTTTCGGCAGACAACGGCGTAGGCTACGGCTTCCGTTGGAGCGCCGACAGCCGCGAGCTCCTTGTTCGCGACACTCGTTGGCTCACCGAAGCCGACGGCTCCAGCAAGCGTGTACACGCTGCTTGGGCTATCGAAGTATCCAATGGCGTCAAAGTGCGCATGTCTAAAGACCTCGAACAGATGTCGCCCGCCATGTGGTCGTACACACCCTCGGGCAAAAAGAGTGTCATCTGCGAAGCCAAGGCCGTTGCAAACCGCCTTCCCGCTGTACCGGCACAGGCTATGACTATGGCCAAGCAAATTCAGACGCTTGACCCCATGCCGGAAGTATCCTTCGTGGAAGACTTCGACAATCTCTATGTCCTGACTGCCGATGGCAACAAGCGCCTGCTCAACCGCGGCGCCTCTTTCAACGCCCAGCTCTCGCCCGACGGCAAGAAGGTCGTGTTCAACGAAATGGACAACATCGTAGTCATCAATCTTGACGGCACCGGCAAACGTGTCCTCGGCGTCGGTTTCCGCCCCCAATGGGTCGGCAACAGCCAAATCGTATACGAGCGTACCACCGACAACGGTCACAGCTACCTTACCGGCGAGCTCTATATGCTCAATATCAACGGCGGTGCCGAAAAGGCTCTCACCTCCTCGCGCGACCGCATCGAGATGTATCCTTCCATTTCTCCGGACGGAAACAAAATTGCATTTATTTCTAACACCGACGGTCAGATCTACGTCGCTGACCTCAAATAATATACTGCCATGAAGAAAATATCTACACTTCTCGCGATACTTGCCATGGCAATAATCGCGCCCATCAGCGCAGAAGCCACTTGGGGCGGATATAAAATTATGCTCGACCCCGGACACGGCGGTAGTGACCCCGGTGCTTCCGGTCCCAGCGCCCCGCACGAAGGCGAATTGGCTCTTCGTTGCGCCAACACTATCAAAGATTGGCTCGGTGCCAATGGCTGTGCTTATCGTTTGACTCGTACAGGCAACTATTTCGTGTCCCTGTCGGCACGTCGCTCGGCATCCGTCAGCTATGACCCCTACATCTTCTGCTCCATCCACCTCAATGCCTTCAACGGCAGTGCTCATGGTACCGAAACCTGGTACTACTGGTCCGGCGGTAACTCCCGCAACCTCGCCAGCAAGGTACAGGCAACACTGGTACAGCAACTCGGACGCACCAACCGTGGCGTAAAACAAAACGGTTGGACCGTAATCACCGGTAGCTCCAACGTGCCCGCCATCTTGACTGAGGCACTCTTTGTGGACAACCGCACCGAGTGGGATATGATTAACAATAACAGCAAGTCCGGCTACAAGGCTTGGGTCAACGGCCACCTCTATGGCTTCTACGACTTCGGTACAGGCGTACAGGGTAAATCCCTCAGCCCCAATCCACGCGGCAGCAATACCGGCGGCGGTACCACAACGCCGGCTAACCCCACTGTGACTCTCTCGACTAAGAGCCTCCACTTTACTTGCTCCGTAGGAGAAAAACCGTCGCTGAACTTCACTGTCAAAGGCGCAAACCTCTCGGGCAATATCTCGATTGCATCCAGAACCCCGGGCCGTTTCTCAACCAATGTTACTTCGTTGGGCAAGACCGGTGGTACAGTAACTGTAACATTTAATAATGCCGATAAGGTTGGTACTTACGGCGAAGGCGGTACGGCCAACAATTATAAGTTCTTGATAGCTGTGACAGCCTCCGGCGTTGCTCGTCAAGAAGTCATCATCACCGCCGAAGTTAAGGCTCCGCCGCTGAAGCTCGATGAAGGCTGGAACCTCTCCGAAAAGAAAGGCACAAAAGACTCCAAGGGCTATGATGCTTCCAAGATCCGTAACTTCTGCTACAACGACGGCAAGCTCTACTGCGTATACAACCACAGCGACATCAAGGTTATTGATGCACAAACCGGTAAAGACCTCGGCAACCTCAACAAGGGTTCGGTTGTGAACGGCGGTACTCTGACTCTCTGCGATGTCAAGGTGCTCAACGGACATATCATTGCCTGCAACCTTGCAGCTTCCGGAGATAAACTCCGTATCTACGAATGGGCCAATGACAATGCTCTGCCGACCCTGGTGCTCGAAACGACAGACTTCCAAGGCGGAAGCCGTCTGGGCGACTGCATCGAGCTTACGGGTACATATCCCTCCGACTACTGGATTGCCTTCGGTAACGAGAACAACAAGCAAACCCGTATCATCGAGTACCATATGCAGAACGGCAAATGCGTTCAGGCAAAGAACACTCCCGTATATCGCGAAGATAAGACCACTAACCTCTCGACCCAGGCTACCGTCCGCGCTTACCCGCTGGGTGGCAACTGGTGGATCGATGGTAAGGACAGCTATCCCACCTATGTAGTTCAAGAAAACGGTAAGGCTTACCGTAAGACATACGTCGATACCGGCGAAAGCTGGGGCTCGAGCCACCACGAATTCTACTGGGGCGGTCAAAAGTATTCGGCCAACCTAGTATTCAACGGCAAGGAATATATAAAGGGAACCGAGACTATGGATCCCGAAAAGAACTACAAGGGCGCTCGTATGCGTCTTATCCAAGACCTTAAGGGCGACTTCACACGTATACAACAGGTAGGTGACTTCCCCTCCGGCGGCCTGGGCGACACCAGCCGTAACACCAATGCTACCGGTGATATCATCGTTCGCACCGATGGTAACAACTGGCTCGAAGCATGGGTACTCTCCACCACCCACGGTATGGCTTACTACGAGCATGGTACTCCTCCCAAGACCGAAGGCAAGCCCGTGACAAGCAACGATCCTCAGATCTCTGTAGACAAGAGCTCGCTGACCTTCTCTGCAAAACAAGGCAATAAGGAAACTAAAGAGCTTAAAATCGATGCAGCCAACCTCAAGGGTGTTATCAATGCAACACTCAGCGGCGCCAACGCAGATATGTTCAGCGTATCATCGGCTACACTCAACGCCGCCGGTACGATCAGCGTAACTTATGCTCCGAAGGCCGAAGGCAACCACACAGCTACCCTGACCCTCTCGTC
The DNA here is from genome assembly GCA_002478045.1 of Porphyromonadaceae bacterium UBA7555. GTDB lineage: Bacteria > Bacteroidota > Bacteroidia > Bacteroidales > Muribaculaceae > CAG-873. The sequence goes on from DLLT01000060.1 coordinate 32,906, forward strand.
ACAGGGTGCTGCCAACGTCACCGTAGCTCTGAAGGGTACCGGCGAAGCTATTGTCTCCCTCAAGGAAGACATCGCAGCCAATAAGGAACTACTGAAAACCGAATGGATCTACTCGACCAATAAGAACAACACTCCGAGCTGGACAACGTTCGACGCTTCGAAGTCGGCAAACCGTGATATCGCTCTTATCGGTAACAATCTCTATGTTCTCAATGGTAAGAACTGGGGCGATGTATCCGTGAACATCATCAATGCAAAGGAAGGCACGTACAAGGGTACACTCTCCGTTGCTGACCTCGGCAACGCTCTCGGCAAACTCGGAGGCCTCGCCGTAGCCGACGGCAAGCTCATCGCTTCCAATATCGTTAATGATAAACAAAACCTACGCATATACATCTGGGACAACGATGGTGCCAAACCTCGTGTACTGGTCCAGAAAG
>DLLT01000030.1:0-191 GCA_002478045.1 Porphyromonadaceae bacterium UBA7555
ACTTCGTTTAAGAATCTACAAAGTTTCTGAGCACCACGAAGAAAACATTCAGGCCCATCAAGCCAAAGCGCTCCAGCCCTATTATGTTTCATTAAATTTTAAGCCATGACAACACCCTGTAGCCCAATGTGGTTACGGCGGTTTTAGCACCCGTTTTAACCTATAAGTCAAAATCGGTGTATAAATAAAAA
>DLLT01000030.1:294-8279 GCA_002478045.1 Porphyromonadaceae bacterium UBA7555
TTTTTATTTATACACCGATTTTTCAGTCGTCTAAGGGATTGGGTTCATCGGGGTGGGTGTACCAGCGGGAGTACATCAGGTAGTTGTGCGCAATCTTTTGGTTGATTTCGCGGCTTTGTTCGGGGTCTACCTTCTTGATATACTTTGCCGGAGCGCCGGCCCACAGTTCGTAAGGCCCTATCTTGGTATTGGACAACACCACAGCACCGGCGGCTACGATAGCGCCCTCGCCTACTACGGCGTTGTCCATGACCACAGCGCCCATACCTACCAGGGCGAGGTCGTGTATGTCCGCCCCGTGTATGGTGACGTTATGGCCGATAGATACATCGTTGCCGATGGTGATGGTGGATTTGCGGAAAAGCGTGTGCAGTACGCTGCCGTCCTGTATATTGACACGATCGCCGATGGTGATGGTATTGACATCGCCGCGCAGGACTGTGCCAAACCATACGCTGCATTTTTCGCCCATAGTGACATCGCCTATGATGGTGGCGTTTTCGGCCAAAAATGTGTCTGCGCCTATCACCGGAGTGTGTCCGCGCAGTGGAATGATTAGTGCCATTGTTGTTTTGGTCTGATTAGTTATAAAGACAAATCACTAATTTTCAAACTAATTTGTGTGCCGGTCCGTACACTTTTCTATGCGTTTAGTTGCGCGTCAGGGGCTGGGTCTTCTTTTCGAGCCAAGTGCGCTGGGCGCTGTTCAGCATCGGGGTAAGGCGTGAGCGTACCATGCGGTGGTAGTCGTTGACCCATTCGATTTCGGCGTCTGTCATCATATCCACATCGAACAGCGACAGGTCGAAAGGACATAGCGTCAGCGTCTCGAAGCGATAGAAATTGCCGAACTCGGTGGTCATAGCCTCGGTGGTCAGCTCAAGGTTTTCGCAACGAATGCCATGAACGTTCTCGCGATACAGACCCGGCTCGTTGGAGGTTATCATACCGGGCGTCATCGGCGCCGGCACGTAGTTCAGGCGAATGCTCTGCGGCCCTTCGTGCACGTTGAGGAAGTGGCCCACGCCGTGTCCGGTTCCGTGCAGATAGGTAAGCCCCTGCTTCCACAGGAATTGACGTGCGAGCACGTCAAGTTGCATGCCGACAGTTCCTTGCGGGAATACGGCGGTAGCCAAAGCGATATGGCCTTTCATCACCAGGGTGAAGTCGTGGCGCTGTTCGGCCGTGCTCTCGCCTATGGCGATTGTGCGCGTGATGTCCGTGGTGCCGTCAAGATACTGAGCGCCGCTGTCTATCAGCAGCAGGCTGCCGCGATGTATCTCGGCGTTGGACTCCTCGGTGGGGTCGTAGTGCACGATGGCACCGTGTGCTCCGTATCCGGCAATGGTACCGAAGCTCTCATCAAAGAACAGCGGCTGGGCCTGACGAGCCTGACGGAAGATGCGCACAACGTCCAATTCGGTCAGTGGCAGGTCATTGTCCACATGCCTTTCGATTTCCATAAGCGCCGAAACAAGGGCTACACCATCGCGCTCCATGGCGGCACGCACTCCGGCCAGTTGCACTTTATTTTTAACCGCTTTGAGCATCCCGGCCGGCGAGGTGGCCAATACGGCACGTGCGCCAAGGGCATCGGTGATAGCCACGGCATTCTTGTCCGGCTGGGCAAGTACGCGAATATCCATCGGTAAAGCCGTGATAAAGGGCAGCACATCTCCATATCCGGCGACAGCCACGCCGGCCTCGGCGAGGTGAGCGCGGACTGCATCGTCAAGTTTGGCCTCATCTATAAATAATGTGTTGCCTTTGGGCGACAGATACAAGAATGAAGTGGCCACGGTGGTGTACGGCACATCGTGTGCACGAATGTTTAGCGTCCAGACAATTTCGTCAAGGGCGCTGGTGAATATGGCATCGGCGCCGAGGTCGGCAGCCGCAGTCAATAAGGAGGCAATCTTGTCGGCGGCACTTTGCCCGGCATACTTAATATCGTATACAAAGACCTTATCCTGAGGCAGTGCGGGACGGTCGGGCCACGTGTCGGCTATTGGATCGAAGTCTGTCTTGAGCGCGATGCCGCGAGCATTGAGGGTCGCAGCCAAGCTGACGGCCTCGGTACGGCTGAACAACATTCCGTCTACGCCCACCGTGCTTCCTTGAGGCAAATTGTGCGTCAGCCACGTCGGAATATCCGGAGTGTCGGGAAGACCGTCTTTCATCAGAATGATTTCGGTGCCGTCAAGCTGCTGCGCCGCTTGTATAAAGTATCTAGAGTCGGTCCACAGCAAGGCTTTGTCTGCGGTCACCACCATAGTGGCGGCGCTACCGGTGAAACCGCTGATACGGCGCAAAAAAGCCCAATGCGAACCTATATATTCGCTCTGGTGGGGGTCTGTTTTATTAATAATGGCGGCATCAACGCCGGCCTTGGCCATAAGTCCGCGAAGGACCGCAAGCCGTTGCGCTATCTCTGTTTTCATAAAGCCGATAGTATTGGGTGTATATATATAATGTCTTTCTTCGGTCTCGGTACGGGATTGTTTCCCCACGCCGGGCTCAGCATTTATCAGACCGCAAAAATACGAAATTTTTTGCTGTTGCGACAATTTCCGCCCGCTTTTCGCTCAATTTGCAAAAAAAGTTTTTTGTGCAAATATTGTGTATATTACAAAAAGTACTTAACTTTGCACTCGCAAACCGCACGAGCATGGTACCTTGGCCGAGTGGTTAGGCACCGGTCTGCAAAACCGTTTACAGCAGTTCGATTCTGCTAGGTACCTCACAAATGATGAATCCCGCTGTCGTACGGCGGGATTTACTTTTATCACGAAACCCTCCCTCTATGCAGCCACAGGCTCATAACATAAACAGCAATGCTGCCCGTGTGCTCTGCGCACAGGTACGCCGTGCTATGGGCCTCGTGCTTCTCATTATCATATTAATATGTGCTGCATCATTACCCGCTTACGCCACATCCGATGATTATTATCCTACGTCAGGTCCGCCTCCGGCCATCGACAAAAAAGATATGGATATGGACATCTATGCCGCGTTACGAAGCGATACACTCGTATACCTTGCGACGGTTCTTCCCGGAAAAGAAGCCGATGAATTCGAAGGTCAAAGTGCAATCAGAATTGTCACCCCATCCGGCGACACGGCCTATACATGGGGAACATTCGGTTCTGACGCCCCACATTATATATATCAATATCTCGAAGGCGAAACAACTTGCACTGCCGTTTCGATGCCTTGGGACAAGTTTCTAAGCACTTACGTAAGCCGAAGCCGGGGTGTCCTTTTGCAAGGGCTTGTATTGGACCCGGCTCAGATTAAACGTCTTATGGACTCGCTTGAACAAGGGTTGCGTCCTGAGAACAGAATTTTTCGTTACGATTATATCTTGGACAATTGCGCCACACGCTCATTGGCCGTCATCGAAAGTGCGCTCGGATTCGAGCTAAGACTTCCGGAAGAATATTTAGGCAAGTTTAATCCGGAGAAAACCACCTATCGCCAAGCCCTGCGTAGCTATCACGCCAATTATCCGTGGTATCAATTCGGCTTAGAACTTGCACTGAGCAGCGACATCGACCAACCTCTCGGCGAAGGTGGCGAGCGCAAGCTTACATTCACTCCATTATTGCTTGCAGGCTTCATTGGAAACTGCGTCATCGACTACGCCAAGGCTTATGGTGTACCCGTCGTCTTAAAAAGCGCTTTTATAGATGGCGGTTTCTCCAAGACATCTGAGAAAGGGATTATTGCACTCATTAATGACATTGCAGAAGGAGACTGCGACAAGATCTCACAAACGATATCATCGGCAACGCCATGGTATCTAAGTCCTTTGGCCGCTTCTCTGATACTGCTCGTAATCTCAATTTTAGTAGTTTGTAAGGTCAACCGCACACTTCGCCCTATTCGCGGTTTTTACACAGCCTTTTACGGCGTTATCGCTATAGTAGGGACCATCTTGACTTACTTGGCCTTTTCGGATCACTATGCCACTTCCCCAAACTGGCTGCTTTTGTGGCTTAACCCGTTTGCCATAATCCCTGCCATATTAATCTGGAACAAACGTCTGGAACCGATTGCTGACGGAATTCTTTTAGTTCGCTTGTTCCCGACACTGATTTTGACCGTAATATGGCCGTGGATTTCACAACGCACAGACATCGCAGTCTGGCCGTGGTTTATTTCGGATTTACTCCTCACTCTTGCGAGATTGGGACGCACCGAAGAGCTTCTAAAGACACCAAGACGCCGCTTCCTCGAGCAAGAAAAGCGCAGACTTGACAAAGAAAGACGCGACCGTAAGCGACAAGAACGTATATCCTGGCATACCACCATAACAAAGGGCTATACTTACGAGATACAGGATAGCAATCCGCATAATTCCACTGAGATATGACACAACACGGTTCAAAAACATATTTCTCAGAAGCAATCTTGATGAGGAACTGCATCGCTCGGAGTGTACGGGCACAGGCACGCCGCGCCATAGGCTTCGCGCTTCTCATTATATTATTATGCGGAACGGCTGCGCACACGGCTATGGCCGAAGATTTACCAAGGTATACTCTCGATTGTGATCTAACGGAAGGCTGTGACACAACAGTATACCTTGCCACATTCTCCCCCGGCAAAGAAATATACGAGCTCGAAGGACACTCGGCCCTGCGGATCGTCACGCCGTACAGCGACACCGCCATCACTTGGGGTATGTTCGATTTCAATGCCCCGCACTTTGTATACCGATTTGTCAAAGGCGAAACCGACTACAGCGTTGCCGCCGTGCCCTGGGCGCCTTTTTTACATAGTTATGTACGCCAAGGACGTTATACCATCCTGCAAAAATTGAACATCACTCGCACACAAGTTCAACGCCTTATGGCCTTGGTCGAAGAAAACCTGCGCCCCGAAAATCGCGTCTACCGCTACAACTTTATCGAGGACAACTGCGCCACTCGTCCGCTGCAAATCATCGAAAAAGCCATCGGCCAAAAACTGGACTTGGGATGGATCAACATATACTTTGGTGACGGGACTACGTACCGCAACGTCATGCGACGATACCACGCCAACTATCCGTGGTATCAGTTTGGCATCGACCTCGCGCTGGGCAGCGACATCGACCGACCTCTCGAAAGATCTGATAGTATGCGCGGCCTTACCTTTGCGCCCGTGCTATTGACCAAAATACTGAAATATAGCACCTTCAAAGCCACCGACTTACCCAAAAACGATTTGGCCAAACTAGACATAATGAGACCTGACCTTTGTGACATTTCGATTGTGTCGAAAACCATAAACATTAATGAATTTGGGGATCAAGTGCCGGATGACTTTCTCAGCATCCCTATCCGACTTTGGAATCCTGAATTCGAACGCGATACCCCGGAGGAATGCAGAGACATTCTACCTCCCACCCCATGGTATCTGACACCTATGGCCGCAATGCTGGTGCTTCTGGCAATATCATTCTTCGTGGCACGAGCCGTGGCCGTCAAATGGCGGCGTATGCGCGGATTTTACTGCCTGTTCTTCGGCGCAAATGCCATAGTAGGCTGCATCATCGCCTTCCTCGTGTTCTTCTCCGAGCACTACGCCACCTCGCCCAACTGGCTGCTGCTGTGGCTCAATCCCTTTGCCATAATCCCGGCCGTAACCGTATGGAAAGCACGACACGACAACATCACGCTCATATACATGGAGTTACATCTATTGGCGATACTTGCAATGCTGCTTATATGGCCCTGGATAGCACAAACAGCCAACAGCGCATTCTGGCCCTGGATAGCCGCCGACGCCATCCTCACCTACGCTTGGATATGGCGCAACGCAAAGATGGACAAAGCTACAGACCGACAAATTCTCGAGAATGACGACCGCGACCGAAAGCTCGAAAGCAAGCACCGTCGCTTATGGCCATGGCGCAAACGCAATTCCGATTATATATACGAAATACGGGACACCCGCCCCAAGCATAACCGCTATTAGAATATGACACAACGCCCGCGAATGCTAAGCTTTGTAGCCGCCACTATGGTATCGACCGCCCTGAGCGTCGTCCTGGGGGCCAAACAGCCACGCCTTGTGCTGGGCGTATTCATCGAAGGTCTGCGCATGGAAACATTGCAAGACCTTGCGCCATACTTCGGGCATGACGGATTCAACCGCTTGTTGCGCCAAGGCGCCGTCATCACCGATGCCGACTTCGGCCCGGGCCTGGACGCCGCCTCGGCTACAGCGCTACTGCTCACCGGTGCGGCGCCGGCCGCCAACGGCATACCGTCCGCCATGGTGTACGATGCGGCCAAACTCCGCTCACGCAACGTCTTCGACGACGGTGTCACTATGGGCAACTACACTGATATGACGCTGTCGCCCGAAGCCCTGAAGGTCTCCACCATCGCCGACGAAGTCAAGATAGCCGGCAACGGCGTGGGTATGGTATACGCCATAGCCTCCGATGCAGCATGCGCCATAGTCCAAGGCGGACACAGTGCCAACAGTGCCGTATTCGTCAACGACATCACCGGCAATTGGGCCACCTCGACCTTCTACAAGGAATTCCCCGTGGCCGCATCAATGTCCAACCGCACAGCGCCATTGTCGGCGCGCTTGGACACTATGTCTTGGACCCCGATGCAGGCCTCCGCCAACGCCGCATGGATGCTGCCCGAGCACCTCAGGGCCTACCCCTTCCGCCACACCTTCAAGCACAACGACCCCGACCGCTTTGCCCGGTATCTGGCCACGCCATCGGCCAATGCCGACATCGTGCGCCTCGCCACACAATACATCAGCACCTACAAACTGGGTACACGTCAGTCCACGGATATGCTGACCCTATCCTGTACCCTTGAGCCATACCCAGGGACACGTACCACCGAAGCCCGCTACGAGACCATCGACGCGTACATGCGCGCCGATGCAGCCCTTGCCTCGCTATTCAAGGCCGCCGAACGCAACACCGCCGACAACGGCGGCACAGTTATTATGGTAGCCGGGCTTCCGCCTCGCCAATGGCGTCGGCCCGATGACGACACATGGGGACTGCCCGATGGCACCTTCTCGACGCGCAAAGCCATGTCACTGCTCAATATGTACCTCATGGCCATACACGGCACAGGGCAGTGGGTCAGCGGATACCACGATGGTCAAGTGTACCTCAACTCCGAACTCATCAAACAAAACAACAAGGACATAGCCACCATACGCAGTCAGGCAGCCGCCTTCCTGCAACGTATGGCCGGCGTCCTTCAAGCATATACCATAGACCAAATTATCACCGGAACGGCACCCGTGGACGATCCTCAAGGGCTGCGCCGCAACACCACCATGGCCTATGCCGGCGACGTCTTTGTACAAGTCATCCCCGGGTGGAAACTCCAAGACGACTACAACCGTCCCGGCACAACGGCGCCGCAATCGGCTGCCGTTTCCGCACTGACCACCGCCCCGGTATTCATCCTCGCCCCGGAAGTGCAGGCACAGACCATAGGCACGCCCGTGGATGCACGACGCATAGCGCCCACCGTGACGCGCCAATTGCGCATACGGTCGCCCAACGGCGCCGGCCGTCCGCCACTGTCTCTGCAAAAACAACGACACGACGGACACTGACGGACACGGGCGAGTGCAGCGCTTTTCATCGCTGGCAGCCCGACAATTCCGCCAAAAATCCCTATATTTGCAAAATATTTGGCCGCGCACGTGCCACACGTGCGCCGCCTCATACACGATATATCCGAATAATAATATCTTAACACCACTATACAAATGTCATTTACAGGCTTTCTAAGCAAAATATTCGGCGACAAGTCCTCGCGTGACCGCAAGCTGTTGCAGCCGCTTGTCGACCGCATCAATGCCATAGGCCCGGAATTGAAGCCGCTGACCAATGATGAGCTGCGTGCACGCATAGACACCGTACGCGCCGACATCGACGGAGCCACCGCCGAAGACCGCAAGGCCATCGAAGAGGCACGCGCCACCATCGAAACTCTGCCCGTAGA
>DLLT01000030.1:8448-52069 GCA_002478045.1 Porphyromonadaceae bacterium UBA7555
ATACGCGAAACCGCAGCACGTTTTGCCGCCAATACGGATGTCGTAGTCACCGCACGTCAGCTCGACCGCGACCTTGCCGCACAAGGCCGCGACTTCGTCACCATCGACGGAGACAAAGCCATTTGGCACAACCACTGGATGGCCGGCGGAAACGAAATCACCTGGGATATGGTACACTATGACGTCCAGCTCATGGGCGGCATCGTACTCCACCAAGGCAAAATCGCCGAGATGGCCACCGGCGAAGGCAAAACCCTCGTGGCCACACTCCCCGTATTCCTGCGTAGCCTCTCGCGTCGCGGCGTACACGTGGTCACCGTCAACGACTACCTCTCCAAACGTGACTCCGAATGGATGGGACCGCTGTATATGTTCCACGGCTCCACGGTAGACTGCATAGACAAACACGAGCCCAACACACCCGAACGCCGCGCCGCATACAACTGCGACATCACTTTCGGTACCAACAACGAATTCGGCTTTGACTACCTGCGCGACAATATGGCCATGGATCCCGAAGACATGGTACAGCGCAAACACTACTACGCCATCGTCGACGAGGTCGACAGCGTGCTTATAGACGATGCCCGTACACCTCTGATTATCTCCGGCCCCGTGCCCAAAGGCGACGACCAATACTTCGACGAATTCAAGCAAAACGTCAAGAACGTCGTACAAGCACAGCAGCGTCTTGTCACGCAAATACTTGCCGAAGCCAAGTCGAAACTTGCTTCCGAAGACAAAGACACACGCAAGGAAGGCGCACTGCTGCTCTTCCGTGCCTTCAAAGGTCTGCCCAAAAACGGCGCACTCATAAAATTCCTCTCCACCGAGGGTATGAAAAACATCCTTCTGGAGACCGAGGCTCACTACCTGCAAGACAACGCACGCGAAATGCCCATCGTCACCGACCCGCTGTACTTTGTCATCGACGAGAAAAACCGCTCGGTCGAGCTCACCGACAAAGGCATTGACGAACTGACTCGAGGCATTTCAGACCCGCAATTCTTCGTGCTACCCGACATCACAGCCCAGCTTTCCGACCTCGAACACATCGCCAATCCGGAGGAACGCGCAGCTCGCAAGGACGCTCTCATGCAAGACTACGCTGTCAAGGCCGAGCGCGTACATACTGTCACCCAGCTGCTCAAAGCATACACCCTCTTCGAAAAAGACGTCGAATACGTCATCGACGACGGAAAAATCAAAATCGTGGACGAGCAGACAGGCCGTATCATGGAAGGACGTCGCTACTCGGACGGCCTGCACCAAGCCATCGAAGCCAAGGAAGGCGTCAAAGTCGAAGCAGCCACGCAGACTTTTGCCACCATCACCCTGCAAAACTACTTCCGCATGTACCACAAACTTGCCGGTATGACCGGTACGGCCGAGACAGAAGCCGGAGAGTTCTGGGACATCTACAAACTGGACGTAGTCACCATCCCCACCAATAAGCCCGTAGCACGTATCGATATGAACGACCGCGTATATCGCACCAAGCGCGAAAAATACGCCGCCGTCATCGACGAAATCGTCCGTCTTGTCGGCGAAGGCCGCCCCGTACTCGTGGGCACAACCTCCGTCGAAATCTCCGAGCTGCTGTCACGTATGCTCCAAATGCGGCACATTCCACACAACGTCCTCAACGCCAAGCTTCACCAGAAAGAAGCCGAAATCGTGGCACAAGCCGGTCGAAAAGGCACCGTCACCATCGCCACTAATATGGCGGGCCGCGGTACCGATATCAAGCTGACCCCCGAAGTCAAGGCCGCCGGCGGTCTCGCAATCATAGGTACCGAACGCCACGAAAGCCGCCGCGTCGATCGTCAGCTCCGCGGACGTGCCGGCCGTCAAGGCGACCCCGGAACATCAGTGTTCTACGTATCCTTCGAGGACCAACTGATGCGCGTATATGCCAACGACCGCATCATGAAACTCCTTGACACCTTCGGGTTCAAGGAGGGCGAGATGCTCGAGCACAAAATGATCAACAACAGCATCGAAAAGGCCCAGAAACGTGTCGAAGAAAACAACTTCGGCATCCGTAAGCACCTCCTCGAATATGACGACGTGATGAACAAGCAGCGTACATACATATATACACGCCGCCACCACGCCCTCGTAGGCGAACGCATAGGTATTGACATTTCCAATATGATCTACGATGTCATCGAAAACCTGGTCAACAACTACGAGCAAGCCGCCGATTTCGACGACCTCGCCGTCGAACTGATGCGCGTGCTCACCATCGAGCCACCGTTCACCGCCGAGGAATACGCCAATCTCGAAAAAGAAGACCGCATCGAGCGCCTGCACGCCGCAGCCATCGAAACACTCGACCGCAAGAGCCAGCGCATACGCGAAATCGTTATGCCCGTCGTAAAAGCATCCGTCGAAGAAGGCCAGACCGGCTTACGCGCCATACCCATCACCGACGGCAAGCGCATCTTCCGCATACTCTTTGACATCGAAGAAGCCGTCCGCACAGATGGCGCTTCACTCGTCAAAGAATGGCAGAAGAAGCTGCTGCTGCTCACCATAGACGAACTATGGAAAGAGCACCTGCGCGAACTCGACGACCTGCGCCAAAGCGTACGCAATGCATCCTACGAACAGAAAGACCCGCTGGTAATCTACAAAGTCGAGTCCTTCCACTTGTTCGAACGTATGCTGGCCAACCTCAACACCAAGGCCGTATCCACGCTGATGCGCGGACAGGTATACATACCCGAACCGAGGCCGCAGCAGGAGCAACCCTCCGCACCCGAAATGTCACGAGCCATGCCCCAGCAGCATGCCCCGCGTCCCAACTACCGGACCTCGCGCGGAGACTTCAAGACCTCCAACGCTACCCTGCCCAGCGAAGCCAATGCCGCCGCTGCCGCCGAAGCGGCACAGCGAGCCGCAGCAGCTCAACGTCAGGGCGAACCGCAGCGCACTATGCCCGTCAAAGCAGGCCCGCGCATCGGCCGTAACGACCCCTGCCCCTGCGGATCGGGCAAGAAATACAAAAACTGCCACGGTCGCAACCAGTAATGGCAATGTCGGCGGCTTTCGACAAAACGAAGACCATAAGCAATCATTAATGGAGACATCGGCACAGCCATTCGCTGCCGCTGATACCATCCGACAATAATCATCGAGGCGCGTCCCATGGGACGCGCCTCGATGATTATTATTCGCTATCGTCCGAGGCTTCTACCGGCCTCGGAGTTCTCGGAAAACGAGTTCGGAATAACGAATTGGATAGAACCGGACTAATCGGCAGCCAAATTTAAGTCTTTGTATAGTATTTGCCTGATATGGTATTTACATGAAGAGCAGCGATATACAAGTATAGCACTGCTCTCCGTATGCGATTTTGGTATAGACCGTTATTTTTGTACAAGCTCACATCGCTCGATCAACGGACAATGAGTTTGGCAACTGCGGCAGTACCGTCGGCTCCGGTGACGCGCAACAGATATACGCCGGGGACCGATGGGGCATTGATACATGCCGTATCGCCGGTCGAGAATATACGTGCTCCGGCCAAGCTGTAGATGTCGGCACGTACAATGCCGAACACTCCGCCGACATTGATGTGGCCACCGGCATCCACGGGGTTGGGCCAAATAGTCAGAGCAGAGCCTGTAGTACTGTCAACCGCAACGTCTTCTACCGCATCATTTCTATTGTAGTATGCCACCAGACGTCCTATGCGCATAGTGTGCGTACCCAAATTGTCTTGCGCCGAGCTGAGCAGGCCGAAACGAACATACTGCATATTGATGGGATAAATGCCTACATACGACGGTTCTCCTATGGCACTTATCGGAAGCACAACCTTCATCTCCGAGCTTCCGGGCACGGCATACATGCGGCAGCGGCGGATCACGCCGTCGGCGCCCGTCACTCGAGCTTCGGTGGATGTAGGTTGGAAATAATCATAGCCTTCGGCCGGCTCGATTTTCACATTAATATTTTTGGATCCGGCGGAGCGTACGCAGAATGTCACCGAATTGAATTTGGCCGAAGTGTAGAAGTTGATTGTCAGGCTGTCGGGGCAGCTGTAAATATCATAACCTTTTTTGAACTGCAAATAAGAATTGCGCAGGCTGTTGACATTGAAAGTCACATCGCCATCTGCTGTCACAGTCGCGTTTTTGACGCCGAAAGACGATATTGTCCATTTATCCCAACTGTCTTGAGACACAGCTCCGGACTCCGGAATCTGAACATTGACAGTAGCCTTCACCACAATATCATCGCGCGTGCCCGTGATAGTGGTGGTACCGGTCTTGGCACCGCGCAACATTCCGTGTACGTCTATGTCGGCGACACTGCGGTCAGCCACTTCCCACTGAAATTCGGTGGGGTCATACGTGTATTGCTTGCCATCGGCCGTGGCTTCCACTTCAAGCATATATTCGCGAGTGTCATCAATAAGTATATTGTTGAGTTTCAACGCAAAGTCGGCCTGTACAATCTCTATTTGCTTCGAAATAGTGCAGTCACCGTAAGTGGCAGTAAGAGTGCCCACACCGGGAGTGCCGCCGGCGGTGAATACATTACCCTCACAAGTACCGATAGCGGCATCACAACTCAAGGTTGCATCAAAGAAATTTTCATCGACAAGGTCTCCGTATTTGTTATATCCGAGGATACGCGGGATTTCGGTGGCGTGTATGGGCAGGTTGATATTTACATCATTGAATGCTATGCGTGTGACAACGTTGTCTTCGGGGGCTGTGGATACACAGAACATACCATTTGCAACGGCTCGAGGCACAGACTCAGTCGTTTTATTGATTACGCGGTCTTGGACAAATAGTTGCGCCGAGCCGCCGGCATCTACAACCGACATAGTGACGCATCCGAGGTGGCGGGCAATATCGGCCATATCGGCTGTCGTGCAGCCGTTCGAGATTCCCCATTCGAAGTCCGTCGATTTATCTATGACCATCATATAGAGCGTACGGCCGTCAGCCGATGCTCCATATCCGGTACGTGAATACACCTTGGCATTGTAGTCCAACGCATTGCCGGCATCATCATTGACACCATCATTGATGATATTGGATAGACCCTGAATGCAGTTGTACAGACGTGGTGTCTCGTTGGTGTCGTATGTGGTCCATCCCTGATTGACGGTGACTATATCGCCTTCAGCCAATTTATTGAGAGCCTCGGCACAAGCACCGCGACCGACCAAAGCCATCTCATAGTCACCCAGCTTTCCGGTACCGGCATTGGGCACCACCTTCCGAACTATGCAGCGCATATCTTCGCCGACTTTCCATTGCTCGCCCTCGCAAAAATCAAGGTATACCTCCGTGCTCACACCTTCGATGATGCGCCAGCGCCAGTTATTGCCATCGGAATAACCTTCAACGGGCTGGAACCCCTTGTCGCGACCAAAGTAGCTGTTGTACATACACATTTGGCCATCATGCGCCACACGATTGACCTGAGTGAATTCCGTAGCATCGAATTTGTCGCTCTTGACAACGCCTTTCCAACCCATAGGCTTGAGCCAAAGCTTTTTGTCCTTGTCAAGGCCTACAATAGGCGTCTGGTAAACATTACACCACGGATCGTTTACCATCACCGTATTGGTGATGACCTTACCGTCACGCACATCGGCACCGAAGACTGTCCCTACGAGAAGATCGGCCGAAGGATACTGCGAGGTTACGCACCAGAAGTTGCCGTTGGCGCCGCCGGTGACCTTATGCCCGGGTGCTGTGTAGCGAGCAGCGGCAGATGCCATTGTCTCGGTGTTGTTGGTGCAATCCTTGGCCTGCATGGTCTCGAGCGTATTATAGGGATTGTCAAGATCCATAGTTATGACATTGACATTAAGCGGAAAACCGACGACTCTGTAACGAGTGTACGTCGTACCCGGACCGATATCACGATGTACACACGTTCGAATGGTGTACTCCTTGCCGGAAATAGTGATGGGTTCCTCTGTCGTCAAGGCAGACATATCGGCTCCGACAGTAAGCATTGATATGAGTACTGCAATAAGGCGTAAGGATGTTCTCATTTCTCTATTATTCAAGATTATTAGTTGTTTAGGTATTTTGTATCTATTCTATATCATCAAATCGCTTAGCCTGACAGGCAACGCGTCCGCTTCAGGACATCGTAAGAGCATAATCGATATTTAATTGGTAAAAGTACGAACTTTAATTCATTTTAACGCTTAATTTTGCCTATTTTAACATTGATAACCGTTTTGACCTACCGAAACTGTGTATCCTTCTATAGCTAAGTAGTTACCCTTTTTTGAGGGCACCCAAAGCCATAGTGACACAGTATCGACACGGACGTCTTTCTCGCAGCTCACCATTTTCGGTGATTGCTTGAAAGCGGATTTGCGGCGTTTTAATCTGACTTAAACATCTTTTTTCGGCGATAAAAGAAGTCTCAAAACTTTTTTGTGCAAAAGGCCGACATAACAATTTATTTTTGTAATTTTGCAGCCACTTGAGGATTAGCCCGAACGTCAAAGCAAAGCCCTCCCAAGGCATTACACTCAAGCATGATCAAGCAACACCCAATCACACAAACCTAAGCATAAACAATCCACGCCCCCCCCTTCTCGGCCCCCTAAAAAAGGACAAAAATACGACACCAAAGTCAAACACTATCTTCACATCATCACCGGATTTTCTCACCATCCCTTATTCAAGCAATTATGGGTAGACTTCTATTCATCCTCTTTATTCTCGCAATGGTCTGCGTCAAATTGTGCGTTGGAAGTCACGACGAAAGCACAATTAAAGCTCCTGTATATTGTTCCGAAGAGACAAATAACCGAGACAGGCAGAATTCGCTTACAGACAGCGCCCGTTACGCCGACAAAAGTATGCCCACCGGATATACACCTTATAGCAACGCACCCTTAGAGGGCAATAACAACTCTAAAATCACACTCATCAATGACACAACGGAGAGCTCGGATGCCGTGGTTATCGTGAAACAAGCCGACAAAATAGTACGCAATACATACATTGCAGCAGGCGACACAGCCACAATCTATATCCCCAACGGCACATACACAATTTATATATATAGAGGAAACGGATGGCATTCGACCAAACAGATGCCTCACAATTTCAGCGGAGGATTCGTCACCCGGGAAAGTTTCTACTCATACGCGCCTTTTTCGCTGTCATACTGTACTCACAACTTGGGCATCTCCGATGCAGCAGGCAAACGCACGTGCTCTGCCAACGAAGTCTTTGGCTCGAGTCGCTAACCGCGAATGCCGGCGGAAGAGACAGACATCGCATACCCACCCAATATTATGAATATTCTGAATTTGAGTAAAATGGCAAAAAGTTGTTTCTCGAAAATTTGGCCGTATCGGAAAAGATTTGTAATTTTGCCCCGCTAAAAGTCTGCGGAAATGGAGTCGTCATTGACTCACCCGGATTTGCAGCAAAACACAAAGACATAAAAAGCTATAAATCAAATAACAACCTAACACTAAAATGATCATCGTACAAGTAAAAGAAGGCGAAAACATCGAGAAAGCTCTCAAGAAGTTCAAACGTAAATACGAGCGCACCGGCGTTGTCAAAGAACTCCGCGCACGCCAAGCCTTCCAGAAACCTTCGGTTATCAACCGCAAGAAAATGATGAAGGCTGTTTACGTACAGAAACTTCGCAGCGTCGAGGATTAATATCATCCGTCTTCGCACTGGGAAGCGTCCGCTCCACGCAGACAAAACCCGCCTCCATCAGACAGAAAAGTAAGGTTCATCGCCAAGACTTTTTTCAGGAATAAAGTCTTTGAGCATCAGACCGTAAACTCATACCGGAAAGGGGGAACGAATACCGAGCAGAAGTTTTTTCTTCGATTTTATTTGGAAAAGACAAAAGGAAGCAGTAAATTCGCACATACGATAAGAAGGCGCACGGGTACCACGACCCGGCATCAGACGCTTATCAATATGTGAGATATGCTGACGAAATCCTTTTTAGAATACCTACGGTGCGAGCTGAACCATTCAGCTTGCACCGTTCTGTCTTATTCTAAGGATCTGAAAGATTGGACTCGCTTTTTGACCGGCGTAGATTGGGACACCGATGATGAGAGCGACATCGTGGATCCGGCAACAGTGACGCGGTCGGACATTCGCGCATGGCTCGCCGATATGACCCAACGCGGACTGGCTCAGACAACGATACGACGCAGGCTGTCTTGCGTGCGCACTTTCTACCGCTATCTGGCACGTTATCACGGATATACCGTAGACCCGACACGAGACCTCGAATTGGCTCACGCCCCCAAGGTGCTGCCGCGCTTTATACCGACGGAAGACACAGAGGCCATATTGGACGCGCCCATCGACCACACCGATTTCCGCGAAGTGCGCGACCGCCTCGCCGTCGAGCTGCTTTACGCCACCGGAATGCGCGCCGCCGAACTCATATCCCTCACAGACGACAATACAGACACCGCCCAAGGCCAAGTCCGCGTCATAGGCAAACGCAATAAGGAACGCATCATACCCATAGCGCCCGAACTTGCCGAGGAAATAAACGACTATCGACAACTGCGTACACAGGTGACCGGGACGCGACATACACCGACACTGATGGTGCGCGAAAGCGGCCAACCGTTATATTACGGGCTCCTAAACCGCATAGTCCACAAGGCTTTGGACCCCGTGGCGCATAGCGCAAAGCGCAGCCCCCACGTCTTACGACATTCTTTCGCCACCGATATGCTCAACGGTGGCGCCGACCTTGACGCTGTACAAAAGTTGCTGGGACACGCCTCACTGGCCACCACGCAATTGTACACACATATATCATACCGAGAATTACAACAAAATTATCAACAGGCACATCCGCGTGCCATTAAAAAAGGAGGAAAACCATGAACGTACGTATCAAAGCTATCCACTTCGAGATTGCAGACCGCCTTGTCAAATTCATCAACAAGAAAACCGAGCGTATCGGACGTCGTAACCCCGAAATCGACACCTTCGATGTCAATCTCAACCTCATCAAGCCCGAAACCGCTCTCAACAAGGAAGTAACCATCCGTGTCGCCATCCCCCAAAGCGGCGAAATCGTAGCCAGCAAAACCGCCGACACCTTTGAGGAGGCCTTCGACGTTGCCGTCGAAGCCGTCGAAAAGCAGCTCGAAAAACGTGCCGCTCGCAACAAGTAACCGAAATCACTTGTTGCGCAAATATATAACATAATCTCGGCACTTATGCCGAAACCTAACCATAAGGCCGACACAAAGCAATCGGCATACAGCACAAAAGCCGGGTATCCCCCCCCTATCATGGGATACCCGGCTTGTTATATCGTGCAAGCAGGCGTATAAACTCCGATAATTCAACAAAGAAGCGGCGTATGCCGTCCTCTGATGGGAGGCATACGCCGCTATAAGATGCGTCCTTACGGACGTGAGGTGCTTACTTTGTCAGACCGGAGATATTGAAAGCACTAAACTCGAGGTCGTTGGCTGCACGCTGTGCCAAGCTGCTGTCCAGCTTGATAGCCTGGCGCAGGTTGGAGGTCAGCATCTGCTCGTTGTTGGTGCGAGCACCCAGGACTGCCATTAGGTAGTAAGTGGTAGCATCGGGCTTATTGATACCGGCAAGAGTGCTCTTAGCCTTAGTATAGTCCTTGGTAAGGATCTGTGCCAGAGCGGCATTATTACTCTTGGAGTCGCCGAAGGCGCGAACTGCGGAGGCGTTGTCACCCTGCTTCAGGTAGTATACGCCGAGGGCATCGCCCAGAGATTCAGCACCGGCAGCGTTGCCGAAGTATTGGTTGGCGGCGCGATAGTTGCCCTTAACCATTTCGACAAGTCCGAGGTTGAGTTTGGGTTCGGCACCGGCGGGAGCCAGTTGTGCAGCACGCTCGAAGGAGGCTTTAGCCTTGTCGTAGTCGCGAGCTACATACTGTGTAAGACCGAGGTCGTTCCATCCACGATAGTCGTTGGGATACTGACGAGTAGCGGTTTCGTAGATCTTCATGCGGCGAGCGTTGTCATCGGTGAGGGTGGCAGCGTAGAGCAGCTCTTCGATGGACAGCTTGGAGGGATCGTTGTCGAAGCATTTGTTGATTTCGCTATCGCTCTTACCGATCACGTCGATAGAAGCTGTGATGCGCGAGTAGCGGAGTTGCGGCAGGATTTCTTCGGCCAGCTGTTCGAATACGGTGGAGATGTTGCGGATTTCGCGTTCGCGCTCTTCGGGGTCTTTGTACATAGACAGGACGCTGAGGATGAGGTCTTTGTCCTGGATGTTGGACTGGCTGACAAGTTTCTGGAAGCCTTCCCAGTCTTCAGCGGTGAAGTTGGCGGTCAGTTCGCCGAATTCGGTGATTTTGTCTTTTTTGAGGCGTCCCGAAACATAACCCTTGGTGTTGTCTTCACGGTTCTGAGCCAGACGCTGGTTGAAGTCGTAAGCACCGTCAGGCGATGCGTAGGACTGGATGTTGATTTCGTTGATGACGCGAGTGCTGTCGCCGCTGGCTGCTACCAGAGAGTTGTGGAACTCGGTCATAGCGTTGGTTTTCAGCTCGGAAGAGCGGATGTTGGCCTGATTGATGAGGAACTTGATGTCGGCAGCGTATTTTTCGTTGATGACACGCTGGAAAGCGTCCTTACCGAGGGCGGGATTTACGGTTGCGGGGTCAGCAAGAGCGGCAGTTGCGATGATGCCGTTGGCTACATTGACGCGAGGCAGAACATACTGCTTCTTGCCCTGAGTAACGACGAAGTCAAGCGCAAGTGTGCTCTTGGCCATTTCGGGGGTATAAGCGTAAGCCGCGGGGATGGTGACGGTACCACCATTCTCGTAGGATATAACGGGATTGTTACCACGTACCTTTTCGCCTTGGAAGGTATAGGGAACGGAAGTGGTTTCTTGTCCGTTGTATACAAGCACGGGAGTAACCGTAACTACGGCGTTCTTAACAAAGAACTTAGCGGGAATGTTACCGGTGATGGTTGCGGGAACCTTTTCGCCGACAACCTCCAGCGGATTGGGGTTGACGTTGAAGTAGTCTTGGCTGAATTGGCCAAGCTTCTTGCCACAGGATGCCAGCATAAGTACTGCACCGAGGGCTAAGGTCAGACATAGTTTTTGTTTCATAGCGAATAGTTCTTAATGTGGTTGTTGTTTAGTTTCTTATTTCATGTATATACGGCCGAGGCCTTGTTTTATTGCGCAAATATACTGCTTTTTAAGGTGCTGCACAAAATCATTTGGGCACAAATAATTGCTAAATTATATTAACACGTGCAAGCTATTGATACACAATACACATCAAGCGTCTCCCCCTTCTATATACAATATGAGAATAACGCCTCGCCGGGGTTCTCATCCCGTCTTTCTTCGCACGAAGGCCCGAAAGCTTGCGCTTTCGAGCCTTCTTTGCGGAAAGACAGGGATTCTTGCTCCGCTTCACTGCGCAAGCGCTCCGCGATTTCTTGCTCCGCTTCACTGCGCAAGCGCTCCGCGATTACGAACCCTTTAGGATTCTCATCCCGTCTTTACTCGCACGAAGGCCCGAAAGCTTGCGCTTTCGAGCCTTCTTTGCGGAAAGACAGGGATTCGAACCCTGGGTGCCCGCAAGGGCACAACGGTTTTCGAGACCGCCCCGATCGACCACTCCGGCATCTTTCCGTAAATCTCACGCGGTCGTATGTGTCGTTTTGTGGGTGCAAAGGTACTAAATGTTTTTGATGTGTGCAATATTAGGACACGCATTTCATTGAAAATAATTTTTCGGCTTATATGCAAACGAAGGACATAACTACCCCCTGCCACAACCTTTTGTGACAGGGGGTAAGTTTTATAGCCGGAGTTTAGCGCACGCGCCTTTGCACGTACGAGCGATGCAATCAGTTGACGCGGAAGCGGTCGGTGCCGTCTGCAAAGTATGCCACAATCTGACGGGCGGCGGCGATGCCGGCATTGATGTTGGCCTCGGCGGTCTGTGCGCCCATTTTCTTGGGCGTAAAGAATACGCGGCCGGGGAAGCGTTGACGCAACTCGTCGGCGTTTGTCGGAGCGATATCGGCTACATATTTGATATCGGGACGCTGCTCGAGAGCTTCGGCCAGTGACGCTTCGTCAATGACTTCGCGGCGTGCGGTATTGACCAACAGTCCGCCTTTGGGCATAAGCTCGATAAGATGTTTGTTCACACTGTTGCGTGTCTCATCGGTGGCGGGAATGTGCAGCGATACTACATCATTGTCGGAATACAATTCCTCAACGGAATGCACGGGACGTACTCCTGCTTCTTCGATGACCTTGTCGGGACAATAGGGGTCGAGGGCGCTCACTTCCATACCGAAGCCTTTGGCGATACGGGCAACGTTGCGGCCTACTTGTCCGAAAGCGTGGATACCCAGGCGCTTGCCTTTAAGCTCGGTGCCGGATGTACCGGCGTACATATTGCGCACAGCCATGACTGCAAGGCCGAATACCAATTCGGCCACAGCGTTGGAGTTCTGGCCGGGAGTATTCTCTACTATAATATTATGAGCCGTGGCGGCTTTGAGGTCGATGTTGTCGTATCCGGCGCCGGCGCGTACAACGATTTTCAGTTGCGGGGCGGCATCCATGAGTGCTGCATCGACAATGTCGCTGCGCACGATGAGCGCATCGGCATCCTTGACTGCTTCAAGCAGTTGGGCGCGATCTGTATATTTTTCGAGGATGGCGAGTGTATGTCCGCCTTCTTCGACGGCCTTGCGAATGCCTTGAACTGCGGCAGCCGCAAAGGGCTTTTCGGTGGCTAATAATACTTTCATTGTAACGGTGTCTTAGGTTTTGACGACTACATTGTATCAATGTACGGCCTGGAAGTCGGCCATAGCGTCTACAAGCACCTTGACACTGTCGATGGGAAGGGCGTTGTAGAGCGATGCGCGGAAGCCGCCGACACTGCGGTGGCCTTTGATGCCTACTATGCCGCGTTGTGTGGCAAATTCCACGAAGTCTTTTTCAAGCTCTTTATACTCGGGTTTCATCACGAAGCATACGTTCATGATCGAGCGGTCGGCCGGGTCGGTGACCGTACCGACAAACATGCGGCTCGAGTCTATGGCTTCGTAGAGCATGGCGGCCTTTTCGAGGTCACGGCGTTCGAGTTCCTTGATACCGCCGAGGTCTTTGTAGTAGCGCAGGGTCTGCAGTGCCGAGAATATGGGCAGTACGGGCGGAGTGTTGAACATCGAGCCTTTGGCTACGTGTGTACGGTAGTCGAGCATGGTGGGGATGACTCTGTCGACATGTCCGAGAGCATCATCGCGTACGATGACGATGGTGACGCCGGCGGGAGCGAGGTTTTTCTGTGCTCCGGCGTATATTGCGTCATACTTGGAGACATCCACGGCGCGCGAGAAAATATCCGAGCTCATATCTGCCACCAGACGGCAAGGCACATCGGGGTCTTTGCGTATCTCGGTACCGTAGATGGTATTGTTGGACGTATAATGGAAGTAATCGATGTCGGCCGGGACGGTGAATCCCTTGGGTATATGGCTGTAGTTGTCGGCTTCGCCGGAGGCCACAACATCTACTTCGCCGAAGAGGCGTGCTTCTTTGATGGCCTTGTGTGCCCATGTGCCGGTGTCGAGATAGCCGGCACGCGTGCGCAACAGATTGTAAGGTATCATGCAGAACTGCATCGAGGCGCCACCGCCGAGCCACAGCACGCTGTAGCCTTCCGGAATTTCAAGTAGTTCTTTGACAAGAGCCGTGGCTTCGTCAATAACGGCTTGGAATTCCTTGCTGCGGTGCGATACTTCCAATATGGACAATCCGGTATCAGCAAAATTGATGATTGCGTCTGCCGTATTCTTAATGGTGTACTGGCTCAGAATCGATGGACCGGCATAGAAGTTGTGCTTCTTCATACTCATAGTGTTTGTATTGTTATAGGTTTGTCGTTCGGGTTATATCAGTGCTCCGCATCTCCGTTTGACAGTGTGCCATGACGGCGCGCTTGCACGGGGCAAATATAGCTATATTTTTTGTGATATACGGCCATTATCACAAAAAAACGTGTAAAAAAGCAAGAGACCCATCTTTTGATAGGTCTCTTGATGATTGGTGGCGGAGGCAGGACTCGAACCTACGACCTTCGGGTTATGAGCCCGATGAGCTACCACTGCTCTACTCCGCGATGTTTTAGTGGTGCAAAGGTAGGCACTTCCTACGATATAGCCAAATAATTTAACAGTATTTAACCCGAACAAAATTCAGCATCAACCGACTTAGTGTTGTAAATCAAACCCCTATCCTTCTAATTGTCAATACATAGATATATATCCGGCGCAATAAGCGGTGATAAATAGGCGCATAAGTCTTATCGTCCGTTCGAGCTAAGCTATATTACTTTTAGCGTTTTTTGGCTTAGCCATTAGGCTGATAAGTATTATCTTTGCCGTATGGAAAAGATCGGTCAAGGCGCAACGACAAACGATGCACCGCAAAATAAAACCAAATCAAAAAGCAAGGCCGCCAAAGGCACACGCCGACACAAAGTCCTGCTATATACAGCTGCAAGCATAGCAGCGCTCATCGTCATCACCGGCATATGGGTATGGACCACCATAGCACGCACTTACGACGGTGACCGACCCATGCGCATATACATTCGGCAAGGCTCCGACTCGGAGACCATCTCCAAGATCCTCACCGACAGCCTCGGCGACTACGGCGCCACCGTAGCCCGGATATGGCAGTGGCGCGATGGAAGGCCGGAGGTCGCCGCCGGATCGTACGTCATCTCCAAAGGAGACCGCGCCTGGTCGGTAGTCAATAGACTGCGTTTAGGGGTTCAGACACCCATACGTCTTACGTTCAACAACGTACGCACGCTCGGCGATCTGGCTTTGCGCATCAGTGCCAAGATGATTTGGGACTCCACAGCTTTCATCAACGGCTGCGCCGAAGTCCTCCCGGCCATGGGCTACGACACGCCCGAGCAGTACATCGCCGCTTTTGTTCCGGACACCTACGAGGTTTTTTGGACCGACAGTCCGGCCAAGCTCATCAAGCGTCTGACCGCAGTGCGTGACGCCTTCTGGACTACGGAACGATGCCGACAGGCCAAAGCCTTAGGTCTTACGGCGGTGCAGGTGACCACTCTGGCATCCATAGTCGAAGAAGAAACCGCCAAGGTCGATGAACGTCCCAAGGTAGCGCGTCTGTATCTCAACCGTCTGGCAATAGATATGCCGCTGCAAGCCGACCCAACCGTCAAATTCGCCATAGGCGACCCAACCCTGCGACGCATCACCGCACCTATGCTACGCACGCCATCTCCATACAACACCTATTTAAATAAGGGACTTCCGCCAGGCCCGATACGTATGCCCGAGCGAGCCACCATTGATGCCGTCTTGCACGCACCCGAGCACAATTATATATATATGTGCGCACGCGAAGACTTCAGCGGATACCACAACTTCACCGACGATTACGCCGTACATACGGCCAACGGCACTCGGTATCGCGCCGTACTAGATGCCCGCGGCATCAAGTGATTCTTCCTTTATACGGCCGGTGCAAATGCTTATACGGCCGCAGGCAGCGGCTCTAAAAGCCTTTATTGCATTCAAGAACAGGAAACAATTTCTGCGTCAAGGACAATTGACAGCACATTTTTTGCACGACCCACTAAGTATAAACTACAGGACACGGATACAGGACGAGCCATAAAAGACCTCGATTGTTTTACCCAAATCCATTATAGCAGATTTTTTCCCTCGTCAAGAGTAGTGCATATCGCCAAAAGTATGTAAATTTGTAAGTTGTAACCAAACGACAGAACAAAACACACGTCATGAGCATATACAAATATACACAACGTCTGCATCGCATAGCAGCCGTAACCGTCATCGCCACCCTCGCCTTTTCGGCGTCTTACGCTGCCAACGACTCGCAACTGCTCGTCGAGATGCCGGTGCCGCCGGACGAGATTACACGTATGGACCAGCGCGCCAACTACATCCTGGACAACTTTTGGAAAAACTGCAATTTTAAGAGCATATTCTCGTCCAAAGATCGCTTGGACTATACGATGGGGCAATTCTTTGCGCTGACGCCTCTGGCAACAGCCGACACGGTACATATCGCCATCAATCGCCTGCTTGCCGGCGTGGAGCGATCGGCTCCCAAACAATTGCCCGAGCTGGCACACATAGCCGAGCGATGGACCTATGCCGACAGCGCCGAATACCAGAGCGACGAACTCTATCTGCCTTTCGTGAAGGCTGTGGTTGACTGCAAAAAGGTTAAAGGTGCCGAACGCGCACGCTTCGAAGCACAGTACAAAGTGTTGACATCCAGCAGCATCGGATGCTCCGTACCCGACTTCGAGTTTGTACGTCCCGATGGCACCACCGGACACTTCGGCGAAGTCGATGCGCCGTACATTCTGCTGATGTTCTTCGACCCCGATTGTGCCGACTGCCGTCTGGCCAAGGCTCGCTTCAGCGCCGATTACGCCATAAATTGGCTGTGCGAAAAAGGAATTCTAAAAATCGTTGCCATATACCCCGGCGAAGATTGCGACCAATGGCGCGCCGAAGCGCTTGACATGCCCGGCACATGGGTCAAGGGCAGTTTTGCCGATGCAGACGCCTACTTTGCTATGCCCACCATGCCGATGCTATATTATATAGACAAACAGCATATAGTGCAAGTCAAAGACATTAAACCTGATAATGTACTTACAGCCTTCCAATCTTTGGTGCGCAGCATCGTCAACAGCGCACAGGCTGCAGACAGCGACAAGCCTGCCGACAACGCCGGCGATGAACAGCCTAAATCCGAATAAACCATCCCGGCACAAACATGAAAATAGCCGTACTGATTTCCGGAGGCGTTGACAGCGCCGTAGCCGTCTACCGCCTGCTCGAACAAGGGCACGACCTGCACTTGTTCTATATACGCATAGGGTTGGACAACGGCGAGGGCGACTGCTCGGCCGATGAAGACATCGAGATGTGCACCCTGATAGCACGCCGCTTCGGATTGCCATTTGAAGTGGTGTCGCTGCATCAAGAGTATTGGGACAACGTCATGGAATACGCCCTGCGCACCGTGCGCCAAGGACTGACGCCCAATCCCGATATGATGTGCAACAAGATGATTAAATTCGGGTACTTCGAACAACGCTGGGGACACCTCTACGATATGACCGCCACCGGCCATTACGCCACCGTCATCACCGATGCCGACGGTCACAAATGGCTGGGTACGGCCATCGACCCGGTCAAAGACCAAACAGACTTCCTGGCACGCATATCCTACGAACAACTGAGCCACCTGATGTTCCCCATAGGCGACCTACCCAAGGAGGAAGTACGCCGCATAGCCGCCGAAGTACGTATGCCCAATGCCATGCGCAAGGACTCGCAGGGTATATGCTTCCTCGGCAAAATCAATTACAACGACTTCATACGCCGCCATCTGGGCGAACGACCCGGCCCGATTATCGAAATCGAAACCGGGCGCAAACTGGGCGAACACCGCGGATTTTGGTTCCACACAATAGGACAACGCAAGGGCCTGGGGCTCAGCGGAGGCCCGTGGTACGTGGTGCGCAAAAACGCTCATGACAACGTCGTATACGTCTCCGGAGGATACGACACCGCCAAGCAATACGGCGACACGCTGCCGCTGACCGAGATGCACTTTATCTCCGGATGTCCGTGGACACCCCAAGAGTTGGCAAAAGGCATCGATATAACCTTCAAAAATAGGCACACGCCCGAGTTTACGGACGCGGTGATGACCTTGGCCGCCAACGGCGACTACGTGGTACGCGCCGCTCATCCCATCCAGGGCATAGCCCCCGGGCAATTCTGCGTAATCTACGACAAAGAACGCCGCCGCTGCTTCGGCTCGGGTATCATCACCGGGACAAGCGTCATCACCGACAATTCCAATACAAAATGACACGAATATGGACGACCGCATAAAACTCGTAATCATGGGCATAAGCTACAACCCCGTACGCAGCGGAGCCTTTGCTCTGCTCCTTGCCGACGAAGAGGGCGAACGACGCATACCAATACTCATCGGGGCAAGCGAGGCCCAGGCCATAGGCATCAAGATGCAAGGCGTAATTCCGCCGCGCCCTATGACCCACGACCTGTTTTGCTCGCTCGGCCAAGCATTTGGCATACAGCTCGAAGAAGTTTTCATCTACCGCTTCGAAGACGGCATATTCTCCTCGGAAATGACCTTCCGAGACCGCGAAGGCAAAGAAGCCGTCCTGGATGCTCGCACCTCCGATGCCGTGGCCATAGCCGTGCGTGTCGGAGCATCCATATACACCACGCCCGAAATCCTGGAACGCGCCGGACTGTCCTTGGAGGAATGTATCACCGAAGACCTCAACAAAGAGCCGGAGGACCGAAAGCGCCGAGTGTCGAAAGAAGAGCCGCAAGACCCGGACGAAATGTCCGATGAACAGCTCGAGGCTCTGCTCGAACAGCTGACGCGCGATGAGGAGTACGAGGAGGCCGCTCGCATCAATTCGATACTCCGTCAGCGACGTAAAGACAAATAGCAAACAAAACCTAAAAACCATACAATAAACCAATTTAACCAAAATCACACACGCTTCAATGAAAAGCTCCACACTAAAAGCGAGACTTGCAACTCTGAGCTTCTTTGAGTTTGCCATATGGGGGACATACCTCGTATCCATGGGTATGTTCCTGTATCACGTAGGCTTAGGCCAGCAAATATTCCTATTCTATATGGTTCAGGGACTCGTGTCCCTATTTATGCCCGCCGTTATGGGCATAATTGCCGACCGTTGGCTGCCGGCACAAAAGACCTTATCACTATGCCACTTCATATCCGCGATATTTATGCTCGCCGCAGGATATTACGCCATGTCGGTACTCCCCGAAGGTTGGATCAATATGACCCACGAGCAACTGGCCGGGACTGTAGACTTCGGCACAATATTCACACTATATACCATCTCGGTGGCATTCTATATGCCTACCATCGGCCTGAACAACTCGGTGGCATTCAACGCCCTTGAGCGCAACGGCCTTGACACCGTCAAAGACTTCCCTCCCATACGGGTCTTCGGAACGGTAGGCTTCATCGTCGCCGAGTTGCTGGTGAACTTCGTCGCTATTGACGGCGTCACCCTGCAAAAAAGCTACACCCAATTTTTTGCCACCGGCGCCTTCGGCATCATCATGGCCCTATACGCCCTGACAATGCCCAAATGCCCTGTCAATAAGAGCGCCAACGGCGGCATTGTCGATGCCCTCGGACTACGCGCCTTCGCGCTGTTCAAGACACGCCGCATGGCCATATTCTTCATATTCTCGATGCTGCTGGGCGTGTCACTGCAAATCACCAACAGCTACGGCACCACCTTCATCGAAAGCTTTAGCAAAGTAAGCGAATACAGCGAGGGCCTGCTCAACGGATGGTTTGCGCACAACCCGACATTCCTGATTTCGATTTCGCAGTGCTCCGAAGCTCTGTGCATCCTAATGATTGCCTTCTGTCTTAAGCGCTTCGGCATCAAAGGCGTGATGCTGATTGCGATGTTTGCCTGGGTATTGCGCTTCGGCTTCTTCGGCATCGGCGACACCAACTTCCCAGGCGTTGTATTCCTGATACTATCTTGCATCGTCTACGGTGTAGCCTTCGACTTTTTCAACGTCTCCGGCGGCATCTACGTCGACCAGCAAACCGACCCCAAGCTGCGCTCGTCCGCCCAAGGTCTGTTTATGATTATGACCAACGGTATCGGCGCATCCTTAGGCACATTTATCGCCGGCGAATTTGTAGTCAATAAATACGTCATGACTCAGAAAGTCGGCACCCAGGGTATGATTGACGGATGGCATCACTCGTGGTTCATCTTCGCCGCATACGCCTTGATAGTCTTCGTAATGTTCTATCTCTGCTTCAAAGCGCCCAAGAAGTCCGAAGAAAAGACAGTCAACAATATCTAACGGCTTGCGACTGTGCGATGTCCGGCATCCGGACATCGCACCACACAGCCGCCGACTATACGGCAATGATTCAATTCTACGCACCCGATATACAACAGACGCTCACGTTGCCGCCCGAAGACAGCGCCCACGCCTTACGCGTACTGCGTATGCGCACGGGCGACACACTGTATGTGGTGGACGGCCGCGGCACGCGCTATACGTGCACCCTCATAGGCGGTGATGCACGACGCGCCGCCGTAGCCATCGAACACGCCGTCACCATCGAGCGCGTATGGCCTGCAGACATCACCGTAGCCGTAGCCCCGGCCAAGCATATCGACCGCACCGAATGGCTGATCGAAAAATTGGTGGAAATCGGAGTGGACAACTTCATCCCCGTACTGTGCGCCCGGTCGGAGCGCCGCGAAATCAAGGTCGAGCGCCTGCGCAAAATCGCCGTATCGGCCATGAAACAATCGCTCAAGGCCACAATGCCGTATATAGCCGAAATGACGCCCCTACCCCGACTGTTGCAGCAGACAACAGCGCAACAACGCTTTATCGGATATTGCGATGCCGAAACCGAGCGGTCTCTGCTCGCCAAGGCCCTGCAACCTCGTATGAGCACGTTGCTACTCATCGGACCCGAAGGCGACTTCACCCCACAAGAAGTGAAACAATGCCTCGATGCCGGATGCCGTGCCGTCACTATGGGCGACAACCGACTGCGCACCGAGACAGCCGCACTCGTTGCCTGCGACACTTTCCATATCATCAACCAAATTCACTCATGAACGCCAACGAATTACTGCAATACCTAACCCCGGCGGCAGCCAAGGGCTCGACATTCTTCCTTCTGGCCGGTCCGTGCGTCATTGAGGGCGAAAAAATGGCTCTCGACATTGCCGAAGACATACTGCGCACCACCTCCGAGCTGGGCATACCTTACGTATTCAAGGGCAGCTACCGCAAGGCCAACCGCAGCCGACTGGACTCGTTTCAAGGCATAGGAGACGAAAAGGCACTGCGCATACTCGCCAAAGTACGCGAAACATTCGGCATACCCGTAGTCACGGACATACACCTGCCCGCCGAAGCCGCCATAGCCGCCGAATATGTGGACATACTGCAAATTCCGGCGTTTCTGTGCCGTCAGACCGACCTGCTGGTAGCAGCAGCCCATACCGGCAAGATGGTCAATATCAAGAAAGGTCAGTTCCTGGCACCCGAATCGATGCATTTTGCCGTCGAAAAAATTAGGCAAAGCGGCAACAACGCCGTAGCCGTCACCGACCGAGGCACGATGCTGGGCTACGGAGACCTGGTAGTGGATATGCGCGGTATTCCCGTGATGCAACAGCAATGCGGATGCCCGGTCATCATGGACATTACACACTCGCTGCAACAGCCCAACACGGCAGGCGGAGTCACCGGAGGACGTCCCGAACTCATCGAAACCCTCGGCCGCGCAGCTATTGCCGTAGGCGCCGACGGTATATTCATCGAGACCCACCCCGAACCGACCAAGGCGCTATCAGACGGCGCCAATATGCTGCGCCTGGACCTTCTGCCGACGCTGCTGCGACACCTTCTGGCCATACGCCGCACCATCGCAACATTCTGAGAGCGAAACCATATCGCAACACTTCCGAACCTTACACATCACGACTTTCCTGACATTTCATTCCACAACAGATGATAAAACATATATCCCTATTACTGGCCGCTCTGGCCACTCTGGCTACTCCGGCACGCGCCGACATCAACAACCCGATGACCCGCGCCGTACTCAACGTCTACGCACAACAACTCAGCGAAGACCCCAAGGACTACGAGACATACCTCAACCGCGCCAACGTCTACTACAGCAACAACGAGTATCTGCGTGCACTTTCGGATGCGGACAACGCCATCAAGTACATCCCCGAAAAAGACACCGAGACGCGTATGCGCGCCCTCACTCTGCGTGCCAACATATATTTGCAGACCGAACGGCCCACCGAAGCCCTACGCGACCTTGACGCCACGGTGGCACTGGACCCCACCTCTTATGTCAACGTCTACCTGCGCGCCAATACGCGCTACACTCTCGGACAATATTCAGCCGCTCGCGAGGATTACAATCGGCTGCTACGTCTCAACCCACGCAGCACCGAAGCTATGATCGGCCTGGCTCGTATCGCGGTCAAAGAAAACAACCTCGGCACAGCTACCCAATACCTTGACGATGCGGTAGCATCCGATCCCAACAACGCCGACATATATGTGCGCCGCGCCAATGTGCGCCGCTCAATGGGCAACGGCAGTGGCGCCGTCGAGGATATTATGCTGGCGCTGAGTACGGACGCGTCCAACGCTCGCGCCACAAAACTGCTTGTAGATATGGCCAACACCGACTACGCCGTTGTCATCGAAGGTATTACACGCGCCATCGAACAAGCTCCGCGCGTGGCCATGTTCGTGTACCTGCGTGCTTACATACAGCAAGCGCATTTCCACTACAAAGCCGCATTGGCCGACTACAACACCATCATCACACAAAACCTCAACGACTATCGCGGCATATACGCCGGAACGGCAAGCTGCCGATATGCCCTCGGCCAATACGAACAGGCTTTGGCCGACATTGACCAAGCATTGGCTGCCTCTCCCGATAATGCAGGCAACCATATACTACGCGCACGCATATTGCGTGCCCTGGGGCGGCGTGTAGATGCCTATAGCGCCGCCGCTCGCGCATTGGCATTACGGCCCAACAATACACAGGCTCTCATCGAACTTGGCCTGACCGCCTATTCGCAAGAACAATACAGCCAAGCCGCCGACCTATTCGGCGAAGCGACAATGACAGCCGAAGGTGCCGATGCGGCACGTGCATATATGCTTCGCGCGTCCGTGCTCGAAGAACATCTCAACCAACCCGTGGCCGCCGCCGGATTCTACCGCCACGTAGCCGAGATTACCACACCACAGGCACGGCAAAACGCGACCACAGGCGCCCAACCCTCTGCCACCGCCTCGGACGCCGCTGCCATCCTAAGCGCCGACCCGGCAATGCTGCGCCCGCTGGCACTGCTGCATTGCGGCTCACGCGAAGCGGCCGATGCAGCTATGGCGGCAATACTTGCGCTGCCCGATGCCGACGGTGCCCACGCCTTCGAAGCCGCCTGCTACTACGCCCAAGCATCCGTCCTCGCCAAAGACAAGACATCAGCCTCAGCCGACACCGATGCGGCCTTCCGCCATCTCGAGACCGCACTGACACGCGGATACGGCGACCTGCACCGTCTCCGTGACGACACCGATGCCCCGGCCAATATCGCACCCCTACGCCAAGACAGCCGCTTCACAGCTCTCACAACACGCTTCGCCCACCTCTTCTGAGGCGCATAAGACACCGACTTCCCCTGACGCCTATATCACAATGAGTATACGACAGAATATTCTCGTAACCTCGGCCGGCAAACGTGTCGAACTTGTCAAGGCTATCAAAAATACCGCCCACGATCTCCTCGGCTCGAACGTAAAGATCTATACGACAGATATGAACCCGGCGATGGCTCCGGCCGGATATGTCTCGGACGAGTGCATCAAGGTTCCGCGCGTCACCGATGAGTCTTACCCTCAAATTCTACGCGATATTTGCTACAAATATTCTGTAGGGCTGCTCATTCCGACCATTGACACGGAGCTTGTACTCCTATCCGAACTATATGACGAGTTCAAAGCACAAGGCACGCATATTGCAATATCGGACAGCACTTTCATCCATCAATGTCGCGACAAAAGACTGATTAACAAATTCTTTGAGCAGCACGACATCAGCATTCCAACGCCCGTAGACAAATACGATCCTACATTCCCCTGCTTTGCCAAGCCCTACGACGGGTCGCTGAGTACGAACATACATGTGCTACGTGGGCCCGAAGACCTCACCAAAGAGATTTCGGAAGATCCAAAGCTGATGTTTATGGAGTACATCGATAAGAATGTCTACAAGGAGTTCACCGTTGATATGTACTATGGTATCGATGGAAAAGTCAAGTCAATCGTTCCACGCCTGCGCATCGAAATCCGCGCCGGCGAAATCAATAAGGGCGTGACACGCAAAAACTCGATTATCGCATACCTTCGTTCAAGACTCGGGCATCTCGACGGCGTCCGAGGTGTGATATGCCTGCAATTGTTTTACGATGAAGCCTCCGGAGACATTAAGGCAATAGAAATCAACCCGCGTTTCGGCGGCGGCTATCCGTTAAGCTACGAAGCCGGGGCAAATTATATCGAATATCTGATACGCGAATATCTGCTTGGGCATAACCTCGAATACGATGAATCCTGGAAAGACAACTTCCTGATGCTGAGATACGATGCAGCCATATTCACTCAACTTAAGGGCTGAACTCATTTTGCTTACGTCTGCTATGCGAAAGCCTCTTTCGGATTATGTCGTCGCCTTCGACCTTGACGACACGTTGTACAAGGAAATCGAGTTTCTGAAGTCCGGATACTATCATATTGCCCTAACCTTATGCGACAATGCCGAAGATGCATCCGTCTTGGCCAAGTCTATGTACGACTGGTACAATGCCAAGTGCAATGTATTCGAGAAAGCGATCGAAGCCACCGGGAGCACCTGCGATATTTCAAGTCTTCTGGCAATATACCGAGAGCACATCCCGGATATCACACTACCACACGGTAGTAAAGAGTGCCTTCGGACGCTGAAAGCTTACGGCGCAACATTAGCTCTTATTACCGATGGCCGTACGCTGACCCAGCGCAATAAGATTAGAGCGCTTGGGCTTGACCGGATTATACCTGCGCACAATATCATCATCTCCGAAGAATTTGGCTCGGAAAAACCGTGTGCAGCCAATTACGAAGTCATCGAACAGCGCAACCCCGGCAAAAAGTACTGCTACGTAGGCGATAATGTAATCAAAGATTTCGTTACAGCCAACAGTCGCGGATGGCTGACTACCGGCCTTCGTGACAATGGATTCAATGTTCATCGTCAAGACGCCGAGTGCCGTCCCGAGTATCAGCCTTCAATCTGGATAGACAGCTTGGACGAACTTCCCGACACAATTATACGCGCAGACTTTCGCCCGTCGCAGCCGCAACTCTAACCGGCCATAGTTATCCAATCTCAGACACCGACTGAAACGCCACCACTCGACAAGTGTCAAAACGAGCGCAATTTTGAGAAGAAATACAATCGGGACCGCTCGAGCATAAAAACCGAGCGACTCCGATTGCATTATAGAGTATGATTCTTCCGCTCACTTGGCGACGGAGGCGAGGCGGGCGATGTACTTGCCGATGATGTCGAATTCGATATTGACTTGCGACCCTACGCCGAGACGGCAGAAGTTGGTGTGCTCGTAAGTGTAGGGGATGATGGCTACGCGGAAACTGCGCGGACGGCTGTCACAGACTGTAAGGCTGACGCCGTTGACCGTCACCGAGCCTTTTTCGACCGTGACATAACCCTGCGCAGCCATTTCGTCCGATACGGTATATTCAAACGTGTAGTAACGGCTGCCGTCTACATTCTGTATATCGGTGCATACGGCTGTCGTATCTACGTGCCCCTGGACGATATGTCCATCCAGGCGATCGGACAAGCGCATTGACCGCTCAAGGTTAACCAAATCGCCTACAGCCAGGCGGCCGAGGTTGCTACGCTCCAGCGTCTCCTGTATGGCTGTCACCGTATACGTATCATCATCGATGTCTACTACCGTGAGGCATACGCCGTTATGCGCGATGGATTGATCTATGGACAATTCATTGACAAACGAGCAGCGGACAGTCAAATGCAGATTGCCGTCATCACGGCGTGCGGCCACTATGGTGCCGGCTTCTTCTACTATTCCTGAAAACATATCGTATTCTTGATTTTTCTTTTTGTTCTTTTTTTACTCGGGGTTTAGTATCTCATTGTATTTTAGCATAATACAATGGGAGAGGATTTTACTTTTTCAGAATAATGTACATCGGACGTGCAACGTTCCAAGCAAATGAGACTGTAGCCGTGCCACGCTTTTTGTCATAGGAGACGTTGATGCTGCGTCCGTCGCCCTCGACATATCGCGGTTGCTTTTTCATACCATTGAATACCAGGGTGATGGTCTTATGGTCCTTGGCTCCGGCATAATCGCCTTGGGCGCTGAGTACGACGTCTATCTGCTTGCCCGTATCGTTGCCGCTCATGCTTATGACGCGACCTTGATTGTGACCTATCGTGGTGGGCGTCGCCATATCGTCCTCGAAGAGCGTCGAGAATGTCTGCTTTCCGGCCAGGGGATAATAGTCTATATGGTAACGGCTATTACGATACTGAGTCGTGGACTTCATCGGGTAGTCGGCCGTAACGATAAACGATCCTGCACGTGCAAACACCGGAGTGAGGTCTATGGCGGCATCGTAATTGGTCACCGTGCCGCCTTTGTATACCGTTAGCGGCGCACTGACATCTACCCAATCGCTGCCCTCGGGGAATACGACCGGACGTTGCACTGTCCCTTGCGTCATCACCGGCGCAACCATAATGTCGCGTCCCCACAGGAATTGGTCGGAAATGCCGTCATAACGGCCTGCGGCCTCAGCGTCATGGAAATCGAGAGGACGTACCAGAGGCCAACCCTTGGTGGCATTTTCCCATGCCAAGGTATAGTTGTACGGCAGCCAGCGATAGCGCTCTTTGACAAGCGAGAGCAGCAGCGATCCGTATTTGGGATAGTTGTACGGCTCTGCCTTGTATTGGGCATGGGTGCGCAGCATCGGCGAGAATACGCCCAATTGCATCCAGCGCACATACAATTCGTCATCCGTGGGATGCTCCGGATCGATAATGGAGAATCCTCCGACATCATGTCCCATATATCCGAGACCCGAAAGACCGGAATTGAGCATTATGCGTATTTGCGGTTCAAGTCCACCCCAAGTACGGGACACATCTGTAGACCAGGGGAATACATTGTAACGCTGCAGACCTGTTGTGCCGCCGCGCATCATCGTCATCATACGGCGGTCGGGGAATTTGGCTTTATGCATATCATACACAATACCGCTCCAATCGTTGCCGTAGAGATTATGATACTGGCGTGTAAGCAGGCCGTTGGCGTGCAAACCGTTTTCGGGATGCACCTCGGGTTCGCCCAAGTCGCCCCACCATGCACTCACGCCGCGATCGGACAACGCTCCATAGCGGTCGGCCAACCATTGGCGCGTCTTGGGATTGGAGACATCGAACATTCCGCCTTGTCCCACCCAGATGGTAACGTTGAGCGGGCGGTCTACACTGTCTTTATTCATGACAAACATACCCTGAGGCGCAAGTTTGTTGTAATTGTCCACACCACGGCCGTTGCGCAGCACGTAGGGCTGGGCGATGGTGACCACGTTGATGTGTTTCTTATTGAGGTATTCCAGCATTCCGTCCGGGTCGGGCCATTGCTGCTTGTCCCACGCAAGGCGCCCCATATCCTGCTCACGTCCATACCAATACAAGTCAAGCACCACGCCGTCTAATGGGTAGCCCTGAGTCTGCAGCGAGTCAATTACGCCACTCAATTCATCGTCCGAATGGTATCCGTACCGACTGCTTATGTATCCCAATGTCCACAGCGGCGGCAATTCCTGACGCCCGGTCAGCGCCGTCAGCGCCGTAGTCACCGAAGCAAGTGAGGCATCCTTACCCGTTACGTAGTAGTACGATATAGGGCGTGCATCCTCAAAGGTGTATACGATATCCTTGCCCGTGGTCATTGTGGCTGTGCCGTAATCGTCAAATAGTAAGGCATATCCGTGCGAAGACACCAGCAGCGGCATTGAGATATTCATCTGCTTCAGACGACGCTCACTGCCTATATAGCCGTAGTTCTGTTTGTTGTACATCACCAGCGTATCATTGGCCAAATTGAGGCTATAACCACGCTCACCGCCGCCGTACAACGATGCACCCTCGGCGGTGGATATCGTCAGCGCATAGCGCTGCACACCGTCGGCACTCGCAGGCAAAGCCTTGATACCTTTGTCCACAATTGCCGAGCCTTTGTATTTAGCACCGACTGTCAACGCATTATTCGATACTTTTGCTTCGGCAAACGGCATTATACTTCCTACCTCGGTTTCGACTATGGGAGCCGTGGTGATGACGGGACGCTCGGCACCGTGCTTTATCAAAGGAGTATGAGTCACTTTGATAATCCCGGGAGCTATTTCCTTGGCTGTCAAAGACGTGCCATCTCCGTAATTGGCTATGGACACCGGTGCGGCAGTCTGTCCCGATGCATGGATTGCAATGGCTAAGGCCGCTATGGTCGCTATGTATTTTGTACAGTTCATAATAATGTATCGTGTAAGTCTGATGTTTCTCATTTAATCTTCGGGGCTATATAGATGTCTATCGGGGAGTACGTCTTTATCAGTACGGCGAATGAAAACTTTGGCAAATACCATCATCAACCGGTGCTTAGTTGAGCTTTCGATGCAGCCGCGAGCTATTTCGCAGGCCCAAAGTTCCGGAGCTCGAATGACTGGCACATCGGCTGTCGGACGGTATGCAACGCCCGTCAGGGGTCGATGCGGTTGAGGTAGCTTTGATGGCTGATGCTCTCGTCGCCGGGCTTATTGTAGGTGTCGCCTACCTTGAGTACACGCTCTTTCTTGTGCTTGCCCAAAGCAGCATGCTTGGCCACGTCCGCAAACAGCTTCGATTCAGCCAATTTCGGCCCCCAAACTTCGATAAGCCGCTCGTAGCGCAGATTATTCATATCATCGTACAGACCGCGCAAGGCAGGCTGTTTTTCCATATCGGTGCGCGTCCATATCTTATTGTCATCAAGGTATTTGCAGGCAGCGGATATCTGCTGCTTGGTCGCAGGCTTGTCCGCGCTTACTTCTTCTGTCGCAGGAGTCGGCTCCGTCTCAGGCTGCTGCACGGCTTGTTCCTGTGCCTTGTCTTCTGTAATCACGGTCGGGGCTGCCGGAGTCGGAGCTTGAGCCGCTGCCAATGCCGTTGTGTCATCGGGATTGGCCGCCGGAGCCAGAGTCTCTTTATCTTTGCTCCCGG
The DNA here is from genome assembly GCA_002478045.1 of Porphyromonadaceae bacterium UBA7555. Classification (GTDB taxonomy): domain Bacteria; phylum Bacteroidota; class Bacteroidia; order Bacteroidales; family Muribaculaceae; genus CAG-873. The sequence goes on from DLLT01000030.1 coordinate 37,497, forward strand.
AGCATGTACCGAGCAACAGCATCAGCACAATGCCTACCAGCAACCCAACGCCGAAAGATATGGCATGTCGGTGCTGCCACATCCCGGCGCCGATATAGCGCAGATGATTGGTGCGGCTCTGGCCTTCCTGTATGTCCGCTGTCAGCTCATAGCCTTCCAGAGGGCTGTCATTCAGCGCTTTTTGACTCAAAATGTCAAATTTGATGGGTGCGCCCAAGTCACTGGACTTCACCGGCACTTCAAAGCGATAAATCTTACGACGTTCGGGCAACTGTATCAGAGCCTGCGTCAGCGTAGCCAGGTCCATGCGTCCAGAGTATGGGAAGTAGCCCTCGGCATTGACCGATACGGAGGCTTGAGCCAATTCGCTGCGCGTAAAGGCCTCGCCTTCGGCCGTAATGGGGCGACCGTTGACCAGTATCTCGCAATCGCGTATCCGCGCATGCGTAGCCAGCGATGTCACTTTGAAGGATGACGGGGTGATAATTTTGCGCGAATCGTCTGTCGAAATCAGACGCGGCGTCACTTCGGCGGCATCCACGGAGATGGTCTCGGATACGTCGTCAAAGCCTTGGCGACGCCATGTCACCGTCACCATGTCGCCCATAGTGGCTCGTATGGGGGCGTCAAGACGCATACCATATACCCAGGGGTCAAAGCCGTCGTCTCCCTTCTCGGGCGGCAGTATAACGGCCGGTGCGCCTATGGGTTCGGCTGTAAGGTCGGCAATCACCGGTGTTACCTGCAAGTCTGCATCTACCAACAATATACCGCGATACGGCAGATAGCATTGCTGCCACAGTCCATCGCCGAGGAAGGTCTCCAAAGCCGGGGCGCTTTCGCCTCCGTAAAGACGCCATGCCCATGAACCCGAGGGATTCATAGCCACGCACCGCGGCGCATCGTGGCGCACCGTATAGTCACGCGAAAATGTCGCACGCAACGCCGCCACATCTTCGTTGCTCACCTTCACAGCCGAAATGGTGCGCGTGGTTTGCTTGACCACCGACACAAGGTCGTCCGTCGCAATTTCGATGTCCGACGGCACAAATATCCATGCGGCAAGGTGGTCGCCGGAATTATTGGGAATGGTACGTAATATGGTGACGAAAACTCCGGTCGACACCGAAGTCAACAGGTAAAATATATTCTTTTCGTTAGCATCGTAGTCCATAGTCGACAATACACTGCGTACGTCCTTGACATACGAGCGTACATCCTCGTTGGGATTGAGATTCAACTGCGAGTTGAACGTTCCCATCGACCGGGTTATATATAGCTGCAATTTAGCCATAATAGTGTGAGTTATTATGCTGTTAGCGTGATTATTGCCTTACTTTCCATTATACGTCCGAAGGCTTCGGCCGCATTGTGCTTCCGAAGTCACCGATTTTGTTCTACAAACTTACGAATTTTTTTTTGCTTACGGCCATTTCGGCTGCTCTATTTTTGACTATCGGGGTTTTTATCGCTATGTTTTATCGCTCCATACCATTTTAGCGCATTACCTCACAGCCCGGGCGTGGCACCACCTCCGGGGGCAGTCGAGACCGCCGTACGGAAGTTATCATCAAAAATGCGTACCTTTGCATACACAAACGCGTTGTCGGCACAGTGCTCGTGCCGAACGCTAAAATCAATACGACACGACTATGGAACGACCTTTGATAATGATAACCAACGATGACGGCATCGAGGCCGCAGGATTACGCGCACTTGCCGATGCCGCCATGCCTTTGGGCGATGTCATCATAGTAGCACCGACACGCCCCCAATCGGGGCAGTCGTCGGCGTTGACCGTGGACGCACCGCTGCGCATACGCCGACACGCCGACTACGGAGAAGCGCAAGTATTCAGCGTCTCAGGCACGCCGGTGGACTGCATCAAGTTGGGATTGCATGCAGTAATGCCACGTCGTCCGGACTTCCTATTCTCGGGCATAAATCACGGCAGCAACAGCGGAAACGCGGTGACCTATTCGGGTACTATGGGCGCGGTCATCGAGGCTTGCACCAACGGCATCACCGCCGCAGGATTCTCCTTGCTACACCATTCGCCCTCGGCCGATTTCTCGCTGTCGGCACCACAGGTGGCCCGGCTGGCCGCAGATATCGTGGCTCACGGTCTTCCGGAATTTACGGCTTTGAATATCAATATCCCGGCACATATCGTCCCCAAGGGCGTACGCACATGCCGCGCCGCTCGCGGACATTGGAGCGAGGAATTCGAGCGATTTGTTGACCCGCATCAAAATCCGTTCTACTGGCTCACCGGACGTTTTTGCAACGAAGAGCCCGAAGCAACCGATACAGACGAATACTGGTTGTCACAAGGATACACTTCCATCGTCCCGGTATGCCCGGACGTGACACGTATGGATATGGTGGCACCTATGGCCACACGTTTTGACAGCGACAATTAGCCCATGGCCAAGCAGGAATACATCGAACGAAATCGCCAATGGCTCAGAGGTAAGGCCGCCGAGCCGGGCGTAACACCCCTTGACAAGGGCATACTTTACAAGGTCATCAAAAACGGCAACCCCAAAGGGCCCAAGCCTAACCGCAACAGCGTAGTAGTGGTCCATTACACCGGACGAACCATCAACGGCAAGGTTTTTGACAGCAGCCGCTCGGGCGTTGCCCCGGCTTTCCGCCTGCGCGAACTTATTCCCGGATGGATTATAGCCTTGCAACAGATGCACGTAGGCGACCGCCGGGAGATTTACATCCCGGCCGAGCAGGGCTATGGTCGCATCAACCAACCCGGCATCCCCGGCGGATCGACACTGGTATTTGACATTGAACTTCTCGGCGTTTCATAATCCCCACGAAAGGCGGACGCTGCCGAAGCCGTATCCGCGACACGCACTCCTCGCCCCACCGAAATCCATAAGAAATTATGATAAAGCAAGTTCATATCACTCTGCGCCCCTACCCGCGCGGCATTCACCTCGTATCCTCGGAAGTACTGCGACAGCTGTCGCCACTGCCCCGAACCGGGCTGCTGCACCTGCTGATACAGCACACTTCGGCGGCATTGGCTCTTAACGAAAACGCCGACCCGGACGTACGGCGCGACCTCGCCGCCATATTCGACCGCCTCGTACCCGAGAATGCGCCGTTCTACCTGCATACGGACGAAGGCTCGGACGATATGCCCTCCCACGCCAAAGCCGTAATCGTAGGGTCTACGCTCACCCTTCCCATAGCGGAAGGGCGCCTTAACCTGGGCATTTGGCAGGGCATATACCTTTGCGAGTTCCGCAACCACGGCGGCTCACGCCGCATCGTCGCCACCATCCTCGGCGAGTAATCCCTTACACAAACCACCATCCAAAGGAAAAAAAGATAAATCCGCGACTGAGATAGTCGCAAATACTGTTTTTGCGTAAGCATCCGAAACAAGCCGATTGAGACGAAGCTAATCCTACACAAAGACACAAAGACAGAGGGCGTACCCCGATGCGGAGTGCGCCCTCTTTGCTATCTTATATTAAGAACGTTTTATCTCATAACTTTGAGCGTCACGATCTTGCCGTCGATATTGGCGGTTGCGATCATCATGCCCGTGCCGGTGAGAGGCACGCTTTCGGTGCAAACCGGCATAGAGAGAAGGACACGACCTGTCAAGTCGCAAACAACCAGCCCTGTGGCCTTTCCGGTGAAGTGGAGCATTCCATCGTTATACGTCATACTGCCCTGAGCATTGACTATATCGGCTGCACTATTTGTATCCAATTCGATGCTGAAGGAGTTGATAGTCAACTTGCCGATAGTCTTAGGAAGGATACTGAATACACTGTTTGCGGGGTCTATGGAGTAAACCTTCTCCGACTCTCCTTCATTAGCATTGTCTGCCGTGTAGGATGTAGTGTTCGCGGCTTTGATGGTAAAGGTGTGTTCCTGTGTAGTGCCGGCGGGAGTGGTGTTGGAGACAACGCTTTGCATTGCCAAGTAGTCGGCGCCCTTAGCTGTGCAGAGGTCCCATTTTACATCATCGTCTTCGTCGGTGGTTACGGTAACCTTGACTTTGTATATACGTCCGTCCACGAGCTTGAAGTAGGGGGAAGTGAGGTATGTAACATCGGGGGTGCCGTAGTACTTACTCCAAGAGTAAAGCGAGGTCTCCTCGTTTTGTTTCCAAGTGTTGTATACCGATGGATTTGACACTACCTGCCAGTCGGGGAAGGTTGCAGTGGTGTAAGGTATCTCAGTGAAGTCGCCGGTGTAGGCGTAGTCGCAAGGAGCTTCGCCCTCGGCTTCGCCGTTGGCGTTACGTATCACTACGGAGAACTTGTGCATGCCCGGAGTAAGACCATTCACTGTGTGCGATTCTTTGCCGCCGGGAGTGTGGTCGGCGGAAACTTCCTCGGTATGGACGGCTTTGTCATCACAATATAAGGTGTAGCCGAGCTGCATATTGCTGTCGAGGTTCTTGCCTACAATGTCGAGTGTCGGGTTTTCCCATGTCAAGGAGACGGATTTGTCTTCGAGGACAGTGGCTTTCAGGCCTGTAACATGCTGCGGCAGAACGGGCTGCGCAGCGAGCTCGATGGTCTGAATCTTTATGTCCGAGTATGCAGATTTTGAAGTCTTGCCAATGTGGCGCACAACCAAGACGTAATCGCCCTCCGATTCGACAGGTATTATCACTTCGCGTGTCTGGTATCCGTAATCTTGTACATTGCTTGCCTCATCCAGTTTGACGAAGGTTGTCGCGAGGTTATGACGATCGGTTGCATAGCCGATTTCATAGTTATTGTAACGGGCGTTGATGCTGACTTTCATACGGTAGTAACCCGGGGTGAGTTGGAAGTAGGGAGTTGCAAGATACTCGTCAGCTTCCGTATCGGTGGGCATTTTTGACATAAAAGACTTGCTCCAGCTTGCGGAGTCAAACACCCAAGTGTTGCCATCTGCATTGCCATCGAGTATGGTGAATATACCGGTCTGGGTGTCATCCGCATTGGATGCGTCAAAGGCGTAAGGCACAGTTGCCGTGGGATGTCCCACATATCCGGCATTGACACTGATCGGGTCTTTATCGATACAGCCGTTGGCGTTGTATGCCATTACATAGTATGAGTAAACGCCGGCAGCTGCGGGTTGGTCGGTAACGCCCAGTGCAGCGCCGACTTCGCAATTGCTGATTTCGCGGAACAACTCGCCGTTGCGGTACAACTTGACGGTCAGCGGCTCGGCTGCAAGTGCCTTGCCGTTTTGGTCAACGGAGGGATTGGTCCATGTGAGGTTGACCTTAAGCTCATCGCCCTGCGGCACGGCTGTCAGGTCGGTCACAAGTGCCGGAACGACTACATTCTTCATCACCTTGACATAGTTGATGCGGTAGCCCATATACGAGCCTTGTTCAGCCTTAGCGTGGAATGCAATATGATATTCGCCCGGCGTGGTGACCGTGAAGGGTACTTCGCATTCCTTGTCAAACTCACTGAGATTGTCATACGAAGCCAGCTCGGTGTAACCGCTCATGTCGGTATCGGAAGTGCCGAGGGCAAAACCGAGGTCGCCGTAGATGGTGCAGGTAACTTTGAGTATGTAGTCGCCGGCGGCATCGAAGTTGATGGCCGGAGACACAAGCCAGTTATCTTCCTTGATGCCGTTGGCCGAATCGAACTCTGCAAACTTCGAGTATGAATTGTATGCCCAAGCTGCTGTCGTGGCTGCATCGGGTCCTGCAACGGATTTCCAGTCAGCGGAGAATGTTGTGGAACTGCTGAAATCGTCCTCGTACGGGAGGGCTTTGGCTGTGGATGGTGTCGGACCGGGATCCGGCTGGTCGCCGCCTTCGCCGGTTATGGAGAATCCTGTGACATAGAAATCGTATGAGTTGGCATTGCTGAAGCAGTGTATGCCGAAGGAGTAGTCGCCGGTGGTAGCGACCGTAACGGTCATCTGCTGTAGTTCGAAGTCGGATGAGTGCTGATAATCCTCATTACGTATCAGTTGAGTGCCGGCGTTCATAGCCGCAGAGGTGCGCTCGGTGGCCATACGAACTTCGAATTTCTCGGAATCCGTGCCGCGAGTCTTTGTCCACAGTTTGACCGTGTACTCCGTTCCGGCAGTAAGTGTAATCATAGGCGACATTACCCAGCAATTTGCCGCATAGTCGCTGTCGTATGCGTGGTATACACCGCCCTTTGTACCGGGGGTGGAGAAGTCTTTTGTCTGTTGATCCCAAGCGAAGCCTTTGGATCCTCTGTTTCCATTGTTTACTGCTGTCCATTCGGGGTCAATGGCGTTGTTCACGCCTATGTCGCTGCTGTAAGGCACCGTCTTTTGTCCCATCACCGGAAGGGTGAGGAGGACAGCAAGCATTGTTGCGTAGAGTTCTTTCATACTGTCTTGAGTTATATTGTTATTAAGTTATTATATGACACAGCCCGATCTCGGACGTTGCCGAGATATCGGGCTGCGTCGTATTCAATTCAGGTGGGTTATTTCACAATTACCTTTGCGGTGCGTACTGCCTTGCCTGAGTTGAGGCGGACAATATAGCATCCGGGCAGGAGGTCAATCATATGGTCACCCTCTACAGTCACGTCGCCGGCTGCGATGACACCGTTGGTGGTGTATACCGTGGCCACTGCGAAGTCTGCGCACACGTGGATGCCGCCGCGCACTGCGGTGATGGTCATATCGTCGGTTGCTACATCGTTGACGCCGTCACCCTTGGCGAAGTTCACGTGAAGCTTGGTGTATATACCCGGCATCTCGAATTTGTCGCTCTTAACAGCTTCTTCGTTGTTGAGCGAGTATGTGCTGAAAGAGTAGCCGTCTTCAGGTGTCGCAATGATGGTCAGCGGGAGGTATTTTGTTACCTTTGAGCCGTTGGTATATTCGTTGCCCTGTGCATCGACAACCTTGACGGTGCCGTGAATCGGGGTAATGATATCGAGGTAAGCCCATTCGCAACCGCCGTTAGTACCCGTATGACTCGGAATCCATCCGCGGTCGATAGCGATGCTTGAGTCGGCGCGTGATCCGTCGTTCAGTTTTTTGTCACCGCCCTGGATGACAGCAATATTGTAGCTCAGGCTGGGTTCATCGTCTTCATCGTCTTTATTGATGCGTTGCGGCAGCGCATAGTAGAACTCGTTGAGTTCGGGAGCGGTCATACCATTGCCGTTTATATATATAAATTGCAGCTTGGTGTTCTTGCCCAGGTCAAGAGCGTGAATGTCGTTGCCCGAAACATTGAGATTTACAAGTTCCAAGTTGTGAGTAAGGTCAATATTTCTGAGGAGATTACTGCCAACGGCCAGTTCGGTAAGGTCGGTGTTGTTTGACAGGTCAATGCTCGATAGACCATTGTTTGACAGGCTTAAATCAACGAGTTCGGGGTTCTTAGACAAATCGATTGACGTAATTTTGTTATTTTGTGCGTAGAGCCATTTGAGGTATCTATTATTGGTCACATCAAGAGATGTCAGATTGTTGCCCTTCACATCCAGATACTGGAGGTAAGGCATATTTGACACATTAATGGCATCGAGCAAGGCAATACCATCCTCTTCATCACCGAATGAGTCTGAGTATGCCTCAAGCATAATTAGGTTCGGGTTGTGGGAGAGGTCGATGCTCTTCAGGCAGGTATAGCTGAGGTTGAGAACCTCGAGAGCGGTGTTCTGCGACAGGTCGATTGTCTTGATGGGATTCCAATATCCGTTGAAGTATTTCAGGTCGGGGGCATTGGTGAGGTCCATTGCCTGAATTTGGTTGTCCCACAGGCCCATTGCGGCGCCGTATTCGCCGAAGCCGGACACATCCACGCCGGAGAGGTCGCCGTACACGGTAACACGTGAGCCGGCGGCTGTGCCGTCGATGCGCGAACCTTTGAGTCGGTCGCTGCCGGAGATGTATGCGTTCTGGTTGGTATATTCGGTGCGAGTTCCCGTGCCCCAGTCAATCCATACGGAGCTGCCGGATTTGACGGTGTTGACCAAGAGGGACATCACTTGTCCTTGTTTGACGTCAAACGATACCGATGCCATTTCGGATACAAAGTTCACCTTGATTGTAGAGGTCTCGGATACGATGAACCACGGGCTGAAGATTTCCTTGCCGTTTACGGTCACACTCTTGAAGCGTTTGCCTTTTTCGGGGTATGCATAGACATACATCGGTACACCCTTGAGTGCGGTCTCGTTCACGCTTTTTATTGTCTGGAAGTACAGCGGCTGCCACTGGCAGAGAATGAATTTGCCGCCTTCGGTTTGCAGTACATCGAGGTCATAGTCCAGACCCATGCCGAAGTGAGAGTAGAGGTGATCAAGTGAGCCGGTCTTGTTTTCGCCGGTATCGGTAGCGCCGTCGATGGTGACTGACACCTCGGTGTTTTTCGCTGTACCATCACCTTCAACGTCACATTTCCACTGGAAGTCCGAACTTGTCGGGTAGCTTGTGTCGGCATGCTCGCCGTTTGAACCTGCAATGAGCAGGTTAGGTTCTTCGCTGTAGCTTGACTTGGCCACCGGTACGGTACGCAGGGTGTAGTTCATCGATTCGCCGGTGAAGTTGGGGCAGTTGCGCAAGTCTATGCGCTCCATACGGTTTGCTTGCAGGCCGTTGAAGTCGACGAACTCGATCAAGGTATTCGAAGCGTTGAAATTCTTGAGGAAATAGGCTTCCATAAGGTCCACGCGCGAAATTTGCGTGTTGCTGATGTTCAGAGACGAAATGCTCGGCAATTTGGAGACATCAAGCGTGGTTATGGGGTTGCCGGATATGTTGAGCGTGCTTATGGCGGTGTTGTTGCCCAGATCGAGGCTGCGAATTTTGTTGTCAGCCACATTGAGCGTACGCAGAGCGGGGGCTTGCGAGACATCGATTGTTTCGAAGTTGCACCCATTGAGGAATAGTTCTTCAAGTTTGGTGCATTTGGTCACGTCCAGCGTGCTTACGTTTTTGTTGTTGCTCAATGCCAAAGATGTCAGTTCGGGGTAGTCTCCGAGAGAGAAGGGATTGTCGGTGCCCGCTGTCATCAGTCGGTTGTTGCTGAGAATGAGCGTACGCAGGGCGGGAAGCGACACGGGATAGAAGTTGGTCAAGCTGCAGTCGCTCAGGTTTATGCTCGTAATGGTGGTCTGCGAACTCTCAGGCGAGCAGATGAATATCGAGGCAAAATCCGGACAATTGTTGAGTGTCAGATATTTCAGCACTTTCAGGCTCTGCACGTTGAGACACTGCAGGCCGGTGTTGTCGTTGATCGTAAGCCATTCCAGCGTCTTGCCGCAATTCTCGAGCGTAAGCGTGGGGTTGGTTGACGGTGAGTTCTGTATGTTGTTGTACGACAAATTAAGGCTTGTCAGAGGGGTCACCGAGAGCAGCTCGAAAGAGGTGAGTGAGTTTTTGCTCAAGTCGAGTTTTGTGAGATTTGACATACCGTCAATGGCGGCGGATGTCAGCTGTGCTTCTCGGAGCTGGAATTCGGTTACCTGTCCGGATACGGTGATGGTTGTGCCTTCGACAGTTGCTTTGATCCAGCGCTGCCATGCAGCCTGGTCGGGGTCTACGGTGAATTTCTGCTCCACTCCGTTGCCGAAGTCAATGGTCAGCGGTTGCGTGGCAGACACGACATTGGCGAGGATTCTCACCTCCGTTCCCTTAGGAGCAGCCGTCGTGAATGTCATCGTACCTTGTGCCGGTACGACTGTCGTCACCAATATGGCTGACAAAATGGTAAGTAAAAACTTTTTCATAAAAAACATTAAATATTATTTGGCTATTCTTCTGTTGCGACTATACTATTTTCGACAATTGCACCGCAAAATTAAATAATAATATTCAAATATTCAAAAATCGCGATAATAATCTGCAATTAATTCATTAAAACCGATCATTGCCGACACGGTGAATGCATATCTCTCCGTATCGGCAACTACTATTAAAATTGAAAAAGTCTAAATCTCGAAGATTAAAGATCCTTATATTCGGTTGGCATCTGAGACTCCGTCTTCACTCGGCGAGTTCGCGTTGCTTTGGTCGAAGATTTCACGCAACAGACGAAGGCGATGATTTATACGTCGCCATTGGATGACAGCTATAATAGTGCCTATGACGATGCCCGCGATGCCGCCATAGAGCACGTAGACATCCCCGACAGCAGCCATCTCCATAAAGAACATAACCAGCACCGGAACCATTAAGATAGTGCTGACAATGCGCACGCGCCCGATAAGTCGTGTGGTTACAGCTATGCACTCGGCCGCTTCGACTACGGGCAAAGTGACATAGTCGCTGCTTTTTATGCGCCGATAGACATAGAAGTTGATGACCGAACAGAATATACCGAAAGTGCTGTAACATATTATCAGCAGCAGCGACACCGGCACCTCCAAGGCCAGCAAAAGGATGAGCGGAGGCAATAGCAATCCGAATATGGCTGTCATTAAATACTGACGAGCGACCTTGCCCGTAAGTGTACGCGCTCGGTCAAGACCTTTGACATTGATATCTGCCAAGGTGCGAGCAGCGCCCATAGAGGGCTTTATGCTGTTCCATTGCTGTTTGAGAAAGTCTATATCGTGTGTGGGCATATTCTATTTAATCCTGCAATTGTTTCTGTAATTTGGCTTTGACGCGATGAAGCCGCGTGGCCACATTGGCTCGCGACAGTCCGGTGATATCAGCTATTTCTTTGTAGTCACGCTCGTCCAACCATAAGGTTATCAACGCCTTTTCCAGCGGGTCGAGCCGCGAAATCATTTGATACAAGACGCGAAGGTTTTCGACACGTTCGTTGTCGTCATCGGCCAGCACCTCGAGTGCGTGATCAAGATCCACCGTACCGCGATGACGGCTGACGCGCCTATGCCACGAAATGCAGCTATTGATAGCGGCACGATACAGCCACGTTGTGATGTCGGCGCGCCCGTCAAAGCTGTCCATACCGTTCCAAATATTGGCTACGGTCTCCTGGTACAGGTCCTCAACCGGCGCATCGGCACTATGATACAGGAAACACACCTTGTAGAGCATCGTGTTATGTCGACTCAACAACTCCTTGAAGCGAGCCTCCTTGTCCTTGGCGTCTGATGTCGCGTTTGTCTTCATCGTATATTATTAGACGCAGCATTTCCCGAAAAGTTACACACTATGCAAAAAAAATCGGAAAAACCGAAATAGTTCGAATCTCTTTCTTGAAGTGGAGCCGGAGGGATTCTTGCTTCACTTCGTTACGCAAGCGCTTCGCGATGTCTTGCTTCACTTCGTTACGCAAGCGCTTCGCGATTACGAACCTCTCTCCTCGGGTTCGATTCTCATCGCGTTATCAAGAAAGAGGGGGCACCCTGCGGGCACCCCCTCTTTCTTGATGTGGAGCTGGAGGGATTCGAACCCTCGTCCAAACGCGGAACCAATATGCTTTCTACGTGCGTAGTCTCCGATTGGTTTTCGAAGGTGGCCAGGCCGGGACGACCAAACCACCCCTTATCCCGAAAAATTTCGCACGAACGTCCGGGCGCCGACCGCACTATTCCCGATATACCTGCACCGCCGTATCGATTAGTCTCGGAAAAAGGACAATCGGGCGATGTCTCGTCCCCGCAACTGTTGCAGGGATAAAGCTAATCTACTGTACTTCGATTAAGCAGCGAGAGCGTAGTTGTTTTCGCCATTTAAATTTGCTGATGTCTCTGTTTTAAGAGCGTAGGCATCATCGCTCTGCACGCTTACATACCGCCTCGACACGCTGTCAAAACCGGTCAGCCCCTTTCCGGGTCTTATTTTTAAGCTCGCAAAAGTAGTGCTTTTTCGGCAATTGCAGACTTAAATTAAGTATTTTTAACTTTCACCGTCAACCTGCTCAACCCTAAAAGTCAGGCGTTGCAATGCCTTCTCGCATTACAACGCCTTCTGTACTTGAGCCGCGAGTGGGACTCGAACCCACGACCTTTTCGTTACGAATGAAATGCTCTACCAACTGAGCTATTGCGGCCTATGCTACCGATCAAGGAGATACGCCCTCGACTTGAGCGGTGCAAAGTTACTAATAATTTATGGTTTGTCTACTATAAACGAGGGATATTTTTGATTTTTCAATCTTCAATCGCGCCATCACGGGAGTTGCTACATAAGGCACCACACCCGTCACGGTGGTCGTGGATCCATAATAGTATGACGAGTTGGTCTCGTAAGTGACGGATACCGGAGTCAGTGTAAAGGTGACATCTTCGTCCGTAATCTTGTCTTTCTTGAGCAGGTCAAGGAAGTAGTCACGCAGCCCGGCAAACTCGTAAGTGTTGCTTGTCGAGTTGTAGGTGGCATAGAACGATGTTTTGTTGTCCGGGATCTTGCTTTCCAGGAAAAATTTGTCCTTATCCTTTGACAGGGTCATCAGCAAATATGTAGGCGGCTTTATTGAGTACTTATTGGCTATCTCCTCAACGGGAATACTGAGTCCCACAGTGTTTATCACGCCCAGGCCTTTGGAGATGCCGGCGCGATATTTGTCAATCATCTCTTGACCCGGGAAGCGGAATTGCACATCAAGTCCGGCAGGCGCCATTATGATGGTCTGGCCTTGTGCTACACGTGCTTTAATCTCGGGTGCTATCTCCAACCTAATATTATTATTGGTAACGACTTCGGGCGTCACGGCAAAGTAGTTGCCGGCACGCATAACCGTAGTGTCTTTTTCCTTGCTTTCGTCGTAGTATGTCTTGTGGTAGTACAGATGCATCGTCGTGGAGGCGATACGTGTCACACGTCCGTTGCCGAAGGTGTTCTTGATATACAGTCCGGGAAATACCTTGGCAAAATCCGATGGTGTGGAATATGTCTGAGGATTGTTACGATAAGCCGAGTATAGCCCCTTGGCAAGGTCTCGCGGCAGAGTAACGGCCAACATTCGGTAATTGAGTTCTTTGACCGAATCGGATTCACCCACGGCACTGACATTATATATCAGCGAGGCATAACGCTTGGATTGATCATAATAGCCCGAGGGATCGAAGTCCGAGTATATCGGCGAGGGCAGTTGACGTGTCAGAGGGTATACTTCCAAACCCATCGGAGCCACCGAGTCACCGGTATATTCGCCGATATTGAGAAGCATCACCAGACGCAGCGAGTCGATGTCGTTGACGCCTACGCCTACGGTATCCAAGATGTTGGAGGGCATAAATTGCGTGACGATGTCACTGGAAATGCTGCCGAAGCCGGGGGCGTCTACACGTCCTATCATCTGAGTGACCGAACGTGACAGCACTTGGTGGTTGCTGACAGACTGTCCGGAAAGCGTGAATGTGGTGTCTACAATTATGGCCACGCTGTCTTGTGTGATGGAGTTGCCTATATCGGAAGAATCGTCGCACGAGGGCGTCAGCATTGCCGACCCCGCCATGGCGGCTGCGGCGAGAATGGTGAGATACTTGTTCATCGTATATGTCTCAAATAGTATCAAAGATACCTTTGCGTATTGTCAGAGATTTTTGTAGAAGTCCATATAAGCGGCGGCATACCCTTCTTCGCCGGGGAAAGCCATAAAGGGCTTACCCGAAGCCTTGGCAGCCTCGATGGCATCGGCGGGGGCGTCCGCAACGGCCTGAACAACGCCGTCACTGTATTGTATGGCTATGCGGTGTAATGCGGCAGTGTCCACCGGTCCGCCGGAGATTGCGGCCAAATCCTTGGCGCTGAATCCGTCCATACGCAGCTTCTCAACGGCGCGCTCATTCAGCGGGGCGCTCATCTCATCGGCAAATACCGAGTACACTATCTTGACATTGCGGAATGCAGGATCCTTGGCGTAGCTCTTGCGAATATACAAGGGCACAAGTGCCGAAATCCAACCGGAGCAATGTATCACCACGGGTGGCCAGCGCAATTTTTTGACGGTCTCGAGGACGCCGCGCGCGAAGAATATCAATCGCTCGTCATTCTCCTGAGCCAAACTCTGCGTTTCCAGGACACCCGAGTTGTGGCGTTGGAAGTAGTCATCACTGTCTATAAAGTAGACCTGCATGCGCGAGGGCTGCAGCGTAGCCACCTTGATTATCAGCGGATGATCCGTGTCATCGATCACAATATTAAGACCCGACAGCCTTATCACTTCGTGTAACTGGTTGCGGCGCTCATTGATAGCTCCATAACGCGGCATAAATGTGCGCACCTCCGTGCCGAGCTCCTGGATGCCCTGCGGTAAGTCGCGGCACAATCCGGACATGACATTTAGGGGCAAATACGGCGTTATTTCCTGCGAAATGTATAAGACTTTGTCTACGTCCATAGTTTATTGAAATACTTTTGCGATGTATAATAAATCACGCAAAGGTACGAATTTTTTCGGACATAGCCATCGCCCGGCATCAGCCGTCATCAATATTAACGTATTTTTTAACAAAAAGCAACGACGGCCTCCGATGCGTAATACATCGAAAGCCGTCTTGGCCGTCGGGGTGACAGGATTCGAACCTGCGACCACCTGGTCCCAAACCAGGTGCGCTACCGGACTGCGCTACGCCCCGTTTGCGGCGCAAAGTTACACAATCTTTGCGAAATGTGCAAGACGTGCATCAAGGTGTGCATACTGTAGAGTCAAGTGGCAAGTG
>DLLT01000023.1 GCA_002478045.1 Porphyromonadaceae bacterium UBA7555
CTTCGTTTAAGAATCTACATATAATATTTTGTGCAGTGCTGTATTGTTGTGATAAATAATGCGTACCTTTGCGGCATTAAGAATAATAATACCATAAATAATACCATAGACCACACGAGATGACACAAATGCTCAAATACCCTTGGCTTATTGAAACCATACGTCAATTCGGACCTCTGACCCTTAAAGAGATTTCCGGACATTGGGAGAATAATCGTAACCTCAGCGAGGGACGTCCGCTTCCGCGCCAGACATTTAACCGCTGGGTCAACGCCATAGCTACGCAGCTCGGTATCGAAATCAAATGTGATGTCCATAATGGATACTCATATTATATAGACAACTACGAAGAAGCTGTATCGGACGACAGCCTGAGCCGTTGGATGGTGGATACGTACGCCATGTGTGATGTACTGGCGGACAATCGCGATATACGGCGCCGTATATCCGTGCCGCCTATACCATCGGGACATTCCAACTTGGTCAAGGTGCTCGCCGCTATACGATGCAATAGGGGGCTATGCATTACGTATCAACGCTTCGGCTGCGACCCTTACGAAATCTTTGTATATCCGTTGTGTGTACGTCTATACGACAATCGCTGGTATCTTGTGGGCGAGCGTCAAGACGGCTCACACCGTACTTATAGCCTCGACCGAATTCGTCGGATTGAACTTTCGGGGACAATTCCGGAGGCCATCAAGGCCTTCGATGCCGATGCGTATTTTCGCGAAAGTTTCGGTATCGTGAAAGAGGACAAGGTCAAGTCCTGCATAATCGTCATACGCGCCTACGGCAATCACGCCAACTATATGCGCACCCTACCTATGCACCAAAGTCAGGAAGAAGTCGGGAGCGGTACAGATGAATACGGTGAGTATGCCGATTTCAAGTATTACATGGCCCCGACATACGACTTGGTAATGCATATTGCCGGTCTGGGATGTATGGCACGCGTACTTCAGCCTCAATCTTTGGTCGAAACGATGTGCGAATGGATACAGAATACGGCTAAAATGTATGGCCGATAACTGTCTTTGCTTGAGAAAGCGGCAAAGTGAAACGCACGCTATATTAGTGTGTTGGTTGCATATTGAATATTTAATAGTGTTTTTTATTGGAAAAATGCTATGTAGTTCGAGAAAATTTTGTACTTTTGTTGTTGTTATAAAACAACTGATACGTGGGTGAGAGCCCATGATCAATCCTAAACCAACATTATTCATATTAAAAAATCAATGGACAAACAGAAGCGTTACCTCCTCAGTGAAAGAGAGATACCGACACACTGGTACAACATCCAGGCGGATATGCCCAATAAGCCTCTGCCGCCGCTAAACCCCGCCACCGGCCAACCGCTGAAGCCCGAAGACCTTTTCCCCATCTTTGCCGAAGAACTTTGTCGTCAAGAGCTCAACCAGAAGGACGAATGGATAGAGATACCCGAGGAGGTACGTGATATGTACAAATATTGGCGCGCCACGCCGCTTGTACGTGCCTACGGCCTTGAGAAGGCCATAGGTACACCCGCTCATATCTACTTTAAGAACGAGAGTGTCAGCCCCATGGGATCGCACAAACTCAATAGTGCCATCCCCCAAGCATATTATTGCAAGAAGGAGGGTGTCACCAACGTCACCACCGAGACCGGCGCAGGCCAGTGGGGCGCATCGCTGGCATACGCCGCACGCCTCTTCGGCCTCGAGGCCGCTGTATACCAGGTTAAGATATCTTATGAGCAGAAGCCGTACCGCCGTAGCATTATGAATACTTTCGGAGCGCAAGTGACACCATCGCCGTCCATGTCGACACGTGCCGGCAAGGATATACTTACGGCAGACCCCAACCATCAGGGATCGCTGGGTACGGCCATCAGTGAAGCCTTGGAATTGGCGCAGACCACTCCCAATTGCAAGTATACGCTCGGATCGGTATTGAGTCATGTCACCTTACATCAGACGGTTATCGGCCTCGAAGCCGAGAAGCAGATGGCTATGGCCGGCGAGTATCCCGACATCATCATTGCCTGTTTCGGCGGCGGTAGCAACTTCGGCGGCATAGCCTTCCCCTTTATGCGCCACCTCTTTGACGGTACGCACACGGACACGCGATATATCGCAGCCGAGCCGTCATCCTGTCCCAAACTGACACGCGGCGTCTTCCAGTATGATTTCGGGGACGAAGCAGGATACACTCCGCTACTGCCGATGTACACGTTAGGACACAACTTCCGCCCGGCCAATATCCATGCCGGTGGTCTTCGCTATCACGGCGCCGGCGTCATCGTTAGCCAGTTGATTAAAGACAAGATGATGGAGGCCGTTGATATAGAGCAGCTCGAGAGCTTCGATGCCGGCGTGCTCTTTGCACGTGCCGAGGGCATCATCCCCGCGCCCGAGTCATCACATGCCATTGCCGCCGCCATCCGCGAAGCCAAGAAATGTGCTGAGACCGGCGAGGAAAAAGTCATCCTCTTCAACCTTTCGGGCCATGGCTTGATAGATATGGGCTCGTACGACCGCTACTTCAACGGCGACCTCTTCAACTACGATGTTACCGATGCCGAAATTCGCAAGAACCTCGCCTCCAGCCCCGTACCTCAGCCGGGCAAGTGATGCTATCTATCTGGTAGATACATAAGATTTCGGAGACATATAGTTATATAAACCATAGACACACAAGACTAAACATCCCGGATCGAGACTCATTTTACCTACTTCCGTCGGGAGGGTGTCGTTGCCGCAAGCAACGCGTCTTTCCGGCGGATACTTTTTTGCGCTTCTTAGCTGAATCTTTTGGCGACAGAAGTCATACAGAGATTTGTTACGACTTTTTTGCATCTCGCGAAAAAGTCGTACCTTTGCAGCCCAGAAAATGCTCGCGGCATCATCGGAGGGCAATGGCACTGCCGGATAAGATGAAGTTGGCTCACTAAACCCTGCCAAAGCGGGTGCCCGTTTCAAGATTATTCGTCTAACACATTACACTACAATGTTATGCAACGCGACCAAATTGACTTAGGTACCGTCAAGATTTCACGTCTTTTTCGCCTTTATTTTTTTCCGACCCTTATGGGAATGTTGTCGCTGTGCGCGGTCACGGCTATCGACGGCATCTTCATAGGGCATAGTGTCGGTAGCGACGGCCTTGCTGCCGTCAACATCTGCGTACCCCCTACGATGGTGATTGTAGGCATCGGGCTGATGCTCGGCGTGGGCGCCTCGGTGGTGTGCTCAATACATCTGGCGCGTCAGCGACTGAAGGTGGCACGCATCAATGCTACGCAGGCACTTATGGCCGGCATCGTAGCCGTCCTGTTGTTCTTGTCTTTGACATTATCGTCGCCACGTACAACCGCATGCATACTTGGATGCTCGGATACGCTGATGCCAATGGTGTTGGACTATATGCCGTGGGTGTTTGGTTGCTGTCTTTTCCAGATGTGCGGTGCTATAGGGTTGTTCATTGTCCGCTTGGACGGCGCTCCGCGCTATGCTATGTGGTGTAATGTCATCCCGGCATTGCTCAATATAGTTCTTGACTACGTGTTTATATTTCCTCTGGGTATGGGTCTTGAGGGCGCCGGTATTGCCACTTTTATCAGTTGCGCCGCGGGAGGTCTGATGGCGGTGGCTTACGTTACCATGTATGCTCGTCAGCTGCGACTGATACGCTTCAAGTTGTCGGCTAAGAGCCTGCGTCTTACGCTTCGCAATCTCAGATATCAATGTCGCATAGGCATCTCGGCGTTGCTGGGCGAAGCCACTATGGGCATACTGATGTTTATGGGAAATGTTGTCTTTATGGCATATATGGGTGATGACGGCGTGGGCGCCTTTTCCATCGCTTGCTATTACTGCCCGTTTGTATTCATGATCGGCAATGCAATTGCCCAATCGGTTCAGCCTATCATCAGCTTTAATTATGGTCTGGGCAAGCATCATCGAGTGGTTCATACCGAGCGTCTTGCCGTGACTTGCGCCGGTGTGTGCGGCCTGCTGGTGACGGTGGCTTTTGTTGCATTCCCCGAACAGATGGTGGCGCTATTCCTCAGCGGTAGTTCGCATACCGTGGATATTGCCGTGAAGGGTTTCCCGCTGTTCGCCGCCGCTTTCGTATTTTTTATCTTCAATCTGACTGCTATAGGTTACTTTCAAGCTGTTGAGAAGGTGTGGGCCGCCATAGTGTTTGCGCTGCTGCGCGGCCTGATTTTTATGGTTCCGTGCTTCCTGCTGCTGCCCGAGGTTGCCGGGACAAGCGGCATCTGGCTGGCGTTGGCCCTAAGCGAGGTGTTGACGTCGATGTGTATCATCGGCTACTACATCTACAGCAGGCGCACGGCGCACGCATAAGAGACCGCTATCGGTTTTTAGAGGCTTGCAGCCGGAAATAACGTTGCGTCTTGGCCGTTACCGGATAATGGGCGGACGTCTTGTGCCCTATCACCCATAGGATCGTATCGTCGTGGCATAGAATTAGGGCGCGGCGCTTTTGTTCGGCGGACAGCTTTGCATCGCTGAAAATGTCGCTGACCAGTGTCGTAAATCGTGCTCCGAATGGTTGTATGCGGTCGCCGTGGCGCCAGTGCCTCAGTGTCAGCGGTATATCGTCAGATATGATGGCAGCATCGAGATACAGTACTGAAGCATCCGGTCGCCGTGGACGTACAAAATCAGCTACATCGTGTTCCGTGATGATAAGGCGTATGCCTGCTTCCGTAGCTTCCACTTTGTCGGTGGCGCCGAGCCGGACTTCGGCTATTGTGCCGTCATCGGGTTGTGCTATGTCGCTGCCGGGAGTGAGTATGCCTCGGTCGAGCCGAATGGTGTTTCCTTGAACGCCGACGAATTGCAGCCCCGTGTGTCCGCTTGTGACGGCTGTGGCAATATTGTATGCCACATCGGCGGCAAATCCGCGAGGACGCAGATATTCGATCAACAGCATCGTGCCGTTGTCGCGTCCGTATCGCTCTAACAGTGCCGTCACGTCCAATCGAGAGGCATCGCCGAAGTCGGACAAAGCATCAGCCACCATGGCTCGGTAAAGGTCGTAATTTTGGCGCACATTGCACACCGAGGCGGCAAGCGTGTCCATGGATTTCGGGCCAAATTCGCGTGCAACGGCGGGCAGCACAACGTTGCGCAGTCGGTTGCGGTTGTAGTCATTGGAGGCGTTCGAGCTGTCATCCACCCATTGCAGACCTTGTTGTTGCAGGTATCGGCAAATCTCCGAGCGAGTGACGTCCAACAGCGGACGCACGACATGCCCGGACCGGGGCGCGATGCCGGCCATTCCGGCGATACCCGTGCCACGCAGCATATTCAGCATTGCAGTTTCCACGTTGTCCTCGCGATGATGGCCTACGGCGATGGCAGCGGCATTGTATTGGACGCGGAGTTGTTCGAACCATCTGTAGCGTAGGCTGCGACATGCCATCTCGATGCTTTGGCCCGTGCCCCGGCGGTATGCTTCGGTGTTGAAGTCAATGACTTGGTATTCGGAAGCGAGTTTGTCGGCAATTTCGGTGGCGTGTTCTCTATCGCGCAGGGATTCAGCGCCGCGGAGGTTGAAGTTGCAATGTGCGGCGATACATTTGTAACCCAACGCCGAAAGGACCGCCAACAGCGCCACCGAATCGGCGCCGCCGCTCAGTCCTACTATGATGCGATCGTCCGGCGAAAGCAACGAATGTCGCTGTATGTAGGCTGCTATTTTTTTCTCAAACTCCATAGAATCTAGCTGTTATACCTCGGCATTAATGCCGGCTGTTAAAAGTGAGAGGGGATGCGGCGATGCCGCATCCCCTCTCGTGTCTCGGTGCTTACTTTTGACACTTGGAATGGGCGTCCAAAAGCGGGCGCAATATCGGAATCATCTTGTTTGCATAGTGCAAGAATCCGAGGTCGGTCAGGTGTATGCCATCTACGGTGCCGTCATCTTCCGGACCGTCAAGGCCTTCGGAGGTGACGTAATACAGATTGTCGGGGTTCTCGGCTTTCAGTCGCTCGTAATTACGACGGAAGGCGGCATTTTTCTTGGGTAGGTATTTGCCGAAGAAGCTGTCATAGCGTGCGTAGGGGTATATCGGGCCTTCGAGCATCACGATGGGCACATCGGGACGCAGTGTACGCAGCGTCTTTACGAAGTTGTAGGTGAGCGTGTCACACATCATCTCGGTGCAGTTGGGCACGGGGTCCAGCAGGAATACGTCCACGTCCGGGATAGTGGCCATAGCGCGAGCTACATATGTATCTTGTTTGCCCTCGCCGGAGAAGCCGAGATTGACGACTTCGCAGTTGAGTTCGCGGCCGATGATATTGGTTGAGGCCATGCCTGTGCGCGAAGCGCAGCCGCCTTGCAGGATGCTGGTGCCGTAAGCAACGATGCGGCGGTTGGCGTTAATAACCTCCGGACGGCCTTTGGTGATTACTGCTCCGCTGTCTACCTTGACGGAGAAGTCTTCGATGCCGTCATACAGGGGGAAGTAGATGACATATTCGTGCATCTTGCCGTCCAGATTGGAGACGTATGTCGATTCGACCAGTTTGGTCTTATTGCCGTTTTCGTCTTTCTTGACGTAGGGCCGGTTGGTGTTGACATGACGCCATACGCTGTCACCTTCGAGAATGTATAAGTCAGTGCCTTTCAGACCGGTGTCGGCCATGTGTATCATGTGCGTATCCCAGAACAAGGTGTATTTGCAGCCTATGCGCGTACTATTGGTGGCGAAGCGTACGGCGATGCCCGACGAGCATTGCTGACGATCCCACAGGTCGCGTCCTTCGGGGATGCTGTCTTTGACGTAGCGTGGCAGACGAGCGTAAGTGCGCTCGGTCTCGCCGGCAAAGGCGTGGTTGATTATGCGCAGATCTTGGGCATCAACGTATGTCCAAGGCTTTTCGGGCTCATCGGCAGCCATGGCCGTGGGAGCAATGCCGATGCTGAGTAATAGCGCTGCTATTGCACCAAGTAGGGTTTTATCGTTAATCATTGTGTCGTATGTGTTAAGTGGATTGGGGTTCGGGTTAGTGCTTCACCCCGAGGTATTTGTCGTATTCCTCTTTGTTTGTAATCACTTCGAGGGCGCGACGGAATACGGGGTTGAGGCGGTTGACGGCGCGCATGTAGCATCCGTTGGTGTAGACATCGCGGGCTATGAGGCCGCGTATAATACCTTCAATCATCGGACGCGAGGTCTCCAGTCCTTTGGCATCATACTTGATGCTGTCGCGTGTGCCGGCAGCCATCAGGGTGTCTATAAGCGCCTGAGGTACCGTAAAGTTGGCGTAATAAGCGTCTTCATCTACATATTGGCGACGAATGTCGGCGCGGTGAGCATCGATATAGTCGGTTACGGTACGGTTGAGTGTTCCGCGTGCCACCAAGTCGCGGTAGTATGTCGAGTACATCGAGGTGTCTACCGGTACAAAGACATCGGGCATGATGCCGCCGCCTCCGTAGACGGTACGGCCGTTGACCAGGGTCTTGGTCTTGAGGCTTTCGTCAAAATGTATCGAGTCGGCGCTGAAAAGTTCGCCGGAGGTGTAGCGTGTGAGCATATCCAGGCGGTAAGCCTCGCTTTCGCCGCGCTTGTACGGCTTCTGTATCAGTCGTCCCGAGGGGGTGTAGTAGCGCGAGGTGGTCAGGCGTATCATCGAGCCGTCGGGGAAGGGGAACGGACGTTGTACCAGACCTTTTCCGAAGGTGCGGCGACCGATGATGAGGCCGCGGTCATTGTCCTGGATGGCTCCGGAAACAATCTCGGAGGCCGAGGCGGAATATTGGTTGACCATAATTACGAGACGGTCGATGTCGGCCGACTTGGGCATTCCGGTGAGCATTCCGCTGAGACCGCGGTTCTCGACACGCAGATATTGCGGCGGCACCTTGTCGCCTTGGGTATATACCACCATCTGACCCGGTTTGAGGAATTGTGATGCAAGTCCGTAGGCGGCGCCGAGAAATCCTCCGCCGTTGTCTTCGAGGTCAAGGATGAGGTGCTTCATGCCTTTTTTCTTGAGGTCGGAGATGGCTTTTTCGACTTCCTTGGGTGTCTCTTCGGCAAAGCGGATCACTCGTATATATCCCACTTCCGAGGTGGCCATATAGGCGGCATCAACGCTGTATACCGGGATGTCATCGCGTACGATGCGGAAGTTGATAAGCTCGGGCGAGGCTCCGCGCTTGACCTTGATATTGACTACCGATCCTTTAGGACCGCGCAGGCGGGCACGTACTTCGCTATTGTCCATCTTAGGATGGGTGAATATGGTGTCGTTGACGTAGATGATGCGGTCGCCCGGCAGTATGCCTACTTTCTCGGACGGTCCGGCGGCAGTAGTCTGCACCACGCATACGGTGTCGCGCAGGATGTTGAATTGCACTCCGATGCCCGAGAAATGACCCTCGAGAGGCTGGGTCAACTCCTTGGTCTCTTCGGGCGTGCTGTACTCCGAATGCGGGTCGAGCGTATGCAGCATCGCGCGTATGGCTTCCGAGACAAGCGTGTCGGAAGCGACGGTGTCTACGTAATAGTTTTCGATGATGGCCTCGGCGTATTGC
This sequence comes from Porphyromonadaceae bacterium UBA7555, assembly GCA_002478045.1. Classification (GTDB taxonomy): domain Bacteria; phylum Bacteroidota; class Bacteroidia; order Bacteroidales; family Muribaculaceae; genus CAG-873. Next base: position 8,563 of record DLLT01000023.1, read on the forward strand.
AATTTCTGAGCCGGAGTGAGGCGATGTGTTTGGCCGTTGGAGATGAGTGCTGCCGGGGTGATGAGTGCCGCCGCAGCTAAGGCCAAAAGTATCTTTTTCATAGTCTTGTGTTGTCTTATTTTGTGTTGTTGTCTTTGGATGACATTGACTGACCGGTCGATGGCCGGGGCAGGTATCGGCTGACGTCCTTGCCGTAGGATGCGATATCGCGTACAACGGTGGAGGATAGTGCCGACAGATGCGGCAGGGCGGTAAGCAGCACCGTTTCGAGCCCTTCGCCGAGTTCGCGGTTGACGTCGGCCATATCGCGTTCGTACTCGAAATCGCGCACGCTGCGTACGCCGCGTAGCAGGAAACGGGCGCCCACTTCGCGAGCGATGTCGGCTGTCAGCCGGTGCGACACGATGACGCGCACGCGCGGCTCTCCGCTGTAGACGGCGGCGATGGCATCGGCACGCTTATGAGCGTCCGTATGCGGCTTGTCGGGGTGCTGACCTACGGCCACCACTATTTCGTCAAAAAGCGCCAGTCCACGCTCGACTATGGAGGCATGTCCCATGGTGAAGGGGTTGAACGACCCGGCCATAAGCGCTATGCGCTTGGGCGCCTCGGTCGGCTGTATGGTCTCAGGAGATTTCTGCATCGTCTTCTATTACAAGGTTGTCTATGATGAATCCTTGACGTTCGAGGGTGTTCTTACCCATGTAGAAGTCCAGGAGTTCGGCTACGCGGTCTTCCTTGCGCATAGTTACGCGGTCGACACGCATATCCGGGCCGATAAATCCGCGGAATTCTTCGGGCGAAATTTCGCCGAGACCTTTGAAGCGGGTGATTTCGGCCGCTGCGCCGAAGTGCTCGATGGCATCAATGCGCTCTTGGTCGCTGTAGCAGTATATTGTGTCGGGTGAGCTGTCGGCGTTGTCGTCTTTTTTGGGACTTTTGCCGCGCGCGCCGCGACGTATTTTGTTTTTGTCGCGCACGCGGAATAGGGGCGTCTGCAGTACGTATAGATGCCCTTGACGTATCAGGTCGGGGAAGAATTGCAGGAAAAATGTAATCAGCAGCAGGCGTATGTGCATTCCGTCGACATCGGCATCGGTGGCTATGATGACGTTGTTGTAGCGCAGCCCTTCAATGCCGTCCTCGATGTTGAGCGCGGCTTGCAGCAGGTTGAATTCATCGTTCTCGTATACAACCTTCTGGGTCAATCCGTAGGTGTTTTGCGGCTTGCCTCGCAGCGAGAATACGGCTTGGGTCTTGACGTTGCGTATCTTGGTGATGGAGCCGGCGGCACTGTCGCCCTCGGTGATAAATATCGAGGTGGCGGCTTTGAGTTCGGCATCGCCGCGTGTGTCGCTGTAATGCACCGTGCAGTCAAGGAGTTTCTCGTTGTGCAGGTTGATTTTCTTGGCTTTCTCGCGTGCCTTACGCGTAATGCCGGACATGGCTTTGCGGCCGCGCTCGCTTTCCTGCACTTTATGCAGGATGACATCGGCTACGTCAAGGTTGCGGTGCAGGTAGTTGTCTAATTCGCGCTTGATGAAGTCGCCGATGAATTTAGCCACTGTCGGCCCGCCTTCCTTCATATCCTTGGATCCGAGTTTGACCTTGGTTTGCGACTCGAATTGCGGCTCTTGGACGTTGATGGCTACGGCGGCGACAAGTCCGGTGCGTATGTCCGAGTATTCGAAATTTTTGTTGAAATATTCCTTGATGGTGCGCGATACGGCCTCCTTGAATGCCGTCAAATGTGTGCCGCCCTGGGTTGTATGCTGTCCGTTGACAAAGGAGTAATACTCCTCGCCGTACTGGTTTGCGTGGGTGATGACGACTTCGATGTCAAATCCTTTGAGATGGATCGGCGGATACAGCGGGTCTTTGGACATATTGTCGCGCAGCAGGTCCAATAGGCCGTTGCGGCTGCTGTAGCGTCGGCCGTTGAATACGACTGCCAAGCCGGTATTCAGGTATGTGTAGTTCTTGACCATGGGGATGATAAACTCCTCATGGAAAGCGTAATTGCGGAACAATTGTGAGTCGGGCGTGAAGGTGACTTCGGTGCCGTTGGGTTCGTCGGTATCTTCGAGCGGCGATGATTCGACTAGCTCGCCACGGCAGAATGTGGCGCTCTGTGATTTGCCGTCGCGTATACTGCGGATGATGTACGATGAGGACAACGCGTTGACGGCCTTCAGACCCACGCCGTTCATACCCACTGACTTCTTGAAGACCTCGCTGTCGTACTTGCCGCCGGTGTTCATCTTATTGGATACATCGATGACCGAACCCAGGGGGATGCCGCGTCCGAAGTCGCGTATCGTAGCCGTTGTCTCGGTGACGTCGATGAGTATCTGCTTGCCGAAATTCATGCGGAACTCGTCAACCGAGTTGTCCACCACCTCCTTGAGCAGCACGTAGATGCCATCGTCCGAAGCGGTGCCGTCGCCCAGTTTGCCGATATACATACCCGGGCGCATACGTATATGCGCATTCCAACTGAGAGTGCGAATCTTGCCCTCGTCATAATCCGCTGCCTCGGGCGCTTCGCCCGTCTCCGGTGCGAATCCCTCCGGCGGGTTGGCGGCATTCTCCGCACCGCCCACGCCGTCTGTTGCGGCTTTTTTGTCGTCGGTAGTTGCAGCCTTGTTGTCGTCTATATCTTCTGCCATAATAGTCCTGTGAGGTCGTATAAGTGCACTCGGACATCTCCGTATATCACGGTGTCCAACGTTCTAAACTGCAAATTTACACTTTTTTTGCGTGCCACGCAATAGCCGCACAACATGCCGAAGCTGATTAAATCGTTTAATACGGCTAATTCAGAACCGGGTAAGGGCGCTACGCCTTTATTCGGAGATTAAGTGAATGAGCCGTGATATGCAGGCGTCAAGGCGCGTCAGAGCCATCGTTATTATTCGCCGGGCTAGCGATGATGGCTATAATAGCTATTATGACTATATAGGCTATTATAGTGATGATGAAAGTGTGTCAGGCGATGTTGTCGCGAACTTGGTCGAGGAAGTTGCGGAGGGCGGCGGCATCGCCGGACTCGACGATGGCGGAGAGCTCGGCGAGCTTGGCGCGGATGGCGCGTAGCTGCTCGGGGGTGTGGGGATTGAAGAGGATTTCGGTGAGCAGGTAGTCGTCTTCGCTCATGAGGCCGCGAGCTATGGCCATGTGGCGTTTGAAGGTGGTGCCGGGTGCGTCCTGGTGTTTCATGACGGCGCCGAAGACCAGGGTGGAGGCGAAGGGTATGGACAGCGAGTAGGCGATGGTGGTGTCGTGCTCGGCAAAGGTGTATTCTTCGATATGGAGGTGCAGGCGGCTGTAGATGTCGCGGAAGAAGACTTTGGCGAGGTGGTCGCTTTCGGCGATGATGATGGCGTTTTCGTCGCCGAGGTTGTCCAGCCGTGCGAAGGTGGGGCCGAACATGGGGTGGGTGGAGGCAAAGGGATGTCCGCATGTGGCGTAAAATTCGGGCAGGCCGGTCTTGACGGATGCTATGTCGCTGAGTATGCACGTCGGCGGCAGCAGGGGCATCACCTGGCGGAAGGCCTCGATGGTGTATTTGACGGTGACGGCGTTGATGACGAGTTGCGGCTCGAAGGCGCGTATTTCGTCGAGGTTGCTGAATCGTTGGCAGTTGAAGGTAAAGCGGAGGCGCTGCGGGTCGGTGTCGTATACGGCGACTTCGTGCTCGAAGGACAGCAGGTCGCAGAAGAAGCTGCCCATTTTGCCGGCGCCGAGAATCAGTATTTTCATCGTGGTGGGTGTGTCGTTTGTGAGTGGTTGTGAGGTGGAGTAATCCGCTGTGGTGGGGGCTATCGGCGGTTGAGGATTTCGATTTGCTGGCGGACGGATTCTTCGTGTATCGCGGCGAGCACGGTGCGCATAAAGTCGGCGCTCATGCCCATCTCGACGGCTGTGGCTACGCGCGAGTGCATGATGTCGTCGAAACGTCCGGTTTGCAGTACGGGCATGCTGTGTTCCTTTTTGTATAGGCCGATGTCGCGGCATACGCGCATACGTCGTGCAAGGACTTCGAGCAGGTCGTTGTCCAGTCGGTCGATTTCGTGGCGCAGCAGTCTGAGGTTCTCGGTGGATTGTTTCTGCCGACGGATGGTGAGCGTGTCGAGTATGAATCCGAGGACTTCCGGCTCGATTTGCTGAGCTTTGTCCGAGAGTGCGTCGTCGGGGTTGCAGTGGCTTTCGATGATTACGCCGTCAAATCCCATATCGAGGGCTTCCTGTGACAGCGGTGCCACCAGTTCGCGCTTGCCGCCCATATGACTTGGGTCGCAGATGATGGGCAGGGCGGGGTAGCGGCGGCGCAGCTCAATGGGAATGTGCCACTGGGGCAGGTTGCGGTAGAGGTGCGGGCCGTAGGCACTGAAGCCGCGGTGGATGGCGCCTAGGCGGTGTATCCCGGCGTTGTAGAGGCGTTGGAGTGCGCCTATCCATAGTTCCAGGTCGGGGTTGACGGGGTTCTTGACCAGGACGGGGATGTCGGCGCCGGCTTCGGCGAGTGCATCGGCGATTTCCTGCATCGCGAAGGGGTTGGCGGTGGTGCGAGCGCCTATCCACAGCATGTCCAGCCCGGCATCGAGGGCCTGGCGCACGTGTTCGCGGTTGGCAACTTCGGTGGCTACGGCCATTCCGGTGGTTTGGCGTACTTCCTTGAGCCACTGTAGGCCGTCGGCGCCTATGCCTTCGAAGCCTCCGGGGCGTGTGCGCGGCTTCCAGATGCCGGCGCGGAATATGCGCACGCCTTGTGCGGCGAGGCGGCGAGCTGTGTCCAGCACTTGCTGACGTGTTTCGGCGCTGCATGGGCCGGCGATGATGATCGGGCCGGGGCCGGTGGTGCCTTCGAGGCCTAAGGGTTGTATATCTTTCATATTGTGGTAATGTTTTTTAGCGTTGGTTGATTTGTTGGATACGGTCGAGGGCGCGGCGCAGGTTGTGTGGCTTGGCGCACAGGGACAGGCGGATGTATCGGTCGCCGTTGGAGCCGAAGATGCTGCCCGGGGTGATGAACACGCGTGCTTGCTCGAGGATGCGGTCGGCCATGGCTTCGGCCGAAGGCTCGGCTTCGGGGATGCGTGCCCAGACAAACATTCCGCGCTGTGTCGGGTCGAAGGTACAGCCCAGGGCGGTGACTATTCGGTCGACGATGGCGCGGCGTTCGGCGTAGGTGGCGTTGAGCTCGGCGTACCACTCGTCGCCAACGGCGAGAGCGTCCGCCACGGCCGACATCATCGGGGCAAATTGCCCTGAATCGACGTTGCTCTTGACGCGGCGTATCCAGGAGACGTACTCGGCTTTGGCGGCAAGCATTCCGATGCGCCATCCGGCCATATTATGGCTCTTGGACAGCGAGTTCATTTCGATGGCGATGTCCTTGGCACCGGGCACGGAGAGGATGCTCAGCGGATTGTCGTTGAGTATGAAGCTGTATGGGTTGTCGTTGATGACGAGGATGTTGTGGCGCCGTCCGAAGTCTATGAGACGTTCGAACAATTCGCGCGATGCCGGAGCACCGGTGGGCATGTTTGGATAGTTGGTCCACATGATTTTGACGCCGGACAGGTCGGCATGTTCCAGCGCTTCGAAGTCCGGAGTCCATCCGCAGTCTTCACGCAGGTCGTAATACCGGATGTCGGCGCCTACGAGGCGGCTGACCGACGTGTATGTCGGGTATCCCGGATTGGGCAGCAGTACGCCGTCGCCGGGATTGAGGAATGTCAGTGATACGTGCACGATGCCCTCCTTGGAGCCTATCAGCGGCATGATTTCGCTGTCCGCATCGAGGGAGACGCCGAAGCGCTCGCCGTACCAGCGGGCAAAAGCGCGGCGCATCTCGGGAAGGCCCGAACCGAGCTGGTATCCGTGAGTGTCGGGGCGGCGAGCCTGTGCACACAGGGTGTCTATGGCCGCTTGGGGCGGCGGCATATCGGGGCCTCCGATGCCTAAGGAGATGATGTCGGCGCCGGCGGCGTTGAGTTGGGCCACTTCGCGCATCTTGCGTTGCAGGTAGTATTCGCGTACGGTGGCTACGCGGTCTGCCGGGCGTATGTCTATGGTGTTCATAATCCTATGCGGTTTATAATTCGGGCGTGGGTGCGTCTTTGTAGAATCCCAAGACTTTGAGGTCGCTCATCAGCGGACGAGCGGCATCCAGGGCTTGTCGGCACCGTTGGATGTCGTTGAATGTTAGGTCTATATAGAAGCGGTATTCCCATTCGCGTCCGATGACGGGCATTGACTGGATGCGGGTCATGTTCATGTCGTATAGCGCCAATACGGTCAGCACCTTGGACAGCGAGCCCTCGGTGTGCGGCAGCGAAAAGACTATAGATGCCTTATCGGCTTCGGCGGTGGCCTCGGCCTCGGCGCCCGGAGCAAGTATCAGAAAACGGGTATAGTTGTGCTTGTTTGTCTCAATACCATCGGCGAGTACCGTCAGACCGTAGGTCAAGGCGGCTTCGACCGGGGCTATGACGGCCAAGCATCGGTCGTCCGGGCGCTCCTCGCACAGGGCTCGTGCGGCCCCGGCGGTATCAAAAGCCTCGGACACTCGCCACTGCGGATGAGCCTTGAGAAAGCGATCGCACTGCATGATGGCCATAGGGTGAGAGCGCACCTCCTCGATGTCTTCGAGCCGGTCGCCGGGGAGAGCCAGTAGTGCATGGCTGATGCGCATTTTGTGCTCGCCTATGATGTGTATCGCATTGGTACGCAGCAACTCGTTGTTGGGCAGCAGCGGCCCCGCTATGGTGTTCTCTATGGCCATAGCGGCGTAGTCGGCACGGCCTTCGGTGACGGCATTCACCACTTGCTCGAAGCTCTCGCATTCGACCGGCACGACCGACTGCTGCGTTTCGGTAAAATATCGGCGCATAGCCGAGTCATGGAAGCATCCGGCGATGCCCTGTATGGCTACGCGTAGCGGCGCCGCGGTGCCGATGTCTGTTTCGGTGTCGTTGTCGTTGGTCTTTATGTCGTTGTGCAGTATCATTTTATGTTGTGTGTTTCGGTCTTATGCCGAGCCGCTTTGTCGTATATGTATTGAAAAACTGTGTCTGTTTTTTTGAAAATAGAGTCCGAAAAAAATCATCCCGCATGCTTTGCAGCGTGTGGGATGTCGTGTTTGTCTTATCTCAAAAAAATGAGCCTTGGTCGGCTCGGGCGAATAGTAAACACTATGATTGTTTACACACGAGATCCCGCATCGTTGTGTCCGTAAAATCGGCCATAACGGCAATAAAAGTAATATCGTATGTCTATTCCAATCATTTTGGTGTTATCTTTTCGCCCACAAAGGTAGCAAAAGTTTTTTTCTCCGCCAAAAAAATATCTTCATTCGCCCGCCATATTCCAATTCAGCATATACCTCCCGGCGGAAGTGTGAGATCTTTTTTCGTAGTGGAGATATTGTGCATATATTATTCTATTCTTAAAATAATTACATGCAATGATTTACGGATATATTAGAGTGAGCAGTGATAAACAAACTGTTGAGAACCAACGCTTCGAAATCAACAAATTTTGTGAGCGTGAACACATGTCAATAGACGGGTGGATTGAAGAAACTATCTCAGGAACAAAAGCTTATAATAAACGCCAGCTCGGCGTTTTGTTGAAACGTGTCCAAAAAGACGACCTCATCATCTGTGCCGAGCTATCACGCCTTGGCCGTAATCTTTTTATGATTATGGAGATTCTGAATATCTGTATGACCAAGGAATGCCGTGTTTGGACTATCAAAGACAACTACCGCCTCGGTGATGATATCCAAAGCAAAGTCCTTGCGTTCGCTTTCGGCCTTTCTGCTGAAATCGAACGCAATCTTATCAGCCAGCGCACTAAGGAGGCTCTCGCACGAAAAAAAGCTGAGGGAGTCGTACTTGGAAGACCGAAAGGTAGGAAAAGTTCTCCTGAAAAATACAAGCTTCATGGGAAGGATGCTCTTATAAAAGAACTGCTTAAGGCAGATGTCTCAAAGCGTAAAATTGCTAAAATCTGTAAGGTTGACCGTAATACACTCGATCGATATATCAAACAGTTTGCTATTGAGCTGAATTGAGCGTTTTCGTGCAGCAAA
>DLLT01000052.1 GCA_002478045.1 Porphyromonadaceae bacterium UBA7555
CGATATTATCGGTATGGAGGGCGATGAGGTGGTATTTGTCGAGGTCAAGACCCGTCAGGGGGGTGATGTGGACGCAGCCGTCATGGCTGTGGATGCCGACAAGCAGCATAATCTCATCGTAGCATCGCGAGTTTTTATGAAGGCGTCCGGACTTGTACATCATCGCATACGGTATGATATCGTTGCGGTCAATATGGTGGGTGGTCAGCCGAGTTTGACGCATTTCCGAGGCGTCGCTTTCTCGGATTTTCGCCGCCGTTTCTATTGAGTGCAAGTCGTATCAACGTTTTGTTGAGCCGTCCTTGATGCCATAACAATAAATGAGGGAGTTCGAACCCTGCGGTCCGAACTCCCTCGGTTTATCGTTGTCGGATGGTTGTCGTTGTTAGACGGTTATTCCTTTGACCGCTTGAACAGACATTTTTTGCTGTGCTTGTGATGGTGATGTGAAGATACGACGTTGCCTTCGGTATTGTGGCTGTATCCGTACCCGTATCCATATCCGTATGTGCGGCGAGATGTGTATCCGTAGTATCCGTAGTGGCGGTAGCTGTAAGCGCTTGATGTCATATTGACGTTGTTCAGCACTATGTACGGATGCTTGAGGCGGCCGTTGTTGATGGCGTTATGCAGCACTCTTAGGCTGCGTTTGGTCGAATAGGATGCACGCGTTACATACAACTGGATGTCCGATTGCGGTATCAGGATGTATGTATCGGAGATGATGCCGATGGGGGACGTATCCATAATGATGTAGTCGAAGTGCTGGCGCAGGTAAGCAATGAGCGTGTCCATACGTTTGCTTAGCAGCAGTTCGTTGGGGTTGGGTGGTATCGGGCCTGCGGGCATCACAAATAGGTTTTCGCTGTACGTTGTGGGGAATATCAGCGAGTCAATGTCGTTCTCTTGCTCGGAGAGATAGGTGGTGATACCTCGGCTGTTGTGCAGACCGACGAGGTGAGCCAATACGGGACGACGGATATCAAGGCCGAGCACTACGACACGTTTGCCGGTAAGTGCGTAAGTCATTGCCAAATTGAGCGAAACAAAAGTTTTGCCTTCGCCCGATACGGCTGAGGTGAGCAGTATTACCTTGTTGTCTGCTCCGCCGGGTATGAAACTGATGTTGTTGCGTAACAGCCTGAATAGTTCGGCTATAGGCGTGGCTACTTGGTTGCCGATGACGATATTTTCTTTATCATCGCTATGGCAAATTTCGCCGATGACCGGTACTGACGTCATACGTTCCAGCTCGACTTGATCCTTGAATTTGGGGCTGATAAGTCGGCGTGCCAAGATGATGAGTGCCGGGATTAAGAAGCCGATAAGCAGACCGATGCCAAGTATAAGGAAGTGTTTGGGTGACACCGGTCCCGACCCGGAGGGGTTATCAATAAGTTGAGCTGTCGGGGTTGCCAGTGTCTTTTGCAGTGCTATTTCTTCACGCTTTTGCAGGAGGAAGGTGTATATGTTCACCTTAACTTGCTGCTCGCGGAAGATTTCTTGCAGTCCTTTGTCTATGGATGGTTGGGCGGCCAGTTGTCCGGCGCTGCGGCTGTCAAGCGATGCAATTGAGCGTCGTGTGGCGCGAAGCGATCCGCGAGCCGAGGCGATATTGTCAAGTATCTGAGACTTTTGCTGGTTGAGCTTGTTTTCGAGCTCGCGGACATATCCGGTTTCGCGTGTCTGGGTTTGCAGCGCATGGTCGTAGTTGCTGACCATGGTGTTGTAGTTCTGTATTGCGGCTGATACGGCCGGGTCGTCGGATACTGTGGGCAGCATCTCGAAGTTGTCCTGACGCTTTACGCGATGTTCTACATCATTGAGAACAGACATTTGGGCGTCAACTTGCGAGATTTGTTGCTCGCTGGAACTGCGCTGTGTCAGGTTCATCGTCGTCTGGGCCTCAATGTCGGCGATGTTGTGCTCCTCGCGGTATCGCTTGAGCTTTTCTTCGACATCATGCAGCTCGTCGTTTATATTGACCAGGCGGTCTATGATGAACGCTTCGGTCTGCAATGCAGATCGGTTTTTGTCCTCTATAATGCGCTGATTGTATAGTGCAAGTAGGGTATTGATGATGTCTACGCCTTGCTCAATAATAGGAGTGTTGACGCGTATGCGGAGAATTGTGTACGAGTTCTCGGCAAAATTGATGGTCAGCGATTTGGCGATAGTCGCGGCCACACTTGCGGGGCTGTTTATTTTGACTTTGTACACATCGTCAAGTTGGGATACAAGCGGCGAGCGCGAAACGGTGACTGTACCGACGCCCATCTGTATTTTGCCGGGCAGTTTGGTAAATAGTTTTTCGATGCATTCTTCCTCGCCGTTGACATTTGTCGTTGCCTTTACAGATATACCTTTGTCTTCAGGACTGATGGTCAGTTCGATGGGCGCCGTTAAGTGCTTGAGACTTACCGAATCTAACGAAACTTCGATGGGCGCGGTACGGTAAACGGGAATGTCGCGCAATTTGCCCTCACGGTAGTACGAATACGAGAGATTGAGCGAATCGACGATTTTTACCAGGTTGTTTCGAGACTTGAGAATCTCTATTTCGGTCTCATCGATGTATTGCTTCAGGTTGACCATGGGATTTTCGGATCCCATGGTGACCGCGTTGCTTTTGGTCGAGGAATTCTCATCGTTGAGATATATCGAAGCCGATACCGTGTATGTCGGGATTTGTGTCTTGCAGTAGTAATATGCTGCAGCACCACAAATAATGATGCTGAGCAGGAATACACCCCAGTGGCTGAGGTAGTCTAAGAGCAAGCCTGTAAGATCGAACGCTTCGGTCTTGACAATAGGGGTGTTGCTGTCGGCACTTTTGTTAGTGCCGGTGCCAAAGTTGTCTTTAGGCTCTGATGTGTGTGACATATCTTATTGATAATGAGGTGTATGTCTAAGAATGGTTGCCCTTGTCGTAAATGTAACGGGCTTAGGATAATAATTACTTGTTGAGATTGATAATTCCGATGACAAGTGCGGCTATGGATGCCAAGCCTGATACGACTGATATGGCAGTGGTCCAGCCTTGGTGCATCTGCCAGGCGCCGGCTGCAGCCGAGCGGTTGGGTGTGATGTAGATGAAGTCGTTTTGCTGAAGGTTAAAGTATGGAGACAGCAGTAGGCTCTTGTCGTGAAGATTGAGGCGATGAACTTCGCGAGTTCCGTCTGCATTGGTGCGGTATAGCAAGACGTTCTCGCGGTCACCGCGTATATCCAAGTCCCCGGCTTTGGCTAATGCTTCGAGTATGTTCATGCGCTCATTGTCTGACTGATAGACGCCGGGACTCTTGACCTGACCGAGAACTGTTACACGGAAGTTCATCAGGCGAATATCTACGGTCGGCTCGATTTTTATATAGCGAGGATAGATGGCATTCTTGATTTCGCGAGCAAGTTGTTCTTTGGTTTTGCCGGCGACATGTATGCTTCCGATGACCGGGTAATCGATATTGCCTTCGGCATCAACGAGATAGTAGTCGGTCAGCGAGGCAGTGTTTGTGCCGGTGATATTGGTGCTATTGCTTGCTTTTGAGATTGTTCCTTCAGGAGTGAGATACTGGCCTTTATTGAACTGAGCCACAGCTGTAGGATCGGAGGCGTAAATGCAGATGTTGAGCAGGTCTCCTTGTACAAAAGTCGGATCCTTGACGGTCGATATGGCTGCGAGCGATTCACTGGGAATTGTTTCGGCATCAACGAGATAAGGTACTTTCTTGGGGGCGCTACATCCGGTGAGGAGGATGGCGCAAACGCATACAGCGGTTGCAAGTCTGTTTATAGACATATTTGGGTTTTAAGTTATTGACGGGCTGTGCCCTTGTTCGTTGTTTTTTCCAATGTTGCGGTGGCGATGGTCAAGTCCATAGCCTAAGAGCGCGTACAAAATTACTCAAAAGATATCATTCTTACAAATAGTAGACATCGTTTTCGTCTGTTTGTCAGCGGGGTCGGGCAAAATACATTGATGATTTGTGAAAAAACAGCCCGAAAGGACGTAGTAGTAGTCCTTCCGGGCTTATTTGTGCTGTCTTCAGTCTGTTTTGTCTGAAGTCCTCAGTCTGAACTTGGATCTCAGGCTTTGTATAGGTCGAGCTGGTCGGCGCTGAAGTTGTTGATGAATTGAGCGTGGCGAGCTACTTCGGCTTGAGCCATTTTGTTGTAGATGGTGGCTGTACGGTCGAAGTCGGCGTTGCGTTGTGCGTCCAGCAGTAGCAGGTAACCCATAACTATGTTTCCGGCCATTTCTACAAGTCGACGAGCCATAAAGTCGGTGTACGGTTGCTGTCCTACGGCGAGGACTGCTTCTACAGCCTTGGTGTATTGCTCGGTGAGGGCACGCAAGGAGTCCTTGAGCGGTTTCAAGCGTGCGTCTACTTCCACTGCATCATATCCTTGGATGAGCGAGAGATATGTGCCGGTGGTCACGTGGCGGATGGCTGCGACAACTTGGAGCTGTGTAGTGCCTTCGTATATGGAGGTGATACGTGCATCGCGGTAGAGCCGTTCGCAAGCGTAGTCTTTCATAAAGCCAGAGCCGCCATGCACTTGGATGCAGTCATAGGCGTTCTGGTTGCAGTATTCGCTCGAAAGTCCCTTGGCCAAAGGTGTGAGTGCATCGGCAAATTTTTTGTACTGCTTCATCTCCTTGCGCTCGTCGGGGGTGAGTTGGCGTTCTTTTGCGATGTCTTCGAGGGCTTTGTAGAGGTCGACGTAGCGTGCCGTTTCATAGAGTAGGCTGCGTGATGCGTCCAACTTTGCCTTCATTGTTGAGAGGATTTCGCTGACAGCGGGGAATTCGATGATGGCGTGACCGAACTGACGGCGTTCGTTAGCGTATTTATAGGCTTCGCGGTATGCGAGTTCGCTGACACCGACGCTTTGGGCTGCGATGCCGAGGCGGGCGCCATTCATCAGAGCCATCACGTACTTGATAAGGCCCATACGGGTGTCGCCGCAGAGTTCGGCCGGAGCGTTTTTGTATGTCAATTCGCAGGTGGGCGATCCCTTGATACCCATCTTGTTTTCGATGCGGCGTACATTGACTCCGCCGTTGCGCTTGTCGTAGATGAACATGGACAGGCCGCGGCCGTCGGTTGTGCCTTCTTCGCTGCGTGCCAACACCAAGTGAATATCGCTGTCGCCGTTGGTGATAAAGCGCTTGACTCCGTTGAGAACCCAAGTTCCGTCTTCTTTCTTGGTGGCTTTGAGCATTACGGCTTGAAGGTCGCTGCCTGCATCCGGTTCGGTGAGGTCCATAGACATGGTTTCGCCGGCGCATACGCGGGGAATGAAGCGTTGTTTTTGGTCTTCGCTACCGAATTCATACAAGGTTTCGGCGCAGTCTTGCAGTCCCCAGAGGTTTTCGAACCCGGTATCGGCGCGGCTGACGATGTCGGCAGCCATAATGTATGGAGTGATGGGGAAATTGAGTCCGCCAAGACGTCGGGGCATGGACATACCCATAAGTCCGGCTTGACGGCATGCCTCAAGGTTGCGGATTGTTCCGGGGGCGTAGGTCACGCGTCCGTTGCTTACGGTGGGACCGTCGTGGTCTACATCGGCGGCGTTGTCGGCGATGATGTTGCCGCAGAGGTCGCCTACGATTTGCAGTACGCGGTCGTAGTTGTCGATGGCGTCATCGTAGTCTACGGGAGCGTAGTCATATTGCTGTGCCTGCGAGTAGTCGCGCTCTTTGAGGGCGACAATCTTGCGCATCATGGGATGCGTCAGGTGGTGGCGCAGGTCGGGATTGTCTGTATAGAAGTTTGCCATGGGGCTTAGTTGTTTGCTGTGTAGTTGAGAATTTTGTCCGTGTATTTGGGCGTAACCCGATTACTTGGAGTTCTTTTTATAGTATTTGATGAGCTTGGGCACGACTGTCTCCATGTCGCCTGTGATGACGTAGTCGGCTATGGTGTTGATAGGCGCGTCTGCATCGGGGTTGATGGAGATGATTATCGAGCTTTCCTGCATACCGGCGATGTGCTGGATTTGGCCGGAGATGCCCACGGCGATGTAAAGCTTGGGACGAACGGTGACACCGGTTTGGCCGATTTGGCGAGCGTGGTCGGTAAATCCGGCATCAACGGCGGCACGGCTGGCACCCACTTCGGCACCGAGGACGTGGGCCAGTTCGAAGAGCATATCAAAGTTTTCTTTCGAGCCTACGCCGTAACCGCCGGCAACGATGATGGGTGCGTTCTTGATGTTTATCTTGGATTTTTCGATGTGGCGGTCGATGATTTCGACTACGCAATCGGTGTCGCTGAAGTACTTCTTGGGGTCAAGGTTGATGGCTACGCCTTTGTAGTTGGGATCGCGCACTTCTTTTTTCATCACGCCTTCACGCACTGTCGCCATTTGGGGACGGTGTTCTGGGTTGACGATGGTGGCTACGATGTTGCCGCCGAAAGCGGGACGGATTTGGTACAACAAATCGGTGTAGTCCTTATTGGTCTTGGGATCGTGGTGGTTGCCGATTTCGAGTGCGGTGCAGTCGGCTGTAAGGCCGCTGTGCAGGCATGACGAAACACGAGGTCCGAGGTCGCGACCTATGCAGGTGGCGCCCATAAGGCAAATCTGCGGAGCGATTTCGCGGAAGAGGTTGATGAGCACTGCAGCGTGGGGGTTGGAGGTGTAGGGATATAAGCGTTTGTCCTGCACTTTGTATACCACGTCAGTGCCGTAGGGGTAGAGTTGGTTTTCGATTCCGTCGAGTTTGTCGCCTAGAACAAGCGCTTCGAGTTTCACACCAAGGCGGTCGGCAAGGACGCGGCCTTTGGTGAGCAGTTCGAGGGAGACGTCGGCGACGCGGCCTTCGTCATATTCGCAGTAGACGATGAGGTTGTTTTGGTCTTTTTCTGCCATAGTCGTAGGTGTATTGTTTGGCGTCAGCCGATGGTGTGGTTAGTAATGAGTTCCTTGATGAGGTTTTCGATGGTGGTGTCATCGGCGCCGTCAATGCTGAGGCTTTCCTTGGCTGTGAATACTACGTTTTCTACGTTCTTCACTTTTGTAGGCGAGCCGGGTAGACCTATTTGTTCGGGGTCTGCTTCGACGTATGTGGCGCTCCATTCCTTGATGTCGAGGTGTGGACGTGCGTCTACCAATGCCTGACGTTCGGGCGTCAAAGAGGCCTTTTCGCTGGGCGAAACTGCATATTTGTAGCGCATGACGCGTTGTGCGTTGCGGGGACGGCAGTCTGCTGCCGATCCGTTGACGGTCACTACACAGGGTAGGGGAGCCTTGACGGTCTCGACACCGTTTTCGAGGCGACGTTTGATGACGGCGTGTCCGTCAGCCACTTCAATAATTTCCTCGGCGTATGTCACTTGTGGTAGTCCGAGTTTTTCGGCAATCTGCGGGCCTACTTGTGCGGTATCGCCATCGATGGCTTGGCGTCCGCCAAGGATGATGTCATATTTGCCGATTTTCTTGACGGCTTGTGCCAGCGAGTATGATGTCGCCAATGTGTCAGCACCGCCGAGGGCTCGGTCGGTGAGTACTATACCGCCATCGGCGCCGCGATATATCGCTTCGCGAACCACTTCGGCTGCACGGGGCAGACCCATGGTTAGGACGGTGATGGTCGACCCGGGGTGTGTCTCTTTGAGTCGCAATGCTTGCTCGAGGGCATTGAGGTCTTCGGGATTGAAGATGGCCGGCAGTGCGGCACGGTTGATGGTGCCGTCAGCCTTCATGGCATCTTTGCCTACGTTGCGGGTGTCGGGCACCTGCTTGGCAAGCACGATGATGTTTAAGCTCATGTTACTTTGTCCGTTAAATGATTTGTTCATTGTTTTCAAGACTGCAAAGTTAAGCATTTTCCCTTTAACGACAAAACGCTCATTCTATTATATAATGCACGCGAATAGGCGTAGAGTCAAGTGGCAAGTGCA
>DLLT01000010.1 GCA_002478045.1 Porphyromonadaceae bacterium UBA7555
CACTTCGTTTAAGAATCTACAAGGTGTGCATACGACCGATATGTTTGGCAAAAAAATTGTATCTTTGCCGCAGCGTTAGGCCGGGGCATACGCATTCCGTAGCGCATCCCACGTACGGACACCGCACCGCCTGACACGATAAGCATTAAGACTCAGAGCATAACCGGACATACAACTATGGATAACAAGTATAATGTGCTGCTGCTGGGCAGCGGCGGACGTGAATGTGCATTGGCGTGGAAACTGGCCCAAAGCCCCCTTTTGGCCAAGCTATACGTAGCACCGGGCAATGGTGGCACGGGCACTTATGGAACCAACGTCAGCATTTCGCCCATGGATTTTGAGGCCGTGGGCGATTTCGTAGCTTCTCACGCCATAAATATGGTGGTGTGCGGCAACGAGGATCCGCTCGTAGGCGGAATTCGTGAAGAGCTGCTGCGACGCTTCCCTTCGCTATTGGTAGTAGGTCCGGACTCCCAAGGCGCCGCACTCGAAGGCTCCAAAGATTACGCCAAGTCTTTTATGGCCGAATACGGCATACCGACAGCGGCTTATCGCACTTTTGAAGCCGCAACCATCGCCGACGGCGAGGCATTTTTGAGCAGTCTGAAACCGCCTTACGTACTCAAGGCCGACGGGCTGGCAGCCGGCAAGGGAGTACTCATCATCGACAACCTCGATGAGGCGCGTAAGGCTTTGCGGCAGATGCTGTCCGGTATGTTCGGACAGGCTTCGGCACGCGTGGTCATCGAGGAATTTCTCAGCGGCATCGAGTGCTCGGTATTTGTCCTGACAGACGGCACGGGCAATTACCGCATATTGCCTGTGGCCAAGGATTATAAGCGCATAGGCGAGGGTGACACCGGACCAAACACCGGAGGCATGGGCGCTGTCTCGCCCGTAGCTTTTGCCGACAGCGCCTTTATGTCCAAGGTGCGTACGCGCATCATCGAACCGACTCTGGCCGGATTACGCGACCGCAACATCGACTATCGCGGCATCATTTTCCTGGGTCTCATAAATGTCGCTTCCGACCCTTATGTCATTGAATACAACGTCCGTATGGGAGACCCTGAGACCGAAGCGGTGATGCTGCGCATTGACTCGGACTTGCTCGAAGTATTTGCCGCAGCGACACGCGGCGCATTGGAGGACATTCTTCTGAATATCTCGTCGTCGGCTGCCGCTACTGTTATGGCCGTAGCCCCCGGATACCCCGGCAACTACCCCAAAGGACTAAAAATGACCATAGACACAGACCGCATACCGACCGAAGCGGTACTATTCCATGCCGGAACACGGCGTGACCCGAATGGCGCTCTCGCCACCGCCGGCGGGCGTGTCATTGCCGCCTCCGCCGCCGCCTCCACCCTGCCCGAAGCACTCGCTTTGGCATACCGGGCGGTGGAGGCCATCGACTTCGAAGGCAAATACTTCCGCTCGGATATCGGCCGCGACATCCTGTCCTTCAAAGGATAACGGAGAGACAGAACGGCGATAACGGTCATAGGCCGACTAAGTTCAAGCCTATCAAAATCTCAATACGGCATCCATACACTTTACCTACGACTTACGATGTAGCACATATCAAGACTGTCGTATATATCAAGATATTAGTATTTAGAATCAACTCATGTTCAAGGCGCACAATTTTTCGCTGGTACAGTCTCAGGCAGCCACCTTACTCACGGCCATATTGATGATGGTGGGCGCTCGATGGTTTTTTGCCACCGCAGACGTGATACATCTTGATGCCAACAGCGGCATAGTGACTCCCTCGGCCAACCTTTGGATCGAATCACCTTATGCCTCAATGCTTGTCAACGTGGGACTTATCCTGGTCACGGCAGTGCTGATGCTGATGCTTAACCAACGTTACAACCTCCTGGGCACGGTCTCGACACTCGAAGCCACGGTATTCTTTGCCATGTGTATGGCCACGCCCGACTTGCTGGTACAATTTTCGACCGGCATCGTACTATGTATCGTGCTGATGCTGTGCCTATTCCTGCTATACGACACCTACAGCAATACACGCCGCAACGGCAATGTCTACCTTATCTTCCTGCTGCTCTCGGGCATGACCGTCACGCAATACTGCTACGCACTGTTCATCCCGGTATTTATCATCGGACTCGGGCAGATGCGCATCATGAGTTTCAAATCGCTTTTGGCCGCCCTACTGGGTATCGTCTCGCCATGGTGGGTGATGCTCGGCTGCGGAATTGTAAGCGTGGACGACATCCGCTTCCCCGAACTGGAGTCACTGTTTGCTTCGGTAGGGCTCAATGACACACTACATGTCTTTGCAGCCATGGCCGTCACCATCGTCATTACCGTGGTATCGTGGGGTGCCAATTTTATGCGAATGCTCAGCTATAACGCGCACAAGCGTGCATACGCCGGCAGTATTACACTTGTAACCCTGTTCACCATCATCATCACCCTTGCCGACTACCCCAACGTCTGCGCCTATCTACCTATACTGTGCATGTGCGCCGCCTATCATTTCACCAATTACATCGCGCGTCAGCAGCGTCAGGTCCAAATCCCGACCGTGGCCACTGTCGTCGTCCTTTACATCGCTATATACTTATGGAGAATGTTCCTGTGAACATCGTCATCGATGCACATATCCCATATATCAAAGGGGTTCTGGAACCCTACGTACACTCGGTACGCTACCTTGAGCCGGCGGACATAGACGCCTCAGCCATGTCCGATGCACATTGCCTAATCACGCGCACGCGCACGCACGTTGATGCCGCTCTGCTTGACGGCAGCCCGTGTCGTATGGTGGCCACCGCCACCATAGGCACCGACCACATCGACCTCGAGTATTGTCGCAACCGCGGTATTACAGTGGCCAACGCCCCGGGATGCAACGCCCCGGCCGTGGCTCAGTACGTATTATCGTCTGTACTTGCCTTGGCCAACCGGCCTTTGGCGCAGTACTCCATAGGCATCGTAGGCGTAGGCCATGTAGGACGTATCGTCGAACGCTGGGCGCGCGCATTATCCATGACCGTATTATGCTGCGACCCTCCACGCGCCGCCGCCGGTGACCCGGGACAATGGTACGACCTTAAAGATATAGCCGCCCGAGCCGATGTCATCACCTTTCACACTCCGCTGACGACAGACGGCGCATACCCTACCCGACATCTGTGCGACACGGCATTTGTCCGCAGCCTACGACGCGCTCCCATCGTCATCAACGCCGCCCGCGGCCCTGTGACAGATACCGAAGCATTACTTCAAGGATTGCAAGACAACCATATACGCGCCGTCGTCATCGACACCTGGGAGGGTGAGCCTAACATCAACCGCGAGCTCCTGAAACTCGCCGCCATCGCCACCCCGCACATTGCCGGATATTCGCGCGAAGGCAAGGCACGAGCCACGGCAATGGTGCTGGACGCCGTATGCCGATTCTTCGGACTTCCGCAACTACAGCCCCTCGGAGCGCCGGCCATCCCCGCCGAAGATCCGCGACCCGGAGCAGCCCCGGTCTTGGCCGACCTACGCCAAGGCGCCGAAAGGCTGCTGCAAGACACGGCCTCCCTGCGCGAAAACCCCGGTAGCTTCGAGGCCCTACGCTCGACCTACGACCTACGACCCGAACCGCGCTCGGCTATCGCCAACTGACCGATACCATAACATAATACGATGCACCGGTCCACATCGGACGGCACACATAAGGAAAGCAAAATCCACGTCTTCCCAACACTCAAACGCCTATCGGCAAGACTTTTGCCGATACTTTTTACGTATAACGGCGAGCATTATGGAAATTTTTCCGTAATTTGTTTTGCGACGTGAAAAACTATTCGTAATTTTGCGACATCGAAGCCGACACACCCCGGACAGTCCGCAGACAGCACGGCCAAAGTTAAATTGACACCGACCCGGTCGGATCGGACAATCCACAACGGCGACGGTAGCCGTAAGAGATGCACAACGCTACACAAAACAACCTATACAAGCACTTTATTACAACCACTCCAAAAAAAATGAAAGTAGATATTATCGGAAGCTTCCTCCCACCTACGGATCTGGCCGAGGCCAAGAGACTTTACGCCACCGGCGCAATGGACGCCGCCACATATCGCAAAATCGAAGACCGAGCCGTCTCCAACCTGGTAGCCAACGAATTGGAAGCCGGATTGACCGAAGTGACTTCCGGCGAATTTCGCCGCCAATACTGGGATAAAGATTTTTATTTTGGGCTCAAAGGCCTGGCCAAGGAGCGCCTCGACAGCGGCCGTGTATATGCCGAGGACAACGTTCTGACCGACCTGCTGCGCATCAAAGGACGCATCGCCGCCAATCCCGAGCATCCGTTCTACGAAGACTTTAAGTACTTGCAAAAGGTGGTCAACGGCCGTGCCGTATGCCGCCAGACACTCCCGTCGCCGGGCGAACTGTACGTACGCATACTATCGATGAGTCAAGGCAAGTCCACCTCGCTATACCCCGACACCGAACAACTTTTGGCCGACATAACCGACACTTACCGCGACACCATACGCCACTTCTACGACATAGGATGCCGCAGCCTGCAGCTGGACGATACCGTATTCGGACGCCTGTCCACCGACGCCTTCACCAAGCATCTGCTTATGGGCGGCATCGACGTGATGACGCTGCAAGAAGTACTAATCGCGCTCACCAATACTTGTATCGCCAATGCACCCGCAGACATGCACATATCCATATTTATCAGCGGTGGCGACATCATCGTCCCGGCGTGGCAAAACGTCGATTACGCCGATGACGTCATACCCAAAGTATTATCGCGTCTCAAGGTAGCACAATTCTACCTGCCCTTCGACGGCAAGCATGCCAAGCAAACGGACGCCCTGCGCTTCGTACCCGCCGGCAAGCAAGTGGCACTCGGATTGATCGATGCACACACGCCGTGGGCATACTACTCGGACCGTATCCTCGGTTGTATTGATGCGGCTCGTCGCTATGTAGCGCCCCAATTGCTCAGCGTAACACCCAAGACCGGCTTCAAACTCTCCAAATACAGCGAAAAAGGACTCGATTACAGCGACCAGTGGCGCAAGCTCCAAGACCTGCACACACTCGTTGACAACATCTGACACGCCTCATACACAGCACCGGGGACACGGCGAGCCTAAAAAAGTTTTTTAAGTGATGACACACCTTTTTATAGGCCAATTGATATAATTATTGTAACTTTGCGCTCTGATTGGGACGGGCACCACGCTCGTCCCCGCAAATAGTTTTATACAAGCAATGGAAATAGTCACTAAGACGGCACGGCTGGCCCAACTGACCCAAGCCGCCCGCAACGAAGGCAAAAGCATAGGCCTTGTACCCACTATGGGCGCCCTGCATCAGGGACACGCATCACTGGTACGTCGTGCACGCTCCGAAAACGACATCGTCGTAGTCAGCGTCTTCGTCAATCCCACACAGTTCAACAACGCCGAAGACCTGCGCACCTACCCGCGCACTGTAGACCGCGACTGCGCCCTACTGGAGAGCCTCGGCGTCGACTATGCCTTCGTGCCAACACCCGAAGAAGTATACCCCGAACCGGACACCCGCGTCTTTGACCTGGGCGAAGTGGCCGCCGTCATGGAAGGCCCGCGCCGTCCCGGACACTTCAACGGCGTGGCTCAGATAGTCAGCCGGCTGTTTGAATGGGCACACCCCACGCGTGCATACTTCGGCGAAAAAGATTTCCAACAGATAGCCGTAATCCGTCGAATGGTCGCCCTGGAAGGCGGTTTTGACGGACTGCAAATCGTGCCCTGCCCCATCGTCCGCGAGGCCGACGGACTGGCCTTATCGTCACGCAACGTCCGCCTCACGCCCGAACAACGCGCCATCGCCCCCACAATACACCGCGTTATGGAAGAAAGCCTCCAATGGGCCAAGACTATGACCGTAGACCAGGTGATAGCCCGCGTCACCGAGACGCTCAACGCCACCGACTCGCTACAAGTCGAGTATTACAGCATTGTCGATCCTCTGACAATGCAACCCGTCAAAACCTGGAATCAAGCTCACAACCCCGTAGGCTGCATCACGGTATACTGCGGTGATGTACGTCTGATAGACAACATCGCATACCCCGACAGCCTGCACAAATAAACGCATACAATCCGAAAGAAATGAACGTAGAAGTTCTTAAGAGCAAGATACACCGCGTCACCGTCACCGAGGCTCGTCTCGACTACATCGGAAGCATCACCATCGACAGCGCCCTTATGGACGCCGCAGGCATCATCCCCGGCGAAAGAGTATACATCGTCGATAACAACAACGGCGCACGCCTCGATACTTATGCTATAGCCGGAGAAGCCGGCAGTGGCGTAATATGCCTCAACGGAGCGGCAGCCCGCTGCGTCCAACCCGGCGATATAGTCATCATCATGAGCTACGCATCTATGCCCCTGGAAGAAGCCAAGACATTCAAGCCCATGGTCATATTCCCGGACACGGAGACCAACCGCCTACTCTAAACGCCACTCGCGGCACAACCTATTTCATTCAAAGATTACACACCCTCATCCCATCCACACCTAAAGACAAGACACAATGTTTGACAAACTTACCGAGCACCTCGAAAGAGGCTTCAAAATTCTCAAAGGCCAAGGACGCATCACCGAAATCAACATCTCGGAAAGCCTCAAGGAAATACGTCGCGCCCTTGTCGAAGCCGATGTCAACTACAAGATTGCCAAGACTTTCGTAGACGATGTCAAGGAAAAGGCGCTGGGTCAGAACGTCCTCACGGCCATCAAGCCGGGCGAACTTATGGTCAAGATTGTCCACGACGAGATGAGCAAACTCATGGGAGGAGACGCAGCCCCACTGCATATCGACGGACGCCCCGCCATCATACTCATGAGCGGCCTCCAAGGCTCGGGCAAAACAACGTTTACCGCCAAGCTGGCCAACAAATTGAAGAACGAAAAGGGCAAACGCCCGCTGCTGGCCGCCTGCGACGTCTATCGTCCCGCCGCCATAGCTCAGCTCAAAGCCCTGGCCGAAAACATCGGAGTCCCCGTATACAGCGAAGAAGACAGCAAAGACCCCGTAGCCATAGCCAAACACGCCATAGAACAGGCACGCCGCGATGGCAACGACCTGATAATCATCGATACCGCCGGTCGTTTGGCCGTAGACGAGGCCATGATGACCGAAATCGCCAACATCAAAAACGCCGTCAAGCCCTCCGAAACATTGTTCGTGGTTGATGCCATGACAGGCCAGGACGCCGTCAATACTGCTAAGGCCTTCAACGACCGTCTCGACTTTGACGGCGTAGTCCTGACCAAACTCGACGGCGATGCCAAAGCCGGTGCCGCACTCACCATCCGCTCGGTGGTCAAGAAACCCATAAAGTTCATAGGCACAAGCGAAAAGATGGACGGCATCGACATCTTCCACCCCGACCGCATGGCCAACCGAATCCTCGGTATGGGCGACATCGTATCACTGGTCGAGAAAGCACAGCAAGTCTTCGACGAAAAACAAGCCGCCGAAATCGAACGCAAGATGCTCAAAAACAAATTCGATTTCAACGACTTCCGCGACCAGCTGCAACAAATCAAGAAGATGGGCGACCTCAAATCCGTGGCATCTATGATTCCCGGCGTAGGCAAAGCCATCAAAGACATGGACATCGACGACAATATATTCAAGAGCACCGAAGCCGTCATCGATTCCATGACCCCCTACGAACGCGCACACCCCGACTGCATCAACGAAAGTCGCCGTCGCCGTCTGGCCAAAGGCTCCGGAGTCTCCTACCAAGAAGTCAACGGCATCCTCAAACGCTTCAACAATATGCGCAAGATGATGCAAACCATGGCCAATATGCGCAAAAACCCACTGAAGATGGCACAGCAAATGCGCCAGATGCAACAAATGTCCAAGCAGCACCACTAAAATCCTCACCAAGAAGACAATAACCATAGGCATTCCTACGGCCTCGTACCCACCGCCCCTCAACCCCAAACCATACACCATACAACTATGCAAATCATTGACGGCAAAGCCACCGCCGCCGCCATCCGCGCCGAGATAGCCACCGCCGTGGCCCAAATCGTTGCGGCCGGAGGACGCGCGCCACACCTCGCCGCCATACTCGTCGGACACGATGGCGGCAGCGAATCTTACGTAGCATCCAAAGTCAAAGCCTGCCAAGAATGCGGCTTCGGCTCCACGCTTCTACGCTTCGAAGACTCCATCACTGAGGAACAACTGCTGGGCCACGTCCGCGCCCTCAATGACAATCCCGACATCGATGGATTTATCGTACAACTGCCGCTGCCACGCCACATCGACGCACAAGCCGTCATCGAAGCCATAGATCCGCGCAAAGACGTCGACGGATTTCACCCTGTCAATGTCGGACGCCTAAGCATAGGACTACCAGGATTTGTAAGCGCCACCCCGGCAGGCATAATCGAACTACTGCGCCGCTACCAAATACCCACCTCGGGCAAACATTGCGTAATCCTCGGACGAAGCAACATCGTAGGCAAGCCCCTGGCCATGCTTATGATGCAAAAGTCTTATCCGGGCGACGCCACTGTCACCGTATGCCACAGCCACACCGCCGACCTCGCCTCAATCACACGCACAGCCGATATATTGGTAGCCGCTATGGGCGTCCCCGCATTCGTGACCGCCGATATGGTCAAAGAAGGCGCTACGGTCATCGACGTAGGCACCACGCGCGTAGCAGACGCCACTCGCGCCCGCGGCTGGAGACTTTGCGGCGATGTGGACTACGCAGCCGTAGCTCCCAAATGCAGCCACATCACGCCTGTACCGGGCGGCGTAGGCCCTATGACCATCGCCATGCTGATGCGCAACACTTTACTCGCCGCCACCGGCGAGGTGTATCCCAAGCAATAAGCCATCGACGGCGCACGAGAACATAACGCCGCGGCATACACACCATAAACATCGTTTAATCCTTGACTTTCGCCTCATTACTTTTCGGAATACTTTCGCTGTTGGTGCCTCAACAGCAAGCAACGCTGGTTTTTGCCGGCGATGCGATGATGCACCAAGGACAATTGGATGCCGCATACCGCCCCGGCGGCGACTACGATTTCTCCGGATACTTCGACGCCGTAGCCCCGTGGATTAGCGCCGCCGATTATGCCGTCGTCAACCTCGAAACACCCATAGCCGGCCCCAAATATTCAGGCTACCCCTGCTTCAATGCGCCGGACAAATACGTGGACGCACTCACCGACGCCGGATTTGACATGATGCTCACGGCCAACAATCACACGCTTGACCGCCGCGACCGAGGTCTGCGCACAACCGTCAAAACCCTCGACGCCAAAGGCGTAGACCATATAGGCTCCTACCCCGATGCCGAAGCACGAGCCAAGGCCATACCCTACATCAAGGACATCAAGGGCTTCAAAGTCGGCTTTCTCAATTACACCTACGGCACCAACGGCATACGCATCACCGGCAACGTCGTAGTCGATTACATTGACCGCAAAACAATCGATGCAGACATCCGCGCCGCTCGCGCTGCCGGGGCCGAGATACTCGTTGTGGCAATACACTGGGGCAATGAGTATCAGCTACTTCCCAACGCTTTCCAGCGCAATATGGCACAATTTCTTAAGGACCGAGGTGTCGACCTCATTATCGGCGGACACCCACACGTGATACAGCCCATGCAGCTCGAGCCTAACGCCAAAAACGACGGCCGCAATACGCTGTTGGTCTATTCGTTGGGCAATTTCATATCAAATATGAAGACCACGGACACACGCGGCGGAGCTATGGTACGCGCCACACTGAAACGCGATGCCAACGGCCATGCCTATGTTGCCGAAGCCGGATATCGCCTCGTCTTCACCGTGCAGCCCACCGGCAAAGGCCGCAATTTCAGGCTCGTACCCATAGACAGCGATACCGACATAGATTCCGTCACAGGTGTCCGCGCCGGCGTTTGTCGTGCCTTCGTCACATCCGCTCTGCGCATATTCGACAAGCACAACAAAGCCGTACCGCGCATACACTGATGCCCTTTAATTGCCGGCAAAGAATGCTCTCAGGCGCTCGCCAAACAGGACGCACTACGCCACACTTTGTCATTTGACAGAATATGCTTAACTTTGTGCACTGCCCGATTGTCGGCACACAAACATAACTCTGTAACATAATGCAATATACACAATAAAACAACCTAACGATTATGATTAAAAATCTTCGCCGCGCGCTCGTCGCCATCATCGCCGTAGTTGCCATCAGCACTACCGCCTCGGCCCAGTTTTCTTTCGGCCCCCGTGTAGGTGTCGCCGTTAACAGCCTCAAATTCAATAAAGACGTTCTTGACGGCAGCAACCGCGCCGGATTTACCGGCGGTG
Source organism: Porphyromonadaceae bacterium UBA7555 (assembly GCA_002478045.1). Lineage (GTDB taxonomy): Bacteria > Bacteroidota > Bacteroidia > Bacteroidales > Muribaculaceae > CAG-873. The sequence continues at coordinate 10,389 of DLLT01000010.1, forward strand.
TACAAGCCGAATTTATGATTCCCGCCATCAACCTCGGCTTCGATGCCTCGCTGATGTACGTACGCCGCACCTCCAACGTCACCGTCAGCAGCACCTCCGCCTCCGAAAAAGTATCCAAGGACTACTTTGAAATCCCCATCAACCTCAAGTACAAATTCGGTCTCCCGGTAGTCGGCAGCTTCCTGAGCCCCTACATCTTCACCGGACCGAGCTTCGCATTCCTGACCTCCGGCACAGCCGTTAAGGAAGCCTTTGAGGCCAAGAAATTCGATGTATCCTGGAACTTCGGTTTCGGTCTTCAGCTCTTCCGCAAAGTACAAGTAGCCGCATCCTACGGTCTCGGCCTCTCCAAATCCCTCGTCAACAAGGCCGTAGGCAGCTCCATCCCCGAAGGTGATCTCGTCAACGGCAAAAACCGCTACTGGACCATCACGGCAGCCTACCTCTTCTAATTAGAGAATTTGCATACCGGTCCTCGACCATTTCTACTATACAATAGTGGCTGCGCCTGTTGACGCAGCCACTATTGTTTTGCTTACGGGTCTTGCTTATTTATTAATAATTGTTAATTATCAAGCCGGAGACTTGTATTTTCGCGAATTATGACCAACTTTGGCGTATAGGTCAAAACGG
>DLLT01000011.1 GCA_002478045.1 Porphyromonadaceae bacterium UBA7555
ACCGTAGAGGTTAGCGGAGCTCACTTTTTCTCCGGGGTTAGGGGTCTCGCAAAAAAAGCGTACCTTTGCACTTATCAAACGGTCATCGACTATAAACGGTCATCGACTACTTATTCTAAAAAAATCACCGCTACATCATCCACAGAAAAGACGATGCCACTAAAAATCATTATCCTCGATTTCGGGTCGCAGACGACACAGCTCATAGGCCGCCGCCTGCGCGAACTCGACACCTACTGCGAAATTCTACCCTACAATCGTATGCCTGCGGACGACCCCGATGTCATCGGCGTCATCCTCTCGGGCAGTCCCTTCTCGGTCTACGACGATAAGGCCTTTAAGGTAGACACCGAAGCTCTTGTATCGCGCTACCCCGTACTGGGCATCTGCTACGGCGCCCAACTGATGGCCTATCAACGCGGCGGACGTGTCGAGCCGGCTGCCACCCGCGAATATGGTCGCGCCATACTCAGCCGGGTGGACAGCTCCGACCCCCTGATGTCCGGCATCGAAGTCGGCGCACAAGTATGGATGAGCCACGGCGACACCATCACCGCCGTCGGCGAAGGCATGGACGTGGTGGCCTCCACCGACAAGGTACACGTAGCCGCATATCGCCGCCGCGATCGTCAATGCTGGGGCGTGCAATTCCATCCCGAGGTATTCCACAGCACCTGCGGCGTACAACTGCTGCGCAATTTCGTGGTGGACATCTGCGGCTCGCGCTGCGAATGGACGCCCGCATCGTACATCGACAGCACCGTGGAGCAACTGCACCGTACCTTAGGCAACGACCGCGTAGTACTGGGCCTGAGCGGCGGTGTGGACTCGTCCGTGGCCGCCGTACTGCTCAACCGCGCCATCGGCGACCGCCTCACCTGCATATTCGTAGACCACGGAATGTTGCGCAAAAACGAGTACGCCAACGTCCTGCGCGACTACCAAGGACTGGGGCTCAACGTCATAGGCGTCGATGCCTCCGCCAAATTCTTCGCCGAACTGGCCGGCGTCACCGACCCCGAAGCCAAGCGCAAAATCATAGGCAAAGGCTTCATAGACGTCTTCGATGAAGAAGCACGTAAAATCAAGGACGTCAAGTGGTTGGCACAAGGCACGATATACCCCGACTGCATCGAGTCGCTCAGCATCACCGGCACCACCATCAAAAGCCACCACAACGTCGGCGGACTGCCCGAGAAAATGCACCTGAAACTATGCGAACCGCTACGCTCGCTCTTCAAAGACGAGGTACGCGCCGTCGGACGGCAGCTGGGTATGCCCGAACACCTCATACGCCGCCACCCCTTTCCCGGGCCGGGTCTGGCCGTACGCATACTGGGCGAAGTCACCCCCGAGAAGGTGCGCGTGCTCCAAGATGCCGATGACATCTTCATATCCAAGATGCGCAGTTACGGCCTGTACGATGACATCTGGCAGGCCGGCGTGATACTGCTTCCGGTACAGAGCGTCGGCGTCATGGGCGACGAGCGCACCTACGAACAGGCCGTGGCCCTACGTGCCGTCACCTCCACAGACGCCATGACCGCCGACTGGGCTCGCCTACCCTACGACTTCCTGGCCGACGTCTCCAACACCATCATCAACAGCGTCCGCGGCGTCAACCGCGTATGCTACGACGTCTCCTCAAAGCCGCCGAGCACCATCGAGTGGGAATGAGAATAATGTCGATTGTGGAATGTGGAATGTGGCTAACGCCGAAAAGGCTTGGAGTATATAAAGTCCTTAAAGACCTTAAGGTTCTTAAGGTCCCGGCCCTCCCCAAGTCCTCGCCCACATTCAACATTCAACATTCAACATTCAACATTCAACATTACCAAATCTGTCTTGCGGCCCGGGCCGCAAGACAGATTTGGCTATGTCGTTTATTTTGCGTACTTTTGCGGTCGCATTCATATGTAATCATACACGACTTGACACATGCAGTTTACAGCAGAAATGTTAGCAGCCCTCGTCGGCGGCACCGTTGACGGCAACCCCCAAGCCGCAGTCAGCACCTTTGCCAAAATCGAAGAAGGGCATCCCGGCGCACTGTCATTCCTTGCCAATCCAAAATATACGCATTACATCTACGACACCCGGTCGACAATAGTGCTCGTGGCTTCAGACTTCGTGCCCGAGCGCCCCGTACAGGCCACCATGATACGCGTGGCCGACCCCTACAGCGCAGTCACCAAACTGATGGAAATGGCCGCAGCAGCCATGACGCAGCACCCCGTCGGCATCGAACAGCCCAGCTATATCGCCGAGGGCATAGCCATAGACAAGGAGTCATACGTCGGCGCATTTGCATACATCGGCAAAGACGCCAAGATAGGACGCGGCGCCAAGATTTATCCCCAAGTGTACGTAGGCAACGGCGCCGTCATAGGCGAAGACACCGTGCTCTATCCCGGATGCCGCGTATACCCCGGATGCCATATCGGCGCACGCTGCATCATCCATGCCGGCGTCGTCATAGGTGCCGACGGCTTCGGCTTTGCACCCGACAGCGACGGCGTCTACCACAAAATACCGCAGATGGGCATCGTCGAAATAGGCGATGACGTCGAGATAGGCGCCAACACCACCGTAGACCGCGCCACCATGGGCGCCACTCGCGTAGGCCGCGGCACCAAGCTGGACAACCTGATACAGGTGGCGCACAACGTCACCGTGGGCGAGCATACCGTAGTGGCCGCCCAAGCCGGAATAGCCGGCAGCGCACACGTCGGCAGCCACTGCATGGTGGGCGGACAAGTGGGCATCGCCGGCCATATCGCCGTGGGCGACCGCACACAGATAGGCGCCCAATCGGGCGTACCCAACAACGTCGCCCCCGGCAGCCGCATTATGGGATACCCTGCCGTACCCGCCGGCGAATTTGCCCGCCAAGCAGCGTACATACGCCGCCTGGGCCAACTCTTTGACCGCGTCGGCGCCCTCGAGAAAAACGCCAAGCGACAGTAATCACAGGTACGAAACAACACATAACACCATACACGCCACAATGAAACAGCTCACGCTCGCCAAGCCCTTTACGCTCCAAGGCAAAGGGCTGCATACAGGCCTCAATATCACGGCAACATTCAACCCCGCCGCCGAAGGTACCGGATACAAAATCCAACGTATCGACCTCGAAGGTCAACCCGTCATCCCCGCCGTAGCCGAAAACGTCGTAGCCACCAGCCGCGGCACCGTCGTCGGCATCGCCCCCGACATCACCGTCAGCACAATAGAACATGCTATGGCCGCACTCTACGCCGCCGGAATAGACAACGTGCTCATCAGTGTGGATGGCCCCGAAATGCCAATTCTGGACGGCAGCGCCGCAATATACACCCACGCCATAGCCCAAGCCGGACTTCAAGAGCAAGAAGCCGACAAAGAATTCTTTGTCGTACGCCACAAAATCGAAGTCTCCGACCCCGAGACAGGCTCTAAAATCATAGTACTGCCCGACGAAGAATTCACCGCCGATGTGATGATCAACTTCGAGTCGCCCGTACTGCACAACCAGTATGCAAGCCTCGAGCACCTGAGCGACTTCGCCGACGAAATCGCCGCCAGCCGCACCTTCGTGTTCGTGCGCGAGATAGAACAACTACTGGCCGCCAACCTCATCAAAGGCGGCGACCTTGACAACGCCATAGTCATCTACGACTCGCCCCTGAGCCAAGACAAGCTGGACCATATCGCCGACATCATGGGCGTACAGCACAAATGCATCACCGAGTACGGATACATCAACGAAACACCGTTGACACACGAAAACGAGCCCGCACGCCACAAGCTGCTCGACATCATCGGCGACATCGCCCTGATAGGCGCCCCACTGCGCGGCCGCATCATCGCCACCCGCCCCGGACACACCATCAACACCCAACTCGCCAAGAAACTGCGCCGCGACGTACGCCGCATGGACGCCATAGCGCCCGTGTACGACCCCAACGCCGCACCCATACTGGACAACAACCAAATACGCGCCCTGCTGCCCCACCGCTACCCCTTCCTGCTGGTAGACAAAATCATCGAACGCAGCGAAAGCTACATCGTAGGCGTCAAAAACGTTACCACCAACGAGCCCTTCTTCCAGGGGCACTTCCCCCAAGAGCCCGTGATGCCCGGCGTACTTATGATCGAAGCTATGGCCCAGACCGGCGGACTGCTCGTGCTCGGCACCGTACCCGACCCGGAACGCTACTCGACATACTTCATGAAAATAGACAATGTGAAATTCCGCCAAAAAGTCGTCCCCGGAGACACACTCCTGTTCCACGTATCCTTCATGACCGAGCTGCGCCGCGGCTGCGCCGTCATGAAAGGCCGCGCCTTCGTAGGCGAAAAACTCGTGACCGAATGCGAATTTATGGCACAAATCATCAAGAATAAATGAAACAGCCCTTAGCATACGTACACCCCGCAGCCAAGATACATCCAAGCGTCGTAATCGACCCCTTTGTCACCATTGACCAAAACGTCGAAATAGGCGAAGGCACACGCATAGGCTCCAACGTCACCATCCTGGAAGGCGCACGTATAGGCCGCAACTGCACCATCTTTCCGGGTGCCGTCATCGGTGCAATACCTCAGGACCTCAAATTCAGAGGCGAAGAGACATACGCCATCATCGGCGACAATACCACCCTGCGCGAATTTGTCACCGTCAACCGCGGCACAGCCTCCAAAGGCCGCACCGTTGTAGGCAACAACTGCCTGATTATGGCATACTCGCACATCGCCCACGACTGCTGCATAGGCAACAACATCATCATCTCCAACGCCACCCAACTGGCCGGCGAAGTCATCGTAGACGACTACGCCATCATCGGCGGCGGGACACTGGTGCACCAATTCTGCCACCTGGGCTCGCACATCATGATACAAGGCGGCGCACTCATCAATAAAGACGTGCCCCCCTACGTCAAAGCCGCACGCGAACCCATATCCTATGCCGGCATCAACAGTATAGGCCTGCGCCGTCGCAACTTCTCCAGCGACACCATCCGCGAGATACAGGACATCTACCGCTACCTATACCTCTCGGGGCTGAACGTCTCGGACGCTGTCGCCCGCATCGAGGCCGAGCTGCCGGCCACCCCCGAGCGCGACGAAATCATCATGTTTGTCCGCAACAGCAAACGAGGCATCATCAAAGGATACGTCTAAACAGACGCCGAAAGACATAGACATACCGACGAAGAGAAAATGACGACGGGCAGAGGCGCGTCGCTCGTCAGGCAGAGAAGCCGTGAGGCCGACCTGCGCAGACGTGAGGAAAGTCCGGGCAACACAGAGCACCATACTTGCTAACGGCAAGATGTCGGAAACGGCATAGTAGTGTGACAGAAAATAACAGCCGACAACGTCGGCAATGGTGAAAAGGTGGGGTAAGAGCCCACCGGGAGACATGGCGACATGACTCGCCGCACACCTTATGGGTTGCAAGGTCAAGTATACCGGCATTTAAGGGCTGCTCGTCCATTGCCGGGGGGTAGACCGCTAAAGCGACCGTGGCGACACGGCGCTCAGATAAATGACGTGCATGGCCCCGTCCGGTCCCCACATGGGATACCGAGGGCTTACAGAACCCGGCTTACATCCGCCCGCCGTCCTTTTCGCTTCATCCTCTTTTTTCCCGAGACTCGAAGTCCTCGATAATAGTCCTCGATAATAGTCCTCGGACAATTGAACAGCCTGTAGATTCTTAAACGAAGTG
>DLLT01000047.1 GCA_002478045.1 Porphyromonadaceae bacterium UBA7555
TTCGGTTAGTCCATCCACGGAATTACGCCGCTGCCCCGATAAAACTAATAACTTTCGACATAGAGCGATAAATGTTGACAATGCGACAAATGGCACCGGCAGTGATTCTAGAGTAAATTATTCGTCTACTCAAAAAGTTGAAGTTACAACATCTAATGCGGCAGGTCGTCAGTCAACCAAGCAAATGATTCCATCATATGTTTGTATTGCACATGAACTTATACATGCTTTACATTCAACAGAAGGGACGTTATTTAAAGAGCTAAAAGAAAAATATACATACTCTTTTCAAGGTGTGCCAATTAAAGTGAAGGCTACTCCGGAGGAATTGCGCACGGTTGGTTTGTTGTACGTATTACCAGGCGATATTACGGAAAATGACATAAGACGAGAACAACTATTAGGATACAGATTGAATTATGGTGAACAATAAGTTTGTTAAAGCTTTGATACGAAGCATTGCGACAGTGAGTATCGCTGTTGTATTGTCGGGATGTAGCAAAGGACACCGAGACGCCCAAGTCGAGTCGTCCTCTGCGTCTGCGGAGTTGCCGGTGTACTTTACTTTGGATAGTTGGGCAGATTCAATAGCGGTGTACTTGACATTTGAGAAAGACCGGATCACGATGTTAAGCACGCATAAAAAATCCGGTGAAACGGACTCCTTAGATTTAGCAATAGCAGATACTCTTGCAGAGTATATAAATAAGCATATACCATTGGCGCAGTATGAACTTGCTCACCTAAGCGATCCTATCGAGTCTTGCAGGCTTGAATGTGAAGGAGAACTGCTCATTCCGCGACGCAAGGGCAATATGTCAAATAAAGATGTATCCGCCCTCCAAAGTCACAAAGAAGCCATTTTGCTCGAAAATAAATATGGTAAAAATCCGAGCGTGAAAATATTGATGGAAACTTTTAATAAGTTTATACAAGACAACGATATATGAAAGCTCTTTTGCACCTTATAGCACTTGTTTTACTGCTAACAGCGGTCTCTTGTCACAATCCAGGTGCCGAGTCAAAGGAGGATGGTGAAACCGCGACACATCGTCACATAAAGTATTATTCAGACTTATATTCCTTCGAACTTATAGATGACACGCTATATTATGTTCGAGATAAAGTTTGTCACAATCAAACGATACAAGCCATACCTGTAGCGTCAGCTGATTTAAGAACCATAGACAGCTTGGCGTCAACCATCGACTATACATACATCTATGGTACAAGCCAAACAGACCTTTATGAAGATGCGCTTGTCATAGATGGAGAAACGGTGTATTATTCGTGTGAGCAATTGCTGTTCAGACCTGACAAGGGCGTTTTCCCGACCGATTTGAAAAAGATCCACACGACATTGGAACTTATAGACAAGCTTATATGCCTTGGCGATAGCAACTTTTATAAACGCTGGGAGTGGTATCCATACGCGCCCCAGTCGTCCTTAGATGACAAATAAGCCGAAGCCTGAATAAAAGCCCGATTGCTGGGATTTATCTATGGAGGCGGATTGCCGATGCTATCCGGCGCGGCTAAATGTTATACTCTGTAGATTAATGGTTTGTCTATTATTGGAGATTGGCTTGGCCTTCTCGAATTTCCCGGCTGAGCGGTTAGGCGGCCATGCTTAGCGCTGCTGCTCTTCGATGAAGGGGTTGCGACGTCGGGCAGCCTGTGCCAGGGCCTCGACGCGGCGTTGACGTCGGCTATTGATGTATCTGCGGGCAAAGATGGTGGGTACGGCTACGCCTAAGGCGATACATAGGATGATTAGCGCCGACTGTACGCCGTTGTATACGGCCTGCGTCAGCTCGCCCACTACTCCGTGCATATATATTATTGTCATAAGTGCGCGATACATGAGTACGCCCGGAACCATTACGATGACCGAAGGCACAGTGATGACATTCATCGGTACGTGTACGAGGTGTACCACCTTGATGGCTAAGATGGCAATGACAGCAGCTGCTACGAAGGCCCCGAGAGCCGGACCCAGACCCAGTGTCGAGGCTACGAATGTGCGGATGCTGACGGCGGTTGCGCCACCTAAGGCGACAACCCATAATGCCCGGCGTGGGATGTTGAATATCGAGGCAAAGCCCGTGGCGCCCATAGCACCGGCCAATGCCGCGGCCGCGTACGAGGTGCTGCCCGAGATGCTTTGCGCCATGATACGGTCGATGGCGTCCGGCATTGTGGGCGAAATCAGACGCAACGCTATGGCAATGCCGAAAGACATCGCTGCCACAATCATCAGTGTATTCACCGCGCGCGATACGCCCACCATAAGGTGGTCGTCAAGCATATCCGAGACGAAATTGATAAGCGGCACGCCCGGAATGATGAACAACGTGCATGCACATAGCGGATAACCGCCGGTGTCCCATCCCGTGAGCGCTATAAGCATTGCGGCACAGCAGGTGCTGACAGCGGCGGCCGTGGCTATGATGACATAGACATTGATGCTGGTGGTGTTGAGCCAACGCCGTACGAGGTAGCCCGGAACGGCCGCCATGGCCGTGATGGCCGCGGCATCCCATCCTCCACCGAAAATGCGGCAAAATCCGGCGCAGGCCATTGCTGCACAAAGGCATAGCAGCCACGGGGCGTAAGTGCCGCCGATGCCGCGTTCAATATCCTTCAAGTGTACGGCATAATGCGCCACATCGTAATTATGTGATATTGCACGCCAGGACAACTTGCTGACGACGGCCATAGTATTCATGTCAATGCGGTGATGTCGCACCTTCTGAGACTTATATACCGAATGGGTTGCGTCGCTGATATTGACGGCTACGAGGCTCCAGCGTACATCGATGTGCATATTTTCGTGCGGAATGCCGAAGTGCACGGATAGGCGCGTCATTGTGCGTATGATGCGCGAGGTGTCCGCCCCGCACTCCATCAACAATACGCCCGTACGCACAAGCAAATCAGCCTTGCGGCGCAGTGTGGTGAATGACATTGTGTTGTTCATAATGTGATTGCCTTATTGGAAAAATACAAATATGGCGAAAGCCAAATTGTCTATCATTGTGAAATGCCCTATTGGTGATGCAAAGATAATGAATATTTCGATAAGAGTGGGCCAAATCATACACGTTTGCCGGTTGGATAGAAGGATTATGTTGATATTCAGGGCTCACTTTCTGTTATGAATAAGCGCAGAAGTGTTGGTGATTTCGGTTTTGAAAATTGGTAAAATGCCAAATAATGTTAAATATTAAATTTGTATTTGGTCAATAGAAATAACCGTCGTAACTTTGCGGCGTAACAATCAAACACCAATTATCAACCAAAACACAAAACAAAGATGAAAAACAACGAAAAACACAAGGCTGCAAACCGTGGCATTGCCGCATCGGCCGAGACGCCACAGCAGCACACCGCGCCCGCCACACCGAGTGATTCTGCCACACCGACTACGTCCGCTGCGCCGCCCATAGCCGCAGCCCCGACCGTGTCCGCCGCCTTTGTCGAGACCTCGCAGTCCGAAGCCGCTAAGGCACAGACCGAATCCGCCGGGAATGCCGAGGGGAAGATTCCGCCGCTTGACCTTGGCGAAGACCGATTGACGCCGATCACCGCGCCGATAGTCCGTGTAGACAACCCCGATGCGACATCGGTCGCCGACAAAGTTGCCGTTCCGAAGACCGATGTGTCCGCAGTCATCAAAGCCATTGTCACTGCTATGGACATAGATACGCGTCTTGCCCACGCCTTGGTAGATATCCATACCGGTGTTGATGCGGCAGAAGCCTTCGGCCGCGCCTACGGCATCACATTGCCCACGGGGAAAGGCGAAGCCGTGCCTGATGTCAGACCCAAGCGAGCAGCCAGGTCCGAGGCGCCCGAAGGTGATGCTCCTGGTGCCGTAGACACATCCGTTGCCCGGCTGCCCGAGCAAGTTGCGAGCGTACCCACCTTCCTTTGTAATCCGCGTCGCGGCTTCTGGGATTAATCTTACTTGCCTGAAACAAATCCGATACCACCGAAAAACACACTTATCGGCCGATAAGACATGTCGTCCGCGTCATACGAGACCGGACATATTCGCAAACCAAACAATTTATTCACAATCCAAATCTCAATTACAGCTACTATGAGTACAAACACCTACCAAAGCGCCTATGGCACGCAAGTCAGCGGCGCACCACTCACCACCGCCATCACCGAAGCCTCCGCTCCCGGACTGCTGCGCAACGATGTAGACGAACGTATCGTCAAAATTCGCCCTATGGCCACACCCATTGACCAGCTCTCGCGCTGTGCCGGTGCTCGCAACTGCTCGTCCATGAAAGTCAGCTACTACGCCGTCGATGTCAAGCCCATAGGCGCCTCGGTATCCACCGGCTTCGGCGCAACGGATACCATCGTAGAAGACGATGCCGCCAACGTCTATGTGCACACCGACTGCGATGCCATATTCTCGGTGAGCGAGACACTGATGTTGCCCGAGATCAAAGTCTCCCATAAAGTGGACGGCGTGGCCACCACCGGGGCGCTGATGCTCTACGTCATCAGCATCGGTGATACCAAGGGTATGTTGTGCCGCATCGTCAATGCCGACATCAAGACCGGCTCGGACAACAAGCTGCACGCCGACATTCCCAACGTTGAGGATGGCACCAAGGTCGTACGCATGGGGCGTGCCGCCGCCGAGTTGGACGTGCAGACCGCCCAGTTTGAGGCTCTGCCCAAGCGCAATACCAACAACTGCCAGATCTTCAAGATGCAAGTCGAGCAATCCACCTTCCAGAAACTCGCCAATAAAGAAGTCGGATGGGACTTCTCCGACCAAGAAGAAGTCGCCGTCATCGATATGCGTATGGGCATGGAGAAGAACTTTCTCTTTGGCAACCGTTCCGAGCTATATGATCCCGTCAAGAAAGAGACCATATATCTCACCGGCGGCATCTGGGGTCAGACCGACAAGCAGTTCAGCTACACTCCCGGCGCTATGGATCGCACCGTACTGATCAATATGTGTCGCCAAGCCTTCACCGGCAACGGCGGGTCCTGCCGCAAGATACTTATCGGTGGCTCGGGTCTGATACAAGAGCTCTCCAACTTGCCGTATGATAAAGTGCTCAGCGCCGGTCAGACCTATACGCGCTGGGGTATCGAGTTCCGCGAGATATGCTCCAATTTCGGCACGTTGTATGTGGTACATAGCGAGATTTTTGACCAGTGCGGTCACAGCAACGACGGGTTTATTCTCGATCCCGACTATATGACCAAGTACTGCCATGTGCCCTTCCATGCCGAGACGCTGGATCTGCGTCGTAGCGGTTTGCGCAATACCGATGCCGTTGTGCTGACCGAGGCCAGCTGCCTTGTGCTGCGCCATCCCGCCACCCATATGCGTGTCGTGGCTGACGAATAAGCTCCGGTCTAATGGTAGGGCGGGAGGGACATCCGAAAGCCGCAAAGGTGCGCCGACAAATTACGAAAAGCAATGTCGGCGCACCGATACGGCCCAAGATGCGATAGGAGACGCTATACGGGAAAAACCATATACTAAAGAAAATATACAACATACAATACTATGAAAATCACACTGACACAAGCCCAAATGCTGTCGCTGTGGCGACGGGCTCAGGGACTTGAGCCCACCGCCGCTGCTGTTTCGCTCGAGCAATGGGAAAGTATAGACACCGAGGCTCAACTGGCACTGCGTATGCGCCAATGGTATCTGCGCCTGCTCGATACCGGTGATGAGACACTTGTCGCCACCTCCGATATTTCGGCACAGATATCGCTGCGCCGGGTAGGCGAAGGCGTGTATGCCGCCACGTTGCCCTCGGCCTGTCGCCGGTTGCTGCGATTCAATATTACCGATGATTGCGGCACTTCGATGGTGATGCCGACCATCGAAGATATTTCCGAAAAGGCCGTGACCCGTTACCGTCGACGCCGAGCCAATCCGTGGGGGGCGTCCGCCTTTGTTCCGGCGCGAGCCATCGTGCGCGGCCAAAGCCTTATCGTTGCTTGTGGATGCGGCGCGGGCGGCGCTGAGACGCTGCCCGTGGTCAGCGAGGCGCAGGCCGTCATTGACCCCGGCGATGAAACGTACGTCCTGGACGAGGCCGCATTGGCCACCATCCCCGGCGATGTCGATCTGAGTACCTTTGTCTGAACCGCCGGGAGCGATGATGCGAAAAACATTTAAGCTACAACAAATTACAAACCTTCAAAATTGCTGAAAAACACAATGACAGATACTATCGAAAAATACGTACTGGCTGCTGCACGGGATGCTTATGCCGCGCAATGCGACCTGCGTCGGCGCCGTATGCGCTACAAACGCTTCACTTACGGCGACCAATGGGGCGATATGGTACGTGACAGCCGCGGCGCTATGGTTCGCGAAGGCGACCTCATGGCCGCCGGTGGCCGCCAGCCGCTGACCAACAACCTTATACGCCGCCTTGTCAAGACCATTGTCGGGCGTTGGCGTACTATGGCAGCCGAGAGCCGCCGCTACGAAGACCCCGCGCTGGGTGCACGGCTCAACAGCCTTGCCGAACTTGATGCGCGAATGCTTGAAGAATTCCTGATCAGCGGTTGTGCCATCCAACGTGTGAGCCGCGAGAACCGCGTACCGGTCGGCAGCGCCGTATGGGTGGACAATGTCAGCCCGCGCGACTTCTTTGTCAATGCCTTCTGCGATCCGCGCGGCCACGACATACGATTGGCCGGGATGCTGCACGAGATGACGCCCGTAGAGCTGGCAGCACGCTTCGGCAGTGGTGATCGTATGCGCACCGCCGCGCTGCTTCAACGGGCACGAGCCATTGCCGGCGGCGACGTCATTCCGGCCGAGCCGTTGGTGCGCGACTGTGCGAGCGAAGACTTTGCGCGAGCACGCAGCGGATACTGCCGCGTCATCGAGATTTGGACCCTGGACAGCGCCGTCACGTCCTCCGATACCGATATTGCTATGGGATGGCATTGCCGCTGGATGCTGCCCGACGGCACCTTGCTGGACCAATATCACAGCCCTTACGGTCATGGTTCACATCCCTTTGCCATCAAATTCTATCCGTTGACCGACGGCGAAGTCCATTCGTTTGTCGAAGACGTCGTCGAGCAGCAGAAATACATCAACCGCCTTGTCGTGCTCATAGACAAGATGATGGGCGCCAGTGCCAAGGGTGTCCTGCTATTTCCTATGGCCCAGAAATCGCCTTTGGTGTCGTGGGAGGAGATTGCCGAGCGCTGGAGCCGTACCGATGGAGTTATTCCCGTGATGGGGCGAGGCGAGACCTTGCCTACTCAGATTTCCGGTAACGGCGCCGATGCCGGAGCGCACCAATTGCTGTCCCTTGAGCTGAAGCTCTTTGAAGACGTCAGCGGCGTCAGCAACGCCCTGCTTGGCGAATCCTCCAATGCCACCGGCGGCGCCGGGCTCTTTGATGCACAAGTGCGAAACTCCACCATAGCCCTCGCCGATATTTTTGACACCTTTGAGTCTTTTCTGGACGAGCGCGACCGCCGCATACTGCTATGCGGACAAGGCGGCAATGCGTCTGCCGAGGCCTTGCCGAAAGGGAGCCGACCCGCTGGTGCCGCTGTCGGAAAAGGTGTTGAGGCAGAGAACGCCGAGGCGAAAACCGTGAAAACGACAAATACGACACAGCTATGAAGACACTTACCGCACAACGCAACCGCGCCTTTGCCGATCTGTGTCTGCGTATGGCCGATGCCGATTTGCGACACGGACGAATTGTCAATGTAGACGTGATCGTACGCCGCGCTATATACACTCCGGCGGCCGGATACTATCTGTCCTACAACCGCGCCTTGCGTCTAATCTACGGATGCAGTGATATATGCCGCGATGAAGACGGTATAGGCATACAGCGCGCCGAGGCCCTGCGCCGTGCCGTCGATGAGTATCGCGCCCGACATCCGCGCGTCTCGATACCGCGCGCCGTAGCCGATGTCCTTACAGACAGCCACGCCCCGCGATACTACTTTCGCCCCGAACAGGGTCGTCGTATCCTGGCCGATGAAGTGCGCCGTCGCTTGCGCGACAGCCTATTGTCCGGTACTCCGGCATTGCTGGGTCTGGCCTTTGCGCTACGATTGCGCCGAAGCTGAAAGTCGCCATGGCATAAGCCGCCGACTCTCGTGAGACCTCTCAAGAAGCCGATATGTTTCCGAAAAACAAAATTGATTAACGCCAAAAATCTTGAATAAAATGATAACCATCAATGATATAATAGAAACCGCGCTTGCTGTAGATGCCTTGCAGACACATGTCGATGACGATGCCGTCGGTGTGGATGTACGTCTGCGTCCGGCTATGGAGCGATGTGCTCCGGCCGCGCTTGCCGCCGTGCAAGCCGAGTGCGCCACCGCCGATGCCACCGCCGATGCCGTGCGCTCCGCTATGGAGATGCTCGGCGCCTACCGATTGTTGGCTATGGTCTACGGCGGAGTGGATGCCGCGCGTGCCGACTTTTATGCACATGCCGCCGCCGAGTGTGCCGAAACCGTGCGCAGTCTGGGCGACGGCAGTTGCCCCGCCGCCCATACGCCATCGTGGACTTAGACCGCCGCCTTTGCCGACACGTGTAGGTCTTAAACAATTATTTGCATAACAGACAGCGCACTTACGGCAGAAAAACCGTAACTTTGTGCCGCACAAAAGCGCATAATGACTAAAACATATATAGAGATGAAAAAGACAATCGTCACCCTAATGCTTGCCGCCGCCGGCGCTACTGCAACCGTGTCGTGCGGCAACGGGTCGGCCTCGGACGAGCACAATGACAGCGTAGTCAGCAACGAGACCAATGACTCGATTATGATCTATTACGGCCGCACCATCGGCGGGAATATCCTAAGCCAGCTTGATGCTTACGCAAGTGAGACAGGAGATACCCTCAACAAGGAAGAATACCTTGCCGGTCTGCAATACCTTCTTGATGAGAAACATAGCAACGACTTTCTCTCCGGAGTGGCCGGCGCTATGCGCATCCTCGGCGATATGGAAGAATATAAGAAGATGGGCATCACCTTGGATCGCAGCAAAATGCTTGAAGCGCTGCGTGCAAGCCTGCTTGCAGACAGCGTCGATGTCACTCGCATACAGGCCGACGGCGAAAAACTGGGTCAGTTGATACAGAGCGTCTCCGACAAGGCCGAAGAACGTCGTCTTGCCGCCGTGCGCAAGTCGCCCGAAGCCGTCAAGAACGACCGTACCGGAGCAGCCGCAGCCGCAACCGCCCTCAAGAATAATCCCGGGGCCGTGAAGACCGAGAGCGGCATTGTGGCCATCATTGAGACCAAAGGAAAAGGATCCATCTCCGATGAGGCGCATCTGCGTATGAATATGAAGTCGCGCCACATCAACGGTGATGTATGGCAAAGCACCGATACCGAGCAGGTTATCGTGCCTCGCGGTCTTGCCAAAGGCTATGCCGAGGCCATCAAGATGCTCGGCATCGGCGGCAAAGGACGCTTCTACATCCCCGGCGACCTCGCATTCGGTCCTGCCGGACTGGCACAGGCCGGCGTAGGTCCTATGGAATGGATGATCCTCGATATCGAGGTGGTCAGCGAAGACGACCCCGCTGCAACCTCCGGCAGATAAATCCATGCTCCGGGGGAAACAGATTTATTTAATCCCTCCGACTAATATGCCGGGTTTCACCTGCGAATAATCATAGACCCGTATAATACCAGGCGCGGAGAGGTGTGCATATTAAACTGCACACCCCTTCGCGCCGCCCTTTGCGGGCTGTGCTTTTACCCATTTGTAAGATGAAAAATGGTACAACCACAAAAAAATTTCAAAAAAAGTAGGAATAAGCCCTTGTTTTCCGAAAATAATCGTAAATTTGCCACATCCGAATGCGCGCGCCCGAGCGTTGCAAACGGTACAAGAATATTATCCTTAGAAACAACGAAACACAATCATACGATGGAAAAGATCGACAACCTTGACCGCAAAATACTAAGTATTATAATGCGAAATGCGCGTATCCCCTCCAAAGACGTAGCCTTGGAATGCGGAGTGAGCCGCGCCGCCATCCACCAGCGCATTCAGCGCCTTATAGATATGCAAGTTATCACCGGTTCGGGATATACCGTAAACCCCAAAAAGCTCGGCTACTCGACATGTACATACGTAGGTGTCAATCTTGAACGTGGAGCCTTGTATCGCGAGGTAGTACCCAAGATGGAGATGATACCCGAGATTGTAGAGTGTCACTTCACCACCGGTCCGTACACCATGCTTATTAAGCTCTATGCGCGCGACAACGAGCACCTTATGGACCTGCTCAACAACAAGATACAGAATATCGAGGGTGTGGTAGGTACCGAGACCCTCATTTCGCTCGACCACTCGATACACCGCGTAATTCCGTTGCATGTCGACTGATACCGGAACAAATCGCGGTTGACGTCCCCGCAACTTAAACAACATCTACACCGTCCACGAGACATAACATAGAATGTCATGAAAGCCATCTTCGCCGCCTTCATTGCCGCCGTCTTCGGCGCTGCGCCCGCTACAGCCGCCCCGGCCGCTTCCACCACAGTACACCATCCCGAATGGAGTCGAAACGCAGTCATTTACGAAGTCAATGTGCGACAATACACGCCCGAGGGGACTTTCAAGGCCTTTGCCCGCCATCTGCCGCGTTTACGCGACCTCGGCGTAGACATCCTATGGCTGATGCCGATACATCCCATATCCGAGGACGGACGCAAGGGTACGCTCGGCAGCTACTATGCCGTGCGCGATTACTATGGTGTCAATCCCGAATTCGGCACCATGGACGACTTGTGCGCCCTCGTAGACAGCATACACGCCTACGGGATGCACGTCATTATCGATTGGGTGCCCAATCATACCGGGCGCGATAATGCTTGGGTCAAGACACACCCCGAGTATTATGCCCGCAACGCCAAGGGCGAGATGTATGGACCGTATGACTGGACGGACGTCTACAAATTAGACTATAAGAACCCTGCAACGCGACGCGCCATGACCGATGCCATGGCCTTTTGGCTCAAGAAGGCCGGCATAGACGGCTTCCGCTGCGATGTGGCCATGGAAGTCCCCACCGATTACTGGAACGAGGCGCGTGCCGAGCTGCAACGTATTCACCCCGATCTGTTTATGCTCGCCGAGGCCTCAAATGCCGACCTCACCGAACATGCCTTTGATATGGCCTACAATTGGCCGATGAAAGACCTTTTCAATGCTGTGGCCGCCACCGCCGGCGAATACACCTTTGTGTCGGCAGGCGCCGATGCACCTCGCAAATTCGAAAAAAAATACGCCACAGACATCGCACGCCTGGTTTTAGAGCAGCGCGAGCAATTTCCTGCCGATGCCTACCTGATGAATATGATCACCAATCACGATCTCAATTCGTGGGAAGGTACCGAGTTCCAGCGCTACGGACGTTTGACATCGGCGATGGCCGTACTGTCGTTTACCCTTCCCGGGATGCCGCTGATATACACCGGACAAGAGGTCGGTATGAATCGTGCCCTGCAATTCTTCGAGAAAGACACCGCACCCGACTTCAATTCAAATCCGGATATGACGTCTTTCTATAAGATGTTGACGATGCTGAAACACACTCGTCACGAATTGCGTGCCGGAGCCGCTCCCGGCTTCGAGCCCATAGATGCCGGCAACGAGAATGTGCTTCTGTTTCGCCGCACCAGCCCCGACTCATCGGCGTCCATGGTTGTATGCGTCAATCTCGGTAAGACCGATGCCACGGTGACGCTGCCGCCCGAAGTAGCCACCTCCCGGAATATTATCGCCGCAAACATTTCGGCCAATGACTTTTGCGTGGGACAAGACGAAGTCCCCGCTCAAGGCATAAATGTCACCCTCGCCCCCGGCGGATATATAGTTGTCCCCATAGGTGTGTAGCCACATGCATGCGCAGCGGCAATTGAACAAAATTCGGTAAAAAAAGAAAACAGACAACCAAATACCCAATAAACCAAAAACACAATCTAATTCCGTACAACAATGATTATCGGAGTACCTAAAGAAATTAAAAACAACGAGAACCGCGTTGCAATGACCCCCGCCGGCGTAGCCGAGTTAGTACACAACGGACATACAGTGTATGTACAGCACACAGCCGGAGAAGGCAGCGGTTTTGCAGACGACGAGTACATCGCCGCCGGAGCTCAAATCCTTCCCACCATCGAAGCCGTCTATGACATTGCCGAGATGATCGTCAAGGTCAAGGAACCCATCGAGCCCGAGTATAAGCTCATCAAGAAAGACCAAGTGGTGTTCACCTACTTCCACTTTGCCAGCGATCGCGAACTCACCGATGCCATGATAGCATCGCGTGCCGTCTGCATCGCTTACGAGACAGTACGTCTTGCCGACCGCTCGCTGCCCTTGCTCGTTCCCATGAGCGAAGTTGCCGGTCGTATGTCCATACAAGAAGGCGCACGCTTTCTCGAGAAGCCCCAAGGCGGCAAAGGTATGCTGCTGGGTGGCGTCCCCGGCGTACCCCCGGCCAAAGTGCTGGTTCTCGGTGCCGGCGTTGTAGGCCGTAACGCAGCCCTGATGGCAGCCGGTCTGGGTGCCGATGTTACAATCACCGACATCTCGCTGCCCACACTGCGCCATGTCGCCGAAACTATGCCTCGCGTGAAGACACTATACTCCTCGCGCCACAATATCGAGAGCCAATTGCCCGAAGTAGACCTCGTTATCGGTAGCGTCCTCATCCCCGGCGCCAAGGCGCCCAAGCTGGTTACGCGCGATATGCTCAAACTGATGCGTCCCGGTACTGTCATGGTAGACGTAGCCATCGACCAAGGCGGCTGCTTCGAGACCTCGCATCCCACGACCCACACCGAACCCACCTACACCCTTGACGGCGTGGTACACTATGCAGTGGCCAATATCCCCGGAGCGGTGCCCCGCACCTCCACACTGGCACTCACCAACGCCACCCTGCCTTACGCTATCCGTCTGGCCAATAAGGGCTGGCGTCAGGCTTGCCGCGAAGATGCCGCTCTGGCACAGGGCGTCAATATGGTCGACGGCAAGGTGACCTTCCCCGCCGTAGCCGAGGCTTGGGGCCTGGAATACACCAAACTCGAGCTGTAATATCGCAAATGTGCGGACGCAAGACCTTATGCTGCGTGCCGCATGACGATACAACCCTTAGCGGGGCGGATATGCCGAATGGTTTCGGTGTGTCCGCCTCGCCGTTTTTTTTGTGTTTTTTTGTGCTCGCCTTTTGCGCGTACGGAAAAAATACATTAACTTAGCGGTCGAAACTACGGCACTTGTAGGCATACCAGGCGCTACGGCCATCGGCGTGTGTCACACTAAGGGCCGGATTAGCTTCTCTAAAGAAAACACAAAGCATAGATATGACAACAACCACCGATATGGAACAATCTTCGACAGGTCAGGCCACGCCCTCGCATCGTTATGCAGTAATTATGTGCGGCGGCATCGGCAGCCGTTTTTGGCCCTACAGCCGTCAAGATCGTCCCAAACAATTTATAGACTTCTTCGGCACAGGCCGCTCGCTGTTGCAGATGACAGCCGATCGTCTGCGCTACATTGTTCCCGCAAACAACATTATCGTTGTCACCAACGACCGTTATCTGCCCTTGGTACAGGAACAATTGCCCGAAATTCCGCGACAGAATATCCTGTGCGAGCCGGCGCGTCGCAACACTGCGCCGTGTATCGCCTGGGCCGCTCATCATATCTACGCACGCGACCCGGAGGCTTCGATGATTGTCGCAGCCAGTGATCACTTGATTACTCGCGAGCGCGATTTCGAGGCAGCAATACTCCGAGCCTTCGATTTTGTCGAGCATCGGGATGCCCTGTTGACGCTGGGCATAGTGCCTTCGCGCCCCGAGACCGGTTACGGATACATTCAGCAAGGAGAGCGTGTCGATACGACCGAAGGCATTTTTGCCAAGGTCAAGACCTTCACCGAAAAGCCCGATAAAGACTTGGCACGCGTCTTCGTCGATTCGGGCGAGTTTTTCTGGAACTCAGGCATCTTTGTCTGGTCGGCCGAGGCTATACTCGCCGCTTTGCGTACCTATTCGCCGGAAGTGGCCGCCGTCTTTGACAATGCGTCCGTATCCTTTGCCAAGAGCGAGGATGAAGATGCCTTCATCGCCGCCAATTTTGCCTCCTGCCCATCTATATCCATCGACTATGCAGTCATGGAAAAGGCGCAGAACGTATACGTACAGCGCGTAGACTTCGGGTGGAACGACCTGGGCACGTGGAGCGCCTTGTACGACAATTCGCCCAAGAACCGCGATGCCAATGTCACGCAGCGGTGCGCCGTGCTGGCTTATAACTCCACGGGCAACATTTTTGCCGTAGCGGACGATAAGCTTGTGGTATGCGACTCGTTGTGCGACTATATCGTTGCCGACTCGGGTGACGTACTGCTGATATGTCCCAAATCGGAAGAGCAGCGCATCAAGCAGATGGTCAATGATGCCAAGATTGCCTACGGAGATAAATATCTGTAGCGTGGCTGGCAACCGGTTTATTTTAGATAATAATGTTATTTTAACATAGGCTTTTTGTTTAGAGTTAAGGTTAATTCAAATATGGTGTGAACCATACAACCTTTTCTATTCAAAGATTACAAGGGTTTATTTAGGATTAAATAAACACCTGCTCAAGTATCGGATCGAAGAGATTCGACTTAAATCCCAACCTGGGAAACTTTTAAGCGATGTCGAGGAAAGACTCGTAATAAGAGTGATAAGCAGAGGCTTACAGAGCAATTAAAGAGAGTAGAGAGTTAAATAATGCTAAAATGAGGTGTTTTTCGCAAGAGAGATGCATTCTGTTTCAAAAAAAGCATTACCTTTGCATCGTGTTTTTCATGGTATTAGATTTAAGGTTAAGAAAGATTACCCGTCGTGATGACGAGTAATTTTTTTTGTGCCTGCTCGAAAGTCGTGGGAACAATGGGAATGATGAGAATAATAGGAATAATAGGAATAATGAGGGCTACAGCGCGAGCCGTGCGTAGTTGTAATGAAAAGCGCAGTGGATGGGTGTCCGTTTCTTCAAAAATGCCTAACTTTGCCTTGCAAAAAGACAATCCGCAATTGTAAAAGCCGGCCGCGTGAGCTAAACGCCGAAACATATAAGCGGAGAACGACATTGGCAAGAATAATAATCCGAATTTAATAATAACCCATATACGAAGGTCGATGTATAATACCCGAAATAAAGGAAAGTAAGACAAGACCTTATACGATAGACATTGAACGATAATGATTTCGCATCTACGCCTACATGATATAGATATTTACGTGGCTGATCTTGATGAATCTGTGCCGCCATCCCAACGTCGCGGCGCCGAGGTGCTTGCCGTACGCCGACTATGTATGCGCGCCTTGGGTGAAGGATGTCCGGAGGTGTCGCATACGCCGGAGGGTGCCCCTTATCTGGCGGGCGTGGTGCGTCCGTTCTCGATTAGTCATTCGCGCACGCACGCCGCAATCGCGCTCGGCCCCGAGGGCGAGAAATACGGACTTGGAATAGATATCGAATATCCGCGGCCGCGCTTGGCCGCATTGGCGCCTCGTTTCACTAATGCCGAAGACACTCAGGCTCGCGACATTGACGGGCTGTTGCACTTGTGGGCGGGCAAGGAAGCAGCCTTCAAGGCCGCCGAGTCCTGCATCCCCGGAAGCGAGACCCCGATATATACCGACCCCAACGCCAAGCGCCCGCTTGTATTATCCGATATTGTTGTCAATCTCGAAGACTGTGTGGCCTTGCTGCCCGACGGGCGGCAGATGCACCTTGCCTTTGCGCATGCCGCCTTTCCGCTGCCCCAGCTGATATGTCTGGCTCGGCCTTAGACCGGACACGAGAGCAATGGGAATTATGGGAGCAGTGGAAATGATGGGAGCAATGGGAATGATGGCATAGTTCCCATAACTCCCATAGATCCCATAATTCCCCAAAAAATAGCCGCTACTGCGAAAATTTGCCGAACAACACAAAATAAACGCAAACGTTTATTAAATAATGCTAATAAAATCTGCCTCTGTCTTGAAAATTCTTACATTTGTCATATACATTTCAACTACGGGAGACTGATTTTTTTTACCCTATAAACAACCACCTAAACAACACCACTATGAGAAAAATTTTCTTAACCGCAGTGCTGATGTTAGGAGCAATGTCGATGAGCGCTCAGCTCGCGACTGTACAAAGCGTACAGCGTGTAGATGCCGGCGTCACCGTAGACAAGCCCGTCATCAGTGCCGATGGCAGTTTTGTTGTGGCACAGGCTGGCGCCAAAGGTATCGTGAAGATCACGGCCGACGGCACATGCTCCACCATTGCCACAGTAAAGGACGCATACAATCTGCGTCTCACTGCCGATGGTCAGAATGTAGTATTCGCCGCACCCGAGTACCGTTCCAACCACTTGCGCTATGTATCGTTACAAAGCGCCAACCTTGCCACCAAGAGCGTACGCACACTCGTTAAAGCTTCGCGCCGGCTCAACAGCGGCGTAGGTATTGACGGCAACAGCGTCACCGCCGTCGAAAACGGCAAAGCACGCGTGCAGAGCCTCGACGGCACCAAGGCCGTCCGCAGCGCCGTGGCTTCCATCAACTACGGACACCTTGACATCACCGTTAACGGTAAGACCCGCAGCATCGATCCCCAGGGTCGCGGCTCGTACATTTGGCCGAGCATCAGCCCCGACGGACAGAAAGTCGTATACTGGCTCGTAGGCCGCGGTTGCTTCGTATGCAACCTCGACGGCTCCGATGTACAACGCGTAGGCGCACTCCGTGCAGCCGTATGGGCCGGCAACGACCGCCTTGTCGGCATGGACGAAGTCGAAGGCACCGCTCAGCAGGTGACCGCCTCCTCGCTGCGTCTTTATGACCTGGCTTCCGGCGTTTCGCAGACCATCACCGACGACACAGTCAAGGCACAGTTCCCCAGCGCCAGCGCTGACGGCAGCCGCATCGCTTTCACCACTCCCGAAGGCGAACTGTATATCGTAACACTCACCAAATAACGCGCAATATACATTATGAAAAAGAATATCATCCTGACGGCCCTGGCACTTGCAGCCACCGTCACCGTCGGCGCCAAGACTGCCGACGAACTGCGCGTGTACATCAACCCCGGACACGGCAGCTGGACCCCCGATGACCGTCCCTGCACACTCGTGGGACACGGTGCATACTCGCGCACCAATACCGATACGTTGAACTTCTTCGAGTCCAACACTAATCTCGAGAAAGGTTTCGGCGTGCTCGAGCGTCTCATACAGTACGGCCTCAAATTTGACCGTACGCTCAATCAGACCGGCGACAACGCCACCACCGGCGCCGCTCGCGACCTGAAGAACAATATCGTCATGTCCCGCGTCAAGAACGGCCCGTACCACGAAGACAACGGTACAAAGAAGCAGCTCGGCGATGCAGCTCCCGCCGACTTGGAAGTCTACAACCGCAGCCTCTCCGAGATTTCGGCCGAAGTGGAAGCCAACAACTTCGATATGTTCATCTCCATCCACTCCAACGCTGCTGACGAAGGTACCAACACCAACTTCCCATTGTTCCTCTATCGCGGTTATGACACCCCGACAGAAGACACCGGCGTGACTCTCGAGCACCAGAACTTGTCCCGGGCAATGGCAGCCAAATGCTGGCCCTACGCCATTGAGAATACTCACATGATGTGGACTGCCTATGCCAACGGCGGCACCAACTTCCGCGGCGACATTGACTTCTACCACAGCGACTGGACCAGCCCCAACGGAACCAAGGGCTACCTCGGCGTGCTCAAGCACCACGTGCCCGGCTTCCTCGTAGAAGGCTACTTCCACACCTACCAGCCTGCACGCCACCGTGCCATGAACTGGGATGTGTGCCGCGTCGAAGGTGATGCATACGCACACGGTATCGCCGACTACTTCGGCCTGACCAAAGAATCCACCGGTACCATCTACGGCGTGGTTCGCGACAAGCATGAAAAGTTCAAAGACCCCGCATATACGCCCAATATGACTACCGCAGATGCCTATAAGCCCCTCAACGGCGTTACCGCCATCCTCAAAAAGGCCGGCGCCGAAGTGGCACGCTATACCACGGACGACTACTACAACGGCGCATTCGTGTTTGACGGCATCGAGCCCGGCGACTACACCATCGAGTTCGAAGCCGAAGGCTACAAGCCCATCGAAGAGCCCGTGGCAGTGACCGTCAAGGCTGCCTCCGTAGTATATCCCACTGCCAGCCTCGTCAGCGAAACTTGGACTCCCCCGGCAGTTGTATACGAAAACTATCCCGACCATGCAGCTGCACAGAAGGGCGTTTATGTTCCCGACGAAATCGCCTTTGAGCAGACTTACGTAGACGAGCCCATCGCACAGCTCGCCGACAAGAACGTCCGCCGCGTCATCGCCTACAACGGCAAGCTCTATATCCTCGCCCTTGACAAGGCCGAGAAGCCCAACGCCACCATCATCGTTTACGATCCCGTGGCCAAGACCGTCCTGGCCGAAGTGTCCACCGAAGGAACCGAAGGCACCGAGAAGAACGTATCAGATATCCAGGTGACTTCCGACGGCGTCCTGGTGGCTTGTGCCAAGGAGCTCTGCCAGTACAGCGATAATCAAGTGGATGCGGGTTTCACTCGCGGTGAGCACAATGTATACAAATGGGCCAACGATGAGAACGGCCTGCCCACAGGTGCTCCCGTCAAGTGGTTCAGCTCGAAGCGTTCCGGCAATATGTACCGCGCATACGTAGGCGAGACTATGGCTTACACCGGTACATCCACCGAAGGTACGATTATGGTTCCGGCCCAGACCACCGCATCAACCACCAATCTTTTCTACAACGTCTATACAATCGTTGACGGCGAATTTATCGCCGATGGCTACCTCAATCAGGTTAATGATTGGAGCAAGCAGTCACAACTGGGTGACTACACTTTGGTTACATCTCCTTTGGATCCGCAGAAGGTGCTGGTTGTGTCCTCCAAGAAGCCCGTATATGAAATCAGCTTCAACGACGCCAAGACATATACCGAAGCTCCCGAAGGTGTTGCCAATGTAAACGCTGCCGGCGCATTCCGCTTCCGCGGCCACAGCTATATGGTAGCACCCGACAACGCTGAAGGCAATAACGGCGGTGTCAAGCTCGTCGAAGTTACCGATGGTGTCAACAAGGCACAGAATGTAGCAACGACCAATACCTCCATCGCTGCCGTAGCCGCCAATGCCGCTACCGCTGCCAATGTAGACGTGGTTACGGATGTTCAGACCGAAGAAGTGACAGCCGCATACCTCAACCTCTACGCAGTACGCGACGGCAAGGTAAGCCGCTTCACCACCAAGGGCGTCACCGCTACCATTGAGGCTGCCGCATACGCTTACGGCCTGTCCTCCAAGGATAACGATGAAACCGTGGATATTACATACCATGCCACCGGTGCCGCTCCCAAGGCCGAACTCGTACTCAATGACGGTAAGAAAGAAATCGTAGTGCCCATGGGCGCTGCCGTCAAGGGCGAGAACAACTACACCCTCACCAAGAAAGACCTGCTTGACGAAAAGAGCGAATACACTTGGGAAGTACGTCTGACCAACAAGACTATCCCCACCTCCGGCCTCGTTAAGTCTCTGAAAGCCACTACGCCCAATGAAAAGGGCTATTTACCCAGAGCTTCGGTTTTGACGATTACGGACCCGGCTCAACCCTCGTTCGGTTACACCGCATTTGCGGGTGGACGAGCCCAGGGTCTCACCATCTACGATCCCGAAGGTAACGAAGTTGCTACCGATCTATTCAAGAACCACACTCTCTGGGGCGGCAACAACGGCGGCGGTAACGCCTCCAACCCGTTCCGCGGTGGCGAGCGCGAAGGCAAGTTCGTCTTCACCGCATGGGGTGACGGCGCATCCGGTGTCACCTACGTCGATCCTCTGGACCTCGATGCAGGCCTGCAGAATATGTATGCCGGTGAAAAACAGTCCTCCGGTGCATACATCTACAACGGCGTCAACGTCGGCGGCGGCCACAGCGGCCTCTGCTTCGTAGGCAAGGGCGACAACACTCGTATGTACGCCTTCTCCGAAGACCACGACACCTCCATAGCACCCTCCAATGCCCTGCTGTACTGGGAACTCGGCAGCGCATGGCAGATCACTATGGCACCCAAGGCCACCGGTGAAAAAGGCCGCTGGGCCAACACCAACTGCGACCTCGTGCCCTACGGTGACGGCCTGTTTATGTCGCAATGCCGCAGCGCCGGCAACAACAGCGCCGGATGCCCCGTATTCTGCTACATCGGTACTGACAACGCCGTGAAGTACAACTCCGGTAACGAAGAAGACAAGACATGGATCAACTCCGGCAACTCCGCTATCGCCATCAGCCCCGACGGCAAGACATTCGTTCTGGCTACTTATGGCAACTTCCTGGTAATGGACGTTGCATGGAAAGACGGCGCACCCACGATGACCAAGCGCTTCGAGTTCGCTCCCACCATGGCCGGAGACTGGGGTACCGCACGCTTCGACTATGCCGGCAACCTCCACTACTATACAACTAAGCTCGGCAAATACGAAGTATATGCCATCGCACAAGAACATCCCGTAGTTACCACTCCGGCACTCGCCACCGATATCATCAAGGGCGGCTCCTCCGCAGTTGAAGACCTCTACGACGAAGCCGTTGACGCCGAAGCCCCCGTATTGTACTACAACCTGCAAGGCATCCAAGTGGCTGCCGACAATCTGACCCCCGGCGTATACGTACGCGTTCAGGGTAAGAATGCAACCAAGGTTGTCATCAAGTAAGATAGTATCTTAAGGCATTAGCCTACACTTCCCGGTCAGGGCGCGCCAACGGCGCGCCCTGACTTTTTTAGAGAGAGCGGTGGGAATGATGGGAGTAATGAGAATGATGGGAGCGATGGAAGCAATGGGAGTAATGGGGGATTGATGCAGAACTATGACACTCATAGCTATTATGGCTCCTACAGCTACTTTAGCTCTATAACTACTATAGCTCTCATAATTCCCATAGCTCCCGTTATTCCCACATTTTCCGCGGTAGATTCCAGTATCAAGT
>DLLT01000053.1 GCA_002478045.1 Porphyromonadaceae bacterium UBA7555
GAATTTTAACAGGGTTTAACACAATCAAACGTTTTTTATCCCGTATATTCATGGTCAGAGCAAGGCTAATTGAATATAGTTCAGAGCCTTGAACCGCCCGATTGTATTTAGTGATAGCGATTGTCATTTACGCATCGCATTAGTATTCGGCATATAAAAAAGCGGGTCGCATCATTACAACGCGACCCGCACAAAGAACTTAGAAGGTCCTACAAGCCACAATCATTAGTGGCTATCAAATATCGGGCTTACTTAATGTAAACTTTTTGTCCATTTATGATATACAGGCCAGGTGTAAGATGCTTTTTGTCCGTATGCATACGGATGCCTTGCAGATTGTATATTACGTCATTGTTAGAATCGGCATTATAAAGCAAGTCATCAACGGCCTCGTGTTTTCCGTCCAGTTCGGCGTTTGTCGTATACGCTCTGAACGGGCTTAAACGCAAAGTTTTAACAAATGAACCGTCACTATAACCATAATAAGCATCATCGGTGTCGACAAATTTGTAGCTGCCGACAAGTTCGTTGTGCATGGCTTCCGTTGAGGGTTCTATTGTCACGTTTGATGCGGTAAATTTAAGCACACCTCCGAGTTCCGAATCGAACAAGACCGGTATATTGGCCGTTTGAACCGCATCTTCAAGCGCAAAATTGTCCGCAGACACTCCTGCTATCTGTTTGTATGTAACACCGTCAATCGGGTCAGCAGCAAACGGCAGGTATAGAGACTCGTGCGCTCCGGCTTCGACTTGGCGTGAGTATAAAGCAGATGTCGCTGTAAATGCCGTCGTAACGCCAAATGGATGTCCGTCTTCCAGTTTCAACGATTTGCAAATTCCGTCAACGACCAAATTGTCTGACTTCTCAATTGTCGTAGCGGCCTTGGCATACACAATCGTATTGGGGTTAAGCCCCTCGAATGAAGTGCCTTCCGGAAGGCTGCGATTTTCTGTCATGTCCACGGTTAGCAGTGACTGATTGTTGTGCAGTGCTGCATCCACAAGAGCCATGTCGTCAGATTCGAAGCGACCGGCGAGGGAAAGATTTTCCACATTAGCGATGTCTCCCACGACAATAGTGAAGGGTTCGTCATCGATATAGAAGCTGGCGTGAAATCCCTTATCGTCAACCGGGCATGTGGTTTGATACTCTCGTAGCCAGCCCGTATAGACACCGGGCTTGACAGTCTTGTCAGCAACGATATGCAGGCGTAGGATTTCACCGGAAGTGAGCTTATAGCCCTTAACATTCATGTCATTATGGAACATTCCGATTTTTTGTCCTTGCACATGAGCGACAAAAAGGAACTCGCTGCATCGGCGCGTATTCTCATACCATAGGTCATCCTCATCTACAGGGTTCTCGTTCAGCTCAAAGCTGAATCCTTCCGGCAGGTAAATTGCCCATTGCGTAGCGCTGGGACAATGCTCCTCGGTGTTGTTGAGATAGAATATAAAATCGGCGGTATTGCCGGGCGAAACGCTTACCGGTTTCACCCACATACAGATGTCTTTGGTATACTCGTAATCACCCCATACGTCATCTGCCTTACGGGCTTTTGCGGCCTTACGGGCTGCATAGGTCGTAAGGTTTTCATCAAGGACGAGCGATGTAACCGATGAAACATCACGCGAGTCTATCTTGTTGTCCTCTATGACATCGGCGGCCCAGAAGTCCAAGATATCCAACGATTTATCTAAAGATAGATTAACAGTACCAACGGCGTCCACGCCTGTAATGGTACCATCCTTATTGACATCGCCTTTGCGGCGGAATTGTGTAACCTCTAATTGTGTGTCTATGTCGTCACATGTGAAGCTGCGCAATTCGCTATCTGCAAGATAAATGTTACGGAACGAAACTTGTCCGTTAAAGGGCGTTGTCTGTTTGTCTACAGCGAGGGTGACGTACAGAACCGTTCCCGTATTTCCGGAAATAACGGCATCGCTTCCGGCACCAAAGGCCACGATACGCATCGAACCGTCAGGCTGAGCCTTATAAGTCAAGGTATATTTTGACTTATCGACACGGTCGCCCAAACGAATGTCAGGTTCGCCGAGGGCGTTGTCGGCTATTTTCACTCCGGTAGGAAGGGTCATATCAAATTGGAAGCTGTTGATTTTCGATTTATTATCCAGGTTGATAGCCAAGTCGCTTTTGCTTCCGGCCATGACCGTAACGGCCGGTATGGATATTACATCGTTGACAATGTAGATGTTGCCGGGAACCTTATTGAGCACAACATTCTCGGCGACACCGCGAGAGAGGAAACAGTTCTTAAGCAAGAATGCATAAGAGCCGTTTATTGCATTGTCGTCGACCTTAGCTTTCAATATCAAGATTTGTCCGTCATCGCCGAGAAGGTTGTAAGTGGCGTCCTTAGGCAGGCACAAGAATCGTACCGAGCCGTCAGGTTGTTTACGGAAAGAGATAGAGTGATTGCGTGTCAGACGAGTGCCTTTTGTATAGTCATATTCTTCATAATCCTCGTCATATACGAGCGAAACGCCTGTCGGCAGCTGAATGTCAAACTGGAAGCCGTTGACTGCGTCTCCGTTGTGAAGGTTGACTACAATGTCAAAGGTCTCGCCTGCTGCTGCGCGCATCTTGTCTACATACATATAATTGTCACGTCGTTCGGCTCCTCCGGTCGTATCAAGGCCTATGAGTTGAGGCATCTCGGTTTCGCCGATCTTCCATATTGTTGCGAAGTCCCAGCCGAGGGCCTTGTATGTAGCCGATTGACGAAGCTTGTCGCCTGAAGTGGCAGTGCCATTCATGGGGTCATCGTAGACTTCTTGCGCGACACCGTTGATTGAGATAATCATCTTTTCGAGCGCAAGGTTTTCGGTCGTTACAGGCTCCGGAGCGCCATTACGGAAACCGCCAAGGATGCGCATAGCGTTGCCGGACTGTGAAGACACCGATATTTTCTCGCTGGCGGCTGCCGAGTTTTTCAGCTTAGCCGAAGCGCCGTCATTGTATGCGATAATGCCTGCTGCGAGCGTTTCGCTCGATAAAGTTCCTGACGCATAGCAATTGGAAACCGATGCGTAATTTAGTCCGACAATGCCGCCGACATATCCCGGGGCGGAGATATTTGCCGTTGTGAAGCAGTCCGAAATGTTGCCGCTATTTTCGGCTACAATACCTGCGGCCTTTGTATCCGTGCCCGTACCCGTCACCGTTCCGGAGGTGCAACTGCGCGAAATTTTAGTCACAGGATTTGCCTTGGCGCAGATGCCGCCGACAATTTTGGAGCCGGCAACGTCACCGTTGAACGAGGATAGTGTAATGTCCAGGCGGTCGGCAATGCCGATTATACCGCCTACAATAGAGTCTCCGCTGACTGAGGACTGCAGTACTTGCACATTTTGCAATGTGCAGTCGTATGTCTTGCCGGCAAGAGCGCCCACATTGGCACCGCCTTTGATATTGCCTCTGATTATCGTAACATTAGATATATTGCACGAGGTCATATCGCCGGCAAGTACTGCCGTATTGCCGCCGCCGGTAACGGAGCAGGCCTCCAACGTGAGGTTGGTAATCGTTGCATCTTGGAGAGTGGAGAACAAGCCGCAGAAGTCCGATGCGGAGTCTTTGACATTGAGATTCTTAATGGTGAAACCGCCGCCGTCAAGGTTGGCCATAGTTGCGCCGTTACGTCCTATCGGTTGCCATTTGATTCCATTGAGGTCGATGTCATTCATGAGCTTGTACCACGAGTGGCCGTTGATGTTTTGCAGGTCATTTGCGGTATAAATCTGATAGGGATCTTCCTGCGTTCCGCTGCCGGGATAGCCGACAGAAGTCATTACGCTGTAACTCGGGAGTTTGTCGTCTGCCTCGACCCATGCAGTGATACTTTCGCCGGATTTCATCGGATCGGTTCGCACCGTCCACGTATTATCCTTACACTCGGCCGAATAGGTCTGTCCGGCATATTCCATAAATACACGTCCGCCGGACATACTCTTGCCTACAATGACGAAGCTCCCCGACACCGGCTCCGACTGGATTAGCGGCGGGACGCACTGTCCGCTCTTGTATGGCAGGCACTCGGTCTCTTGTATCGACCATTCCTTGTCGAAGTCCCATCCGAGGCCCTGGTATGTCGCACGTAGCTTGAACATATCCTCGCCTCCGGACTCGCCTTCGCTGAGCTTTGTCGAGTAGGTTTGCGATACACCATTCTTCGACACCTTGGCGCCGGTAAGGGTGTAATTGGTTGTCAGGCTGCCGATAGCGCCGAATCCGTCTGTCGTCGTAGGCGATATACGTGCCACCGGGCCTACGGATGCACTCAATACGGGATTGAGCGCGAAGTTGGAAGTTACGGTCGCATTTGACGTGATATTGCCGATGATTCCGCCCACGTACTTGCTACCAGCAATGGTGGCGCGGCTGTAATTACGCGAGATAGCCGAGGCATCGGTTGAATTGACGGTGCGGGTATGTTGCTTACCATCCCGGTCTGTAATGGTTACGGTTGCGGGGGCCGTGATGGCGCCGCATATTCCTCCGATACCTTGATATTGGGTAATAGAGTTGCCTCCGACAATCGAACCGTTAAAATAACTATCCGAGACATTAGTGCCGTTGCACTTGCCAATGACACCGCCGGCATCAGAACCTGTTGCCTTAATTTGTGCCAGCGCGAAGCACCCCGTAACATCCATGCATCTTACGGCTTTTTCGTTTGAGAATGTCCAATCCCTGGGATATGTATAGTCGGAGTAGTTATATCTAATACGGAAATCATACGTATATACAAAGCCCAGGGTTTGGCCTATGAGGCCGCCGACCGATGAGCTCGCAGAGATCGACGTTTTAGCTCCGCAATTGGACACAATATACTTGTACGGAGCTGTGGCATATTCGTAGTAGTAGTAGTAGTAGGAGTAGGAGGTGTCGGTTTTTAATTTTCTAAAAGCGGAAGTGTCCATAGCGCCTATAAGGCCGCCGACAATCGAAGAGCCGCCTACACTACCGGCTGCGAAGCAATCGTCTATGGACTTGTCCGAAGATGTCGTTGTCGCAAGTACGTATCCGATAAGGCCTCCGACATAGTTACCGCCATGGACCTCGGCATTCGCCCGGCAGCCTTTCAGATTAGAGCTACCGGATTTTCCGATAAGGCCTCCGACACAGTCTGATGAGCCCTTGACTGTGCCATTGAATGTACAATTGGTCGCCGTACCTTCAAAATAACCTATAAGGCCTCCGACACAGTCTGATGCGGTTCGGGCAGAGCCCTTGACATGGCAATTCTCTGCTGCACCGGTGAAATTTCCGGCAAGGATCCCGACATTATTTGCGCCGTATACCGAGCCTTCAATCGTCAAATTAGTTACGGTGGCCCCCGATGCGACGCCGAAGAAGCCTACGTCATCGGTAGTTCCACGGGAGATAGACATGCCTTTGATGGTGTGTCCATTACCCATAAAAGTGCCTTTGAAAGGATTGGCATCCGTGCCGATGGGATTCCAGCCCTGCTCCGGCGAATTGGATGCAATCCACGAGGTAAGGTCAATGTCCGCGCCAAGGGTGAAGTACACCTCCGTTTTCCCAGTGTAATTACGCACCTGATTCAGCTGCGCCGAGTTGTAGATTTTGTACGGGTCATCCTTTGTGCCCGCACCCGCGCCGGAAAACTGAGCCGACACA
Source organism: Porphyromonadaceae bacterium UBA7555 (assembly GCA_002478045.1). GTDB lineage: Bacteria > Bacteroidota > Bacteroidia > Bacteroidales > Muribaculaceae > CAG-873. Next base: position 5,671 of record DLLT01000053.1, read on the forward strand.
TCCGGCACACCGGATAAGCCCATCACAGCAAGTGCCAATAGCACATACCGCAAAAAAGTAAATCTAAACATGTGATTAATTATTAGTTTAAGGCAGTATGCTCCGACCGGCCCGATTAGAGTTATCTATATAAAAAAAGCGTGGAGCATGTTCGGTTTATTTTAACGGAGGCATCGCCAAACGCCTACTACGAAATAAACAGTCCGCTCCCACGCCTTATCGGATATGCTCCCCCTTGCCGGGGAGCGGATATGCGACAAGCATGGCGTTCCTTTGACTGCCTATACCCCTCGTAGTTGTGAAATTTGGCGATTTCCGTTAAAGGATAAAGCACGAAACGCTTTTATTGATATGTTACAGAGACAGAATAGAATTCTTATCCCTATGTCGAGGTACACGCTTGCACCTCGCTGCAAAATTACAAATTTTATTTAAATTATACACATTGGCATCCGGCTATTTTTCAGAAGCGTGGCCTATGTATCAGAATATGTCATCGAAGATGTGCCGGGAGGCGCCGGTATGTGATTCGATGTAGTCGGCGGCGGCGGCTGAGGCGGCGCGTAATGCAACCGGATCGGTGTACAATGGGTCTATGGCGGCGTCAAATCCGGCAGCGTCATTGTAGGTGAATGCTCCGCCGAGGTGCAATAAGTCCGTGGCCTCGCGGAACTTGCCATGGCGCGGTCCGAAGATTACCGGCATACCATATACGGCCGCCTCGGGCACGTTGTGGATACCGGCGCCGAAGCCTCCGCCCACTATGGCTATTTGCCCGTACTTGTATAATGAAGACAAGATGCCGAAGCAGTCTATAATAATATAACGCACTTGTGGGGGGACGGAGGCGAGGTCTTTGACTTGCGACCACAATACGGCCACTTCGGGTCCTCCGAGACTTGAAATAAGAGTAGCAAGGCGTTTGTCGTCGAATTCGTGCGGAGCAATGACGGCTTTCACCTCCGGATGTCGTTTGAGCCACGGAATATAGAATGCCTCATCCTGCGGCCACGAGCTTCCGACGACAATGGTCACAGCGGTGCCTGAAGTCCATGACTCCAAGATCGGGAACGACTTGGCATGAGCACGTGTGTCGATTACCTGATCGAGGCGCGTATCGCCCACGACATCCACGGCATTATATCCTATCGAGGCAAGCAGTTGTTTGGAGGCTTCGTCCTGCACATATATGTGCGTAAACGAGCGCAGGGCACGGCGCATCATACCACCCCACGGCTTGAAGAATATTTGCGAGGGTCTGAATATGGCCGAAATTAGATATGTAGGTGTACCGTGTCGCGCCAGGCAATTCAGCATATTTCCCCAAAATTCGTATTTGACGAAAATTGCAATCTTGGGGTTGGCGGCTTCGACAAATCGGCGTGCATTGCGCGGCGTGTCGAAGGGCAGATACACCACCAAGTCCACCTCCGGGTAGTTGTGTCTAACGGTGTAACCCGAAGGCGAGAAGAATGACAGGAGGATACGTTTGTTCGGCAGCTTTCTACGTATCATCGAAATCAGAGGGCGTGCCTGCTCGAATTCGCCCAGCGAAGCGGCATGTATCCACACGTCGAAGCCCTCGGGTGCGATATTGCGACGTGCCTCGGCTATGCGTGCAAGTGTTTCGCGATGGCCTTGTATCATCAATGCCGCCTTACGATGCTTCACAGCCGCCAGGCGTACCCCGGCAGCATAAATATGTATGGCAGCATTGTACAACAGGCTCATATCACTCGGCGGCAGGCACTTGGATATTATCGATGGCGCGGCGTAGACGGCGCAACGTGGTTTCGCGTCCAAGGACGTCTGTAATCTCGAACATGTGCGGGCCGGTGCATTGTCCTACGATGGCCAGGCGGAAGGCATTCATGACATTGCCCATGTGCAGTTCATTGTCCTTAATCCATTGCATCACGACAGGTTCGAGTGCTGCGCCATCGAAAGTCGGTTGAGCCTCAAGCAAAGCGACGAGTGCACGCATAGTGTCCGGCATTCCGGCCGTCCAGCGTTTCTTGACCGCCTTGGGCTCGTACTCTTCGGGGTCCGCGAAGAAGAACATAGCTTGATCCCATAGCTCGGCCACGAAATTGATGCGCGACTTGACCAGAGCCACCACATGAGTGATGTATTCGAGGCCGAAAGCGTCCGGATCTATGCCGTTGCGGCGAAGCACCGGCACAAAAAGCTCGGCCAGCTTCTCATCAGGCATCATTTGTATATACTGGTGGTTGAACCACTTGGCCTTTTCGAAAGCGAATTTTGCGCCCGAGCGGGAGCAATGCTCAAAGGAGAACTTGGCGATGAGTGTATCCATATCCATGATTTCGGTATCATCACCCGGGTTCCAACCCAGCAAAGCCAGGAAATTGACCACAGCCTCGGGCAGATAGCCGCTTTCGCGGTATCCCGAGGAGACATCGCCCGTCACCGGGTCGGTCCATTGCAGTGGGAATACGGGGAAGCCGAGACGGTCGCCGTCACGTTTGGAGAGCTTGCCCTTGCCGTCCGGCTTGAGCAGCAGCGGCAAGTGCACAAAACGCGGCATCGTGTCCTCCCATCCGAAAGCGCGGTACAGCAGTACGTGTAGCGGGGCCGACGGGAGCCATTCCTCGCCGCGAATGACGTGCGTAACCTTCATCAGGTGGTCGTCAACGATATTGGCCAAGTGGTACGTGGGCAGGTCATCAGCGCTCTTATACAGCACTTTGTCATCGAGGATGTCGCTCTTAATGACCACATCGCCGCGCAACAGGTCGTCTACATGAACCTCTTGACCCGGTTCGATAAGGAAGCGCACGACATATTTCTCGCCCGCATCAATGAGGCGCTTCACCTCATCGGCCGGCAACGTCAGCGAATTGCGCATCTGCATACGCGTGTGCGCGTCATACTGGAAGTTCTTGATTTCGGCACGTTTGGCTTCAAGTTCCTGCGGAGTGTCAAAAGCGATATACGCCTTGCCGGCATCCACAAGTTGCTGCATATAGCGACGATAGATGTCGCGACGTTCGCTCTGTTTGTATGGTCCGTAAGGGCCTCCTTCGCGCACGCCCTCATCAATGCCTATGCCCAGCCAGGCCAGGGCCTCGTTGATATAATCCTCGGCTCCGGGGACAAAACGCTGCGAATCGGTATCCTCGATGCGCAATATCATCTTGCCGCCCAATTTGCGGGCAAAAAGATAATTATACAGAGCCGTACGGACGCCGCCAATGTGCAGCGGTCCGGTGGGCGATGGTGCGAAACGTACGCGAACTTCTTGTTCCATATTGTCTTTTTGGATTGGGTTTTCCTATAAGATATTGCGGGATCTTTGTGCGGCACGTAGCCGTCAAGCCCCGTTTGACGCCGCAAAGGTACGAAAAATATATGAGCTATGGTGTAGATCGATGTAAATTGCAGTCTTATCAGCCACCCGGAAGCAGTCCCGGACAAAGTCGATGGCGTCCCTGCTCAACGCAGTAGACGCCATCGCGAAATGTATATGCTGTTCTATTGTCTTTATTTATTCAAGATGCCTGACGAAGCGCCATCTGCCTGGTAAGCTTCGTTGCCCACCTTGACTTTTTTGCCATAGCCGAAGGTGTATGTAGCCGAAATTTGGAAGAACCGGTTGTAACTGCCTGTATATATGTGCCCGATTGAGTCATAATAGCGGCTTTGCGTGGTACTCTTAGTGGCGTAAGTATTGCCAATGATGGGGTTACGCATATAGAATCGCAGGTTCCAGTGGTTGTTGCTCCATCCGACTTGGAAAGTGTAATTAGGGCGTGTACTCATCCACATTCCAATCATACATCCATCGGGATAGACCATCGTACTGCGGTACGAAGCGCCAAAATAGAAGTCATTCAGGTAATAGTATGCCGAAGCCGAGAGGACCATCCTACCCTTATTCCAATTGTATGGTTCGCCATTGTGTCCGCGGAACATATAGCCGGACAGCGACAACTGCAACTTGTCGTTGAAGAATTTGCCCGTGCCTTGCACTCCGCACTGCCATTGGAAAAAGCTGCCGAGAGGCTGCTTGATCGTTCGCAGGACCCCCGTGGCATTTGCCTCATAATCAAATACGTACCTATTATCAACGACCCAGACATTACCAAAAGCGGACACATTAAACGCCTTATTTATAATAAACGTGTAGTTAGCTTCGGTGTAGAACGAGTTGTACGGAACCAACGATGGATTGCCGGTATAGCTCATCAGCGGATTGGACCGGATGACCGCTGCGCTCCTATAGCCGGAAGACGGTATCGATTTCTTATAGTCGAAGTCCAAGCTAAACGAGTGTTTTTTATTAAAGGCGTATTGTATTGACAGATTTGTCCACGGCGCCGTGGTATTTTCCACTGTCGTACCATACTCCGAGCGATCCCAATTAAGGCCAACGCCCAAAGAACCATGCAGTTTATCATCTGTGTAACTGTAGCTTACGCCCGGACCGAGCCTCAGCGTCTGCGCCTTGTCCGAGACGGACGACGATCCGGTGTATCGGGTTTTGTTTAGCAAGAAGCGTCCCTGACACACGGCTTTCAACGTCCCGGCTTTACCAAACGAATGTACAAAGGCTATGTCGCCGCGAGCTTGGTGCGAGTTGTCCTCAGCGCCGTTTACAACTGCCTCCGTGCCGGCCTCTTCATAGCGCGAGTTTTGCCTTGTGCTGGTATACGCGTACTGCGGATTAAAAGTGATAGTATTGTTGCCCGGCAGCGCGAAATACCAATAGCCGTTGTATGCAAACGAATTAATACGATTGGAGCTTAGCGAGTTGTATTCCGACCCGTCGTATTCGTCCGAACTATACGACACATGTCCGTCGATTGTATACTTGGGAGTCCGGTCAAATTCCACCGAAAGCATATTGCTCATCGTGACCTTATCTGTCTTATACATCGCTTTGAAAGACATCCAATAGTCATCACGAGTCCTTTTTGTGTTGTCTACAAACGAATTGCGTTCTATTTCCTTAATCGTTCCGTCAGGCTGTGGCAAGCGATAAGTCTCGTAAGTGTTCTCGTAATACTTCTTGTCTCGCATGAAGAATACTCCGCCGGCCACGTCATAGGTCATCCGCTTGTATTGCAACTTGGAGTACCCGTTAAGCTGCCTTGACATCACAAAATTGTCGTAGTATATACCCTTCACGTATCCGCCGTATTCGTATCGCTGCATCACGAAATTAACCACGTGCGACCTGCCTTGAAAGCGAGGGTCACTCGGATAGTCATAGTATTCCACGCGCCTGACATCGCTGACTAGCAACCCGGTAAGCTCGCTTCCGTTTGCCGGAACATAGTCTATGTATATGTCCACCTGCTGCCCGGTGTTGGTCTTGATTTCTTCGCCAACAGCCAGTTGCGGAATTGCCATTCGCTGAATAAGATCCTGGGCCGTCTGTGCTGTCTTTTTTTGGCTTTTGGTAGGCAAATAAACAGATTTGTCCGAATAGAGATTGGCTGTAGACCCCTCCACCGTGACCGCGGCAAGACTGATGGGAAGCTCGTCTATGGTGATTGTCCCGACATTATGTTTGGCAAACTGCTGACACTTCGTCCTGTATCCCATACAACTAATCTTACCAATGACTCCATTATGATCGCAGGGAATACGAAAGCGGCCCTCACCATCGGAGATGCCATAGGTAATCACAGTCGAGTCGGCTGGTGCAAGAAGCATAATCGTAGCGGCCGCCACCGGCTCGCCATCGTTTCCGAGCACCGACCCGGAATATACGAACCTCCCATGCTGGAGTGCCTCTACATAGATACAACCATCCTTGCGGACAACCGATATCGGATTGAGGCCGACAATCGCCCTAATGGCCTCGTAAGCATTGTCCGTGCTGATACGCGCCGATGTTCTATAGTTGTCCAGGTCTTTATATATAAAGGAGAGATCTACTTCGGGATTGTCCCGCGCAATTTTCACGAGGGCCTGCGAAATAGGCGTATTGCGAAAATTATACTCATACTTGTGTGCCTGTGTCGCGATTACGGTCAATACCGAAAGCACCATTGCCATAATTGAACCGCGCATCATCGTACCACCAACTCGCCTCCTTCGAGTTTGATATCGATTTGTTCGAAGTTGTTAAGCTGGTCGACAATGCTTTGCAAGGTATTCTTCGGGTCGAATTTGTAGAACAAACGCAATTGGCGCTTCGTCTCGACCTCGAATCGAGCCTTGACGCCGTAGGTCTTTGATATAGTCTCGACAATTTCACCAAGCGAAGCATTGTCAAACAACACCGGAGAAGTCGGCTTATCAGACGAGCTCTCGGACGGCGGTGAAATGGTATCGGAGGCTGCGGCCAAGCTTTTGGCGGCATCTACCCGGGCAGCCACCACGACAGCATCGTCAGTATTGCCACGATCGAGGCCCACTTTGATGGTAATACCCACGGCAAAGGCGACCACGGACGACACTATCACCAATGCTATAGACGCAGCACGTCCCGACAGCCACAGAAAGCGGAATCGTGATGTCGGATGTGCACGCTCAAAGCGATTCCACTGCTCGTCCACTTCGGCTTGCGACATAGTCTCCCGAGATTTCGCGGCAGACTGCGTCCTTACCAAAACATTGTATATCTCGCGTGTCTCAGGGTCCGAAAGTATTTCGGACAGCCGTGCGGATGTGTAGTTTTCGGGGTGCTCGATGATATCGAACACAACATCATATTTGTCCATTTTCACTCAATTTGTTTCGTATAATACTGAGTGCATGACGCAAGTGCTTGAACACGGCCGTCTGACTGATACCCATTTCGCGAGCCACCGCCTCGAATTTCAGCCCACAGACAAAGCGCAGTTCGACCACGCGCCTACACTGCTCTGGCAGGTCATCGCGAATGATCGAATATATTTCCTGTACAGTAGCCTCGTCCGGCCAGTCCGCATCATCGTACTCGTCCATCTCTGTGAAATATAGTCCCAATACACGCCCGTGGATATCCAAGTCGCGTATATGGTTGAGACAACGATTGCGGACAGCTCGCAGCAAATAACTCTGGGTCAGAGCCGTGACAGCTATATCCCCGTCAAGCAAAGCGCAAAAAACATCATGGACGATGTCGCGCGCAAGATCATCGTCATGCAGAAGTATCGCGGCTTGCCGATGCATCTGCGCATAATGCTTTTTGAACAGCTTTTCTATGTCGGGCCTATGTGTCATACACAAATATAACACACATTTCCGAGATTACTAAATCCTGTAAACAAAAAAAATGTTTCATTCCATCACTTACGAACCAGGACTACAGACAATTCATCTGCACCTCCAATATACACCAAAACGACGACAGACATACCGGCAAAGGTATGTCTATCGGTCACCTAAATAAGTTTTTATCAGACGTTATTTTCCCTGCTTATCCACAAGTCGCTCGTATTGCAAGTAAAACGCTGAGGGTGATTGATCTTTCATGATGTCGACTTTAATCTTCCTGCCTTTACAGTCTTGCACTGTCTCCGTCAGCCTTTCCTTACGTCTCTCAATATTAACTATTCGAGACACATAGAATGAATTGGTGATTGTACAAGTCTCACTTCCATCTTTTAAATAAGTGATCACGTTTGAAAAACGTATAGGGCTGTTCGTATTCGTAAATTCTAATTCCCCGAAATCTTTGATACTTAATTCGCAAGCATCATAGGCTGTACGAACGATTGTGTATTCGCTGATGAAGCGAGAGGCTTTAGGTGGTATCGATACAACCTTTTTGCTGCGTATCGTCTGCGACGAACCTATCGATGCCGATTTAAGCAATCCCCAATAAGCAGCGGTTACACCACCTGTGACTACACTTGTATACTCGCGGTCTATAAAGTAGTCGTACGATGTGCCATTGAGCACGAAGAAGGATTTGGTCAAGTCCACGTTTACTATCTTGTCGGAGTTGTTGGTGATTGTAAAGCCCGGTTCACCGCCGTTGCTCCAGAAGTTGTATGAGACGGTGATGTCCTCGTACACGTACTTGATGTCAGTTTCCGAACTCGTCGCTTCGGGTGCTACGACATTGTACACTTGATAGCACACTGACTTGCAAGATGTAAGAACAAGTGCCCCGACACAGGTCGCAATCACAAGAATTTTGTTCATGATAATGTGTTTTAGTTGTTTATTACTGTTCGTTTTTTTCTCGTCTGCTGACGATGTCGCAAAGTTATACGACATAATGAGCAACATTAAAACCCATTAAAATTAAATAATCTTAATTATGCAAATTAGCATCATAAAAGCTAAAACAATCGCAAGCGAGTATAGCCCCGAGGCATTATATTTACCGGGAAAACATTGAATGTCAAATGATTTGTCGCCGCACGTATTTTTAGGGCTTAGATTACGGATTTTTATTACTAACTTTGGCATCTGAAACGACATCAACCACCTACCCGAAACCACCGAAACAGCAATGTATCGCAAAGGCAAACTATACTTTCGCTACGGCACTATGGGCTCCGCCAAGACGGCGCTCCTGCTGACCACAGCGTACAACTTCGAGGAACGCCACATGAGTTACCTATGTATGAAGCCGGCCATCGACACGCGCGAGGGTGACCGCGTAATACACTCTCGCATAGGCATCGAACGTGCCTGCGAATGGATATACCCGGACACAGACCTGTACCGCTTTGCCAAGAATTACTTCAAGAAGGAGGGCAAATTGGTGGACTGGTTCTTGGTCGATGAAGCCCAATTTTTGAGCGAACAGCAAGTGGATCAGCTGTCGCGCATTGTGGACGACTTCGGCTGCAACGTAATATGCTATGGGCTGCGCACGGATTTCCAGAGCCATCTCTTCGAGGGGTCGCGACGTCTTTTCGAGATTGCCGATACCATCGATGAAGTCAAATCGACATGCAATTGCGGACGCAAGACCATTATCAACGCGCGTATTGACGCCGAAGGCAATTTTGTCAGCGAAGGCGCTCAGGTCGAAATCGGCGGCGACGACCGATACGTGGCCGTATGTCGCAAGTGCTGGCGCAATAAACGCATCGAGCAAAGCAGTCGCGATGTCCTGCCGCTGGTATGGAATGATGAGGAGGAGTAATCCGCTCCGAGGCACAACCCACTGAAGACCCGTAAGATGATACTTTGTACTCTCGCCCGCCTGATTGCGACACAACACGTATGGCTGCGCCCGGAAGTGACGATATGGCTTGGTTCTATCACAAAAGAAATACCACAAGGGCATCACAATATTGGCACGTATGATTACGCTAATGTCGAGACTCCCACCCTACGCACTCGCGAGGACGCACCTATGGAAGCACATCGCCGCTATATCGACATACATATACCGCTGGACGACTCAGAGACCATAGGCTGGGCCCCCACGGATACCCTTACGCACATTGTGGCTCCGGGCTACGATGCCGAACGGGACATAGCCTTCTACGATGACGAAGCTCATACGTTTTTGGACGTGCGTCCGGGAGAATGTGCGATATTCTTCCCCGAAGATGCGCACGCCCCGAATATCGGTGACCCAGGCAAGGCACACCGCAAGATTTGCGTAAAAATCGCCGTAGCCACTTCCGACTAAACCTTGGAGCAAATCACAAGTCTAAGTACAAAATAGGGAAGGAGAATGTTTCGTTCGACCCTATATCCAAAAGGCACAAAACAACCAAACACAGAAAAATGATAAAACGAATCACCGCCGCCATCGCAGGCCTGATGCTGGCCATAGTTCCGGCAATAGGTGCTAATGCTGAATTCAAAAACGAGAGCATCAATTACAAGGTGATGTTCAAATGGGGCATGGTCAATAAACAAGCCGGCCATGCGACACTGACTATACGCAAAAACGGGTCGAAATACATCACCCGGCTCACGGCAGCCTCCGAGCACTGGGCCGATCATTTCTATAAGGTTCGAGACACTCTAAACGGCATCATCGATTGCGCAAAGTTCCGCCCGATATTCTACGAGCGAATAGCGCACGAGGGTTCCGACCATAAACATGATACAGTCAAATTCAGTTATGTAGGCGCACAAGTCAAAGGCAAATGCACCCGGCAAAAGCGCGACAAAAAAGGCAATATGGTTGTGGACGAAAAACGAGAACTGAGTGCTATGGGCACCACCGTGGATATGCTTACGTCATACTACTATATGCGCCAACTGCCTTATAATACATGGAGGAAAGGACATGTAATCACCATCAACATCTTCAGCGGCAAACGTAAGGAGCTGCTGACCATCAAGTACGCCGGTGTCGAAACCATCAAGTACGATAAAAAGAAGTACCAATGCCATCACATCACCTTCATATTCACCAGTGACGGCCGAACACGAACCAGCGAAAATATGGACGCCTGGATTACGACCGATGCTCGACGCCTGCCCATAAAGCTCGAAGGCAAACTGCCCGTCGGCAAGGTCCAATGCTTTTACACGGGAGGATAACACCTCTCTCCACAAAGCCGTCGTCCAAGACATAACAATGCGGCATCGGCCTCTTAAAATGGCCGGTGCCGCATTGTTATCAATCGCACTAACGAAGCCCTGTCTGAAAGCTACATTATCCTCATTACTCTTATAATTCTCATTATTCCAGGCACAGCACCCATATAAAAAACAAAAAATCATCAACCATCTCGGTCGACGACTTTTGCATCTCTGACGGCTCTATTTTGCCGTCTTCAATAATCCTTACTTAACCTTAAATATAATATTAACCCTAAAAACCTAAAAACTAATCTTTTTTTACCCTATATCGAAATTGCTGCCTTTGCTTGTGCATTGGAAAGCAACGTATGATAAGTAGAAAAATCTCTATAAAACTTTAGTGCCTTTTTAGGCTGGCCTTTAAGCCGTTATTGTGTTGCGAACTCTTTCGCAAGAATTACGATGCAAAATTACGTCCTCTGTCAAGCCCTTACAAGAAAATACAACAAAACAGAAGTATATTATTAGACAGATACAAAATAATAAGGCTGATAATCAATCGAATAATTCTATGAAAATTTAGGCGAAATATAAGTGCAATATAGGGCAAATTAAATAAATAATTCGTATATTTGCATCGTCAAACGTGCCTAAAATCGCAGAAGGGCATGTCTAGCGCACATAGACACCCCAAATAACCTAAAGACTACGCAACATGAACACAAACACCTCACGACATACGATGACAAGACGCGTATTCGCTCTATGCGCCGCAATAATTTGTTGCATCACCGCATTTTGCGCCAATCCGGACATTCCGAAAGTATTGAACAGGCTGGACAAGTACGTAAAAGACTGGGAACAATACGCCACACGCAATGACCGGGCGCTCAGGCAAATGGAAAAGTCTCTTTCTACGGCCTCGCCCAAACAACAGATCAAAACATACGAGAACCTCGTGTGCGAATATCGCCATGTCAACGTTGATTCGGCCTTACGATGTATTGACGGTGGGCGTAAACTGGCTCGCGAAATGGGAGACTCGGTATCCGTCCAGCGCTTTAACATCCTGGAGTACACGGTAATGCCTATTTACGGCCTTGTCAAGGACGCCATAGACCAGTACGAGGGGCTGACCGTAGCCAACGTATATCCGGCCAACAAGGAGCTGTATTTCAACGCCGGCGATCTTATATACAAATATGCAGCCGACTTTTACAGACGTCCGGAGACCAAGCAGTTGTACGCAGACAAGTCGGACAGGAGCGTCGATTCATTACTCAATTATATGGACAAAAAAGACCCTGAGTATCGTTTTCAGTTGCTGAACCGCGAATTCTCGCGTAGCTCATCGTCAAACACTCTTAAAGAGATGGAAGCGCTATTGCAGTCCATACCCTTTGAATCGCACCTATACGCACGCACGGCAGCCATCATCGGACAGACATACCTCAAGGACTCGTACCATATTGATGAAGGCATATACTACCTGGCATTATCCGCTATGAGCGATATCGCCACCGGCAATAGGGAAACCACATCACTACACCGCCTGGGCAAGCTGCTGTACGATCGTAAAGACATCGCCCGCAGCTACGAATACCTGACACTGTCTCTGGCCATAGCCGTCCAATCGGGCAGCCGACTGCGCTCCATCGAAATTGCCGAGGCGCTTCCTCTGGTGTTTGCCACCACTCAAGATATGGAGCGCAAAAGCACACGTAATATGACGATAGTTGTGATAGCGCTTAGTATATTGCTGATTGTCAGCGGCGCTCTGATGCTGTTCTTCGAACGTAACCGTCGCCGACTGGCTCGAATGAAGGTTCGATTGCAAAACTCGGTAACGCTCAAAGATCAATACATACGCAAAATTCTATCTCTATGCGGTGTATATCTCTCGGCATTGGAGGATTTCAACCGTATTGCCGGGCGCAAGATCAAGGCCGGACAGGTTGTAGACCTACTCAATATGATTGAGAGCGGAAAAATCATGCGCGACCAGCTGCAGAATTTCTATGAGGTATTCGACTCGGCATTCCTGATGGTATATCCGGACTTTGTCAACGAGGTCAATAAACTCTTCGAGGAGAATAAACAAATTGCCGTTCCCGAGGGCGAAAGGCTGACGCCCGAACTACGTATCCTCGCCTTTATGCGCCTGGGCTTGGACGACAGCAGCCAAATCAGCAAATTCCTCGGGCTTTCGCTCAACACCATATACACCTACCGCAACAAGATGAAGACACGTGCACGCGATCGCGAGAATTTCGAACAAAGTATTCGCAGTATCGGATCTATCGAGTAGGAAATATACACTTAAATATTTTGCGCGAATAGCCTCGCGTATTAGGATTTATGCACGGCTCTTTCATTTAAGTGAATTGTAACGGCATAATTAAGGACGCATCAAGGTTGTAAAGCCTATATATGGCAAAACCGGAAGCATTTGTTCAAACAGCCAATTATTGTAGGTGGGTGTGTCGTAATGCTGAATTAATGTATGGTCGCAATATATTGCGTCCGCAACGGCTGTGGGTAATATTGCATAACACGCTCGAAATCACCATATTACAATCTTACTGCGCGGGCGCTATATATTGCACCCCTACATTCTACCATTTTGACACATCCTCGCAGCCAACGGCTTCTTCGACCAATATAAGCAAAAAAAGGCCTGCCGTTTCCGGCAGGCCCCGACCCGCAATTGATAAATAGTAATTGAGTTCTATTATTCAGAAATTAACCTAAAAGGTCCGGGTCAAAGAGTTTATGGCTTAAAAAAGCCTGAAAATTTCGTATGAAATGATTCGTTGGAATTATTCGGCGCTAACGACCCACGCATCCTTACCGTCGATGGTGGTCTTCACGGCCTTGTAGCCGGCGGGAAGCAGGCTGACAGCGTCCTTTTCCGGAGACTTGGTGGGGTCGAATTCGAAGAATGTACCGCCTTTGATGGTTATCTTGGCTGTACCATTGACGAAGTTTGCGTCATAAGCGTTGACATTGTATCTTGCACCGTAAGACAGGCCGTTGTCATATACCTCGAAAGTACCGCCATTGATTTCTACAGAGCCATCGTAAGCGTATACTGCGGTATCATTACCTTTGAAGTTGCCGCCATTGATGACAACCTGTCCGCCTTCATTTACATCGACAGCGAAGTCTTCGATGTAATTGGGAGCTTCAGCGATTGCGCCGGTTGCGGGCAGGACATTGCCTTCGCCGTTGATGGTGAGTTTACCACCACGTACGCTGATCAAGCTCCATATTGCGGGAGCACTGAGGTAGAATTTCTTGCCGCCGATGATATCGTGGCCGTTGAGGTCGAGCGTAGCTTCTTTGCCTGCGAGGTTCAGAACGATAGTCTCGTCAAGGGTGATGTTGGCTGTAAGAGCGACGTTTTTGCCGGCATTGAGTTCGGCGATGAGGGTCTCGGCATCAGCCACACCTACCACTTCGTAGTCGGGTTCGTTGAAACCGGGTTCGATTTCGACATTGACGTTGAGGGCGTTGGTCAGCAGGCTACCGTAGATATTGGTGCGGAAATTGCGCTGTACGGGCACGTTGTTGAAAGTGATGGCACGTTCTTCGCCCTTGGTGCTCTTGACGCCGAAGCCGACTTCTACAGTCTTCTTTTCGTTCACCAGCAGATAGTTCATGGCCAGGTAGTCATACTCTTTGCCTTTGATGGTCATTGTGCCGGCTGCAAGCGCGTTGTAGTCGTAAGTAAGCTCGGCTTCGCCTTCGACAGCACCGGACACGAGGTTGAGCTTATTGGCCACGTTCTTGACTACTACTTTAGTTTCTTGGGGGGTGAAACCGGCAGCGGTAGCAGCAGTTATGTCATCGGTCAGGATGTTGAGCTGTGCAAACGGACGATACAATTTGGCGCTAATAGTAGCGTTTCCGGCCACCGTGTAAGTCGTAGTGTTGAAGAATGCATCAAGAGACTCGTTGTTTGCTTTCAGACCATCGTAGTTGGCTTCAACGGTCTGAGTGGTTTTGTCAAAGCTGTAGATGCTGTTGGGAGCGGCTGCAAAGAATACGAAGTCGTATTCCTTGCCGGTGGTCAGTTGAAGGGTGATGGTGGCCTTCAGACCGGACATAGTGGCTTTGCCGACAGTGGCATCGGTGCCGCCGGTGCATACTGCAAGGGCTTCTCGCTTACCACGTTCGTACACGGCATAGGTCAGGTCTGTGGCGGTAGTGCCTTCGCCATAACGGGATTGGAGACCTTCGGGCAATTGGAGTTCAACTGCCACGGTGCTTTTTGCACCTGCAGGTTCTACTGCGGGCTCTTCGGAGGAGCATGCGCCAAGCATCAGCATAGATGCGATGGCTGCGAGTGAAAATAATGATTTTTTCATTGATCTAAAATTTAGGGAATTAAATATATTGTCCTGTATTACGGGGCAGACGCTCGGATGCGCCAAACCTCTGCCCCTTGTTTTTGTTGTTCGATTAGAGAACCCATCCGATCAATTCGTTGCGGATATTGCTGCCGTCACCGGTGCCGTTGGCCGTAACGTTGACGTTGGTTGCGGTGCAATTGACTACGCGACCGATATATGTTGCTCCGACAATTTGGCCTGCATCGCGTGCTGCATCGATATTGGTATTGGATACGCTGCAATTTGTGACATATGCCGGGTCGGTGAATATTCCGACGATGCCGCCGACCTTAGCGCCCTTGGCAGCGCCGTTGACCTTACTGCTGATGGTTGCATTGTTCACGTGGCAATTGGATATCTGCGCTTCCGGAGTTACATGGTTTTCGATGTATCCGGCCACAACTCCGGTATATCCGTTGGCAGTAATTTTCACACCGTCAAATTTGATGTTCTTGATATTTGCGCCATTGTTGAGCCAGCCGAAGAAACCGGCAGCAACCGCATTACTTGTCGACTCCTTATTGATGGTCAAATTCTTGATTGTGTGGTTCTTGCCATCAAAAACGCCTTGGAACTGCTGATTTCCGGTTTGGCCTATAGGCTCCCAGTTGATGCCGGTCAGGTCTATATCCGCGCCCAATTCAAAGGTGAGTTTCTTATCGGCGTAAGACATCTTGGTTTCATTTACCTGCTTGGCGAACTTCACCAGACCTTGTGCATTGGTGAATACCACGCGGCAGTTGGATACGGTGGGCTTCAACGAAGTGTAGCTGTGGTATGCGTACATGCCTTGGCCGCCGGGTTGTACATCTCGGAAGATGCAATTCTTGATATCGCAGGAAACTACTTGCTGGTCGGTAAGCACTGCGGCCTTGCCGGACAAATCATAGAATTCGCAGCCGTCAATAGCTATCTTGATCTGACGTTCTTTCTTATACTGTTCGTGAGCCTTGACGCCGCGATAGCCGTTGGAGAACTTGCAGCCGTTCAGATGTACATCACCGTTCGAAATCCACAGGCAGTATTCCTCGGACTGGTGAGACGCGAGTGTTGCGATACCTTTGAATACGCAGTTGTTGGCCGTAGTCTTGGAGCCTTCAAACATCACGCTGTTGTTGAAGGTTACGTTGTCGAAGGTGTATTCGCCGCCCTCAAATTCGAGGTAGGTGAATTCCCATGAGGTTTCGCCACGCTCGTATGCATAAGCGGTTTTGTCTATGATTGTACCATTGGTGATATTGGTCTTGCCGGCGTTTACGAAGCCGCCGGAACCGGTCATTGTCAAGCTCTTGCCGTTGAGGTCGAGATTGATTGTGCTCTCGGGATTGGTGAAGCATTTATTGGCACCGCCACCGGCGTTACCGGTTTCCCACGTTGTCGTACCTTGAAGCACTACATTGTATGTACCTGCGTCACCGGCATTAACGGCCTCTACAGCTGCTGCAAAGTTGGGATATTCCACGCCGTTAACTTTGGCTGTTGCTTCAAACTTCTCTCCTTCGTAGCCGGGCTCATTGAAAGCGGGGACGATTTCGACATTGATGTTGACGCTGTTGGTCAGCAGGCTGCCGTAGATATTGGTGCGGTAGTTGCGCTGCACGGGCACGGCGTTCACAGGAAGTGTGCGGGTTGCGCCATCCTTAGCCTTCACTGTGAATTCCACGTCGACAAGCTGTTTGTCGGTGCTCATCAGCAGATAGTTCATCGACAGGTAGTCATAACCCGTCTTGGGGAAAGCCTCACCGGCGGGCAGCGCGTTGGCTGCGAAAGTGACGGCTGTCGGATCGCCCTGCTCTACCGCACCTGTGAGCAGATTCAAGCTCTTGTAGGTGGGCACGGTGACGGTGACTGTCTCGGCTTCGAAGCCGGCTGCCTTGGCGGCGGCCAGGTCGTCTGTACCGATATTCAGCTGTGCAAAGGGACGATACAGCTTGACTGTCTCGGTGGTGTTGCCTTTCACTGTGATGTCCTGTACGGCGTAGAAGGCATCGAGGGCCTCGTCGCTGGTCTTGGCGCCGTCATAGTTGGCGCTGACCGTGAAATTGGTAGTATCGAAGGTGTAAGGAGCGCCTTCGGCTGCGGCCCAGCATACAACCTTATAGGTCTTACCGGCTGCAAGTTGCAGGTTCACCTGTTTGGTCAGGGTGATGTCGGTATTGAGGACGTCCGCGCCGTTAAATACTGACAGAGCCTTGTTGTTTTCGTCCAATACGAGCATCGTGAGCTTCTGTGCGGTGGTGCCGTCAGCAAACTTACGTGATTGAATACCGTCGGGAAGTGTTACGGACAGCGTAACGGTGCTCTCGCCCGTCACAGGTGCCACTTCTTCCGAAGAGCAGGAGGTGCCTGCAAACATCATTGCCACAAGTGCAAGTGATGAGAAAAGTTTAAGCTTCATACAATTATTGTATTAAGTTTCTGAGTATTACAATTATTAGTTTTCTATTTTAGGGTAAATAAAACAATTAGTTATCGTCAGCTAATTTGTCTGCATATTATGTTATTTTCTTATTGTTTTTAATCTATGTTGTTGCGCCAAAATATTTAATAATCAAAAGAAAGAGTATGGGCGGACACACCTGACGGCGTTTTCCGAAAGGCGCGTCCGCCCTCCTCTTATATCGTATTAGAGTGCTATCAAGCTTTTACTACCTGATAAGCCTCCTTACCGTTGTAGGTAATCTTGTTCACTTTGTAGCCGTCGGCAACCCAGTTTACAGCAGAAGTACCTTCCGAATAAGATTCTGCAGGATTGAAGCCTACGAAGATACCGCCATAAACTACGAACTTGCATTTCCCTTTTTTATAGTAGGAGTCTTCGCAGTTTAGCAAATACTTGGCATCACCTTCGCATTCGAACACTCCGCCATAGATGTTACAGGTACTCATTCCATGAGATCCGACCAAGTGAAGAGTCGAAGACATTGCATTCACTCCGGTGCCGGGACCTTTTCCTGCATAGAAATATCCGCCATAAATATTGGCAGTACCTGCAGTAATAATAAGTGCATGGCCCGATTTGGCACCTGCCGGCTGTATGTACTTGCCATCACCGAAAATGTTTAAGGTTGCGCTTCTACTACCGCCAACCTTCAAAGCTGCGTTATAGCTTTCCTTTTCGGATATGGGAGCAGTGATTGTACCGCCCAGACCATTCAGGTTAACAGTAACACCGGAAGCGACAGTCAGGGTGCAACCCTTGCCGGATGTCAAAGAACCATTCTTGTCCAAAGTGATAGTACGAGTGCCTCCATTATAGCAGTATGCGGCGCTACCGGATTCTCTGACTATAGGAGTGTTGATGTATATAACAGCGCCCTTCTTATTATAGCACAAATCATATAAGACTTCTGCCGAAGTAACGGTTTCGGCTTTCTTAACGGTAAATATGTGCAACCCATTTTCTACCGATTCAGCAGCAATATAGCCGTCTGCGAGGAAGTTGGCCTTCGGGTTCTCGGAGCTTGAATTTGCCGGGTTATATCCTACGAATGTGCCACCACTGACAATAAATTTGGCTGTGCCATTCTTATAAGCCGAGTCATAGCAATTTAGCAGATATGCATAAGGATTATTGCCTGTAGCCTTTTGCTGGATATCAAAGTGTCCGCCCTTGATTTCGCAAACACCTTCAAAAACATACACAGCATCAAGGTTGCTTATAAATGTACCATCTTCAATGACAAGGCGTCCGCCATCTTGCACGTCAAAAGTAAAGCAGTCGTTTTCTTTGGCTTTCAATGTACCGCCTTTGATGGTGAGCGTACCATTACCGCGAACGCTGATTAAAGACCAGTCGTTGACGACATCGGTATCATTCCACAAATCACCTGTATTGGCAATGGTATGGCCATTAAGATCCAGCTCAACAGAAGCGCCATCCTTGAGTTCAATCGCCATAGTCTTGCCGGGGTCAAGGTCTCTGTCAAGTTTCACGGATTGGCCGGCGCTAAGGGTTGCTGCAATACGAGCCGCATCGTCCATATTGTAATCTTCGCCCTCGAAGTCGGGCACGATTTCGACATTGATATTGACGCTGTTGGTCAGCAGGCTGCCGTAGATATTGGTGCGGTAGTTGCGCTGCACGGGCACGGCGTTCACGGGAAGTGTGCGAGTTGCGCCATCCTTGGCTTTCACTGTGAATTCCACATCGACGAGCTGTTTGTCGGTGCTCATCAGCAGATAGTTCATCGACAGGTAGTCATAGCCCGTCTTGGGGAAAGTCTCACCGGCGGGCAGGGCGTTGGCTGCAAAGGTAACAGCCCGGGGATCGCCGGCTTCCACTTCTCCGGTGAGCAGGTTGAGGCTCTTGTAGGTGGGCACGGTGACTGTGACTGTCTCGGCTTCGAAGCCGGCGGCCTTGGCAGCCGACAGGTCGTCGGTACCGATGTTCAGCTGTGCAAAGGGACGATACAGCTTCACTGTCTCGGTGGTATTGCCTTTCACGGTGATGCTTTGTACGGCGTAGAAGGCATCGAGTGCCTCATCGCTTGTCTTGGCGCCCTCGTAGTTGGCGCTGACCGTGAAATTGGTAGTATCGAAGGTGTAAGGAGCGCCTTCGGCTGCGGCCCAGCATACAACCTTATAGGTCTTACCGGCTGCAAGTTGCAGGTTCACCTGCTTGGTCAGGGTGATGTCGGTATTGAGGACGTCCGCGCCGTTAAATACTGACAGAGCCTCGTTGTTTTCGTCCAATACGAGCATCGTGAGCTTCTGTGCGGTGGTGCCGTCACCAAATGTACGCGATTGGATACCGTCGGGAAGGGTTACCGACAGCGTAACGGTGCTCTCGTCCGTCACGGGTGCCACTTCTTCCGAAGAGCAGGAGGTACCTGCAAACATCATTGCCACAAGTGCAAATGATGAGAAGATGAACTTTTTCATAATCTTTTGATTATCTGTTTTTATAATTTATATAACCTGAATTATCCTATATATATCAGCGATACTCGTAATTGTACTCGCCGTCAAAATCGGCATCGATAGATACACCACCTTCGGCTTTAACCGTCAGGAACTTGCCGCGAACAATGGTAACCTTATTGCGCACCAATGGGACGGATACCGGCTCGCTGCGAGACAGCAATGTGCCATCGCGATCGTATATTTCCACGGAGACCGAGACGGTGGACTCGTGCCCATTGACAAAGACATAGTCGAAGCCGAGTTCGGCATTATCCTTGTCCAACTGTATCATACGACCTTCGAAGCTCAATCCGGTCCACGCATCGGCCGGACGGTTGGTGAACATATTGAACGAACACGGCACAAATCCCGAATAGCGGAACAATACGCGATAGTCGCCGGTATTGATGCGGCCATACGCTTCCTGTGTCGAGGATTCGTCAGTAGGGCCTTTGCTGTCCGTGCCTTTGCTGCCACCGGTATCGGCATTACCGTTCTCGGCACCGGTGGCCTTGGGATCGGCATCGCCGCGTGCTGCGGATCGGCGTGCTTCTTCTTCAAGGAACTTGACCACGTCCGTGGCCTGGAACTTGAACTTGGCCATAGGACGTTTCATTTCCACAACGATGCGATTGGTCACTCCGCTGCCGGTAGTATTGTTGATATATTCGGTATTGGCGTATATCTCGGCCACCTGCTCGCCACGGAAGCCATCGCGTGCATCGGTATTGCCGATATAGTTTTCGCGCCGGGTCAGGATTATTTCCTCGAAATCGGAAGGATCGTAATATAGATTATCTTCGGTGCCGGTGGCCACATAGTCGGCCCATACCAAGAAACGGTAGTTGCCGGCAGGCAGTTTCAGCGGCACCGTGTAATTGAGGTCGGTGATGTCACTTTTGGTGAATACATAGCTGGCTATAGCGCTGCGTCCGCCACGATTGTTGTTGCGGCTCTCGTCTAACACGGGATAGACATTGATCACATATCGTATATCGTATGACAGTCCGTCCACATCACGGCTCTGATAATCAACATACTTGTAGAAGTCCATATTCATGTTGCCGGTGAAATCTAACACCAACTCGACGTCTGTACCTTCTCCCTGCTCGGGAAATTCGTGGACATCACACGAAGTCAACATCACGGTCAAAGCCGCAATCACAAAGGTTATTGTGTTTCTCAGCTTTTTCATCGTCTGTTACGCTTTATATCAAAACGGTAGGCTATGGTCACAGCGGCATTGTCCACCCCGAAGAATGTACGATGACGCTCGTCCACAACAAGCCCATTATGATAATTGTGGAACACATCGTAATGCAGCCTATAGACACCTACGCCGGCGGTCAATTCCAGCCACCAATGCCGATCTTTGGACAATGCCGTACGCCATCCACCGCTGATGCCGCCACCCAAGGCCGGGGTCTTGCCGTTGTGGTCCTGATAACGCCACTCGCCATTCTTGGCATAATTGTAGTACGCCAGACCGAGGTGCACTCCGGCATATACGTGCTCGTTGAACCAATACCGTATCTCGGGCTGTATGACAAAGGTGCGGTATTTGCGTGTACTCTTAAAGTAATTCCACGCACTGTAATACAGCGGCAGCGTCACACTCCATCGGTCACTCCATTGATATTCGGCTGCTATATTTGTCATTATCAAGCCCCACCCTACGAGGTTGGTCTTGACAAAGATATTCTGTAATGTATCGGGATTCAGCGGTTCGACCACCGGTACAGGCTCGGGTACGGGCTCCGGCTCCACAACAGGCTCGGGTATCGGTTCGGGCAGAGTGTCTAACGGCAATGGCCGACGCGTGTCAAAGCGTCCGACCTCGGGTGCCGGAGTGATACGACGCGTAACAAATACTGCTGTAGCCAGACGCATACGCGGAAATATGGTGCGTTGCAAACGTTGCCAAGCATCCGTGCCGCGACTTCGTTCAATGGCCTTGGCTCGTCCATCGATAGTGGTGCCGTTGCCGTACCGCACCAAGGTGCTGTCGGTGCGAAGGGCTGCAATGATACTGTCCTTATCCTCAATATTCGAATTGCGCACCAACATTTCCATTTGGTCCCAAGGAATGTATGAATCCATGGTGTAATGCACGATGCTGTCCGGAACGGAGAGCCGCTCGGCTATAAGTGCACGCAAAGCATCGCAGCGTTGTCGCGAAAGACGCTTATTCAACTGATAACTGCCTTCGGGAGAGGCATATCCACCCAGGGTGAGAGACGTTAGCCTATAGTTGGTATCACGCGCCACCTCTTCCGCCAGCTGTCGCAGCTGTCGTACGCCTTGCGCATTATTGCGAAAGGTTGTGTCAATGGTGGCCTTGCCCGCGCGAAACTCTATGGCAACGCCTCTCATATCTTGTTGCCCGCGACATATCAACGCCACGAGTATCAGTGTGGATACGGTAAACAATCGTATTGATGTAACCATACTATATTGTTTTGGCTTTATCGTATTAATTTTCAAGCAAGTACCGGAACCTGAAAGTTGTCTACAAACACTGACAAGTACTTTCCTTATTTGCTACTCAATTTTCTGTTTTATAAATGTTTTCGTTTTCATTAACTTAAATATTCCTGCTATCGTATGCATGACAATTTATCTACGCTATGGCAATGATCGCAAAGGCTTTCTCGCTAAGTGGCGAGTATCCGAAACGTTTGTACGATGGTATCTACCTCGGCCGCGAGCTATTCCCACTCCGATTTCGGATATGTCGATTGTTCGGCTTCACACCTTGTCTTCTTTCAGGATTGTCTCGAACAAAGGGCAAAAGGTGCCATACGGAGGCTTGATAAATGCCTTATCGTATCCCGGTGATAAAAATCACCCCGGTCAATGCCGTATGACTTGGCTTTCGCAATTCGGTCCGCCTTGGCGGACGCCATTGTTCCATCCTTGTCTGCCATTGCAGCTATGCTATCTTTGGAGTACCGTACTGAGTTTAAGAGTAAATCGTTTTCATCGATATTACATTAAACACGGAGGATATGTATCCGTTTCTCCTTGGTCAGTTGGCTAACAAATTTTGTATTGGGGAGACACAATTATCTGTGTATGATCAATAATTTGTCGGCATGACACACAATTTCGAGGCATTTGCAGCTTTGGACGCCTCGGCTTAGGTCTTCTGATTACTTAAATTTTACGGTGCAAATTTATGAACATATTATTAATTCTTCGCCCCCCCCCGTTAATTTATGTTAATTAAACCGTTATTTCTTGCGGACTATGCAAACGCACATATAGCTTACAGCTGTATTATCCACTATTCTATCCCGTCTCATTATAAAATAATTCAAAATAAAGCATCTGATTGTTAAAGCATTCGCTATGTCACAATGACACAAAAAATACATTCGAGCATAATAGCCATCGCATACATCAGATCGGCTGCCCTGTAAAAGATATCACTGAAGGGGGACGGAAGGTGTGTACAAATATCACGCAAGACCAAATGGCCCAATATAGATGAGTCAAATAGGACGCTTATCGGTCGTCTCGTACTTGCAAATGCACAGAATCAAAGCAGCCGACCACAGCCGCAAAACTGTACCGAACCTAAGGGCAAAAGTACACAACATCCATATCTATAATTAAAGGTATTCGAACCTTCTTGTCCGAATACAGCATCTCAATATCCGAATATCCGAATGTCCTAAAAAAATGCGTGCGCAAGTACACGACAATTGACAAATTTTCACTAACTTTGCCCCTAAAAAGTGGGCTTACTGCGCCTTATATGCCGTAAACCCATACTTAAACGTGTAAAAATTAGCATTTTACCATATGACACTGTTATCCATCTTCGGAATTACGAACAACGCACTGTTGGCTGTCACCGCCGCCCTCACCGGCGTTGCACTGGTGACACTGGCGATGTGGATTGCCGGGCTCATCTCGCCGCGGTCTTTTAACCCGCAAAAAAGCGAGCCCTACGAATGCGGCATCCCCACACGCGGCGAATCTATGGCTCAATTCCACGTGGGCTATTATATCTTCGCCATCCTGTTTTTGATGTTTGACGTAGAAACCATATTTCTATTCCCCTGGGCCACCGTTATGCGCTCTATGGGCACGGCAAGCATCACCGCAATCGCAGTATTCTTCGGCATTTTGGTGCTGGGCCTTGCTTACGCCTGGCGGAAAGGAGCTCTCACATGGAAAAAATAACGACAAAAAGCATGCCCTACGAGGCATTTAAGGATAACGAATATATCGAGAAGCTCGTACAAGAGCTCCGCGAATCGGGCACCAACATCATCGTCGGAGCCTTTGACAAACTCATCAACTGGGGGCGTTCAAACTCCATCTGGCCGCTCACCTTCGCCACCAGTTGCTGCGGCATCGAATTTGTGTCGCTCGGAGCGGCGCGCTTTGATATGGCGCGCTTCGGCTGGGAAGTCGCACGAGCCTCGCCACGTCAGGCCGACTTTATGATGGTGGCCGGTACTATCGTCAACCGTATGGTGCCGGTATTCCGCCGTCTCTACGACCAGTTGGCCGAGCCTAAATACGTCATTGCCTGCGGTAGTTGCGCCATCTCCGGCGGCCCATTCCGCAAAAGCTACCATGTAGCCAAAGGCATCGAAGAAATCGTTCCCGTGGACGTATTCGTCCCCGGATGTCCCCCCCGCCCCGAAGCCATGATCTACGGTATCATGCAGCTGTCGCGCAAGATTAAGGTCGAAAGATTCTTCGGCGGCGTCAACCGTCAGGAGAAACGCAACAAATTCCTTGACGAACACCCCGTAGACGCCTAAAGCGCCTGCACAAGCCTCACCACCGAACATATCACAAAGCACATATATATATTATGATAGATATGCAGGGCAAGATAGCCCAACTATTTCCCCAAGCGACCTTCGAGACCGTGGACAACGTCCTGACGGTAAAAATCGATGATGCTCGACTGCACGCGCTGGCTCAGACGCTCCGCGATGACGATGTTTTCGCCATGGACTACCTCGTCACCATCGTCGGAATGGACTGGAAAGACAGCCTCGGATGCGTATACTACCTGATGTCAACGCGTCACAACAATATGATTGCCATCAAAGTCTCCACCACCGACCGCGAAAGGCCCATGCTGCACTCCGTAGCCGACCTCTGGCACATCGCAGGACTCTACGAACGCGAAGTCTACGACTTCTTCGGCATCATATTCATCGGCAACCCCGATATGCGCCGTCTTTTCCTCAGCATAGACTGGCACGGACATCCCCTGCGCAAAGACTATGACATGGACCCGGCATTCAACCGTGTGTCCACCGAAAACGAACGCCAAAGCGACGATACCAATATATATATAGAAGACGCCGACGGCAACGTCACTTGCCAAACCGCCCACATATTCGAACCGGGAGACTTCGTAGTCAATATCGGTCCGCAACATCCCGCCACCCACGGCGTACTCCGTTTCCGTACGGCCGTTGACGGCGAAACCATCAAAAAAATCGACGTCTATATGGGATACATCCACCGCGGCGTCGAAAAACTCTGCGAAGACCTCACCTACCCGCAGACACTCCACTATATGGACCGTCTCGACTACTTCGCAGCACACAACTACCACCATGGCCTTTGCATAACCTACGAGAAAGCCGCCGGCATCGAAGTGCCTCGCCGCGCTCAGGTCATACGTGTGCTTATGGACGAACTCTCACGTATCGCCTCGCACTGCCTCTTTATCGGCACATACTGCATGGATCTCGGCGCCACCACAATGCTGTTCTACACCCTACGCGTACGCGAGCAGATACTCGACATTATGGAAAAGACCTGCGGTGCACGTATGACATTCAACTACGACTGCATCGGCGGCGTCATGCAAGACCTTGATGTCGATTTCGTCAAAGACGTTCACGCACTACTCGATGTACTGCCCGCCAATATCAAAGAATACAACAAACTATTCACCGGCAACGTCATTGCACGCAACCGTATGGAAGGCGTAGGCGTACTCAGCCGCGAAGACGCAATATCCTACGGCGTCACCGGCCCCGCCGGACGCGCCTCCGGATGGGCCTGCGATATGCGCAAACTTATGCCCTACAGCATATACAACGAGCTCGAATTCGATGAAATCGTTCGCACCGAAGGCGACTCGATGGCACGCTTCAAAGCCCGTATCTCCGAGATGGAACAGAGCGCACGCATCATAAGCCAGCTCATCGACAGCATTCCCGAAGGCGAATACTGCGCCAAAGTGCCCAAAGTCATCAAACTGCCCCAAGGCTCATGGTTCACCCTCGTCGAAGGATGCCGCGGCGCCTTCGGCATATACCTCGAAAGCGACGGCTCCACCAAGCCATACCGCCTCAAGATTGCCCCGCCATGTCTCCCCCTGGCCGGAGTGGTCGACCACATCACCCGCGGCGACAAGATTGCCGACCTCATCACCATCGGCGGCTCTTTAGACTACATCGTCCCCGATATGGACCGATAAAACACTGCGCCACATCACTTAGCTAAATATCGAACACAACCATACCACTCAAATGCAAGATTTCGACTTTTCGGTAATCACCGACTGGATACACAACTTCCTCGTTGCCACCCTCGGGGCGCCGCAATGGCTCGCCGTTACCATCGAATGTCTCGCCATCGGCGTCGGCCTGTTGCTGCTGTACGCACTGCTGGCGCTGTTCTACATATACTTCGAGCGCAAAGTCTGCGCATTCTTCCAGTGCCGCCTCGGTCCCAATCGCGTAGGCCCCTGGGGTCTGCTACAAAGCTTCGCCGATATGTTCAAGATCCTTATCAAGGAGCTTATCGAGCTGAAACATATCGACAAATTCCTCTTTGCACTGGCACCATATCTGGTCATCATCGCCTCGATGCTCTCCTTTGCCGTGCTGCCTTGGGGCCACGGTCTGCAAATCATCGACTTCAATATCGGCATATTCTTCCTGCTGGCCGTATCCTCCATCGGTGTACTCGGTATCCTGCTGGCAGGATGGTCCTCCAACAACAAGTTCACACTCATCGGCGCCCTCCGCTCCGGCGCCCAAATGATTAGCTATGAGCTATCCATCGGCTTGAGCGTCATCACAATGATATGCCTCGCCGGAACCATGAGCGTCACCGGCATCGTCGAAGAACAACGCCACCTCTGGTTTATATTCTCCGGCCACGTCCCCGCAATCATAGCCTTCATTATATATATGATTGCCGGAACAGCCGAGACCAACCGCGGCCCGTTTGACCTTCCCGAAGCCGAAAGCGAACTTACCGCCGGATACCACACCGAATACTCCGGCATCCACTTCGGCTTCTTCTATTTGGCCGAATACCTCAACTTGTTCATCATCAGCGGCGTCGCCGCACTCCTGTTCTTCGGCGGATGGATGCCGTTGCATATCCCCGGATGGGATGCTTTCAACAGCGTTATGGACTACATACCCTCGGTAGTCTGGTTCTTCGCCAAGGCCATCACACTCTCCTTCATCATCATCTGGTTCAAATGGACCTTCCCTCGTCTGCGCATCGACCACCTGCTCAGTCTCGAGTGGAAATATCTCCTCCCCATCAATATGTTCAACCTGGCGCTGATGGTAGCCATCATCACCCTGGGGTGGACACTCTAATCCGTCTATATACCGCCAAAACAACAACATACAACACCTCCAAAGGTTATGAGCCAAAAACACGGTAAAATATCCCAAGTAATCGGTCCCGTAGTCGACGTTGTATTCGAAGGCGAGGGAGTCTCCATTCCCGCCATATACAACGCACTGGCAATCACACGCGAAGACGGCAGCCGACTTATCCTCGAAGTCGAACAGCACATCGGCGAAGACACCGTACGCTGCGTCGCTATGGAAAGCACCGACGGCCTGCAACGCGGCATCGAAGTCGAAGACCTCGGACAACCTATAGCAGTCCCCACCGGAGACCAAATCAAAGGCCGCCTGCTCAACGTCATAGGTGATGCCATAGACAACCTCCCCACCCTCGACCGCTCCAAGCTGCGTCCCATACACCAGCCCGCGCCCGAATTCGAGGATCTCACAATAGGCACGGAAATCCTCTCCACCGGCATCAAAGTCATCGACCTGCTCGAGCCATACAGTAAAGGCGGCAAAATCGGCCTATTCGGTGGCGCCGGTGTAGGCAAGACAGTGCTTATTATGGAGCTGATAAACAACATCGCCAAAGGTCACGACGGCTTCTCGGTATTCACCGGCGTGGGCGAACGTACCCGCGAAGGCAACGACCTGCTGCGCGAAATGATTGAATCCGGCGTAATGCGCTACGGCGACAAGTTCAAAGAAGGTCTCGAAAAAGGCCAATGGAACCTCGCCGACGTAGATACCGAACACCTCAAAGACTCGCAAGCCACACTCGTGTTCGGTCAGATGAACGAGCCGCCGGGTGCACGTCTGCGCGTAGCCCTGTCCGGCCTCACCGTAGCCGAACAATTCCGAGACCAAGAAGGAGGCAAAGACGTACTGCTGTTTATTGACAACATCTTCCGCTTCACGCAAGCCGGTTCGGAAGTATCCGCACTACTCGGTCGAATGCCTTCGGCCGTAGGCTACCAGCCCACACTGGCATCCGAAATGGGTATGCTGCAAGAACGTATCACCTCCACCAAAAACGGTTCCATCACCTCGGTACAAGCCATCTACGTCCCCGCAGACGACCTCACCGACCCCGCACCCGCCACGACATTCTCGTTTCTGGACGCCACTACCGTACTTTCCCGTAAAATCGCCGAGCTCGGCATATACCCCGCCGTAGACCCGCTGGAATCCACCTCACGTATTCTCGACCCCAATGTCATAGGCGAAGAACACTACAATACTGCACAAGCCGTCAAACAGCTCCTGCAAAAATACAACGAATTGCAAGACATCATCGCCATCCTCGGCGTTGACGAACTCTCCGACGAAGACAAACTCGTGGTGGCACGTGCACGTCGCGCCCAGCGCTTCCTGTCACAACCCTTCCACGTAGCAGAACAATTCACCGGACTGCCAGGCGTGATGGTACCGCTGAACGAGACCATTCGCGGCTTCAAGATGATACTCTCCGGCGAAATGGACCAATACCCCGAGCAATCCTTCCTCAACGTCGGCACCATCGACGAAGCCATCGAGAAAGGCAAACGCCTCCTTGCCGAAGTCAAATAAGTATATATAGACCGCGCATTACGTTCTACAGACACATAAAGACAATGACACTGAAGATAATATCCACCACAGAAATACTCTTCGAAGGCGAAGTCAATATGGTCACGCTCCCCGGAGCCAAAGGCCGCTTCACAGTGCTGCACAACCACGCGGCACTGGTGTCAACACTCGTCGCCGGTGACATCGTCTTTCGCAATGCCACCGGACAAGAAACCACTTACACCGTCTCCGGAGGCATCGCCGATGTAGACAACAACGTCATCAGCGTTTGCATATACTGATCCGAGCACGCCTCACATCACGTTTTCAACAACAAGACCCCACACCAAGCACGCACATGAAACTGCTCACCAAAATACTGACGATACTCATGATGGTCTTCGCCGGAGCACTCAATGCCGCGGCCGCCCAAGAAGGCAGCCACGACAGCGAAGCGCTCAACCCCAAGGAAATCATCTTTGAGCACCTCGGCGACGCCTATGGGTGGGAAGTACCCTTCAACCACCACCATCGCATACCCCTACCCGTAATCGTGCAAGGCACAGACGGATGGCACATATTCTCCTCGGCTCGTGTCGCCAACGGCGCCACATACCAAGACGGCGATGCAACCTTCCGCATAGCCGGCAAAGACAGCCCCTATAAAGGCAAAGTCGTGCAAATCGTCAACGGCCAAGAAATCAAGCCACTCGACATATCCGTCACCAAAAACGTTATGGCACTTATACTGACCATCGTTCTGGTGGTCTCACTGATGCTATGGCTACGCTCGTGGTATCGTCGCAACCCCAATAAAGCACCCCGTCGCGGCCTCGGCGCCATTGAAGCGCTCGTTATGTTCATATACGACAGCGTCATCAAAAGCACACTCAAAGACCGCGCCGCACGATTTGCCCCATACCTGCTCACAGTATTCTTCTTCATACTACTGATGAACCTGCTGGGGCTTATAGTAATCTTCCCCGGCGGTGCCAACCTCACCGGCAACATCGCCGTGACAATGGTACTGGCCACACTCACATTCCTGGTGACAAATATCTTCGGCACAAAACACTACTGGAAAGAAATCTTCTGGCCCGATGTGCCGCTGTGGCTCAAATGCCCGCTGCCCATTATGCCGCTGATCGAAATCTTTGGCATGTTCACCAAGCCCGCAGCACTGACCGTGCGTCTGTTTGCCAATATGATGGGCGGACACATGATAGTACTGGTACTGACGCTGCTGATATTCATATTCTCGGCAGTCAACCCCATAGCCGGCGGAGCAACAACCGTGGTATCAGTCGCATTCTCGGTATTTATGCTACTGATAGACGTTCTGGTAAGCTTCATCCAAGCATACGTCTTCACAATGCTCTCCACCATATTCATATCCTTGGCACAGGAACGCGGACACGATGAAGCACACGCACATCAGCCGGCAGACACAGCCTCAGTGACCCCCGCCACCGTCGCACAAAACTGACATCGGCACAAAAAGACACTTACAAGAAATAACAAAAAAAATACAATAACCACTTCAAAAAACACAAAACTATGTTTGGAATATTAGCAGCAGAAGCCCTCGTAGGACTCGGAGCAAGTATCGGAGCAGCAATCGCCGCCATCGGCGCAGGTATCGGCATCGGCAAAATCGGCGCCGCAGCTATGGAAGCCATCGCCCGTCAGCCCGAATCAGCCGGCGACATCCGCTCGAACATGATCGTCATCGCAGCCCTCGTCGAAGGTGTAGCACTCTTCGCCGTCATCGTCTGCGTACTTGCTTTGTTCGTCTAAGCATCATCCACGCCGCAGAAGGCAGTCACACGGAAGCGCCGGCACCCAAGCCGTGTCGGCGCCCCCGAAAGTGACACCCCGACATTCGCGGCCAACCATCACAAAAAAACAACACTCGACTACAACACCACGCCTAAACTACCGTTATGGAACTATTTACCCCAGACTTCGGCCTCGTCTTTTGGATGTTCGTAGGATTTGCCATACTTTTCCTAATCCTATGGAAATTTGCATGGCCCACGATACTGAAAAGCGTTGACGAACGCGCCGACCTCATCAACAAGGGTGTGGAATATGCCCAAAACGCCAAAGAGCAACTGGACAACGCTCGCGCCGAGGCCGACAAATACATCACCCAAGCACGCACACAACAAGCCCAAATGCTCCGCGATGCCGACAAGATGAAGACACAACTCATCGAAGAAGCGCGCGCCGCTGCCGCCAAAGAAGCACAGAAAGTGATGGATGCAGCCAAACTCTCCATAGAGCAACAGCAGAAAGAAGCCCAAAAACAACTGCGCAACCAAGTCAGCGAAATCGCCCTCGAAATCGCCGGCAAAGTCGTCAAAGAAAATATGGCAGACCAAGCGGCGCAGTCACGACTTGTCAATACATACCTCGACCAAATCGAGAACAACAACTGATAAACACGCGCACCCGTCTCACCCCAATCGCGAGCCGAAAACCACAACCAACCGATATACGACAATGGATCAAGGACTACTGCCACGCCGCTACGCCAAAGCACTCTACAAATACGCCGTAGAACGCGATGCCGCCGCACAGATGTACACCGCCATGGACACCCTCGCCGGAGCCTATGACGCCAACGCCTCACTGCAAGCGACAATCGCCAATCCCTTTGTCGACAACGGCCAAAAAGCCACGATATTGGCTACGGCCGCACACACCCAGAGCATGGGCAAAGCCGCAGAAACTTTCGACGACTTCGTCAAGCTCCTCGGACGACATCGCCGCATGGACATCATGCGCGAGACAGCGCTCGCATACCTGGCAATATACCGCCGGGAACACAACATATACAAAGTACACATCACCTCGGCAGCCACACTGGCCGACAATGACCGCAATCGCATACAAGCTATGGTCGAAAAGCACCTCCAAGGCGGCACCGCACAGTACTCATATAGCACCGATCCGTCTCTCATCGGCGGATTTACAGTCACCCTGGAGTCGCAACTCCTTGATGCATCGGTGCGCAACGAACTTCAACAACTGCGCCAACGCCTGATACAATGACGGCGCGGCACAATACCAGCAACAACACCCTAACAAGACACATCCACCCACGACAATGATAAACCCCAGCGAAATATCCGAAGTACTCAAGCAAGAGCTTGAAAACGTCAATTCGCACGTCGCCTTCGAAGAAGTCGGCAAAGTGCTCGACGTAGGCGACGGCGTGGCACACGTCTACGGACTGGACAACGTCCGTGCCAACGAACTCGTCGAATTTGAAAACGGCGTCAAAGGCGTCGCCCTCAACCTCGAAGAATCCAACGTCGGCGTCATCTTGATGAACAACGTCAACACCGTTGCCGAAGGCATGAACGTCCGCCGTACCGGACACATCGCCTCCATCGCCGTCGGCGAAGGACTCTTCGGACGCGTCATCAACGTCTTGGGCGAACCCATAGACGGCCGCGGCCCCATAGCCGGCCAACTCATCGAAATGCCCCTGGAACGCAAAGCGCCGGGCGTAATTTACCGCCAGCCCGTAAACCAGCCCCTGCAAACCGGCATAAAAGCAGTCGATGCAATGGTCCCCATAGGCCGAGGCCAACGCGAGCTCATAATCGGCGACCGTCAGATAGGCAAAACAGCCATCGCAATTGACACCATCATCAACCAGCGCAAAAACTTCGAAGCCGGCAAACCCGTATACTGCATATACGTAGCCATCGGCCAAAAAGCATCCTCCATAGCGGCCACAGTGGACACACTCCGCCGCAACGGAGCTCTGGACTATACCGTCGTTGTAGCCGCTACCGCCAGCGACTCGGCATCCATGCGCTACTACTCGCCATTTGCAGGTGTAGCCATAGGCGAATACATCCGCGACACCGGTCGCGACGCCCTCATCGTATACGACGACCTCTCCAAACAAGCCGTCGCATATCGCGAAATCTCACTTATTCTCAAACGTCCCTCAGGCCGCGAAGCATACCCCGGCGACATCTTCTACCTACACTCCCGTCTGCTGGAACGCGCAGCCAAGATTATCGACAACCAGGCCGTAGCCGAGAAAATGAACGACCTCCCCGCCGCACTCAAGCCCATAGTCAAAGGCGGAGGCTCGCTCACCGCACTACCCATCATCGAAACTCAGGCAGGCGACGTATCGGCATACATCCCCACCAACGTCATCTCCATCACCGATGGACAGATATTCCTCGAAACAGCGCTCTTCAACCGTGGTATACGCCCCGCCATCAACGTCGGCATCTCCGTGTCCCGTGTAGGCGGCAACGCCCAAATCAAGAGTATGAAAAAAGTGGCCGGTACACTAAAAATCGACCAGGCTCAGTTCCGAGAGCTCGAATCCTTCACCAAATTCGGCGGCGACATCGATGCAGTGACCGCTCGCGTCATCGACAAAGGTCGCAAAAACGAACGACTGCTCATCCAGCCACAATATCAGCCTTGGGCCGTCGAAGAACAAGTGGCCGTCATCTACTGCGGCGTCAACGGCTTGCTCGAAAAAGTTCCCCTGGATCGCGTAGCAGACTTCGAAAAACAATACATCCAACAACTCCGTGCACAGTACCCCGAAGCGCTCAACGAGATTGCCGCAGGACGCATCGGCGATGAAGTCACAACCAAACTCACCGAAGTAGCCAACAACGTGGCCGCTCGATTTGCATAAACGACAGACACGACATAAAGTCTACCCCAACCCAACCAACGACAGAACGACAATAAAAAACAATGGCAACACTACGCGAACTCAAAGGACGCATAGGCTCCGTAGCCTCCTCCGAGAAAATCACCGGAGCCATGAAGATGATATCCTCGGCCAAGATGCACAAAGCCGAAGGCGCACTGCGCCGCCTCGTGCCATTCCGCAGCCTCATCAACGACATCATCGCCAACCTGTTGAGCTCGGATGCAACCTTTGCCTCGCCACTTGTGGCCGCACGACGCGTCCGGCATGCCACAGTCATCGTCTGGGGTAGCGATGACGGCCTATGCGGAGCCTATAACGCCAATATAGTCAAACAATTGACCGACTACATCACCAAGCTGCGCAAAGACCTTGAAGCAACGGCAAGCATCACCATCTCACCCATAGGCCGCAAAATGGTCAAGGCTTGTAAAGCCATAACCATCGAAGGAGTTACAGTGACCGACCCCCCCGAAAACATCACATCCAAAACCAACGGGGTCGAAGTCGTAGCCTTTGCTCGCGACCTCCAGCAAAACTTTGCCTCCGGCCTTACCGACCGTATAGACATAGCTTACATGTCTTTCAAGACCGCCGGGCGACAGCGCTTCACCGCCACACAATACCTGCCCGTACTCGAAAGCAGCCTGCGAGGCAACGACAACGTCTCGGCCAACGAATCCCGTCCATATCTATTCGAGCCCGACGCCGCCGGCATATTCGACAGCGCACTGCCAATGTTCCTGATGGCGACTATGCAACAGGTATTTACCGAGAACCGTGCCTCCGAGCAGGCCGCACGCATTATGGCAATGCAAAGCGCCAACGACAACGCCAAGAAACTCCTCGAACAACTGCAATTGGAATACAATAAACTGCGTCAACAATCCATCACAACCGAACTCCTTGACATCGTAGGAGGTCAGGCACGCGACTGACGCACCACACCATAACGCAAAACAACAATACAAACCAAACATCAACCGACCGATCAATGGGTAGTATAAAAGAATACTTCACGTCATTAGGCTCCGGAGTGGCAAGCCTCGTAAAAGGTATGACCGTAACCGGCAAAGAATTCATCACGCCTAAGATTACAGAACGTTATCCCGAAAACCGCGAGACACATCACCCCGCGCCACGCTTCCGCGCCATACTCCAATTTGTGTATGACGACAAAGGCAACCATAAATGTATAGCTTGCGGCACATGCGAACGCGTATGCCCCAACGGGACCATAACCATCACCACCAAGGAAATACCCGCACTTACCCCCACCGGCAAGAAAAAAGTTCTGGACAAATACACCTATGACCTGGGAAGCTGCACCTTCTGCCAACTCTGCGTCACCAACTGCCCCACACACGCCATCGAATTCACCAACGACTTCGAACAAGCCGTGTTCACCCGCAGCAAACTGGTCAAGACGCTCAACTACCTGCCCGAAAAAGAACAACCCGTGCCCACACCCGAGCAGATAGCCGAATACAAGGCCAAGATGCTCGAAGCCGCCAAAGCCAAGGCCGCTGCCGCCGCTAAAGCAAAAGCAGCAGCTGCCGCCAAAGCCGCCGAAGCCCCGGCCACCCCGGTGCAACCCGCCGCGCCCAAACCCACGCAAAACGAAAAATAACACAATATAATGGAATCATTAGGAAGTATCATCATGTATGTCATCATCGCCCTGTCGATGATTGTATTCTCGGTACTGGCCGTGACCACGCGCAAAATACTGCGTGCTGCCACCTTCCTGCTCTTTACCCTCTTCAGCGCCGCCGCCCTGTATTTCCAGCTCGATTACGAGTTTCTCGGCGCGGTACAGATTGCGGTATATGCCGGCGGTATCGTGGTATTGTTTGTATTCTCAATACTATTGACAAGCAAACCCGGCCACAATAGCGAGAAGCTCACCTCCAAGTCGCGCAAAGCCGGCCTGCTGGCAGCCTTGGCCACAGCCATCGTATGCGGTTACACTTTAGTGAGTCGCTGCACGCTCTTTGCCAAAGCGCCCGAGATGACCGACCCCACAATGGACCGTATCGGAACGGACATCCTCGGTTCCGGCCCCGGTCAATACCTGTTGCCCTTCGAAGCCGTCAGCATCCTGCTGCTGGCATGTATCATCGGCAGCGTAGTGATTGCACGTAAACGTTAAGCCACCACGACTATGGAAATTACAGCAATATATTACCTGATACCCAGCCTGATAATGTTCTGCGCCGGAATCTACGGATTTATCACCCGCAAGAACATGATAGCCATACTCATCTCGCTGGAACTGATGCTCAATGCCGTCGACGTCAACTTCGTCGTATTCAACCGCTACCTCTATCCCGGCGCACTCGAAGGCATGTTCTTCACGCTTTTCGCCATCGCCATAGCAGCGGCCGAAACGGCTCTCGCCATCGCCATTATTATCAACATCCACCGTGCCACTCATAACATCGATGTGCGCACCCTTAACGAAATGAAATTCTAACAACAGTCATGGATATCACATTCCCGCTGCTCATTCTGTGCATACCCCTGTTCATGTTCCTGCTGCTGGGTATCGCCGGATACAAAATGAGCCACAAAATGGCAGGCATCTTAGGTACTGTCGGCATGGGTATTACAGCCATCCTGGGCTACACAGTAGCACTGACATACTTCTTCAGCGGCAACCCCGAATTCATCAACGAATCGGGCCAACGCCTCCAATACATCGTATTCAACTTCGACTGGCTGGCCTTCACCGATGATCTGGTGATACGCCTGGGCTTCTACCTTGACTCGATTTCGGCAATGATGCTCATCGTCATCACCACCGTATCGTTTATGGTACACCTCTACAGCCTCGGATATATGCACGGCGAACGCGGTTTCCAGCGCTACTACGCATTCCTATCGCTGTTCAGCTTTTCGATGCTCGGCCTGGTAGTCGCCACCAACATTTTCCAGATGTACATCTTCTGGGAACTTGTAGGCGTCTCTTCATACCTCCTCATCGGATTCTACTATACACAACACGCAGCCGTCTCCGCATCCAAAAAAGCGTTCATTGTCACTCGTTTTGCCGACCTTGGATTCCTCATCGGTATCCTTGTCCTGTCGTTCTACAGCAAGACATTTGACTTCGCCGCCCTCACCACCAACCCGATGGAAGCCCTCGGCGGAGCTGCCGGCACCACCTTCCTCGGCGCTTCGGTACTCACCTGGGGTCTGGTACTCATCTTCATCGGCGGTATGGGCAAATCGGCAATGATGCCCCTGCACATCTGGCTGCCCGACGCTATGGAAGGCCCCACCCCCGTATCGGCACTGATCCACGCCGCCACCATGGTCGTCGCAGGCGTCTTTCTGGTAGCGCGCATGTTCCCGGTATACATCCTCGAAGCCTCAGCCACCACATTCGTAGCAATCATCGGTGCCGCCACAGCCTTTTATGCCGCAGTCGTAGCCTGCACACAGCTTGACATCAAACGCGTACTCGCCTTCTCCACCATATCCCAGATAGCATTTATGATGGTAGCCCTCGGCGTTGCCGGTCTCGGTATGGGCGAGGTCAGCCACCACGGCCTCGGATACATGGCCTCGATGTTCCACCTATTCACGCACGCCATGTTCAAGGCCCTGCTCTTCCTCGGAGCCGGCGCACTGATACACGCAGTACACTCCAACGACTACACCGCCATGGGCGGTCTTCGCAAATATATGCCCATCACCCACTGGACATTCCTTATCGGCTGTCTTGCCATAGCCGGTATACCTCCTTTCTCGGGCTTCTTCAGCAAGGACGAAATCCTTTCGGCCGCATACGCATGGAGCCCCTGGATGGGCGTCTGGATGACCATGGTGGCCGCCCTCACGGCATTCTACATGTTCCGTCTGTACTACCTCATCTTCTGGTGGAAGAAACACGATACTTCTCACCACACCCCGCATGATGCACCTTGGACAATGTCCGTGCCACTGATATTCCTTGCCGCAGTATCTTGCGTCGCCGGATTTATCCCCTTCGGGCACTATGTCACCTGGGACAATATGCCTTACGACATCCACCTCGACCCGACCATAGCCATCACCAGTGTAGTTATCGCTATAGCCGCTATAGCACTGGCCACGGTAATGTATCGCAAAGAAAACGCCATACCCGCTCGCCTGCGTGCAGTCATGCCGCACCTCTGGGAATGGGCTTTCCACCGCTTCTATTGGGACGAACTTTACATGTTCATCACCCACAAGATTATCTTCAATCTCATCTGCCGCCCCATAGCATGGTTTGACCGTCACATCATCGACGGAACCATGGACGCCCTTGCCAATATCACCAACAAGGCCTCCTTTGCCATCCGCGGCCTGCAGTCAGGTCAGATACAGGCATACGTTCGCGTATACCTTATAGGTGCCCTGCTGCTCGGAGTCATCACTATCATAGTTCTGTCTCTTGCCTAAGCCCAATACAACGGTGTAAAATCTTAAAAACAACGCAACAATGTTTAGCAACATTCTGATATACTTCGTAGTCATCCCGCTGGTAATGATGGCTGGACTGGCTCTGAGCAAAAACATCAAGCAGATACGCGCCGTAGCCGTAGCCGGGTCCTCGGCACTGATAGCCCTATCCGTGTACCTGCTCGTCGAATACCTGCAACAGCGTGCCGCCGGAGCCACCGATCCAATGCTCTTCGTAGGGTCTTGGGAGTGGTTTAAGCCGCTTAACATTCACCTCGCCGTCGGCGTCGACGGTATATCTATAGCTATGCTGCTGCTGTCAAGCATCATCGTCTTCGCCGGCAGCTTCGCATCATGGAAAATCGAGCAACCCAAGGCATTCTTCCTGTGGCTCATACTTCTGTCCACCGGCGTCTTCGGCTTCTTCATCAGCATCGACCTCTTCACAATGTTCATGTTCTACGAAGTCGCCCTCATCCCCATGTACCTCCTTATCGGCGTTTGGGGCTCAGGGCGCAAGAACTACTCGGCAATGAAGCTGACCCTGATGCTCATGGGCGGCTCGGCCTTCTTGATGCTCGGCCTAATCGGCATATACTACCACAGCGCGCCCGAAGGGCAGCCCCTGACTTGGAACATCCTCGAAATCGTCCAAAACGGAGCCATCTCCCACGGCTGGCAGACATTCCTGTTCCCGATGACCTTCGTAGGCTTCGGCGTACTGGGCGCGATGTTCCCCTTCCATACATGGTCGCCTGACGGCCACGCCTCGGCCCCCACGGCAGTATCCATGCTTCACGCCGGCGTACTTATGAAGCTCGGTGGATACGGCTGCTTCCGCGTCGCCATATATTTGATGCCCGAAGCCGCCAACGAACTGGCTTGGATATTCCTTATCCTCACCGGCATCTCCATAGTCTACGGTGCATTCAGCGCCTGTGTACAGACCGACCTCAAGTACATCAATGCCTACTCCTCGGTATCCCACTGCGGCATGGTACTCTTTGCAATACTGATGCTCAATACCACAGCAATGACCGGTGCAGTTATGCAGATGCTTTCGCACGGCTTGATGACAGCCCTCTTCTTTGCTCTCATCGGTATGATCTACGGACGTACACACACCCGCGACATCCGACAGATGGGCGGACTGATGCGCATTATGCCTTACTTGGCCGTATGCTACGTCATCGCCGGTATGGCCTCGCTCGGTCTACCCGGCCTTAGCGGCTTCGTGGCCGAAATGACCATCTTCGTCGGATCGTTCCAGCACGCCGACCTCTTCCACCGCATATTTACCATTGTGGCCTGC
The DNA here is from genome assembly GCA_002478045.1 of Porphyromonadaceae bacterium UBA7555. GTDB lineage: Bacteria > Bacteroidota > Bacteroidia > Bacteroidales > Muribaculaceae > CAG-873. The sequence continues at coordinate 44,953 of DLLT01000053.1, forward strand.
GCATCCATCGTCATCACAGCCGTGTACATCCTTCGCGTTGTCGGCAAACTGCTCTTCGGCCCGGTACAAGACAAACATCACCTGTCGCTCACCGATGCAACATGGTGGGAACGCCTCTCCACGGTTACGCTCACTGTATGCGTAGCCGCCATAGGTTGCTTCCCCAACTTCTTCGCCGACCTCATCCGCAGTACATTCTCCGTTGACATCTTCAGCGTTTTGGGTATGACACCCGTAATACCGGGCGTAGGATGAACATTGATATAACGACATTATTCAGCATCCACATATAGCATACTTAGCAATGGATTACTCACAGTTTTTAGCAATGAAGCAAGAGATCGGACTCATCGTAGTCTTCCTCTTGGTCTTCCTCTACGACACCTTTATGCCCAAGAAAGCACAAGGGGCTCTACCCATTGTCGCCATTATCGGTATGGTAGCCCTCACCGTCTTGGGACTCTGCTCCTGCATGCTCGGCTCGGGCGAATTCACTTCAGCTTTCGCCGGTATGTACGAGACCTCACCCGAAATTTCAGCCATCAAGACCATCCTAAATATAGGCGTAATCATCGTGCTGGTACAGTCGCTCAAATGGGCCAACGGCGAACTGATGATAGTACGCCGCGGCGAGTTCTTCGAGTTGTTACTCGTGACACTCTTCGGCATGTACCTCATGATTTCGGCACGTCACTTCCTGGTATTCATCATCGGCCTCGAAAGCGCCTCGCTGCCTCTTGCAGCTATGGTCGCCCTCGACAAAAATCGTTACGAAAGCCACGAAGCCGCCGTCAAGTACATTCTTACCGCCGTATTCTCATCAGCTATATTCCTGATGGGTCTGAGCTTTGTATACGCGCTCACCGGCTCGTTGTACTTCGATAAAATATACCTCGCCATCAGCGGCGTCAACTCCACCATGCTCATCCTGGCCTTGGCCTTCGTCATCTCCGGCATAGGCTTCAAACTGTCACTCGTGCCCTTCCACCTCTGGACGGCCGATGTATATCAGGGAGCTCCCACTTCGGTCACCGCCTACCTCAGCGTCATATCCAAAGGCGCGGCAGCTTTCGCCTTCATGTGCGTGCTTGCACAGGCTTTCGGCAACATCTACAGCCAAGTTTGGGAATGGATGCTGTACACACTCATCATCCTGACCATCACCGTAGGCAACCTCTTTGCCATACGCCAGCGCAACATCAAGCGCTTCCTGGCATTCTCGTCCATATCGCAGGCCGGATACATTATGCTCGGCATCATCGCCCACAACGTCATGGGCACCGCCGCAATGATGTATTACATTCTGGTATACATCTTCTCCAACCTCGCAGCCTTCGGCGTCATCGCCGCCATCGAGAACTTCTCCGGCAAGGTATCCATTGATGACTACCGCGGACTGTCCAAGACCAATCCCCGACTGTCGTTTGCAATGATGCTGGCCATGTTCTCCCTCGCCGGCATCCCGCCCTTCGCAGGCTTCTTCAGCAAATTCTTCATCTTCACCGCAGCCATCAACCAAGGCAGCATTGCAATCTACGTACTGGTGCTCATCGCCCTCATCAACACCATCATTTCCCTGTACTACTATCTTCTGGTGGTCAAGGCAATGTATATCAGCGAAGAGCCTTGTCAGATCAAACGATTCCGCTCGGCATTCTCCGAGCGCCTCGGCCTCGTGATTACCGTCGGCGGCATCCTGCTGCTCGGCATCGTAAGCCCCGTATACGACTGGCTGCTCGGCGTTGCAGGCGACAGCATCTTCAACGTATACTTCATCCAATAAGCGAGTAATCCCCATACATACGACGAGCGACCGGTTCTTATGAATCGGTCGCTCGCTATTTAACCACTCCGCAACAGACGGCTATTAGTCTTCCGTTGCAGACGGCTAAAAATGGGTCTAAACGGTTATGCAAACATCTGTCGATTAGTGAGCCTTCGCACGCTTGAGCCGAGAATAAGCAGCAGCCATGCGCGTGTGGTAGCCGCGAGCAGCGTATGACGGACCATTATAGCCACGGGCAAAAGCACTCCAATTGCGCGCTTGTAACGCCGGTAAGAGTCCCGATTTGCGTACAAAGGTAGCGAAAAGTTCCAGCTGGTCGCGCTCGCTGCGCGACATCAGTCGCACAAACTCGTCCGGGCTGTCCGCTCCGCACTTTTTCCAATTGAACCCGCCGATTTGGAACATCCCCCAAAACGTGCCTTGTATTGCCGAAAGATCGTGTATGGTGCGTGCCGCATCCAGACGTGCTTGCTGGCCGGCTTGCTGCGAACCATAGCGCGCCGAATTAGGACGTGCAAACACAACCGAATGGCTGCGTCTGTACTTGCCCAAAGCCACACCGTTGCGAGCGGCAAAACGACGGAACATACTCAGGTCGAAATTGATCAGCGGCTTACCTTCGGACCAAAAACCTTGGTGCGTCTTGCCGGCTTCAATTTCGACTACGGCCTTAATGGCGGCCACCTCGACATCCATCTCGGCCGCTACCTCGACAAAATCATCTTCGGTCAGACGCCCGTGCCTGTACTCGGGCGCAAGTTCCAACGGTATTGTGTCGCCATCAACACCGATGGTATACCTAAGCACGTCCGAAGGCTCGATTTTGTCGGCACGTAAGGTGTCGGTAGCGGCAGACGTAGTCTTAGTTCTCACACTCTTGGAATGGGCACCCTTGGCATTGTGCCGTGGACGCGAAGCCGACAGCGCCGATAGTGCCGACAGCGTCACCGCGGCCGAGACAAGTATGCAATAATGTAGTTTCATGGACTAATTGGTATTGGGCGCCTGTCTAAGCAGGCGCAGGACTCAAAAAAACAAAAAAAACATCCGTGCTGTCTGACGAAGGTCTCGGCACGGATGTTTTTGTCTATACTATCAATCTTTGAGGTCGGCGACCTTTTCGATGGTGCGGCGCAGCTGGCCCCAGAAACGTTCGACAGCGGGAATATTCATACGCTCGCTGGGCGAGTGTACGCCCTGCAATGTCGGGCCGAAGGAAGCCATATCCAGATGCGGATACTTCTGCAGGAACAGACCGCATTCCAGGCCGGCGTGTATGGCCATGATGGCGGGCTTGATACCGTAGAGCTCCTCGTAAGCATCCGAAGCAATCTTCATGATGCGCGAGTTGAGGTTGGGTGCCCATCCGGGGTATCCGTCTCCGTGCGTCACTGTGGCGCCGGCGAGGGTGAACACAGCTTCGACGCGGTGTGCGATATCCCACTTGCGAGATTCTACAGACGAGCGTTGCGAGGTGGTCACGAGGATTTCCTCATCGGGACGCATCTTGACACTTGCCAGGTTGGTGGAGGTCTCTACAAGGCCTTTGATTTCGCGGCTCATCGAAATCACTCCGTGAGGTGCCGAATACAGTGCGTCTATAAGGCGACGTGTCGTGTCTTCGTCCACAGCCATCTCGGGACGGTCCACGCTGTCGAGCGTAAACTCGATGGTCGGCTCAAGGTCTTTATACTCGTTCTTGACTTCTGCTACATAGCGGTTGAAGGCGGCTACGACCTTCTCTTTGCCGGCTGTATTGACGCCGAAGATTGCATGAGCTGCACGCGGAATGGCGTTGCGCAGATTGCCGCCATCAATTTCGCACAAGGACAATTCATGCTCTTTGCTCAGTGCCCACAGGAAGCGAGCCAGCAGTTGTACCGCATTGGCGCGTCCCAGGTGTATATCGCCGCCGGAGTGTCCGCCGAGACCCTTGCTGATGTCGAATTTGAAGTAATGGAAGTCGGTGGGCGCAAACGAACGTTTGTACTTGAATACGCAAGTGGTATCCACACCGCCGGCACATCCTACGAAGATCTGGGCATCGTCCTCGGAGTCAAGGTTGAGCAGGATGCTGCCGTGTATCATATCATCGCCGAGGTTGTACGCACCGGTAAGACCGGTTTCTTCGTCTACCGTGAAGAGGGCTTCCAAAGGACCATGTACAAGATTCTCGTCTGTAAGGGCGGCAAGTGCGCCGGCAATACCTATACCGTTGTCAGCGCCCAGAGTGGTGCCATCGGCATGCAGCCATTCGCCGTCGACGATGGTGGTGATGGGGTTGTTTTCGAAGTCGAAAGACTTGTCGTTGCTCTCGCATACCATATCCATGTGCGCCTGAAGGATGATGCCTGGAGCCTGCTCGTGGCCTGGCGTCGCCGGTTTGCTCATCAGGACATTACCTACAGCGTCTGTCTTGGCAGCTAAGCCGTGCTTGGCGGCAAAGTCCAGTAGGAACTGACGAATCTTACCCTCCTTCTTGGATGGACGGGGGACCTTGGTGATTTGGTCGAAGATGCCGAAAACCTCGGCCGGTTTCAAATCTTTTATTGTCATAATGGTATTTGTTTTGGGGTATATAACTCGTATTGAATTATGCCGGCCTCGTAGGCCTTACGCGCATGGCATTTGTAAAGATTGTTAAAATCGCGCGTATTTCGCCCCCTAAATTACAAAATAAAATTGATATATAGCTAAATTCCGCCCTAACTTTATTAAATTTGCATATCCAAACGCAAGACATAGGCATTATGCGACTGTTGATACTGACAATGATACTGCTGCTGGCGGCACTTCTGCTGCTGGGTATACGCGTATTGTTTGTCCGCGGAGGTCGCTTCCCGTCGTCACACGTACACGACAACGAAGCCCTGCGCCGTCGCGGCCTGGACTGCGCCACTCATGAAAAAGAATCTAAATAATCACACATATAAACTATCTAAAAGCCAAAAATGAAAACAATCCTTTATGCCGTTGCGATACTCGCATTAGGAGCCACCACCGCATGCGGAGGCAACGGCGAAGCCGATGCCAAGAGCGACTCGCTCAAAGTCACCCCCGTCAAGAAAGTTAAGGCCGAATCTTTTGCCGCCACCACCAATATACGCTATATCGACCGCGACACGCTGCTTTTTAAGTTTGACTACGCACGCCACACTATGGACGAGTGCCACCAGATAGCCGTAGCATTGCAGCAGTACCAGAACGAACTTGGTGCACAACTCCAGAGCAAGCAAAACGCCATTCAGGAAAAAGCCAAGAACAACGGATACCTCAGCGAAGCCAGCTACAACGCCGACCTCAAGGAATTGCAAAACCTCGACCGCAGCCTCCAAAACCGCTATGCAGCACGCGCCGACAAGGACAACCGCCGCATCAACGAACTCACCAAGGCCGCCAGCGATTATATTGACAACTTCTTGATCGAATACAACAAGACCAAGAAATACGATGCCATACTTGACCGCGCCGCCGGTCTGTACTTCAATCCGGCACTCGACATCACCGACGAAGTTGTCAAAGCCCTCAACGAAGCCTACAACAAGGCTCAGGAGGATAAAAAATAACCTCTACAATATCCGGTGCAGGACTACTGCGCCACTTCACACTTTGGACCGGCAGTCCGCGCCGCCTTTCAATATAACACTACAAGATGACTACACAAGCCAAAGCCGACACCCTCGTAATCATACCGATGTACAACGAGAAGGAAAATGCGGCCGCCATCATTGATGCCGTACTGGCACTTGACACGCCTTTCGACATCCTCGTGATTGACGACAACTCGCCCGACGGCACCGCCGCCATCGTGCGCAAAAAAATGGGCGAACACCCCGGGCGCGTAGACATCATCGAACGCGCGGGCAAACTCGGCCTCGGCACTGCCTATATCGAAGGCTTCCGCTGGGGCTTGGCTCACGGATATGAGTACATCTGCGAAATGGACGCCGACTTTTCGCACAATCCCAAGGACCTGCCGCGACTGCGCCAAGCCCTGGTAAGCGGACAAGGCGATGTCGCCGTCGGCTCGCGGTATCTCACCGGAGTCAACGTCGTCAATTGGCCCATGGGACGCGTACTGATGTCCTATTATGCCTCCAAATATGTGCGCATAGTCACCGGACTGCACGTGCGCGATACCACCGCCGGATTTGTATGCTACCGCGCCGAAGTACTGCGAGCCATGAACCTGGATGCGATACACTTCAAAGGCTACGCTTTCCAAATTGAGATGAAATATACAGCACACGTACTGGGATTTCGCATCACCGAGGTGCCCATAGTCTTTGTCAACCGTGTTCTCGGAACTTCCAAGATGAATTCGGGCATCTTCGGCGAAGCCCTTTTCGGTGTCATCAAGCTCAAATGGTGGGGCGCCACCGGCCGCATCAAAAAACGTCACGCCGCCACACGGCAATGATAGCCCGGTGAAGTGTGACCATCTGCGTAGAAAGCAGAAGAAACAATGACAACTTTACTGTATAATGCATCCGTTGCCGGAGCCCCCGAAGGGACTCCGGCATACGTGTATATAGACGGAGACATAATCGGCGAGATAGGCCTCGGCACACCTCCGCCCGGGATGGTTGCGAACGAGCGTACCGACTGCGCCGGCGACCTGCTCATACCCGGAGCCATAGACTGCCATGTACACACTCGCGACCCGGGATTAACACACAAGGGAGATATAGCCTCCGAAACCGCTGCCGCACGCGCCGGAGGCGTCACCTCTATAATGGATATGCCCAATACGGTGCCGCCAACGACAACTATGGATCTGATACGCGCCAAGATGGACCGTGCCGCCCGGGTCGCCAATGCCAATTACGCCTTCTTCATCGGCGCCGCCGGCGCTACCAATCTCGAAGATTTGGCTCACGCCGATTACCGCATCGTCCCGGGCATCAAACTTTTTATGGGGTCATCCACCGGTAATATGCTCGTGGATAAGGACGATGACCTGAGACGCCTCTTTGACCTGGCGGCATCGCTGGACGTCATCATCGTAGTCCATGCCGAAGACGAGAACATCATTGCCGCCAACCGCGCACGCATATCCGCGCTATATGGCAACGCCGAAGTCCCGGTACGGATGCACCGCGAAATACGTCCGGCCGAAGCCTGCCTGCGTGCCACCGAACGCGCCATCGCACTTGCCAGGCAATACGGCACTCGGCTGCATATCGCACACGTCACCACCGCCGACGAGGCGGCATTACTCTCCGACCAACCGCTATCGCCGTCCAAGCGTATCACCGCCGAAGTATCACCGCATCATCTGCTGTGGTGTGCCGAGGAAGACGGCGACAACCCGCGTATGAAGATGAATCCGGCCATCAAGACCGCTGCCGACCGCGAAGCCCTGCGTCACGCCGTCATCGACGGGCGCATCGACATCATCGCCACCGACCATGCGCCACACCTCTTGGCCGAAAAGGCCGGCGGAGCATTACGCGCCGCCTCTGGCGCTCCGATGGTGCAATTCTCAGTCCCGGCTATGCTCGGGCTCTTTGATACAGACACCGTCGTACGTCTTATGTGCCACAACCCGGCGCAGCTCTACGGCATACGACGGCGCGGCAGCATCGCACCGGGTATGTATGCAGACATCGCACGCATACGCCGCGTCACGCCCTATACCGTGCACGATGCGGACGTGGTGTCGCGCTGTGCATGGACTCCGATGGATGGTCGAGCACTCCGATACCGCGTCATTGACACTTGGCTCAACGGCAGTCGACACGGCAAGGCTATGCCCCTCGAATTTGCACGATAATGGTGATATACGCCGCTCCTTTGCAAGGATACACCACCGCCTTATGGCGGCGTGCCCATGCCCGGCTGTGCGGCGGCATTGACGCCTATTTCACACCCTTTGTGCGTGTTGAAGGCGGACAGCCGTCGGCACGCGCATTGCGAGATGCCGCCGAGGACCGCAACGCAATACCTCAAATCATCTTCCGCGACATTGCCGAATTGCGCATACTCTGCGACAGCCTGGCAGACGCCGGATACACGGCCATAGATCTGAATATGGGATGCCCCTTTGTGCCGCAGGTGAAGCACGGACGCGGTGCTGCAGTCATCACCGACATCCCGCTGCTGGAAGCCGTAGCCACGGACATCTCCGGCAGATATGCCGGTATATCTTTTTCGGCAAAAATGCGATTGGGCATAGACGACCCTGAGCAATGGCGTGCGGCAATGCCCGTCATCAACGATATGCCGCTACATCATCTGTGCATACATCCGCGCACGGCCAAGATGCAATACGGCGGCTCGGCCGACATCGAAGCCTTCGCCCGAATTGCAGACACAACTACGCACAGCATCGTCTACAATGGGGATATTCGCACATCGGAACAGGCCAAGGCTCTGTCTACACGCTTCCCCTCGCTCTACGGCATTATGATCGGCCGCGGCCTCTTAGGCCGCCCCACCCTCGCCGCCGAAATCTGTCAAGGCCGGGAATATGACGAGGCACAACAGCGCCGAGCTTTCATCGCCCTGCTCGACGCCGTGTATGCCGAAGCATGCGCCCGATACTGCGGCGCCGCCCAAATCTTGGCGCACGTCAAGCCTTACTGGGAATATGCCACAGCATTCACAGCCGAACGACGCCCACTCAAGGCCATAGCCAAGGCCCATACACTTGCCGCATACGAGGCCGCCGTAGCATCGCTGCGGCAATAAGACAAGTGCATCGAGGCACACCGACTTCCCTCGGCGGGCGTTCACCGAAAACGCGACTTACCACCAACCGACACAATACGACAGCGGGCCGCATCCCGAAATGGATGCAGCCCGCTGCAATTATTTGGCTGTCAGTCTATGGCTGATATTAGCGAACAAGAACCTTGGTAGCTTTCTTGCCCTGTACGCGGATGTAGAGACCGTTGGAGGGATTGGCTACGCGTACACCTTGCAGGTTGTAGTATACCACGGGAGCGTCAGCGTCCTCGGCGATGATGTCGGATACGGCGGATGACTTTTTGCCCTTAACGAGGATGTCCTTAATCTGCCAGCCACCGCATACGGTGCCGTCAGCTACGTAGTGATAACCTACCTGAATCTTCTTGCCTTCGTATGCACCAAGGTCGATGGTGTAGTCGTCTACGTATGTCCATTTGCTCATCATTGTCTCGGGAGCGGGAGCGGCGGTCAGGACGGTCCATTCGGTTGCACCTTCCTCGCGTACTACGATTGTGAAGTATTCGGGGATTTGCTCTACAGTGAGGTATCTGTATGCAAACGTCTGTGTAATCGAGATGGGTTTGATGCGTTCGGTCAGGTCGAATACGGGCGAAACGGCGTATGCGTCAGCAGTTTTGTCTGTCAATTCGAAAGCATTGCCGGTCATACCATAGTCGGAGAATTCCCAGGGATTTTCGCCTTCACCGGCTTCGAAAGTGAAGTTGCTGGCTTCGGTCTTGCCATCGTTTTCGTAAACGATATTGGCATTGTCCGTAACGGTGAGTGTGTAGGAAGCTTCGCCGGCCTTGTATTTGTCTGTAGCCTCGGTAACGGCCTTGATGGTGGTCGTGCCGGATGCAACGAGCTTAACCTCGCCGGTGGCAGCGTCTACGGTAGCCACTTCTTCGTTGGAGGAAGAATATACAACGGCTGCATCGGTAACCTTAGTCAGCGCGTTAGCGGGAACAGCTTGGCTGAGGTCTACGGTAACAGCTGCATTTGCGAAAGCCAAGCCGGCATCGGCGAGAGTGGAACCGCCCTGTTCCGTCACAAATACAATCTTTGAGATCTGAGCGTTGTATTTGTTGGTTACCTGAAGAGTGTACTTGGTGCCTGCAGCCTGATAGTCTGCGGGGATTTCAAAGGCAAAGTCCGCACCCTTGGTATCCAGCTTTACGTCTTCTTGGATTGCTTTTGTTCCGGCAAGCAGAGATACTGTAACGTTCACAGAAGCGTTTGAACCGGTAGTTATTGTGAATTGCGTGCAGTTGTCAGGAAGAGTGAATGCCACAGATCCTTTGGGCGTTTTGTTCTTGCCGGAAAGCTGCAAATAAACAGCTTTGCTATATGAACCTTTCTTGCAGTTTATGAACTCGAAGTCAACACCATTGATTTTAGCTGTTTCCGCGGTGGCAGATTCTGTTGAGGGCAGAAGATCGGCAGTCGTCTCGTCTGCGAAGTTGACAGTCACTGTTTCGGCCATAGAGAATGTGCCGGTGAGAACGACAGCAGCGAGGCTGAGTAAAAATTTTTTCATAAGTTTTTGTTTATTGATTAGTATTTGGTTGATGTTGTATATTCGAAATAAATCGGGTATAACAAGTTTTGCTTTTTTCTTTTTAGGACAAGAAGAACCTCTCCTCTCTTTCGGGAGCACAAAGGTAATCATTATTTCCAATAAGCAGGATGTATAAACTGTTAAATTTTAGAATACTTACCATATAATTCAACCGATGCGCCACACACACCGCCTTAAAGCCTGCAATTATGGCCGAGAATCCCATTATTGCAAATTTAGGTTAACAATTCGTAATTAATGTATATATCATTGATCCCCTAAATAATTTTTGATACCTTTGCATTGTCAAAAAGAGAGACTATAGACATCTATCAAATATAGCATCTAAGTACAATAATAAGTGAATCATAGGTTTTAGGAAATAGGCAGCTTGCGAAAGTCGCCTATTTCCTTTTTTCTTGCCCAACACAAGCCCCGGACATTACGCTATACCAATCCTCGATGTCTCGTATTCAAACATTTTGTGCACTACAACCGCAAGCCGATTTACGCTCTTACATCCGTGCACCATATCAGCCAAACGCTTGCCCTTTTGCCGGAATTTACGTACTTTTGCACCAAAGTAAAAAGAAACACACATACAATTATGGCAAAAGTAGGAGATACTGTGCGCTACCTCAACGCCGTGGGCGGTGGACGCATAATCCGCATCGAAGGAAATATTGCCGTGGTAGACGACGACGGCTTCGAGACTCCGGTACTGCTGCGCGAATGCGTGGTGGTATCTACCGATCAAAATACACGTATGGGCGCCGCCATTGAGACGCCGCAACCATCCAAACAGGCGCAGTCGCAAACCGCACCTACGACACCTACGACGCAGCCCGCCGTCCCGGCCGAGGCAGCTATCGAAACGCCCGGCGGCGACAGCCTCAATGTCGTCCTGGGTTGGGAAGCCGGCGACCTGCGACACATCGGCACCTCGGGATACGACTGCTATCTTATCAACGATTCCAACTACTATCTCGATTTTGTCCTGATGGCACAGCGTGACGGCGAGGATGTATGGAGCACGATATACGCCGGTACAGTCGAGCCAAATATCCAGTTGCTTGTAGGTGAGCACACTTCCGAGGTCGTCTCGGCACTGGACCATATCCGCTTTCAGGCTTTGGCTTACAAGCAAGGCCGGACATTCCAACCCAAGACGCCGTTGGACGTGCGCATCAATATCGACGCCACCAAATTCTTCAAGGTACATTGCTTCAGACCCAACGAGTATTTCGACACTCCGGTGCTGGCCACGGCATTGGTTACCAATGACGTCCCGGCAGACAATGCAGCCAAACGCGCCGACGATACCGCAAAGGCATTGCGCCGTGCCCTCGAAGAAAAGAAACGCGCCGACCGCCGCCCGGTACGCCGCCGCCCGATAGTCAAAACAGAAGACAATGACGCCAACCCGTTGGAAGTAGACCTCCATATAGACAGCCTGCTGGATACCACCGCCGGAATGTCCCCCGCCGATATTCTCAACTATCAGGTGGACACTTTCCGCCGAGTTATGGACGCCAATCTGCGCCGCCACGGACGCCGTATAATATTCATCCACGGCAAAGGCGAAGGCAAGTTGCGCCAAGCACTCATCAAAGAATTGGAGCATCGCTACCGCGGACAGGATGTCCAAGACGCCTCGTTCCAGAAATACGGCTTCGGAGCCACTCAGGTCACTATACGCTGAAAGAAAGCTGCCATTGCCTTAGTCGAAGGACCTAAGGTACAACGGCCCGCACCTCTCGCGCAACATTCAACCGACACGCACATATTATGATACTATATTTCAGCGGAACGGGCAATACGCGGTATTGCGCCAAGTCATTAGCCCAAATACTGGGAGACAGCGTTTTTGACATATCTCCACGACAGCGCGACGGCGACATACCGGACAACGCCTCCACTCGGCAGCGCATCGTATGGATGTTCCCGATATACAGTTGGGGCGTGCCGCCGGTGGTCGTCGAATATATGCGTCAAGCCGACATCTCCGGAGCATCCGAAGTGCCGCACTACATGGTGGCCACCTGCGGCGACGATGCCGGCAATGCGGCCAAAATGTGGCGAAGGCTTGTTTCTGTCCGCGGATGGACGCCCCGATCGGCATACACCATCCAAATGCCCAATACATACGTATGTCTCCCCGGCTTCGACGTCGACAAAGATGAAATACGACGTGCCAAAATCGATGCAGCGCCGGAACGCATAGCAGCCATAGCCGCAGCCATAATGCAGGACAATCTCTCGGCACAGCCTCACGATATGGTTACGCGCGGATGCTGTGCTTGGCTGAAGACCTCGGTTATATACCCGAGTTTCAAAAACAACGGGGTCAAACCGCAACGCTTCGCCCTCACGGACGTATGCATCGGCTGCGGAGCATGCGCCCGCGCCTGCCCGATGTCAAATATCACAATCGAAAACGGGCATCCGCATTGGGGTCGAAATTGCGCAATGTGCCTGGCATGCTATCACCGCTGCCCGACACACGCCGTGATGTACGGACATGCCACTCGCTCCAAAGGTCAATATCGCGGACCCGAAGCGACATAAACGCACTAAATACCAAAACTGATGAAATACAGCAACGTCACTCGTCGCAATCGCTATGTATATAGTGATGCGGTGCGGAACACTCGTGCAAATTCACATCTATGATAAAATGACGATTGGCCATCCCGGCAATGGTGGTCATCTCATGCGACACGAGCACAATGGTCGTATCGCGTGCCAATTCGCGTATCAAGTCGTAGAGCTGGGCCTCGAAATGCTTGTCTATATAGCTGAGAGGCTCGTCCATCACCAACAACCTCGGATGCGAAATAATAGCGCGGCCCAGCAGTGCTCGCTGCAACTGGCCGCCGGACAACTGCCCTATAGGTTGCTCGGCATGCGCCTCAAGCCCGACGCGGCGTATAGTCTCGTCATACAATCTGCGACGCTCGTCCTTGTCCATATCCAAAGCCAAGAGCCCGGAACTGATGACTTCGTGCACACTTATCGGGAAACGTGAGTCTATCATGTTTTTTTGCGGCAAATAGCCGACACGCACATCACGATTACGCATAACCGTGCCGCACGTGGGGCGCAGCAGCCCTAACAGAATGCGCAAAAGCGTAGTTTTGCCGCCGCCGTTGGGACCGGTGATGGCTATAAAATCGCCCTGACGTACATCAAAGCTGATATTGCGCAGCACCTCGCGTCCGTCCCAGCTCATACCTACGCCGGACAGCGACAATAGCACCTCGCTCTCAGCGGCACAAGGCTTCTCAGCGGCACAAGGCTTTGACGACCGTATACAATTGTCCTTCCCAGTCATAGTCCAATGGATTGATGATTACAAGACGAGCCCCCAACATTTGGTTCATACTTTGGGCCTGACGCGAATCATACTCGCGCTGAAAAAAGAGCACACGCACCCCGGCCTCGCGTGCCTCGGCGGCAGTATGTGCCATTGCCGATGGCGGCATCTCCTTGTTTTCGAACCCTACAGATATTTGCCGCAAACCATAGTCACGGGCAAAGTAGCTCAACGACGGATGCCAGATAGCGAAGGCACGTGTCGGCGCCGATTTCAGCTTCTCCGTCCAAGCACGGTCTAACGAATCCAGCCTTTTCTCAAGAGCCTCGTATCTATTTCGGTAATATTCCTTGCCCTCGGCATCGATGGATACGACAGCCTCGTACATATTGCGTGCAATGATACGCGCATTGCGCACCGATGACCACGTATGCGGATCGGCGATATGTTTGTGCCCTTCGCCATGATCGTGCGTATTGTATATCAGCTTGATACCCTTGGCGCAATCGACAAGATGTACCGTCCGTGGAAGCGTCGAGGCCAAGTTGGTTTCGAAAGGCATGCCACCTATAGTGAAATAGGCCTTGGACTTATCTACATCCATACGTGTACGTATTGTCGGTTCAAAAGTCTCGGGATTGGCGCCTGACGACAGCAGGGTTCGCACCTTAAAGCGGTCGCCCACAATGTCTTCCAGCAAGGCTCGCTGAGGTTCGATACTCACGGTCAGCACCGGGCGTTCGTCCTCCGTGCCGCCGCAGCCGCACACAGCCATAGCCATAGCCACAATGGCCATAGCCATCGGCAGGAATACTCTTATCTTGATATTGTCGTTTCTCATATATATCGAGCGATAGGTCGCAGACTTGCCGCACCATTTTCTTTTCGCAAAGTTACGCATTTTTTTGCTTATCGCCCAGCCTTCACGCCTTTTGCTTGTGTTTGGCCGCTGTTTTTCGAACATTATGGACAGTAGCTGGATTTTTTTGCGTACTTTTGCAGTAGTATGGCGCTGAGGCCTTTCCCTGATAGGCATAAACTCTTATGCCCATCAGGGAAAGGCTCAACACCAGCATTCGCATATCGCGTTGAAATACAATATAATAACATCACATAATCACATCACATTATGTCTCAAATCACACAAGCGGCCGCACTGAAACGGTCCGAAAGCCTCCGCGACAAAGCGTGGGCACGGTGGACAGCCCTCGGACTGTTGGCACTGGCAATGTTCTGCTCTTACATCTTCATGGACATCTTGTCGCCTATCAAGGACTTGATGCAATCCGAGCGCGGATGGGATTCCACCGCCTTCGGTACAATGCAGGGCAGCGAAACTTTCCTGAACGTCTTCATATTCTTCCTGATATTTGCAGGCATCATCCTCGACAAGATGGGCGTGCGCTTCACAGCCGTACTTTCGGGCACGGTGATGCTGATAGGCGCAGCCATCAACTGGTATGCAGTCACCGATATGTTTGCCGGTAGCGGCCTGGAAGCGTGGTTCAACGACAACCTCAACTACATTCCGGGCTTCGACGAGCTGGGAATCTCGCCTTTCTATGAAGGTATGCCCGCTTCGGCTAAATTCTCCGCCGTAGGCTTTATGATCTTCGGTTGCGGCGTCGAAATGGCCGGCATCACCGTTAGCCGCGGTATCGTCAAGTGGTTCCAAGGTCGCGAAATGGCCCTGGCTATGGGCAGCGAAATGGCGTTGGCTCGTCTCGGTGTTGCCACCTGTATGATATTCTCGCCGATGTTTGCCAAGATGGGCGGTACCGTGGATGTCTCCCGCTCGGTGGCCTTCGGCGTGGTGCTGCTGCTGATAGCACTCATCATGTTCATCGTCTACTTCTTTATGGACCGTAAGCTTGATGATGCTTCAGAAGAAAAAGACGACCCGTTCCGCATCTCCGACCTTGGCAAAATATTGCGTTCCAGCGGTTTCTGGCTTGTAGCGCTGCTGTGCGTGCTCTATTACTCGGCCATCTTCCCCTTCCAGAAATACGCCGTCAATATGCTGCAATGCAATCTGACGCTTGACGCCCCGGCTGCCGACAGCTTCTGGGCTTCGGACACGGTGACCGTCATTCAGTACGTCATCATGATTGTTGTGGCCGCCGCCTCCTTCGCATTCAATTTCAGCAAGGACAAGGCGCTAAAATACAGCCTTCTGGCCGTGGCCGTCATCGCTCTAATCACCTACTGCTTCTTCGGCTATATGCGCCAGAGCGCCGCCGCCATCTTCGCCGTATTCCCGCTGCTGGCCGTAGGCATCACCCCCATCCTCGGCAAGTACGTGGACTACAAAGGAAAGGCCGCTTCGATGCTGGTCATCGGCTCGGTGCTTCTTATATTGTGCCACCTGACATTTGCCTTTGTTCTTCCTATGTTCAAGGGCAGCCCTGTAGGCGGCGTATGCGTGGCTTATGCGACAATTCTGGTACTGGGTGCATCGTTCTCGCTCGTCCCCGCTTCGCTGTGGCCCAGCGTACCCAAGCTGGTTGACGCTAAAATCATCGGCTCGGCCTACGCACTCATCTTCTGGATTCAGAACATCGGTCTGTGGCTGTTCCCCCTGCTCATCGGCAAGGTTCTGGACGCATCCAATCCCGCGCTGGTACAGGCTGTAGACAGCGGCGCTATGGATGCCGAAACGGCCGCCGTATCCTACGACTACACCAACCCGCTGCTGATGCTCGCCTTCCTCGGCGTGGCCGCCCTGGTACTGGGTCTGATACTCAAAGTCATTGACCGTCGTCAGCATCTCGGCCTCGAATTGCCCAACGTCAAAGCCGAAAACGCCGAGACGGAAGAGGCCGAAGCCGAAGCCGTTGAAATCTGATAATCACCCGATATCCAAGTCAAAACGTTACCATTAGCAGATACTATTCAATGAAACGACTACTGACAGCCTTTGCCATCATAGTGAGCATAGCAACCACTGCCGCCGCCTCGCACCCGGCAGCGCCAAAACGCGAATTTCGCGGCGCATGGATGCACACCGTCTTCCAAGGTCAATATCTGCGCAAAGGCACTACCGAGCTACAGAAATACCTGATTTCGCAACTCGACAGCCTTCGCGCCGCCGGATGCAACGCCATACTCTTCCAGGTACGTCCCAGCGCCGATGCCTTCTACCCCAGCAAGTTGGAGCCGTGGAGCCGGTTCCTCACCAAGGGCGGCAAAGCTCCCTCGCCCTACTGGGATCCGCTACAGTTTATGATAGAGCAATGCCACAAGCGCGGCATGGAACTGCACGCATGGCTCAATCCATACCGCGTCACCACCACCAAGAACGAAAAATTGGCACCCTCGCATATATACCACCGCGAGCCGTGGCGTTTTGTTACTTACAAGGGCGACAACAAGATGTACTTCGACCCCGGACTGCCCGAAAACCGCAAATTCATCACCGAGGTAGTCATGGACATCGTCAACCGCTATGATGTCGATGGGATACACTTCGACGACTACTTCTACCCCTACCCGGCCAAAGGCATAGACTTCCCGGATGATGCCTCGTACGCCAAATACGGCAAGGGCATGAAACGCGGCGACTGGCGTCGCCAAAACGTGGATCTGCTCATCGAAGAAATTCACAACGCCATCACCTCGGGCGCGAAGCCATGGGTGCGCTTCGGTATCAGCCCCTTTGGCATCTGGCGCAACAAATCCAGCGACCCGCGCGGCAGCGACACCAATGGTCTGCAAAACTACGATGCACTATACGCAGACGTTTTGCTGTGGTCCGAAAAAGGATGGATCGACTACCTGCTGCCTCAATTGTACTGGGAATTGGAGCATAAACGCGCATCGACACTCGTACTGGCTCAATGGTGGAACGACAATGCCGGACCACGACACATGTACTTCGGCCAAGACGTACACAACATCATGAAGCACAAAGACCTGGCTCCGTCAACAGACCCGACGCAACTGCACCATAAGGTGGACCTGTCGCGCTCGCTGCCTAATGTCCAAGGCAATTGCTGGTGGCCTGCATACGCCATCACGGCCAATGTAGGCGGCGTAGCCGACTCGCTGGCCCGCGACATACAAGCCACCGTGGCTCTGCCTCCGACTTATCCGTGGATATGCTCCGATGCACCCGTGGCGCCGGCCAACCTGCGCCGAGCCACCTCCGGACGTCATTGTGCCATCAAATGGGATGTGCCGCAGGCTCGCGGCACCATTATGGATGCCACGCATTTTGTGGTATACCGCTTCCCCAAGGGCACTAAGGGAACTCCCATAGACAATCCCAAGTATATCGTCGATGTCGTGTACTCGGACACTTACTTAGCCGATAAACCGGGCATTTACGTTGTCACGGCCGTCAATCGCACCAACAACGAGTCGTCCCCGTCGCGGCCTCTGACCATCGAATAATTCCGAGCCCTCACAACTCGACATCGCTATGGAACGCATCGCCATTGTCGTACCGGCCTACAATGCCGCCCCTTGGCTTGCCGAATGTCTTGACAGCATTCTCGCGCAATCTTTCGGCGACTGGCAGGCGATAATCATTGATGATGGTTCCACTGACAATACCGCCGATATAGCAGCCGGATACACTCGCCGAGACGAGCGTATACGGCTGATGTCGCGTCCTAATGGCGGACCATCGGCAGCGCGTAACACCGCACTCGATGTCGTCACGGCCGAATACGTCACCTTCGTCGATGCGGACGACACGTTGCATCCCGAGGCATTGCAGCGGCTTATGGACCTCGCCGACGGCCATCCGAACATCCCGGCCGTGGCGTGCTGGTACACCGCACGCCCCTTTGACACATCCGAGCCGCTGCCCGAGGCTCGGCCTCGGATATTGTCGGCACGCGAGGCCATCATAGCCACCCTGCGGCGACGCCCCTATCACGAGCCAATGTCGTGCGCCAAAGCCTTCCGCTCGGACCTTTTTGACGGCCTGCGCTACACCGAAGGACGCCGCTACGAAGATCTTGATATATTTTACAAACTGTATTGGCGTGCCGGAGCTATCGTCCACGACACGGCGCCGATATACTTTTACAGACAGCATTCCGCCAGCTTCGTTCATCGCTGGGACGACCATCGTGCCGATGTCCTTGATGTTACGGACGACATCGTCTCATGGGCCAAAGACTTGGATGACAAAGCGCTCGTGAGCGCTGCCATGGACAGGCGACTGTCAGCACGCTTCAACATCCTGGTAACAGCCGCACGCACGCTGCGAGCAGCGCAACGCAACGCAATTCCAACCGGCACAGACCAGACACAAGCAGCCCCCGGCTGCGACATCGCGGCATTACAGGCCACCGTGGCACGCTGCCGCAAGGACATCGATGCCGACCGCCGGCGCGCACTCCGCGACATACATACACGTATGCGCAACCGCCTTGCCCTACTCGTCCCCACAGGCATCCTTTGCCGCCTCTAACAAGCGCATTGCGCTCGGCCGACACGACACCGACCGTGAACAATCAACAAAAAAAGCGACTTAACGCTTGGCTATTAGCCATTATTTCGATACTTTTGCATCATCATACTTACTGCAAGCACGGCGCGTTTGCCTCGACTTCGATATAACTATGCTTCCATGGTTGTATCGTGTAGAGGTGTCAGTCGTGTCTACGCAATCATATTTCACATCAATACATAGTTATGCATTTATTCAATTGCACTCATTCGTCAGCAGCCAAGGTATTTATTTCTACGCTTTTCGTCCTTCTCGCTACCGCCATATCGTATGCGGCCGAGCCTTCGGGGTCTCTTCCTCTGCTATATATCAACACCGAAAACGGAGCCGCCATAACCTCAAAAGAGGATTACGTGAACGCCTCGTTGTATCTCGATGCCAACGGCGTAAGCGGTGTGGAGCCGGTCGGTAGCGCCGATGCACCTGTATCGCTGAAAATAAAAGGCCGGGGCAATTACACTTGGACCGGATTTGACAAAAAACCTTATCGGCTTAAGTTTGAGAAGAAAGTCGCCATCCTGGGTATGAAGAAAAACAAACATTTCGGGCTATTGGCAAATGCTGATGATGACCTCGGTTTTTTGCGTAACGCCGTTGGCTTTGAACTCAGTCGACGACTCGGGCTGGCATGGACTCCGACAGCCGAGCCGGTAGAGGTATTCCTCAACGGCAATTATATCGGTCTGTATTTCCTCACCGAACTGGTGCGCGTCGACCCGGACCGCGTGGACGTCGTCGAACAAGCGGACAATGCTACCGATGCCGAAGCCGTCACCGGAGGATGGCTCATCGAAATAGACAACTATGACACCGACCCACACGTCGAAATCACCGAGGGCAATGGCGAAAGAATAATCTTCACTTACAAGACGCCCGAGGTTCTGTCTTCGGAACAAGGTTCTTACTTGATTTCCCAGATGACAGCCATAAATGCCGCAATATACGCCTCGGACAAGTCCTCAACCGAATGGGAAAAATACGTGGACATTGATGCTCTTGCACGCTATTACATCGTCCAAGAAATTTTGGACGATTGCGAATCGTTCCACGGCAGCTGCTATATGCACAAGCAATTGGGTAGCGACACCAAATGGGTATTCGGCCCGGTATGGGACTTCGGCAACGCATACAAACGCGGCACCTCGCAGTTCGTTTGGGACAAACCGACTTTCAACCAAACATGGATTGGCGAGATATACAAGTTCCCACGCTTCCAAGCCAAGGTCAAAGAAGTCTGGAGCGAGTTTTGCACCAAGCATTACGCCGACACAAAACGCTATATCAGCGCATTTGCCACAAATATCTCGGCAGCCGCCTCCGCCGATGCGGCACGATGGCCGCGTTACGGCAACAGCGACGAACAGGCTGCAGCAAGTTCGTTCCTCTCCAAATTTGTATCGAAATCCAAATGGCTCGGGCAACAATGGGGATGCCAACCGCCAAGCGATTGGTCCGACTACACAGTGTATCTGCGCGGCAACCTCAACAGCTGGGGATTGTCCAACCCGATGGTTTACAACCCGGACGGTACTTTCACCATCGAGGACATTAAGCTTCAGGGCGAGTTCAAACTTGCCACCGAAGACTGGAACACCGTCGACCTCGGCTCCAACGGCGAAGCCGTAGTCCCCAATACCCCATACGCGCTCAAAGATAAGGGCTCGAACATGTCGCTCAAAGACAACGCAACCATATCCAATGCCAAGATTGTATTGGACCCGAACACCAAGACCATGACCGTAATAGACCTCGGAGCTGTAACCGATATTGAGGCCGATGGCACGACTTGGTCCATCATCGGACGGGCAATACACGCCGACAGACATGTCGACGTCTATACCGCCGCCGGCGCAACCGTTGCCTCGGGCAGCGGCGACATCCATCTGCCCGCCTCGGGATTCTACATCATTTCCGATGGCATAAAGGTGACAAAAGTCATCGTCCGCTAAGCCTGCACAGCGTACCCCGACATATCTCACACCGACATATCTCATAGCAATCCGCCTCAGCCGCTATCAGACTGAGGCGGATTGCATTAATTTACGTATTTTTAGGCACGGGCCAATTTTTATCCCAAAAGCCTTTTCGTTATAAAAAATAACGCGTATATTTGCCGATGGATGGGATTGCTATGCAATCTTCCAACTTACAACCGATTACCCCACCGCGAAACCGGCCATGCCGTACCACGAAAAATATTCAAGGATAATAAAAAGCTCCATATCGGGCTTATGGCTTGTATGTGCAGCACTCGCGGTGTGCCTCGTCTGGACTGTGCCGGGCTTTGCGCAGCATAACAGGGTGACGGTAACGACGTATGGGGATGCGGCGG
>DLLT01000020.1 GCA_002478045.1 Porphyromonadaceae bacterium UBA7555
TTGCCACTTGACTCTACACAATTGAACAGCCCCCGTGCAACACTTCTCAACCATAAAGACCATAAAGTCCTTAAAGACCTTAAAGTCTTAAAAATAGCCTCTAACTTCCAATTTCCCCAAAAACGCCCACTGTTTTATTTATGAAAGGAGAATACTGGACATGCCCCACCATCAGCGACCAAGGATATGACATCCTGGTCACCGGACGCGCCGACATCCAAAAATTCCGTACCAACCCACGCTACAACATCCGCGTTACCATCTCCTGGGAATACGGAGGTCACGACATGCCCGACTTCGAAGACTCCACACTCATGGAACAGGCCACCGATGCTATGGCCGAAGCCTTCGACAAAGACCCAGTGGCAGTGCTCACCGGCATATACACCGGCGACGGAAGCCGCCAATGGGTGTTCTATACCACCAGCACCAATATCTTCGGGCGCAAACTCAACGAAGCCCTGGCATCGCTGCCGCTATTGCCCCTGAAAATCACGTGCGAAAACGACCCCGACTGGGAAGAATACGACGAAATGGCCGCCGCCAGCCGCATCGACGGCTGAGAACAGCCACACTCATGCACACACTACATAGGCCGTATATAGCCGGAACTGCATTAATAACCATAACAGCCACAATGCTATTAAAGCCTGAATAGCCATAACAGCTATTCAGGCTTTAATAATAATAGATGAAACTTGCTTAGAGCAATTGCCCTTACCCTCAAAACTCCAGTTTATCGTCCCTATCGAGTTTGTAATACCCGGCAAGCATCGCCAAGAGCTTGGAAATCTGAGCCACAGCATCAGCCGTGCCCTTGGAAATCTCCTTGCCGCGCAGGCGGAGCATCAGCACCCCATACAACGCATTGAAACACGTCTCAAGCTCGCCGGCCGGTGACGCCCCACCCTTGGCGCGAAGCTCGACAATAAACGGCAAGGTCTTGTACAACTGAGCACTATACTCGGCATACTTGGCACTCGACAACAAACGCCGATGCAAGTCCACAAGCTGACCCAACGTATTACGATTGATTTGCAAGTGTCCCGAACGCTCCACACCCTCACGACGCATCATATCTATAAGCGACACATACCACTCGCGCAACGCATGCGCCCGCTCCACGTCCAAACCCATAGGTCGTATTACAGCCTCGTCTATACGGTCAATATCAAGATTGTAGGCGCGGATAATATCCTCTATCTGCCACATATACAGCAAGTATTCGGCGATATTCTCTTTATGCTTTCGGGATGCGATATACATTATATGATTTGAATTACACGGCAGCGGCAAAACATCCACCCTGCCGCAAATACAACAGCAATTATCGCGCCAAAAACCGGCAAAAGGCATCCACATCATACCATGCCTCGGTCACTCCAAGCATCACTTGAGGCAACCCGATACCTCGGACAAGCCACCCGACACAATGCAGACCAAGTGCAAGAAAATTATTTTCGACCATTCGGACAAAAAAAGGTGGAAATATTTGGTAGATAACGGAAAAAGTCGTTACTTTGCATCCTGTTTTACGGCGGCTCCGAAAAAGCCGGTGGGAAAGATGCGCCCACAGGTGATATGAGACGGAACGTATGCCGCTAAGACATTCAAAGACAACAATAAACAGACACCGAACACGATAAACCATTAACAGCCATGTCAAAGATTTGTCAAATCACCGGCAAGAAAGCTATCACGGGCAACAACGTATCGCACTCGAAACGTCGCACCAAACGTCGTTTTAACGTCAACCTGTTCACCAAGAAATTCTATTGGGTAGAACAAGGTATGTGGATCAGCCTGACAATCTCCGCTGCCGGACTGCGCACCATCAACAAATTAGGCCTCAACGCCGCTATGATTCAGGCCGCCGAAAAAGGCTACCTGACCGAGAACGACATCAAAATCATTGGATTCTAAAAATATAAGAGAAGATGGCAAAGAAAGCAAAAGGTAATCGCGTGCAGGTCATCCTCGAATGCACCGAACATAAAGCCAGCGGAATGCCCGGCACATCCCGTTACATCACCACCAAGAACCGCAAGAACACCACAGAGCGCCTCGAACTCAAAAAATACAATCCCATTCTGAAGCGCGTGACCGTTCATAAAGAGATTAAATAACACCCCTCACCTATACGCACCCAAACCACCTAAGATATGGCAAAGAAAACAGTGGCCTCCCTGCAAAAAGGTGAAGGCCGTACATACAGCAAGGTCATCAAAATGGTCAAGTCCCCCAAGACCGGCGCCTACATCTTCAAAGAAGAAATGGTTCCGAACGACGCAGTCAAGGACGCACTCAAATAATCTCCGTTTTTGAAGACAACAACGCAGCGGACAATGCTCGGCATTGCCCGCTGCGTTGTTGTTATAGACATACCCGTCCATAAAAAAAATAATCGAAAGTGCCTAAGAGCGAATATCGATACAGACTAAGCACAAAGAGAGCCGCCCCACTTGCGTGGAAGCGGCTCTCCTTGGCTTGGAGACTACCGCCCGATCTCGGGCGACATCTCACTGTGTATTGCGGAAGCTTACATCATACCGCCCATGCCACCCATTCCGGCGGCGGGCATAGCAGGTGCAGCATTCTCTTCCTTC
Organism: Porphyromonadaceae bacterium UBA7555; assembly: GCA_002478045.1. GTDB lineage: Bacteria > Bacteroidota > Bacteroidia > Bacteroidales > Muribaculaceae > CAG-873. The sequence continues at coordinate 2,607 of DLLT01000020.1, forward strand.
TTGTCGGCGATGACACATTCGGTGGTCAGGAACATTCCGGCGATGGATGCGGCATTTTCCAATGCAACGCGCGTCACCTTGGCCGGGTCGATAACTCCGGCTGCGTGAAGATTCTCGTAAGTGTCCGTGCGAGCGTTGTAGCCGTAGTCGCCTGTGCCTTCGCTGACTTTTTGTACCACAACGGCACCTTCGACACCGGCGTTAGCCGCAATCTGACGCAGAGGCTCTTCGATGGCACGAAGCACAATCTCGATACCGGTCTGCTCGTCGTCATTGTCACCCTTGAGGGCACGCAGGGCGGGGATACAGCGGATGTAAGCCACACCACCACCGGGAACAATACCTTCGGCAATTGCGGCACGCGTTGCGCTCAACGCATCATCTACGCGGTCTTTCTTCTCTTTCATTTCAACCTCGCTGGGCGCACCGATGTGCAGCACTGCGACACCGCCGGCAAGTTTGGCCAAACGTTCCTGCAGCTTTTCGCGGTCATAGTCACTCTTGGTCTGCTCAATTTGAGCATGTATCTGAGCCACACGTGCGGCAATATTGTCCTTATTGCCGGCACCATTGACGATAGTGGTATTTTCTTTGTTTATCGTAACCTTTTCGGCCGTACCGAGGATGTCAATAGTAGCGGCTGAAAGCTGCATACCTTTTTCCTCGCTTACGACGGTAGCGCCGGTAAGAATGGCGATATCTTCGAGCATCTCCTTGCGGCGGTCACCAAAGCCGGGAGCTTTGACGGCGCAAATCTTCAGTGATCCGCGCAGACGATTGACAACGAGTGTGGCAAGAGCTTCCTGATCGACGTCTTCGGCGATAATCAGCAAGCCGCGACCGCTTTGAGCAGTGCTTTCGAGAATTGGAAGCATATCCTTGAGGTTGGAAATCTTCTTGTCATAGAGCAGGATGTAGGGGCGCTCCATAACGCATTCCATCTTCTCGGCATCGGTGATGAAGTAAGGCGAGATAAAGCCGCGGTCAAACTGCATACCCTCGACGATGTCAATAGTGGTTTCGGTACCCTTGGCCTCGTCTACGGTGATGACGCCTTCCTTCTTGACTTTCTTCATAGCCTCGGCAACAAGCTGACCGATAGTTTCGTCATTATTGGCCGATACGCGAGCTACGTCTTCGATTTTTTTGAAGTCATCGCCTACGGGCTGTGCCATCTTCTTGATGCCTTCGACCACGGTGGCTACGGCCTTATCGATACCGCGCTTAAGGTCCATAGGATTGGCACCGGCAGTGACGTTCTTCAGGCCGACATTGACAATAGCCTGAGCCAATACGGTGGCGGTGGTGGTGCCGTCGCCGGCATCGTCACCGGTCTTGGAAGCGACTTCCTTGACAAGCTGTGCGCCCATATTCTGCATAGGCTCTTCCAGCTCGACTTCACGAGCTACGGTGACACCATCCTTAGTGATATGCGGCGCACCGAATTTTTTGTCAATGATGACGTTGCGACCTTTCGGGCCGAGTGTAACCTTGACGGCGTTGGCCAATACGTCCACGCCTTTCTTGAGCTCTTCGCGAGCCTCTGTATTGAATTTGATTTCTTTTGACATAATTGTAGATATTTAGCGTGTTTGGGATGATTGTACGTCCTGCTTATCCAAGGATGGCGAGGACTTCGCTCTGGCGCATAATCAGCACCTTGTCACCTTCGATTTCGAGTTCGGTGCCGGCGTATTTGCCATACAGCACGGTGTCGCCGTCTTTCAGCTCCATAACTTCGTCTTTGGTACCGGGACCTACGGCGATAACAGTGCCTTTCAGCGGTTTTTCTTTTGCGGAATCGGGGATGATGATACCGGCAGCCGTAACTTCTTCGGCCTTTGCAGGGCGGATAATTACGCGGTCGGCAAGAGGTTTAACGTTCATAATTCAAACTTTTTATGTTAGTTATTTAATTGATTTTCTATTTTTGTATATTTCGTATTAGCATATTCTGTGCCAAAGTCCCGGCCCTGCACAACCTTCATTACTTCATTGTCGCTTACAGTCCTAACAGCTAAGAAAGTACGCACAAAAGACCGCATTCACATAGAACGAGGCCCAATCCCAATAAAGCTTTGTATACGCTGTCAGTCATTGTCACTCCGAGCATGAAGCACAACACTACCATAACCGAAAAAATGGCAATAATTTCGGTAATTAGGGTATCGATATGTCCATAAAAGCGCTGTAATTTTGCATCAGTAAACAAGGCCTCACATATATAATGTAAAACACCGCTATATGAAACACATTGCTATAGCGCTGGCGGTAGCCGCCTCCTCTATCGAATGCGTAGCCAACGATAACATTATGAATACATTGAACACACGACAACAAGACATTGTCACCGTAGCCGCCTTCGAGGCTCGCGGCGACATGGACGGCCTTGCCGACGCTATCGGCAATGCGCTGGACAACGGCATCGACATCTCATCGCTCAAAGAAGTGTTTACACAACTGTACGCCTACACAGGATTTCCGCGTAGCCTCAATGCACTCGGCACATTGCAATCCGTAATCTCCAAACGCTCCGAACGCGGCATCTGTGACAACCCCGGGCGCGAAGCTTCGCCGCTGCCTGCCGACTACAACGCGCTCAGCAAAGGCACCGAAGTGCAGACCCGTCTATGCGGCGGCACACACTTCAACTATGCCTTTGACGCCGCCGAAGACTATTACTTGAAAGCCCACCTCTTCGGAGATATCTTTGAACGCGACATCCTCACCTTCGCCGAGCGCGAGATGGCCACCATCGGCGCACTTTCGGCGCTGGAAGGCTGCGCATCGCAGCTCAAGGCACACGTCAGCGGCACCCGCAATATGGGCGTCACGGACGACCAACTGCACGCCATACCCGCAGTCCTGGCCGCGAAAGTCGGAACCACGGAGAGCTGGCATGCCGCACAAGCCGTAGCCGCAGTCTTCGGCGAAGAGTTCAACCAAGGACGCCCGGTAGACAACCAAATCTTTCCCACCGGCGAACCAAACACGGCTTATGCCAAGTATTTTAATTCTCGAAAATCGAAGCTCCCCTACTGTAATCAACCGAAAAGACAGAGCACAAAAAATAAGCGAACCTCCGAATGGAGGCCCGCTTAAGGGGGAAATTGTGTTTTGGGTCGGGGTGACTAGACTCGAACTAGCGACCTCACGCCCCCCAGACGCGTACTCTAACCAACTGAGCTACACCCCGAGGTTGCTTTCAAAAGCACTGCAAAGGTACGCACTTTTCCGAAACTGACAAACTTTTTTTGCGACTTTTTTCGTTCGAAATCCACCCTCAAAAGCTATCGCGCTACACATCAACATCTTAAATCCGTAAAATTTATCCTTATCAATTAAGAAATTCACGTTGAACATCCATCCGAGAAACAATTAACCACACCAAACTCCCGAAATTCAAACGATACGTCCGGCCGCATATAAGCGCTTCAGACAAAAATTCCGCCGATACGGCTCAACATAAACCGCCTAATAATTCTATTCATACACAGCCTTGCCCGAAATTTGCCGTAAAATCCATCAATAAAGTTGCACCGCATCAAAATATAGTCTATATTTGTAAAAATTCACAATCCAATCATCATTAAGTCTAAAATCAAACCAAATGAGCAAAGGAAAAGCGCCAAGCCGCAGCCGCATACTCGCCACCAAACTGATGTATGCATCGCTTTCAATTCTTGATAAAACCGGGACGGAGGTGGCGTTCTCTGACCTCTTGAAAATAATCGGGAAGACCTTAGATTTTGATGAATGGGAAAGCCATATCCTTAATAACGGCAATACCCGTTGGCAGTCCACTCTGATTTTTTATTCGATAAACCTTGTAAAATGTGAGTATATCGTTAAGAAAAAAGGGCTGTGGTTTCTGACGGATAAGGGCAAAGAGGCTTTATCGAAATTCACCCCGGACGAACTATTTGAGGCGGCACATAAGGGTTATATCGAAAGTCAGCAAAACGGTGTTGTAATGGCGTCTGCAGACGCTGATTGCTCATCTTCTGCTACCGCTGTCGCTCCTTTTGAAAAAATGAAGGCACAAGCTGCCGACGACATTATGCAATATATCCGTGCAAAAAATGCGTACGAGTTCCAGGACATGGTGGCGGCTTTGCTCCGAGCAATGGGATATTATACGCCGTTCATTGCACCAAAAGGCCGGGATGGAGGTATTGATATTATTGCATACCGCGACCCTCTTGGCGTCCTCCAGCCTATCGTGAAGGTTCAGGTCAAGCATTATGGCCTTGACAATCCCGTAACGGTTGATGTCATTCGCGGCATAACCGGGGTTGCAAAAAAAGATGTACCTATCGTTGTAACTTCGGGGCGCTTTGCCGAGGCGGCCAAGGCCGAGACACGCCAGTACAATGTCCGCCTCATTGATGGATATGAGTTCGCAGACCTGTGGGTGCAATACTTCGATAAAATGCCCGAGGAAGACAAATCCCTAATGCCAATTGAACCTGTATACATTATTAAACGAAATGACTGAGAATATGTCCGACAAAAAAGAATACGGCATTGTCTACCTGCTGACCAATGAGTGCATGCCCGGCCTCGTCAAAATCGGTATGACCTCGCGCAAAGACCTTGATGCGCGTATGCGCGAGCTATACACCACCGGCGTTCCGCTGCCTTTCGAGTGCGCCTATGCCTGCAAGGTCAAATTATCCCATATGGCCGAGCTTGAGGCCGCACTGCATACCGCCTTCGCTCCAAACCGCGTAAACGAGAACCGCGAGTTCTTCCGCATCTCGCCCTCGCAGGCCGTCCCGCTGCTAAAGCTGATGAACCACCTTAATGAGGGCGATGCCACCGCCGAGGTCGCTGCCGAAATCAACAACGACATAGACGCCGGTGATGTCGCCGCCATCGAAAAAACGAAGCACGCACGGCGACCACCGCTGAACTTCTTCGATATGGGTCTAAGGAAGGGAGATGTCCTCGTCTATGCTGACGACCCGACAAAGTCCGTAGTCATAGTTGATGCCCGAAAAGTGGCGTATCAGGACGTTGAGCAGTCACTGACGATGGTCACGCGCCTCCTGCAAGGCAAGCCTAATAATTATGCCTTGCAACCGACCCCATTTTGGCTCTATAACGGCGAAAGGCTCACCGAAGTCTACGACCGTGCATTCCCCTTAATTGACGAATAATACACTTGCCCCCTTAAAATGCGAGAAAGTGGTACGGCTCTTCTTCGAGGCGCAGTATCGCCGGAACGCTGACCACCGCTTTCGTGGCAAACCGACCTTCACGGCTCACTACGGTATCATTCACCGGAATTTAAACAGCATCGAAAATGATATAAGCCGCGATATCTTACAGCCGTCTTGGCTGTACTTCCCCGTGCACGACTATGGCGTCAGTGCCGACCGCCGCTTACCCACAGCGGCGATTTCTACCGCAAATAAAAGAAGGACGGAGGCCGTTGTCGGTCTCCGTCCTACATATCTGTATATATACTTACTATTCATCGTAGTGGCCTTTCAGGGATACTATGGTAACGATTACGCGCATTTCCTCGATGGTGTACACCATACGAGAGCTTTTGTCTATGCGTCTGCTCCAGAAACCCGAATAGTTTCCTTTGAGTTGTTCGACTTGTCCTGTGCCGGTAGTCGGATGCTCCCTCAACTCCTCAAAAAGCGTCACAATTTTTCGGAGAGTTTTGATCTGTCCCGATTTCTTCCACTCAATCAGATGTCGTTCCGCCTTTGCAGTAAGTTCTATTTCGTAACTCAAACATTTAATATGGCCTTTATTTCATCCATAGTATAAGCCTTTGTCTTACCCTCTTTGTATTGGCATATACCTTCATTGAGTTCCTTCATATTGTCGGGGTTATTAAACCATGTATCTCCAGAGGGAGACGGATTCTCGCTTACCTCAACGGCAATGGATGCAGCTTTGGCGCAAAGCAGCGTTTCTATGTACTTCTTGAGACTCATACCTTGTGCTACTGCCATAATTGAAAGCTTTTGCAGTGTGTCGACCGGCAGGTCGATATTCTTACGTTTAATGTTTAATGCTGTTGCCATTTCGATAAATCAGTTAGTCTGTTGTTTTGCATACAAAGGTATAAAAAATATATTATATACACAACACGCAGAACATCTCGCACCTGTTCGATACAGCAGTCCGCAATGATCGGGGACACACAGCTCGGTCGCCCACGCCAAAGGCCGTATTTGCAGCGCTATAACAAGTTTTTGCAACCATCCCGGCACCACATCCACGCATAGTATTCCGAAATTGGCCGTTAAAATCCATCAATAAAGTTGCACCGCATCAAAATATAGTCTATATTTGCAAGGTCAAATCTACTTAAGGATTAGAACCGGCCGCCGTCACGGCAGCCCCTTCATAGACAGAAAAACAATTAAAAAAACACCTAACAGACAATCGATATGAGCAACAACATTCCGGAACTCGAATGGTCAAAACTTCCTTTTGGCTATATTCCCACAGATTACAACGTACGTTGCACCTACCGTGATGGCAAATGGGGCGAAATTGAAGTATCCCAATCGCCGACCATAGATCTGCATATCGCCGCAACTGCGCTGCACTACGGACAGGAAATATTCGAAGGGCTCAAGGCCTTCCGCGGCGCCGATGGAAAAATCCGCATCTTCCGCCTCGAAGAAAACGCCAAGCGCCTGCGCAATTCGGCAGAAGGTCTGATGATGGAACCCGTGCCTATGGAGATTTTCCGCGAAATGACCATAAAGGCCGTACAGTTGAACGAGCGCTTTATCCCGCCCTACGGTAGCGGCGCTTCGCTATATATCCGTCCCCTCGAAATAGGCATCAGCGCACGCGTAGGCGTCAACCCCGCCACCGAATACACCTTCATCATCTTTGTATCGCCCGTAGGCCCTTACTTCAAGACCGGATTCGGCGTCACCGACATTTGCATCACTCGCGAGTATGACCGTGTAGCCCCCAAGGGTACGGGTCGATTCAAGACCGGCGGCAACTACGCCGCATCGCTCAAAGCCGGATGCATGGCTCACGACAAAGGTTATTCGGCAGTATTATACCTCGACCCCAAAGAAAAGAAATATCTCGACGAATGCGGCCCGGCCAACTTCTTCGCCATCAAAGGCAATAAGTACATCACCCCGGCCAGCGAATCCATACTTCCGTCCATCACCAATATGAGCCTCCAGCAGCTGGTACGCGACATGGGCATGGAGGTCGAAGCACGCCACATCCCCGTCGAAGAATTGGCCGAAGTACAAGAAGCCGCCGCTTGCGGCACCGCAGCCGTATGCTCGCCCATACACCGCATAGACGACCTTGACACCGGACGCCAATATCTCATCGCCAAGGACGGCAAGCCCGGTCCCATCACCACCAAGCTGTACAATACACTCCGCGCCATCCAGTACGGCGAAATCGAGGATGTACACGGCTGGAACACCGTGCTTTGATGCCTACCACTACCGATACACAACATACGCCATACGGTCTACCACCGTCAACGGTAGACTATATGGCGTATATTGATAATATCTACAGCGCCACGGATAGCGAAACACAGAAGCTCAAAGAGCTATTGGTGACGCACAGTCTGCAAGTGGTGCGAAAAGCGCTGGATATTGCGCATACCCATGTCCTACCCTTGTCCGACGGCGACATAGTGGCCGCAGCAATGCTTCACGACATAGGCATCATCGCCACCGATGCCCCCGGCATCCACTGCCACGGAACGGAGCACTATCTGCGCCACGGCATTCTCGGAGCAGCTATGCTCCGCAAGGCCGGCGCACCCGAATGGCTGGCTCGAGTAGCCGAAAGGCATACCGGCACCGGTATCACAGCCGAGGATATTGCCGAAAATCACCTACCCATGCCTCCGGGCGATTATATGCCCGAGACGCTACTGGAGCGTCTGATATGCTATGCCGACAAGTTCTACAGCAAAAGCCATCCGCAAGTCGAAAAGACTCAGGCACAGGCTCGTGCTTCTCTGGCCCGTTTCGGTGCGGACAGCGCCGCCAGATTCGATGACCTCGCAGCCACGTTCGGATAGCCCGATGATAACCCGGCTATAACAGCCGGCACCACCGCCATAGCCATAACAGCTATTACAGCTATTATAGCCATTATAGCAGTAATCTCGGTTTATATCCAATGAACCCATCTTTTATAGTCATAGAAAATAACGACAGCCGCGCATCGTGCACGGCTGTCGCTGCATATATGTCTCGGATACTGATTATTCGTGCGACATACCCTCGTAAAGGATTTTCTCCAAGTCGGCCGTGGACAGTTTGACACGCAAAGCTCCACGATGGGCCACGGAAATATTGCCGGTTTCTTCGCTGACGACTATGGCTATAGCATCCGTCTCCTGCGCAATGCCCAGTGCCGAGCGATGGCGCAGACCAAGCGAGCGGGGCACACTGCTGTCGTGGCTCACCGGTAAGATGCATCCGGCTGCAACAATGCGGTGATTGGCAATAATCATTGCTCCGTCATGCAGCGGCGAGTTCTTGAAAAAGATATTTTCGATAAGACGCGTATTGATGGCCGCATCTATTATGTCTCCGCTTTTGGCTATAGATTCCAATGACATATTTTGCTGTATGACAATCAGAGCTCCGGTTTTAGTCTTAGACATAGCCATGCACGCATACACGATGGGCATAATTTCGGCACGAAGACTGACGGCTTCATCGTCATCACGATGATTGAAAAGTCTGTGCAAGAAGCGCCATCGACGATGGCTACCCAAGTCTATGAGGAAACGCTTTATCTGGTCTTGAAATATGATGACAAGTACCAATAATCCTATGGACACAAATTGGTCAAGTATTGACCCTATCAGGCGCAATTCCAAGACCTCGCTGGCCACCGCCCATACGGCTATGAATGCCATCACACCATAAAATATGTTTATGGTGCCGGACTCTTTCATCAGCCGAAATATGTAGTACAGCAGTACGGCAACGATTAGGATGTCGATAGCGTCTTTAATTCCAAATTCCGGCATAAGCAGTCAGTAAATGCAGAGGTGAATACTATGTCTTCAAAATCGTCCGCGGACAGCTTCGTATATTGTCACAGCCTGTTTGGCGGCTCGTACATCATGCACGCGCAATATTGAGGCGCCACGTTCCAGTGCTATGGTGTTGAGAGCTGTCGTAGCGTTGAGCGCATCGTTGGTGGATATACCCAAAAGGCGAGTAAGCATACTCTTGCGCGAGATTCCGACCAGAATGGGACGGCCGAATAAGGCAAAGGCGTCAAGATAACGCATAAGCTCGTAATTCTGTTCAAGCGTCTTGGCAAATCCAAATCCGGGGTCAATAATAATGTCGCTCACTCCGGCCCAAACAAGTCGCTCATAGCTGCGAGACATCTCGGTGAGTACCGAGGCGACCACGTCTTCGCCATAATCGGTGCGCTGTTGCATATCCAGCGGAGTGCCGCGCATATGCATCAGCACGTAGGGTACGCCGAGTTCGGCCACCGTTCGTGCCATCTCCGGGTCGCTCGCGCCGGAGATATCGTTGATGATATCCACGCCGAGGTCCTCAACACAATGGCGGGCTATATCGGCGCGGAAGGTGTCTACGCTCAGGGGCACATTCGTGTCTATCGACCGCAGCACACGCATCCCCATATCCAAGCGACGGCGCTCTTCTTCGGCCGTGGCACATTCGCAACCCGGGCGTGTCGAGCATGCGCCTACGTCTATGACATCGACGCCTTCGTCCAGGAGCGTGCGCACACGCATCGCCACCGCTTTCTCGTCAAAGGCTCGCGAGTCGCCGTAAAACGAGTCGTCCGTAACATTGAGGATGCCCATCACCAAAGGACGGTTCACGGTCTCAATCTTACCCCTTAATTTAATGGTGTATGGTTGCATGTGCTTGTGTAGCTTTTGCGGTCTGTTTTGTTGATAGGACAGGCAATTAACGGTTGGCGCGTTTGCGCTCGGTTTCGTCAAGAATAATCTTGCGCAGACGCAGGTGGTGCGGTGTCACTTCGACATATTCGTCTTCCTTGATATACTCAAGTGCTTCCTCGAGACTGAAGACCACAGGCGGAATAATACGAGCCTTGTCATCGGCGCCCGAGGCACGCATATTGGTGAGTTTCTTGCTCTTGGTGACGTTGACGACAATGTCGTTTTCCTTTGCATTCTCGCCCACAACCTGTCCGGCGTAGACCTCTTCCTGCGGGAATATAAAGAAACGACCGCGGTCTTGCAGCTTATCAATGGCGTAAGCGTATGCCGTTCCGGCTTCCATAGCTATAAGCGAACCGTTGGTGCGGCGCTCGATATCGCCCTTCCAAGGCTGGTACTCGTAGAAACGATGAGCCATAATGGCCTCGCCGGCACTTGCGGTGAGTACGTTGTTGCGCAGTCCTATAATGCCGCGCGACGGTATCTGAAATTCGAGATTGGTGCGTCCTGCATTGGAGGTCATACTTGTCAACTCGCCCTTACGACGGGTCACCATATCTATGATTTTGGAGGCATATTCATCGGTGACATTGATTGTCAACAGCTCGACAGGCTCGCACTTGCGTCCGTCTATTTCCTTGACAATCACCTGCGGTTGGCCTACTTGCAATTCGTAACCTTCGCGACGCATGGTCTCGATAAGTACTGACAAGTGCAGCACACCGCGACCATATACGGTCCAGACGTCTTCGTGCGGAGCCTTGGTCACGCGCAGTGCGAGGTTACGATCAAGCTCTCGCATAAGGCGGTCGCCGATATGTCGCGAGGTGACGTACTTGCCATCGCGGCCGAAGAAGGGGCTGTCGTTGATGGTGAAGGTCATAGACATCGTGGGTTCGTCTATGGCTATGCGCGGCAGCGCCTCAGGGTTGTTGATATCGGCCACTGTATCGCCGATTTCAAATCCTTCGATGCCCACCAATGCGCAAATATCGCCGCTGCTGACCTCGCTGACACGCTTGCGGCCCATACCCTCAAAGACATGCAATTCCTTGATACGCTGGCGCGAGATGCTGCCGTCCTTGCGCATCAAGGCTATATCCATACCCTCGCGCAAAGTGCCGCGGTGTACGCGTCCCACTGCTATACGGCCTACGTAATTGCTGTAATCCAGCGAAGTGATCAGCATCTGTGCGTCACCTTCAAGCGTCTGCGGCGCCGGGATGTACTTAATAATAGCGTCCAGCAACGGCAGGATATTGTCTGTGGGTTTGCGCCAGTCCGTACTCATCCAACCTTGCTTGGCCGAGCCGAAAAGTGTCGGGAAATTGAGCTGATCTTCTGTGGCATCAAGATTGAACATCAAGTCGAAAACCATCTCCTGCACCTCTTCGGGGCGACAATTGGGCTTATCCACTTTGTTTATGACGACAATGGGCTTAAGTCCTATCTGAAGCGCTTTTTGAAGAACGAAACGCGTCTGGGGCATCGGTCCTTCAAAAGCATCGACCAACAGCAGGCAGCCATCGGCCATATTGAGCACGCGCTCCACTTCGCCGCCGAAATCGGCGTGTCCCGGAGTGTCTATAATGTTGATTTTTGTCCCTTTGTAATTGATGGAGACGTTTTTGGAGAGTATTGTTATGCCGCGCTCGCGCTCAAGGTCATTGCTGTCGAGTATCAGTTCGCCGGCATTTTGATTATCTCTAAAAAGATGTCCGGCCATCAACATTTTGTCCACAAGGGTGGTCTTGCCATGGTCCACGTGGGCGATGATGGCGATATTGCGTATATTCTGCATATAAAGATGTGTATATTCCTTATTTCTTTGCTCTTTCAACCTGCAAAGTTAAGCATTTTGGCGGACATATCCATTGGCAAAACAGCCGACGAGGGATTTTCTCGCGAAATATGCGTATCTTTGCGGTGCATCTCGCCGTACGCATCGGCCTGTCTGTGCCATTTTATCGGCTTCGAACCAAATCATTGGGAACAATGACAAATACCGACAAATATATCTGCAGAGCTCTTATGGATCTGCTGCTGCAATGGGGCATCACCGACATCGTGGTATGCCCCGGGACGCGCAATGCGCCCTTGATTCAGGCCGCAGCAGTGTCCACGCTGAACCTGCATCACGTTATAGACGAACGCGTGGCGGCCTTTGTCGCCCTCGGCATAGCCACCGAGCAAGGCCGACCGACGGCCGTGGTATGCACTTCGGGCAGCGCCGTGCTCAATATGGCTCCGGCATGCGCCGAAGCTTTTTACCGTCAAGTGCCGCTTATCGTGATTTCGGCCGACAGACCGAGCCAATGGATCGGACAGGCCGACGGGCAGACCATCCGCCAAGCCGGGGCTCTGAATGCCGTGGTGCGTGCATCCCGAGACATCCCGGTGCTGCACGATGCCCAAGAAACTCGCGCGGCCTTACGCGTCATCAACGAGATGATTTGCATAGCCCGCGGCGATGAAATACGCGGCCGGGGCCCCGTACACCTCAATATCCAAATAGACTCGCCGCTCGGCACAACAGCCGACATTACAGACGAAGAGCATACGCCTATCATACGTGCCATAGGCAAATGCACCGGTTTTTCGCTTGCACCACACGAGTCCGAGTCGCTCCGCAAGGCCCGAGTGCTGTTTCTGACCGGGCCGATGCCGCCCTGCGATACGGTTCGCAACGCGCTGTCACAATTAGCCGCATTGCCAAACGTGGTGGTAGCCACTGATATACTAAGCAATCTGCAAAACTGCGGCCACAATGTAGACACCGTGCTCAATGCCTTTACGCCCGAACAACGCCGCACCCTGCTGCCGGACATAGTGGTATCCATAGGCGGCGGCATCACTTCGGCACTCGCCAAGGACTGGTTGCGCGAAGGCGCCGCGCTCCGGATCACGCAGCACCTGCACATAGGCACCGACGGCCCGGCTGTGGATACATTCCTATGCCAAACAGCAGCCATACAGGCGTCACCACAGGCGGTATTGCCTGAATTGGCGGCGGCAATTAGTGCCGATGCCACCGACAACGGCTACGCCGCACAATGGCGCGAAGCCGTAGCCAAGGCCGATAAAGCCAACGAGACTTTCTATAACTCCCTACCCTGGTGCGAATTGACAGCCATACGTCACATCATCGGGGCTATGTCAGGCGACTGGGGTCTACACCTGTCCAACGGGACAACGGTGCGGTACGCGCAGACGGCAGACAACTCTCGGCTGCGGCGCGTGGATGCCAACCGCGGCGTCAACGGCATCGATGGCAGCACCTCCACAGCAATAGGAGCAGCGATGGTCTCGAACCACGTCACGCTACTGATTACGGGTGATATGAGTGCGCAATACGATTTCGGAGCGCTGCTGCTCGAAGATATTCCGGCAACATTTAAGATGGTGGTTATCAACAACTCCGGCGGCGGCATTTTCCGCGCCATAGCCAATACGCGCCACCTGCCGGCGATGCCGCGCTATCTCGCCGATGGAGTGGTCCTGCCTCTCGAAGCGATATGCCGCAGCCGTGGCTTCGGGTACTACCGCGCCGACAGCTCGGACTCTCTAAAAACCGAATTCGAGGCTATGGCCGCCCGCACCGACGTCCCGTGCATAATCGAAATCGTTGTTCCGCCCGAGAGTGGGACCAGCGTTTTCAAACACTTGTACACCCTATACAAAGACAGCATCTAACAACCTATTATACGTCAATAAACACACTCGACATGACACGTCAATGGACTCCCGTAAAGGAATACAGCGATATCCTTTTTGACACCTATAACGGCATTGCCCGTATCACCATCAACCGCCCCGAAGTGTACAATGCCTTCCGGCCACAGACCAACCATCAGATACTCGAAGCACTCGGCATCTGCCGCGACCGCTCCGACATCCGCGTGGTGGTACTCACCGGCGCCGGGGATAAGGCTTTTTGCAGCGGCGGCGACCAGCATTACAAGAGCCGCGGCGGATACCGCGATGCCGACGGCACTCCGCGGCTAAACGTCCTGGATGTACACAAAGCCATACGCTCGCTCACCAAGCCCGTCATCGCCATGGTCAACGGATATGCCATAGGCGGCGGCAACGTCCTGCAAGTGGTCTGCGACTTGACCATCGCCTCCGAAAATGCCCGCTTCGGCCAAACCGGACCGAAGGTCGGCAGCTTTGACGGCGGATTCGGTTCGTCGTATCTGGCGCGCTGTGTAGGGCAGAAAAAAGCGCGTGAAATATGGTTCCTGTGCCGTCAGTACACGGCCCGAGAAGCGCTCGAAATGGGTATGATTAATAAAGTCGTTCCCTTGGAACGCCTCGAAGACGAGGTGGTCGAGTGGTGCGAAACCATCATGAAGCGCAGCCCATTTGCAATACGCATGGTCAAACGCAGTCTCAATGCCGAATTGGATGGACAGCACGGGCTGATGGAACTGGCCGGCGATGCCACACTGATGTACTATCTGATGGACGAAGCTCAAGAGGGCAAAAACGCCTTCTTGGAAAAACGCGACCCCGACTTCGACCAATATCCCCAATTCCCGGGCTGATACTATGCTGCACGCCGATTGGAGCCGTTACAGGCTGCATTTCAACTTCGTAGCCATCACTTCGCGGGCACGTATGGCGTACAAAGACACCTATTTTGTGCGTATGTACGACGACGGCGATCCTCAGCGGCAAGTCATAGCCGAAAGTCCGCTTTTTGCCGGGCTGAGCGCCGAGGACAGCCCCGATTACGAGGCGCGTCTGGACAGCGTATGCCGAGACGCAGCCACTTGGAACTACCGGGAAGGCGAACCGTGCCCCCTTGCCGCGGGTGAAAGCTCGATACGCTTCGCCTTCGAATGCGGGGCGGCCGCGCTGCGTCTCGGCCAAGGCACCCCGGACGGCACTCCGGCGCTACCTGCACAAAGCCCATGGACCTTCGGTCAACGGCCCGTAACAATCAACGGATTGGTGTGGATGGGCGATATAGACACGATGAGCCGACGTATGCGCCGCAAGGTCGAAGACGGTTTCTCGGTCATCAAAGTGAAAATCGGGGCACTGGATTTCGATGCCGAGCTGAAGATGCTCCGTACCCTACGCGACATCGCCGGAACAAACACGGTCATACGACTTGATGCCAACGGCGCCTTTACGCCGCAAGAAGCCATGAAACGTCTCCAACGCCTGGCATCGCTGAACATACATTCAATCGAGCAACCGCTTAGGCCGCAATACGCGTCCGAGCTGGCCGAGCTGTGCCGCCACACGCCGATACCGATAGCGCTGGACGAGAGTCTGATAACGCGTCCGGACGACATCAACCGAACCATAGACACGGTTCAACGCATACGTCCGCAATACCTAATACTGAAGCCGTCACTATGCGGCGGATTGGGCTGTGCAGACACACTGATACGCACAGCCGAGGCCGAAGGGATGGGATGGTGGGCCACCTCGGCTCTAGAGAGCAATGTCGGCCTCGCCGCCCTCGGAGCATGGGTGGACACCTACGCCCCCACCTTGCCGCAAGGCCTGGGCACGGGAGCGCTGTACACCAACAACATCGAGATGCCTCAATTGCAGCTCGAAGGCCAATACCTTTGGTATCGTCCATAGCCTACAACGAGCACACGCAGCCTTTACCATATATACGACTGCCCCTCGCTGCAATTACTTATACCGAATATATGCCATAATGACTTATACCGAATTTATGCAACTGTGGCTTGACGGTAGCGATGCCGTATTATGCCATACGTCCGGCTCGACGGGCACGCCTAAGCCCATTGCACTGGCCAAGGATGATATGCGCGCATCGGCACGTATCACCAACGTATACTTCGGCATCACAGCCCTATCGACGGTATCGGTGCCTCTGCCTTTCGACTACATTGCGGCACGAATGATGGCGGTACGCGCTCACGAAGCAGGTTGTCGCATAGTGACACCCGAGCCTTCAAATACACCGAACTTTTTCGGCGATGCCGAGCACTTGGACCTATTGGCGATAGTGCCGTCCCAAGTCGAAGCACTGGTTGCAATACCCCATGTAGGGCAACGCATACGCTGTGTCATCATCGGCGGTGCTCCGCTGTCCGACGCCCGAAGACAGGCTCTTTTATATGCCGGAATACACGGATACATCACCTACGGAATGACCGAGACATGCAGCCATATAGCCCTGGCCGACATTGCAGACGACAGCAGCACATTCCGCGCCATAGCCAAGGACACGCGCTTCTCGACAGACGCCCGCGGCTGCC
The DNA here is from genome assembly GCA_002478045.1 of Porphyromonadaceae bacterium UBA7555. Taxonomy (GTDB): domain Bacteria; phylum Bacteroidota; class Bacteroidia; order Bacteroidales; family Muribaculaceae; genus CAG-873. The sequence continues at coordinate 18,789 of DLLT01000020.1, forward strand.
TGACTGCCGATATTCCGCACCTGAGCATCCGAAGTTTAATCACCAATGACATCGTGTCCATACTCTCGCCCACCGAATTTCGATGGTTGGGACGGGCGGACAATATCATCAATTCGGCCGGCCTGAAAATATGCCCCGAAGAATTGGAGCGCACGCTGGCGCCGCTGCTGCCCGAGGACTTGGTGTTCTACATCACCGGCGTGCCCGATACGCAATGGGGCACCTCCGTTGCCATAGTCTATGAAGGCGGCGCCGACCTTGTGCCGGCAGTCCGCGATGCCTTAGCTCGTATTGATGACCGACGAAAACGACCACGATACATATACGCCGAGGCGAGGCTCAGACGCACCATCACCGGCAAGATTATACGCGAAATTCCGCCACTGCACGAGATACAACCCTTAATTCCATAATTGTGCCATTGCGTAATCCGGAATTGCGGTCATTATCCGGCCAAAAAAGGTATGAACCGCCACACAAGTTTAATCTAAATTTGCGCCGAACAATCCGTACAACGATGAAAAAGGAAGAAATATATTTCGACACAGTCGAGCTCTTCAACGAGTACTATGGCTTCGAGACACTTCACCCGCTGGTGTCGGTAGTGCGCTACGATCGACCGCGTGCCATTCGAGCCGCCACATATCATTACGGCCTCTACGCCCTGTTTCTCAAATAAAACAAGGGATGTCAAATTTCATACGGACGTACTAAGTACGATTTTGATTAAATGGCCATCACCTCGTTTGCTCCGGGGCAAGTGGTGTCGGTAGAGCCCGCACCGGGCGTAACCACACCCAAATGGACGGCCATAGTTTTCCACCCGGATTTTTTGGCGCGAACCTCGCCGGGACGCGAGATGTCCAAGTACGGATTCTTTTCGTACAACAGCAACGAGGCGCTGCACCTGTCGGCCGGCGAGGTCGAAATTGTGCGCTCGGTACTGGCCATTATCCGGCAAGAGATGCACCACACCATCGACCGTCAATCACGACGCCTCATCGTATCCAATATCGAGGTACTGTTGAACTATTGTCTGCGCTTCTACGAGCGCCAATTCATCACTCGCGAAGAAATCAACCACAGTACCGTGCGCCGCTTCGAAGATATGCTCAACGAGTATATCGCCAACGAAGCGGAAAGCGGCGGCATCCCTACGGTGTCAATGTTTGCGGACAAATGCTGCCTCTCGCCCGGATACTTCGGCGAACTGGTGAAGGCCGAAACGGGCATCACGGCTCAGACATTCATTGCCGAGCACCTGTTGGCGCACGCCAAAGAGCTACTCAACGACTTGTCACTCACGGTATCGCAAATTAGCGAACGTCTCGGATTTGAGTATCCGCAGCATTTTGTACGCTTCTTCAAGCGCCTGACCGGTAAGACGCCCGCCCAATTTCGCGCAGCCTGAGACAGCGTCGGATATTCGGAGAGCCCGGAGGCTTCGGAGATTTCCGATCCTCCGGGCTCTCGATGTATCCCGGGTACTCGGCTGTGTACCCAAACAATTGGGGGACGGCACTTTGAGATGCCGTCCCCCACCGCAGGTTATGTTAAGATAGGATTAGTATACAAGCTGGAAGTTGTCAATCCACATAGTTGATGCACCGCCGGTAAAGTAGTCACCGTAGCGGCTGGCCGAGCATACTATCATGATATTCGAAACCTTGACATCCGTCTTGAAGTATGTCAGAGGTATTTCGAATTCGACCATACCATTGCCTGATGTGGCTTCGGTGAAGACCTTCTCGCCGTAAGCGATGACATTCGAGGCGTTTTTGTCAAAGAGTTGACGTTCGCTCTTCTTGGTCTTCACAATCACGGGATATGTACCCGAACCATTGCTCGACGAATAAGTCTCGGTGTGGTTGGTCAGCAGGGCTATGTATATGATACCGGTGTCGGGATCGCCCTTGGCTATGGACGATGGAGCGCCGTCACCAATGTACTGAATAGTACCGGGAGCATACTTGATATAGCCCTTGAGGGACTTGGGACGCGAGCCGAAGCTGCGGCCCCATCCGAGGACGCCGTCCGTGCCTTCGGTGGCGATATACTTGCCGACGAAGGCGTTGCCGGCGGCAAATTTGCCTATAACTCCAACGCCCACGAATTGCGAGGCCAGTTTGGCGCTGTAATTGCCTTCAACCTTGACATCGCCGTCGGGAGTGGTGATATTCTTGCTCATGGTAGCCGAGCCGTGGTTGCCGCTATCCCACCACATTTCCTGACCTTCGGCATACATCAGGTACGGAGCCTTGGCAGTGGTCCACCCTTCGAAACCGCCGTTGACAAGCTGCTGGGCGGCTTCTGTGGTGAATGTCAGGATTGCCGAGGTGTACTCGCCGCTCTGAGCTGCGTACTCGTAAGTGGTGCCGGGAGTCAGGCCGGTGAGAGCGGCCGTGAGCTTGGTGCCTTCGGTAGTGGTGGCGGCGGTTGTCCAGGCAGCGGCGCCCTTGGCGCGATATACGAGGGTGGGTGCTGTGGCACCATCCTTGAGGATATTACCGTAAATGGTGGCTTTGGTAGGCCAAACCTCGGCGGCTATGGTAGCCGCAGCCGCTACGGGAGCGCTCGTGATATTGAAATTGAGTGTCCCGGTGCTTGTCTCGCCGTTGGCGTCGGTAGCGGTAACATTGACCGCGTATTCGCCTTCTTTGAGGGTGTTGAGCAGCGAGGTCTCGAAATTGATTTTAATCCACGAGACATCTTCGTCTGCGTCATAGTTGTAGGTATAGTTGATACCTCCGGCATTGAGTGCCTGCTTGATGGCATCGCTCATTTTGAAGAGGTCTACATCGTTGCCGTCTACTCCACTTATTCCGCCGATGATAGGCGATGACAGCTGAAGTCCGGTGAGTGCACCGGCAGCGGTGATGTACAGCGAGGTACGTTTCACGTTGCCCGGTTCGCCGGCTACGGGCTGCGAGATGTCGAAGTCGTAGCCCTCGATTTCGGGGGCGAGGGTGATGACAACCACATCGTTGACTTCGACGGCACGTTCGTCAATTTCGATAACGAAGTACCCACCGCCTATGGGGTCGTCATGACCGGTGTATTTGACATTGAGTATATATTGCGTGGCAGGCTTGGCATCTTTGATGACGCCTTCGCGCGTGTAAGTGTCGCCGTTGGCCAATTTGCCGGAGAAAGTCCATTTTAGGTCTTTGTCATTGGAGGGCATCATAAAGTAGCCCGCGCGTTTTTCGCCGGCCTCGAAATCGAGAGTACCCTTGCTGTGGCCTACGGTCATCTTGTATTCGGTAAGTATTTCGCCTACTTCGGCGGCGTAATTGACCGAAGCGAGGACGTTGGCTATGGAGCAGGTGAGGTCAACCTTGGTGGTGGCGCCGTTGGTGACTTCAAACTCGGTACGGCCTTTGAACCACTTGTGGTCGAAAGATGCCGAGACGCTGTCTCCGGCCCACCCCTCGGCTATGTAGTGATCGCTGACCAGTTGGATGCCATCGGCGGGTACTTCGCTTATGCCTTTGAAACGGCGTACGAGACCCTTCTTATTAGAAATGTATATCAGACAATTGTCTGCATAGTCGTTGACATCGGCACGAGACTGTACCTTGACGTCCGAATTGATTTTGGTAGTCAGATAGACGGTGCCTTGCCCTTCAAGGTTGTCTAATTCATCGTGGCATGCCGTGAGAGCTGTCGCAAGTACGAGCACGGTGCCAATCATTATAATGTTCTTTTTCATGACGGTGTGTGTTTGAGACAGTTGTTACTTGGCAATGAATTTCAGCGAGACAATCTTATTGACTGACTTGTTGTCGGTAAGATTGAGCGTAAAGGTGTGGTTGCCCGGGAATGCCGACAGCAGCGGAATGAATTGGCTGATGTCAAAAGTCAGATTGGTGGCATTGATAACCTTATCGCCGGTGGGGAAACCCAGCGACTCGAAAGACTCGGCGTTGTCGCCGGGATATGCAAGGTCAAATTCGATAGGCATCAGGTCCTTGACCGAATTGATAAAGTTTTCGTTATCGGATGCAATCTTGACGATGAAGTGCTGTATACCGTTCTTGGCTTCGATGAGTACGATACCGGTTGTCGTGGAAGCCACATCGTTTGCCGAATCAAAGCTCAGAGTTTCGCTGGTGACTTTGATGGCGTCAGTATCTTCGCCGGGGCCGGGTGTGGGAGGATTGGGATCTTCGCCACCGCTTTCACCACCGGGACGGTCATCATCGGGGATGTTGTCCTCGCCTACAGTGACGTTTCCGGTCAGATTTTCGTCTACGACGTCTACATCAAGGTATATACCGTTGTCAATCTCGATTTGGCCGTTTTCGTCGGGTTTGTCGGGCTTACCGGTCTTGACCGTGAAGGTGATGATGCGGTGCTGACCTGCTTCGACATCGGTGATGACGTGGCGCATGGTCTTGTACTTACCATTGACGGTGCCTGCGAATTCGGCGACGAGAGTGCTGCTGCCCTCCAGAGCCTCGAAGTATCCTGCGCGTGTCTCTTTGGGGGTGAACACCAGCGATCCTTCGTCATTTGCAATGACTGTAACTTTGGCATCATCGGTCAGGTATTTGAGTAGCGATGCATCAAATTTGATGGTCACCTTGATGTTTGAGAGCTTGCAGGTTACTATACCGATTTCGGTGATATTGCCGTCGGTGATGGCAAATTCCTTGGAACCGGTGAAGTAGGGATGATCCCATTCGGCTTTCTGTACCTCGTGACTGAAAACGTCTACGCGGTACGAGCCTACGGGCAGCGAGAACAACTCGGGCATCTCGGAGTACTTCCAAGTATTGACCAATGCGTTGTTGCTGTCGTAAATCTTGATAATAAAATCGGAAAGATCCACCGTTGCGCGTGCGCTGGTGTTGATAACCTTTTCGGCGTTGTCGATGTCTACGCCCATTGAGCGCATGCTGACCTGACCTTCTTGTTCGGATGGCGCGGGCTTGACCTCGTCGTGGCATGCGGTCATACCCAAGCCAAGTACTGCTACCGTCAGCAGGGACAATATTTTATTTTTCATTGTTGTCTTGCGTTAGAATGTGTTAGAGGGCTATTTTAGTATGCCAGTGAGAGGTTGTCGACGCAGAGTGTCGCACCGTGCATTGCGCTCTCGTAGCGCGAGTTGAAGGTGGTCACTTTGATGGCGGCCGTCTCGGCGGCTTGGCTGTCCGAGGCATGAGTACTCGAGGTAATCATCACGCGGATGGAAGTGGCTTTGCCGGCATTGGCCTGATAGGTCACCGGAACACTGAAGGCGGTGTATTTGGCCACGGCACCGAGAGTCACGCTGCCGCTGCCGATAACGGTTTCGCCGGAGAGTACTTGCACCGTAACTTTGCCTTTCTCGGCTTTATCGCCGGGGTCGTTGGTGTAAGTGTAGTATCCTTTGAGCGATGTGGGACGCGAAGCAAAGGATACGCCCTGCTTGTAGGTCTCGGTCCCATTGTTGTAGGTGTATGTACCAAGGAAAAGCTTGCCCGCACTGCGCTGCGATACTTCGGGGACGTTGTGTCCGTAGTATTCGTCCGTGCCTGCAAATTCTTTCTTCCATTTTTCGGGGCGTGTACCGTTTGCATCCCAAGCAACATTACGCAGTACCATAGCGTTTTGGCCATGTTGTGCCGTGAAGCCTTTGTATGAGTCTGGGGTCTCGGTGCCGCCTCCTGTTCCTATGACCTTGATATTGGGCACGGTGGAGAGCCATGTCAGCGTGCTGTTGAATGTCGAAGGAACCACGAAGAAGCTGTTCTGTGTCTTGTGGTTAGGGCTTGCAGTCTTGGCGTTGACCGTGGCCCAGCCGTTGGGCTCGCTGATGGTATAGCTCAGCTTGGTATCATAATATATACCTGCCGAGATGGACCATTGTCCGCCCTGGAGCATATCCTTGGCCGTTACGTTGGCGGTGAGTGTCTCGAAGTCGCCGTTGGGCAGTGCCGTAGCGTTCTCGGTGGTGAATTCGATGTCGGCGGAAGCTTTGTCCGGGTCGGCCACGGGGCTCAGGCGAAGTTTGTAAGCCGTTCCGGCCTTAAGTCCCTTGACGAGTAGTACATCGTCTTTGGACACCGAGGCTGTGGCGGCGGTGTATGTCGAACCGTCTGTGCTGACATATACCGTAATCAGCGATGCAAGTGCCGAAGCATTGACGTCTTTGCCGGCTACTTTGACGTAAGCCTTGGTGGCCCAAACGTCCTTGTCGGCGGTGGAAGCTTCCACGTCGGGCACGGCACGTTTTACGGTGAGTGTGGAGCTGACCTTGGTACCGCTCACGGCACGTACTTGCAGGTCTTTATTGTCTGCCGGTACCTTCAGCGTCACTGCATAGTTCTTTTCGGAAGAACGGGCGCGTGTCTTGGCGGCGACGGAGGTCACGGTGAGGTCGCTCCATGTGCCGCGGTCGTTGAAGTACTGGAACTTGACGTTTTCTTGGGGATTGGCGCCGTTATATGTCAGGGTCAGGTCGAGTTTGTCCTGTCCTATATATAATGTCGATGGTTCGGAGATGGTGACCACCTGCGGCTCGAGGTCTATGGTCCAGGTGTATACCTCGCTGGCCTTGCCGTATTTGTCGACGACCTTGAGTGCGAAGGTGGTAGTATTGTCCGTGGACACCTCTTTTATATGGGATATGACGTTGGTCAGATCAATAATGGCCATCTTATCGGGATTGCGGAAGAGACCCACGCCTTGAAATCCGAGGGCACTCATACGCTGCTGCATAGCTTCGTCAGCGGCTGCGAGGTTGATTTCGGCGGGCCATCCTTGGCTTGTCACGAGCGATTTGCTCTGTGTGGTGAGGGTGACGCTGCTCAACCCGGCACGTGCCACGATATTGAGTTTCAGCGGAGTGCTCCACGGTGTTCCTTCAACGTAGTTCATTGTCGTTCCGCTGGCGGGCACCGATGCAGCGGCTGCCGTAACGGTGGGAGCGGGAGCGTTGAGCAGGTCATCGCTGAGCTCGACATCCACGGTTTCTTCGGAGACGGTGTCGTCAAAGGTGATATTGAGGACGGCTTCGCCTACACCACCGTTGTTGACGTCAATGGTGGCATGATAATGGTGGCGAGCTTGTGCTTTGAAACTGAGCACCTGCAATTTGACCTTATCGGTCTTGCCGGGCTTGACAAATTCGACGGAAAGAGTTGCGTCACCGGTACGGATATACATGGGACGCGTCTCCTCCGAGCCGATGTAGAGGTAATCGCCGCCCTCGGCATGTACTTCCGCGCCCCACGAGGTCATATATTTCTTAAAAGCTTCGGTGTATTCTACCGAAACCATCGCGTTGGCCAGTGTGGCGGTCAGCGACACGGGCGTGGATTCATTTTCTACCACGGTCACGGAAGCAGTACCGAAGTATGCAGGTTTTTCGAAGCCTTCTTCGGTCGGGTCGCCGTAAGCGGCACTTACCGTGTATGCTCCGATGGGGAAAAGCTCGCTGCCGTCATAATCAGCCACGGACGCCCAAGTCTTGGAATATGAGCCGTCAGTGCTCTTAATAGTTAGCGAAAGATCGTTGATGGTGAGATCACCATCGCCTCGGGCCGAGGCTTTAGAGCCTATCACTTCGGTGTTAAGCTCTACGCCGGGGACAAGCTGTCCCTTGCCGGTGGTATCGCCGCCGGGGAAGTCTTCATTGTGACATCCCGCCAGCGCCATCAGCGTAATCGCACATGCGATTGCGGCACTCTTGGAGTTCTTTGCCATAGAGTTCAATTAAGGTGAATATACTGTTTTTAATTATTTACAACGATGAACTATAATGCGCTCAAGGGCTATCCTTGCGAGCAAAAATTCGAGCAAAGTTAAGCATTTTCGCTGAAAATCCAAGCACACAGAATGTTAAAAGTGCATTTCGGCATCTGACTTAGATGCCGACATACGCTGAAAAAACTTTTTTAGGCCTTGATTTTAGAGAAACACAACCGCCAGAAGGCTCTATCCACAGATCACGGACAGACCGCAAATTTAAGCGGACTAATTATCCGAACTTGCTGATTTTGCGGAGGGCTTCCTCGTTGATAATCTTTATGCGGCGACCGTCCACAACCAATATGTGCTCGCTCACGAAAGCGGCAAGCGTACGTATGGCATTGGAGGTGGTCATATTGGAAAGATTGGCCAAGTCTTCACGCGAGAGGTATATCTTGAGTGTGGCATTGTCTTCTTCGTAACCGTAATTTTCGCACAGCACGCACAAGGCCTCGGCCAGGCGTCCGCGTATATGCTTTTGGGTGAGGTTGACGATACGCGTATCACTGCCGCCAAGGTTGGTAGATAGCTCTTTAATAAAGAACCATGCTACGCGAATATTGTCGTCAATAAGGCGACGCACAATATCTATGGGCAGCGTCCCGAGTATTGACGGCTCGAAGGCGCAGGTGCTCGAGCCATGAACTTGATCGGCAAAGGCCGCACGATACCCGAAGTATTGTACCGGACGAAACAGCCGCAGTATCTGCTGCCGACCGCCGATGCCGTCTTTATACATCTTGACTTTGCCCTTAAGTAGACACCACAGGTGTTCGGATCGGTCGCCCTGCGAATATAGTATTTGGTTTTTTTTCAGATGATGTATCTCGAAATTGTCCACAATGAGCCGCCGCTCATCGTTGTCGAGAAGCGTCCATATCGCCGAGAGGTCATCGTTGATAACCCTTTCGATTGCTGCTTTTATCATCGAATAACTACGTGTATTTTGTCGTTGTTCTGTCACCGGCAATTACGTCACCGGTTGCTTTATGTTGTATAATGATGTTGTACAACATTTTTTTCGAATGCAAAGTTAATAAGTTTTTCGCTATGACAAAATGCTTTGCAGCAAAAAATATACGCTCTTTGCACTTCCCGCTCCCGGATATACCGACAATATGACATTGGCAGTGCGTCCGTGTCGGCACACCACCCATATCGCATTATAGGAATTTATTGTCTACGCACTATTATCTTGGCATACGCACAACAGCCATCAGTATAATGATGCCGGTGTCGTCGTCCTGTGTCAATATAACAAACGATTGGCCTTTGAGTGGTTATACGAAAGATACTGCATACGGTCACGGTTGTGCTCGTTGGGAGCTTCAACAGTCAAAAAGCCGTATTTGGCAAGCATACCCTTACAATCTTCGGGAGTCACGGCATTTGCAATCATTCCCATACAGAGGCCTTTGCATAGCGGAGAGAACAATTCGGTGCACACTCTACTATATCTCATAAATATCATCAAAAAGGCCGATACATCTGTCATAACCCATCAGATAGAAGTTGCACATAAACCAAACTCGTGCATTCCCCAAAAAACGTACTATGGCATCGAAAAACCGAAATTAGCGAGCAAAAGAGCACGCGCCTATTGCATATTAAGGCAGAAACCACTAACTTTGCAAAACGGCATCGCGCGTAACGGCAACAAGACAAGTATGACCGGCGAGCCGACAAGAAAGATAATAAATCTATAAGTTTCACCAATATATTACCTAACAACCAATGAAAAGAGTTTACACATTCGGTGACGGTAAAGCCGAAGGCAATGCCGAGATGCGCAATCTCCTCGGCGGCAAAGGCGCCAACCTCGCCGAGATGAACCTCTTGGGCATGCCCGTGCCCCCCGGCTTCACCATCACTACCGAAGTCTGCAACGAGTACACAAAACATGGTCGCGACGAAGTGGTCGCACTCATACAGAAAGACGTAGAAAAAGCCATCGCACACGTCGAAGCCCTCACCGGCAAGAAATTCAATGATCCCGCCAATCCCCTGCTTGTTTCGGTACGTTCGGGCGCACGCGCCTCTATGCCAGGCATGATGGACACCGTCCTCAACCTCGGTATGAATGACGCCACCGTGGCCTCCCTGGCCGAAAAGAGCGGCAATCCCCGCTTCGCATGGGACAGCTACCGTCGCTTTGTCCAGATGTACGGCGATGTAGTTCTCGGTATGAAGCCCAAGAGCAAAGCCGACATCGATCCCTTTGAGGAAATCATGGACAAAGTCAAGGCTCAGAAAGGCATCAAGCTCGACACCGAACTCGATGTCGAAGACCTCAAGAACCTCGTCAAGCTGTTCAAAGCAGCCGTCAAGGACTACACCGGCAAGGACTTCCCCGATAACGCATGGGAACAGCTCTGGGGTGGCATCTGCGCCGTATTCGATTCATGGATGAACGAACGTGCCATCGTATATCGCCGCATGAACCAAATTCCCGAAGAATGGGGTACCGCCGTCAACGTACAGGCCATGGTATACGGCAATATGGGCAACAACAGCGCCACCGGCGTGGCCTTCAGCCGCGATGCCGCCACCGGCGAGAACATCTTCAACGGCGAATACCTGATCAACGCACAGGGCGAAGACGTAGTTGCCGGCATCCGCACGCCGCAGCAGATCACCACCGAAGGCAGCCGTCGCTGGGCAGCCCTCCAGGGCATCAGCGAAGAAGTCCGCGCCTCCAAGTATCCCTCGCTCGAGGAATCTATGCCCGAGTGCGCCGCCGAGCTTATCGCCATCGCCGGCCGTCTCGAAGATTACTATAAAGATATGCAGGATATGGAATTCACCATCCAAGACGGCAAGCTTTGGATGCTCCAGACCCGCAACGGCAAGCGTACCGGTGCAGCCATGGTCAAGATAGCCATGGATCTGCTGCGTGCCGACAAAATAGACGAAAAGACAGCCCTGCTGCGTATGGAGCCCCAGAAACTTGACGAACTCCTTCACCCCGTATTCGACAAGAACGCGCTCAAACGCGCCAAGGTCGTAGCCAAGGGCCTGCCCGCATCCCCGGGTGCTGCCGCCGGACAGATAGTATTCTCCGCCGAAGACGCCGAGGCTTGGGCCGAAAAGAAAAAGAAAGTCGTGCTGGTACGTATCGAGACCTCGCCCGAAGACCTCCGCGGTATGGCCGTGGCTCAAGGCATCCTGACAATGCGTGGCGGTATGACCTCGCACGCTGCCGTAGTAGCTCGCGGTATGGGCAAATGCTGCGTCTCCGGCGCAGGCGAAATACGCGTAGACTACCATGCCAAGACCGTCGAAATGGGTGGCATCACATACAAGGAAGGCGACTGGATTTCGCTCAACGGTTCCACCGGCGAAGTATATGACGGCCCCGTGCCCACTGCCGATCCCGAACTCGGCGGCGACTTCGGCGCAATCATGAACCTCGCATCCAAGTACACCAAGACACTCGTACGCACCAACGCCGACACGCCTCGCGATGCCCGTCAGGCTCGCAGCTTCGGCGCTCAAGGTATCGGTCTATGCCGCACCGAGCACATGTTCTTCGAAGGCGACCGCATCAAGGCTGTACGCGAAATGATCCTCGCCTCCGACGAAGAAGGCCGTCGCGTGGCCTTGGCCAAACTCCTGCCCATGCAGCGCGGCGACTTCGAAGGCATCTTCGAAGCCATGGACGGCTTCGGCGTAACCATCCGCCTGCTCGATCCCCCGTTGCACGAGTTCGTACCCCACCAGACCGTTACCCAGAAAGAACTGGCCGACGAAATGGGCATCACCCTCGAAGAAGTCAAAGCCAAAGTTGATTCGCTCGAAGAATTCAACCCCATGCTTGGACACCGCGGTTGCCGTCTGGGTATCACCTACCCCGAAATCACCGAAATGCAGACACGCGCCATCATCGAGGCAGCCCTCGCAGTACGCGCTCGCGGCATCGATGTACACCCCGAAATCATGATACCCCTGGTTGGTTCGCTCAAGGAAATCCAGAACCAGGCCGGCGTCATCAACGCCACAGCCGCCAAGGTATTCGAAGAGCAAGGCCAGAGCCTGCCCTACCTCGTAGGCACTATGATTGAAGTTCCGCGTGCAGCACTCACCGCCAACGAGATTGCCACCGTGGCCGACTTCTTCTCCTTCGGCACAAACGACCTCACCCAGATGACCTTCGGCTTCTCGCGCGACGATGCTCCCAAGTTCCTCAAATTCTACAAGGAACACGGCATCATCAAGACCGATCCCTTCGAAGTCCTCGATCAGGACGGCGTAGGCCAACTCGTCGAAATGGGCGTGCGCAAGGGACGCAGCGTCAAGCCCGAACTGAAAATCGGCATCTGCGGCGAACACGGCGGCGAGCCCTCGTCCGTCAAGTTCTGCGCACACCTGGGTATGAACTACGTCAGCTGCTCGCCCTATCGCGTGCCCATCGCTCGCGTAGCAGCCGCTCAGGCCGCCATCGAGTAATCGCTCGGCCTAACGGATTATACTGAAACTCCTATATCTCCTATATAAAGAGGCGTTGGCACCACTCGGCGCCGACGCCTCTTTCTTTTTTCTGTATAACGGCCATCTATTATTTCTTCCGACCAGAGCATCGGGACATCGGCGACTGCCACAGATACAGCCGAACACAATATTATTATATAGCACAAATCAACGGACAAACGTCAGCTACGGATCAAGAAATGACAGACAACACACCAATAGTCGTCGGAATCGGCGAGGTCCTATGGGACATTCTACCGGACGGCCGGAAATTGGGCGGCGCACCCGCCAATTTTGCATATCACGTCTCACAATTCGGGATGCAAAGTCTTGTAGTCAGCGCCATCGGCGATGATGCCCTCGGCAAGCAGATTCTGACCGATTTCAGCGCCAAGGGCTTACGCAACATCATTGCCACCGTACCCTACCCCACAGGGACGGTACAAGTGAACATCGACAGCAAGGGCGTGCCGCAGTACTCCATCACCGAAAATGTGGCTTGGGACAATATTCCCTTTACCACCGAATTGGAGCATACGGCACATTGCGCTCGTGCCGTATGCTTCGGGACACTGGCTCAGAGAAGCGCAACGACGCGTGCCACCATTCATCGCTTCATCGATGCGATGCCGCAGGACGATAAGGCGCTGATAGTCTTCGATGCCAACCTCCGCCAAAAGTATTACGACAAGGAGACTTTGGAATGCTCGATGCGCCGCTGCAATATACTGAAAATAAACGATGAGGAACTATGCACCATCATCCGTATGACGGACGAGCCGAACAACAACCTCCGGCAACTATCGTCTCAGATCATCAGTCTATATGCAGCCGAACTCATCGGCCGTTACGAGCTGAAAATGCTCATCTTGACCTGCGGCGTCAACGGCAGCTACATCTTCACGCCGGAAGCCACATCATTCATGCCCACGCCTAAAGTCGCAGTCGTCGATACCATCGGCGCCGGAGACTCGTTCACCGCCGCCTTTGTCGCGTGCACTCTCAAAGGCATGTCCATCGCCGAGGCCCACCGCACAGCCGTCAACATCTCCGCCTACGTCTGCACCCAAAGCGGCGCCATGCCACAGCTCCCCAACGGCCTTCTGTCCTAAAAGCACACTTATTCCAGATAAAATACGGGGTGCCGGCCGACTTTACCGTCTGACGGCAATGTCTCTGTGTGCGACAGTTCCGTATCCGCCCACGAATGTTCAAGTTGCAACACAATTGTCGCTTGGGTCAAAACCGGATTGTGCCGGGGGATTGATTGTGGAACAGTGCGCCGACAAGCGAAAATATTTGGGGCAACTTGCCTTCCTTGGCCCACTCTATCTGAACGCCGAAAAGGGCCTCCATCGTTTTTCCGATATCGAAACCAAATGATTCAAGCGAAGGACGCGACTTGTCCGGATGGACACACTTGGCACCTTTCATCCTTGCACATTCGTCACAAAGGGGACACTCGCCACTTAGCCCTACGGCCAATCCGCCGTATTTCCGTTCAAGTTCCAGCAGCCGCTTTTCCATTTCGATACGGTGTTCACGGAAGAGTGCTTTGACGCTTTCCGGCGTATCGGCTTCCTTAGGTCTTTCAAAACGGAAGAGAACTATCATTGCAGTGTTCCATCTCTTCAGGCGATCATCAACATCAAACTCGAAAGGCGGACAAAGCCACGAATTACCGTAATTGCGACATTGCTTGCACAACTCGATAAAATATCGAACATCACGATAGCCGGCCATATACTCGGCCATCGCTATTCCCTTGGTAAGTATCGTTTTTTCACTCATTTGGCGAAGTGTTTAAGAATTTGCTTACGGCCGATACGGCTTCCTTGAAAGCAGTCGGCTGTCCCGGAATGGTGATGAACAGGTGCGTAGCGGTCGGGTATACATGATAGCTGACCGGACAGCCGAGTCTGTCCATTCGGTCGACAAGTTCGGCAGTCTGATCCAAAAGTATATCGTGCCCTGCCGAAATAAATAATGCCGGAGGCAGGGTTCTAAGAGCTTCATCGCTACTTAATCCGACCGAAATCAACGAATTGCGCTCGTCATAATTGGCGTATGCTTCATTGAAAGCCTCGAGAAGTTCAGCGTCATTTCCGTAGCCTTGACCATATTTACTCCACGAGGGAGTAACTTCAGTGAATAGCTTGACAACGGGATAAATCGGAATAATCCGGGCAATACCGGGGACAGACATACCGGCCGCCAACGCGAGATTGCCTCCGGCGCTATCACCACCCACAGCTATTAGAGCCGGGTCACAGCCCCATTCCGCAGCATGTTCACGAAGATAAGACACCGCCTGCCGTATATCCTCGAGCGCGGCCGGATAAGGATGAGCGGGCGCAAGCCGATAGTTGAGCGCAGCCACCATACAATCGCCTTCCAACGCCACGGCGGCACAGAAACGGGCGCAGCTGTTTATGCTTCCGAAACACCAGCCGCCGCCATGCAGATATAGCAATATGGGACGTGTGTGCGTGGTATGAGCCTTCGGCGAAAACAAACAAATATCCGGCGTAGGATAGTATGTTTTGACGGTCTCGGGCAATTCGGGTGCTTGATTTCGGCTCACACGTATCTGTTGTAGGTCGGAGTCATCGCCCCGCATAGCCTTACGGACAGCCAGCATCTGAGAATGCTGCAGTCCCGGCTTCATACTCGAAAGGAATGCCCGCTCCTCCACCGACATCTTATGCTGAATCACGGAGTCAGGGTAGATGGGTTGTGCGGTCAATGTTGCGGACGATAGTATAAGCGCAACCACAGCGCTTAATACATTATAGCGAAACATAGGATGACATTATTGATTGTTTGTCTATATCTGAAATCAGTTGACCGGATCTCGGACATTATTTAAGCAGACCTCCCCTTGTCGGGAAAGCGGGACAAAGGTACAAAATCTTTTTTAAGCTAAATAGATTATAGTTGCACTTATCATTGGAATCTTTCGCCACGTTAAATTCAAGTTAAAGGGGTCGAAAAATTTGATGGGATGGAATCTTCTCTCTAAGTTTGCATTCCCAAAACGAGAACATTTACGTATTGGAAATTGAAAGCATCCAGAGACAGGCCTGACCTGCTCCAACCGAGGCTCCTCGTAACAGCCCACGGTGGGAAAATGATGCGAAGTTACTCACTTAAAAACAAAAGTTATGAGAAAATCACCTATGACATTCCAACTCTCCTCCATTCTTAAGGCCACTTGCCAAAGCGCAAGCGGCCAATTGCTGTATATATCAACGTCGTCAAACGTCGTTGATATATACAGCTATTCGCCTCAGCCTTCCGAGGTGAATGATCTCGGCAACAACGAAAAGACTGAAGGCTGCGTAAATTATCGCCAAATTTCTCAATCACTTTACTAATTATTATTATGGAAAATAAGACTAATTCCTTTGAGCTGCTCGATGGCTCAAAGTTGACGGGCTATCCCACGACCAATCCACAGGCTCCCATATCAAACGCCTTTACCTTAGACACCACGGGCCAATATCTATCTTTCGGACGTAAGCCTGCAAAGGGGCCTCAACAAGACGAGGAAAAACGACAACTCGGACACAGGCTGTTCTATGAGAATATTACCCTCTTTCTTGCCAATGCCGACAGGATTCTAAGCGACAGTCGTCTTTTCCTGGCTCCCGTCCCTGTTCAGAACGGGCTCGCCTATACCGGTACGAGTGGTTTCCATCGTCCGACCCTCGGCGTCTATATCGAATGGTGGCTCTATTACAAGGAGGATTCCATTGACCGCAAGGGCCGCCCCATCTGGTATATCAGCGGCTCGCCACTTAGCGGACGCAACGTATGCGCATCGGTAGACCGCAAAGGGAAGACTCATCGAGCCGAGCTCAATGGCCGATTCTCTTCCGTGTGGGAGACTTTCACGGATGTCAACGCCCGCTATGATAAAGCAAAGAGCCGTTTCTTGGCCTATTCGCTTGAAGAGGTCATAGCTCTCTTGAAAGAAGAAACGGACGAAGCTCAATTGTTCAAGACGCATCTCCGTCTCGAATATATGAAATTCCGCAAGGAGGTGGATTATCTTAAGACCCGACTTCGTTCAGCCCAAGAGCAGACAGTGAAATACCAAGATCGTCTGCGAAGAATGTTGTTTGAGCACAAACGCGAAGAAGCCACGGCTTATTACGAGAAATGGCTAAACCTCAGAATTGTTGCGAAAATGCGCTATGAACACTTTCTTGAACGCAGACTCGAACTACGCAAGCATCTCCGCACCGGCGAAATCACAAACAAGGAATACCAGCAGACGCTACAACCTGTCAGAAAAGCGAAGGAGGATGCCGACTTCGCTGTGCGAGATTATTCTCGAACGGGACTATCCGAGGTGTTTAGAGATGACGCCGGCCTCTTTTCGGTTGATATACTCGACAAAATCATCAAAAACGACCGACAATGAGCCGCAACAATGTAATTCTGAATATCCCCCATTCCTCGACGCTCGGATTCAACGCCGAGGAATGGAGTGACCCCGACGAAATCACGCGTCACATGCGTGAGTGGACCGATTGGCACACCGAAAAGCTCTTTAACCCCCTACAGAAGTCGGAGAGTATTCACTTGTTCATATTCCATTTCTCTCGTTTTTTGTTGATGCCGAAAGGCTTGTCAACGACCCTATGGAGGCAATAGGACAGGGGGTTATCTATAGTAGCTTCGGCGAAACAAGGCGGCAACTACCGGATGAAGAAGTAGCCCGACGAATGGAAATATACCATCGGTATCTCGACAGCTTTAAATCACTAATCGCGGATGATGCCATCATTGTCGACTGCCATTCTTTTCCCGAGAGGTTGGCGCCTGATGTCGATTTCTGCATCGGATTTAACGATGACGAAAGCAAGCCCGATGACAAAATAATAAACAACATAACGCACCTAATCAGAAAAGTGGATATAGGGTCACCGTCAATTATCCATTCTCCAACTCAATCACTCCGGTCAGGCCTATGGCCTACAAATCCATTATGATCGAAGTGAATAAGCGAACGTATATGGAGGAGAACACACTCCAACCGATGCCGAATGCGTATTATGTCTCACGGGTGATAAATACTATTCTCAATGGATTCGTTGAAGGATATTTCCAAAGATAAGACTTGAGGCGAAAACTACAATTTGGCCTTTCAATATTGTCCTTTGACAATAAGAGATTCTGCCGTTGCACTTCTTATCGGAATCTTCCAATTGTTTTTTCAAAAAAATAGTTTGCCGATTCTTTGGTCGGGTGGACAAAAAGTCGTACCTTTGTGGGCAATTTCGCTCAAGGGCAAAGAAAGATGTCGCAGAGTCGGCACGCCCCCGCGGTTAATCTATTAATATACAAATCACTAAATGTACGCTATCGTAGAAATTCAGGGACAGCAATTCAAGGCAGAAGCCGGCAAGTTCCTCTACGTTCACTTCCTCGGCACAGACGTCAAAGAAGGTGACAGCATCGATTTTGACAAGGTGCTGCTTATCGACGCCGACGGTGACGTGAAAGTCGGAGCTCCCACAGTCGAAGGAGCAAAAGTAGTATGCGAAGTGGCCGAGCCCCTCGTAAAGGGCGAAAAGGTACTCGTATTCAAGAAAAAACGTCGCAAAGGCTATCGCGTAAAGAATGGCCATCGCCAGTACTTCACCAAGGTAGTTATCAAAGACGTAGTCGCTTAATCAAACTTAAAATTTCACAGACACATGGCACATAAAAAAGGTGTCGGCAGTTCGAAGAACGGCCGTGAATCAGAAAGCAAGCGTCTCGGCGTGAAAATATTTGGCGGCCAGGTATGCAAGGCCGGTAACATCCTCAAACGCCAGCGCGGTACCGTGCACCATCCCGGCAAAAATGTCGGCTTGGGTCGCGACCACACAATCTACGCACTCATCGACGGCACAGTGGTATTCACCACCGGTAAGGAAGGTCGTCGTTACATCAACGTTGAGCCCCTGCCCGAAGCATAAGGGTCGAAATCAGCGCCAACCGCTTATGGCAAGAGGATGCAACCGAAGGTTGTGTCCTCTTGCTTTTTTATGCTAAATTCGGCCTTGTAAAGACGGCCGATTGCGGATAATTTGCTATCTTTGTACTTATGTTTTGCGGCACTTTAAGGCCGCGTTTTTACATCGAAATACCACCTCTAAAAATATAGTCGCGCGGATATGAATCTGAGTCTTGACATATCTCTCCCCGTAATATTGATAATAGCAGCTGTCGCAGTGCTTTATGCCCTGCTGTGGCCGGTGTACCTATGGCGCATACGCCGGGTGACTCATGCCGTAAATAAAGCAAATGCTGAGGAGGCTTCGGACAAAGACACTTACGAAGGTTTTCTGCCGGCTGTCTCGGTGGTGATATACAGTTCGGGCGGCGAAAACAGTCTGCGCCGAGTATTACAGCAGGTGATCGGGCAAGACTATCCATCGCCCTTTGAGGTAATCGTGGTTACGGACGGACAGTCGCCCGAGTGCAGCGCCGTAGTGGGCGAGTTCCGCCGCATATATTCCAATGTATATATGACTTACACGCCGGACGATGCTCGTAATGTCAGCCGCAAGAAACTGGCATTGACGCTCGGCATGAAGGCTGCGCGATATGACGTGGTGGTACATACGACGGCTGCCGTGTCTATAGACAGCGACCGATGGCTCTACGAAATGGCTCGACCTTTCGGGCTCGGAGCCATCGTTGCAATCGGTTATGCCTATGTCCCTTCTGGCATTGATGATAAGGCCGGACGCCGTCGTCGGATGTTCAACACCAAGGCGGACGCCGTCACCTGGTTGTCTGCAGCCATTGCCGGGAAGGCTTATCGTGGCACGGAATACAATTTGGCTTATTTGCGACAGGCTTTTTTTGACAATAAAGGCTTTTCGCACTCGCTGAATTTGCACACGGGGGACGATGATCTGCTCATCTACGAATTGGCATCGCAGAATCCGGGGAAAGTGGCCGTGGTGCTGGCGCAAGACTCGATGCCCTCAATAGTTGGGGTTGACCCGTGCCGCTTTTACCGTCGGCAGCGTCGTTGCCACCAATTTACCGGAGAAAAGTTGCCCAAGTGTTCGCGCCGCCTGATGTCCGCAGGAGCATGGATGCGTATTGCGTCTTTGGGCTTGGCTGTTGCTGCGGTGATACTCAGCGACTTCAATGTGTACGTAAGTGCTGTTGCTTTGATTCTGATGATTGCTCAATGGCTGAGCGTCGCCCTTGTATGGCGGAGGGCAATCAAGGCTTTGCATGGCCGTGCAATGCTGTGGACATTACCGCGACTATCCCTTACACGCCTGATAGCCAATGCAGTTGTCGCGATCCATACTATGCGCCACCACTCCGAGTACTACACTTGGCGGCACTGAAATACGTAGAATCTAAACAACGTGGCGGAAGCGTCCCTCATGGGAAACTTCCGCCGCGTTGTATTGTCAGGTTGCGATGCCTTAGTCGCGCAAATTGCGCGATATGGAAACGGTGACGCCACGCATCTGTTCCGGTATGGGCGGTGCGATTTTGGTGATACTTACTGTTGCTGACAGTATAGATGGGAAGGCCGCGGCAAGGGCATCGATGACACGCGCGGCCGCATTCTCGAGTAGCGATGATGGCGTTTGCATAGCTCGTCTGATGACGGCTACTACTTCGGCATAGCTGATAGCGACTAAGACATTGTCGCTTATGATTGCCTTGGTCGCATCATAGCTGAACACTACGGTAAAGTCAAATTCGTTGCCGACAATGCGTTCTTGCTCAAGCACTCCGTGATAGCAGTGCAGGCGCAATCTGTCTATGGTTATTGTCGCTATAGTGCCTTGCATATGTAACTACTTGCGTCGTATGTTATCTTTTCTATTGTCGCGTTTGCCTTTATTTTTAGGACGTGCGGCGTTGGGCGATGGTTTGCTTATCGGTTTGCCCGTGTGCAGATCTATCAGCACAAAGTCCAGTTGCTTACGCTCAAGGTTGGCTTGTGCCACTTGTATGCTGACTCTATCGCCAAGACGATAGCGATTGTTTTTGCGGCGTCCTACGAGGCAATAGTTGCGCTCGTCCAACTCGTAATAGTCGTCCACGAGGTCGCGCACGGGTACAAGTCCCTCGCATTTGTTGTCGTCCAACTCGACATACAAACCCCATTCGGTGACACCGGAGATGACGCCGGTGTATGTCTGGCCGAGGTGGTCACGCATGTATTCCACTTGTTTGTACTTGATGGAGGCACGCTCGGCATTGGCTGCCAACTGTTCCATCTCGGAGCAGTGCTTGCACAATTCCTCGAGATGATCAATATTTACCGAGCGTTGGCCGGCCTGATAGCGGTCCAACAGACGGTGTACCATCATATCCGGGTAACGGCGTATGGGTGAGGTGAAGTGCGTGTAGTATTCAAAGCCCAGTCCGTAGTGACCGATGTTATGCGTGGTGTATATGGCTTTGGCCATCGAACGTATTGCCAGAGTGGATAGCAGATTTTCTTCGCCCTTGCCCTTGATGTCGTGGATCATGCGGTTGATGCTGCGATTGATTTCCTTGCTGCTACCCTGACTCTTGACTTTGTATCCGAAGTTGCGTGAGAGCGAGGCCAAGTCCGAAAGTTTGCCCGGGTCGGGCTGATCGTGTACGCGGAATACGAATGCTTTGGGCTTTTTGCGCCCTACGGGGATGCCTATGGCGGCTGCTACGGTCTTATTGGCCAATAGCATAAATTCTTCAATGAGCTTGTTCGCATCTTTTGACTCCTTGAAGTATACGCCTACCGGGTGGCCGTTTTCATCAATGTCAAAACGCACTTCCACACGAGCAAAGTCCACGGAGCCGTTCTCGAAGCGTAGTCGGCGGAGGGTCTTGGCCATGGAGTCCAGCGTCATAATTTCGTCTGCATAGTCGCCTTTGCCGGTTTCGATGATTTCCTGTGCTTCTTCGTAGGTGAAGCGGCGATTGCTGCGAATGACGGTATGGACAATTTTATGGTTGACGACTCGTGCGTCCGAGGTCATTTCGAAGACTGTCGAGTAGGCAAGCTTGTCCTCATCGGGGCGCAACGAGCAAATGCCGTTGCATAGATGTTCGGGAAGCATAGGAACCACGCGGTCCACCAGGTATACACTGGTAGCCCGATCGCGTGCTTCGCGGTCGATGATGGTGTCCGGCTTGACGTAATGCGTGACATCGGCGATATGTACGCCCACTTCGTAGTTGCCGTTGGGCAGTTTGCGTATGGATAGTGCATCATCAAAGTCTTTGGCATCTTTGGGGTCGATGGTGAAGGTGGTGACTTGGCGCATATCCATACGTTGTGCCACCACTTCGTCGGTGATGCCCGCGTCTATGCGTGCGGCGGCGTCCTCTACCGATTTAGGGTAAGAGTAAGGCAATCCGAACTCGGCAAGTATGGCATGTATTTCTGTATTGTTGTCACCGCTCTTGCCGAGTACATCGACTATCTCGCCGCGCGGATTTTTCTCGTCTTCGGGCCAGTCGGTGATACGCACCACGGCCTTGTCGCCGGTGACTGCGCCCTTGAGCTTGCGCTTGGGAATGTATATATCCGTAGCCAGGAACTTGCTGTCGGTATTGAGTATGGCAAAATTGCTCTCTACTTTTATTGTCCCGATGAAGGCCTGGTCTTTTTTCTCGACAATTTCGGTGACTATGGCCTCGGGCTCAACGCCGCGACGACGTGCAGCGATGGTCACGCGTACACGGTCGCCGTTGAGGGCGTGCATGGAGTTGCGTTCGGCCACGAATATGCTTTCACCATCATCATCGGTGATTACGGAGTTTTTTCCGTTGGAACGGCGTACGAAGATACCTGTTGCGTCAACGCTGCGGCTGGGTCGCTTGTATTTGCCGGGAGCTATTTCGATAAGTTCGCCGTCAAAAGCCAATTCGGCAAGGCGTAAGGCCACGGCACGCTGCTGAGCCTCGGCTGTGACACCGAGGGCGGCGGACACTTGCTTGTAGTTGAATGTCGTAGTCGAAGGCTGTGCAATGTATGCGTCTACGGCTTTGTAAAGTTTGGAAGCTTTGCGTGGCTGCCCTGCCTTGGTAGTGTCTTTGGACATATGTCTGTGTATGAGGTGAGTGTAAGTGTTGTCTTATTTGTTTAGAGGTATACGGCTTCGCCGTATATGGTTGTGCATAGACTTTCGTTCAAGACCTACGCCCCGAATGGGTTCGGTGAGCAGGCTTCCGGGGCGTTGTGCGTGGTGTTATGACAGCCTTGCATCGATACAGCGCCCGGAAGGGAGCAGCATCGTTTAAGCATCGATATTTGCGTAATTGGCGTTTTGTTCTATGAACTCGCGGCGCGGCTCGACATCTTCGCCCATAAGCATGGAGAATATGCGGTCGGCTTCGACGGCATCGCTGATGTGTACCTTCTTGAGCATGCGATGACCGGGTGCCATTGTGGTTTCGCGTAATTCCTTAGCGGACATCTCGCCGAGACCTTTGTATCGCTGTACCGTGGTCTTGGTGCCGTGTTCGTCAATGAATTGCTGAAGTTGTTGATCGGTCCAGCAATACTCCTCGAGCTTGCCCAGCTTGCACTTGTACAAAGGCGGGGTGGCCAGGTATAGGTAGCCGTTCTCAATGACCGGACGCATACGACGGAAGAAGAACGTCATCAGCAGCGTAGCAATGTGTGCACCATCGACATCGGCATCGGTCATAATGATAATCTTGTGGTAAGCCAGCTTCGAAACATTTGGTTCGTGCGGATCTTCCTCGGTGCCTATGGTGACACGCAGTGCGCGGAATAGGTTGGCAATCTCCTCGTTCTCAAAAACTTTATGCTCCATCGCTTTTTCGACGTTAAGAATTTTGCCGCGCAGCGGAAGTATAGCTTGATAGCGACGGTCGCGAGCATCCTGAGCCGTACCGCCTGCCGAGTCACCTTCGACGATGAATATTTCGCAGTCCTCGGCCGTGCGCGATGAGCAGTCGCTGAGCTTTCCGGGAAGTCCGCCGCCGCAAAGCGGCGATTTGCGCTGTATGCGCTGACGTGCATTATAGGCGGCTTGACGTGCCTGTGCAGCCAATACCACTTTATTGACGATGAGCCGTGCTTCGCGCGGATGTTCCTCCAGGTAGGTACCCAACGCATCGGATACTGCCGTTTGGACAGCGCCTATGACTTCGCTATTACCCAATTTGGTCTTGGTCTGACCCTCGAATTGAGGTTCCATAACCTTGACCGAGATGACGGCCGTTAGGCCTTCGCGGAAGTCATCACCGTTGATTTCGACCTTGGCATTTTTCAGCAGGTTGTTGTCTTCGGCGTATTTTTTGAGGGTGGATGTAAGGCCGCGACGGAAGCCGGTGAGGTGTGTACCTCCCTCTATGGTGTTGATATTGTTGACAAACGAATAGATTGTCTCCGAGTAATTCGTATTATACGTCAGAGCCACTTCGATGGGCACACCTTGGCGCTCGACATTGAGGTCGATGACATCGCCGATGAGCGATTCTTTGTTGTGGTCGATATATTCAACAAATTCGCGCAGGCCCTTGGCACTATAATATGTCTCGCTACGGGGTTTGCCGTTAGCGTCACGTTCGCGCAAATCGGTGAGCTTTAGCGTGATGCCGGCGTTAAGGTAAGCCAAGTCGCGCAGACGATTGGACAGCGTGCCGAAATCGTATTCGGTAACGGTGAATATCGTGTCGTCAGGCTTGAATGTAATGGTCGTGCCGGTGGTGTCGGTCTCGCCGACAACCTTGACGCTTTCCAGCGGATGGCCGAAGTTGTATTCCTGCATATATACCTTGCCGCCGCGGCGCACCTCGGCACGCAAGTACGAGGACAGAGCATTGACGCAGGATACGCCCACACCGTGTAGACCGCCCGAAACCTTGTAGGTGCCCTTGTCGAATTTACCGCCGGCGTGCAACACCGTCAGCACCACTTCGAGGGCGCTTTTATGTTCCTTTTCGTGCATATCCACGGGGATACCGCGGCCGTTATCGACGACAGTGATTGAATTGTCCTCGTTGATAGTAACTTCGATGTGCGTGGCATATCCGGCGAGGGCTTCGTCTATGGAGTTGTCCACTACTTCGTATACGAGGTGATGGAGACCCTTGGCGGAAATATCGCCTATGTACATTGCCGGGCGTTTGCGTACAGCTTCCAGACCTTCAAGTACTTGAATATTTGACGCACTGTATTCTTTTTGATTATCTTCCATGTAGGTGTGTTTAGAAAAAACGGTGAAAAGCGAAACACTTCCGCACGCCGAGTCTTAGTGATGTCGCGCATCTTCTTTCGCCGACTTTCACGTGCTCTCTGCCATCAGAAGCCTATCACGCTTTATACTGCAAATTTACGACTTTTCGCCGATATAGCCAAGCCCGACACTGATATAATTTTCGCATTCAATTCTTTGTAGATACGGAATGATGCAGGTCATTGCAAATATGAGATTTGTTTTATAACTTTGCGTTCCCTTTTTTTTCAAAAAGGGCTAAAAAAGCCAACCTATGACAGGATTTATGCCTGTGCTTCACACTAATGGACAACTACTATAACTTTGACAATGTGGTGGATAGACATGACACCTGTGCCACCAAAATAGAGG
Organism: Porphyromonadaceae bacterium UBA7555; assembly: GCA_002478045.1. Lineage (GTDB taxonomy): Bacteria > Bacteroidota > Bacteroidia > Bacteroidales > Muribaculaceae > CAG-873. The sequence continues at coordinate 43,583 of DLLT01000020.1, forward strand.
AGATGGATCGTAAGTTCGGCCGACATGATCTACTGCCTTTTTGGATTGCCGATATGGACTTTGAGGCTTGCCCATGCATTATCGATGCATTGCGCCGACGTCTCGATCACGCCGTACTGGGGTATACTTCCGCGCCTGTCGAATTCTGGGACAGCATCATCTCGTGGCTTGACAGACGCCACGGATGGCACGTTCGGGCTAATGACATCACGTTTATGCCCGGATTGAAAAAGGCTTTAAGTTTGTGCATCAACTATTTCAGCCGTCCGGGAGATGGCGTTCTAATTCAGCCGCCGGTATATCACTCGTTCCGCAGCGTAATCGAAGGCAATGGCCGTCGCGTAGTCACCAATCCCCTGAAACTCAATAGCCAAGGCAAATACGACATGGATTTCGATGGACTCGAATCCGTCATAGCGAGCCAACGGCCGGCCATGATGATTGTCTGCAACCCGCACAATCCCATAGGTTTGCAATGGGATAAGGTGTCACTGGCTCGTGTGGCGTCTATATGCCGCGCTCATGGCATTGTGCTCGTTTCCGACGAAATATATGGAGATATGATGCTCCATGGGACCAAGCACATACCTACCGCAGATGTCTCGGATGATGCTCGAGACGTTACCGTGACTTTAGGCGCTCCGTCCAAGACCTTCAACATTCCCGGTATCGTAAGTGCCTGGGCCGTAGTAAAATCTCCGAGGCTACGCGAGCCATTCTTCAATTGGCTGTCGGCAAGCGAGTTCAACACTCCGCCCATAGCCGCGATGGTCGCAACACAAGCCGCCTACGACCATGGCGAGGCATGGCTTGACCAAGTTCTCAAGTATCTGCAAGGAAATATGAATTTTGCTGCACAATATCTTGCCGAAAACGTGCCGAGTGTATCCATGTATCAACCGGATGCTTCATTCACCATCTGGCTTGATTTCCGAAAATTGGGTATGCCTCAGGAAGACTTGGTCAAAATGCTGATATGCAATGGCCATTTGGCGCTCAGCGATGGTATGTCCTTTGGCGTGGAAGGCGAAGGATTTATGCGTATGAATGTAGGTGTACCGCGTGCGGTACTCACCGAGGGGCTACAACGGTTGCAACTTTCCGTCAATCAATGCACGCACAATCTACATCACACTCCCGAAATCCCGTCAGCCATACCTTTTGTAACAATGCAGGGGCTGGGCAACAAGTTCGTGGTCATCAACTGCTTTGACCGACAAATCGGCAATCTATCATCACTCGCTGTCGAAATGAGCCACCGTCACACCGGCCTCGACACCGACGGCATAATTGTCATATTGCCAAGCGACAAAGCCGACTGCCGTATGCGTATATTCAATGCCGACGGAACGGAAGCTCAAATGTGCGGCAACGGCATCAGATGTGTAGCAAAGTTTATATCTGACAATCAAATAGCAAAGACCAATCATATCACAATAGAGACACTCAGCGGCATAAAGTCGCTGCAACTGCACAAGGGACTTGACGGTCTTGTTGAGTGCGTAACCGTAGACATGGGATTGCCCGTAACATCGCCCGCCAAAGTCCCTGTGAATTTCGCCGGAGATGCGATGCTTGACGCCGGCATCAACGTTGCCGATAAACAAGTGAACGTCACAGCTGTATCTATGGGCAATCCGCACGGCGTGGTCTTCGTTGACAGTTTCTCCGACGAGATGGTACGCACACTCGGCCCGCAATTGGAAAAGCACGAAATATGGCCCGAACGAGCCAATATCGAGTTTGCACGGACAGATGGCCAAAACACCCTCTCGGTTCGCGCATGGGAACGTGGCGTAGGCGAGACAATGGCCTGCGGCACAGGCGCATGTGCCGCCGCTGCTGCCGCCGTAATGACACATCGTGTCGACTGGCCCATAACGGTGCGACTACTCGGCGGCAATCTGCTAATCGACCGAGACAAAGCCACAGGTCATATTCTGATGACCGGTCCGGCTGCCACCCTCCATTCGGGGACGTATTACGTTGATCATAAATGCTGAAACTCGGAGTGGGTGCGCTCGTGTGCGCCCACGCCCAAACCCACCTAAAGTCAACGCGATTAATCAACCTATCGGTACGACATATAACTCCTTTCGCAAAAAATTCGTACCTTTGCATACTATAATTAACACGCGCGCGACCCGATATAGTCGTGACAGCGACATTCCAATCCGTCACAGCTTGTTCCAAAAGGCTGTAACGGCTTAATTGTTGTGCATATAAACTTATCAGACACTATATGTTTGGACTATTTTCCAAGAAAAAGAAGGAGACCCTCGACAAGGGCCTCGAAAAGACAAAAACAGGCCTATTTGAGAAAATCAAACGAGCTATAGCCGGCCGCAGCACCATCGACGAAGATTTTCTCGACGAACTCGAATATATCTTCATCAGCAGTGACATTGGACCTGAGACTTCACTGAAAATTATCAACAGGCTCAAAGACCGCGTAGCCCATGACAAGTACATGGGACCGGACGAGCTCTATAAAATTCTATATGAGGAAGTTTCGGCCCTACTGGCCAAGGACGAGGTCAAGCCTTCGGGTCTTGGCGACTTTGAGGTTCCGGCAGATAAGCGCCCATACGTCATTATGGTCGTCGGCGTCAACGGCGTAGGCAAAACCACCACCATCGGAAAATTGGCCCACCTGTACAAGTGCGCAGGGAATAAGGTGATGCTCGGCGCCGCAGACACCTTCCGCGCCGCAGCCATCGAGCAACTCGAAGTATGGGCTCAGCGCGCCGATGTCCCCATCGTAAAACAGCACATCAACGCCGACCCGGCAGCTGTGGCTTACGACACCCTTTCATCTGCCGTAGCACAACATATTGACGTAGTGCTCATTGACACCGCCGGACGACTGCACAATAAAAGCACGCTAATGGAGGAATTGTCCAAAATAAAGCGTGTGATGCAGCGCGTAATACCCGATGCACCGCACGAAGTGTTGCTGGTATTGGACGGCAGTACGGGACAGAATGCCTTCGAACAAGCACGACAGTTTGCCGCTGCAACACAGGTTACCGAACTGGCAGTGACCAAGTTGGACGGTACGGCCAAGGGCGGCGTCATCATAGGCATAAGCGATGAATTACAAGTCCCGGTAAAGTATATCGGGCTGGGCGAAGGTATCGACGACTTGCAGGTATTTGACCGTCAGGAATTTGTGCGCTCGTTATTTGACAACGGTTCTGCAAAAATTTGATTTTTTAGATCGCAAAATGGATATGGAGCAAAAGAGGGTATCCATCATCACCATGGGTTGTTCCAAGAATCTCGTGGACAGCGAGAGGGTGATGCGTATGCTTAACGACGCCGGATTTTCAGTAGACCACGACAGCAACGACATCAACGGTGCCGATGAAGTCATCATCAACACCTGCGGATTTATAGGCGATGCAAAGGAAGAATCCATAAATATGATTTTGGAATGCGCCAAGGCGCGCACCCAAGGTCGTATAGGCGGACTTACCGTTATGGGATGCCTATCGCAGCGCTACCGCGATGAATTGGCAGCCGAAATCCCGGAAGTGGACCGCTGGTACGGCAAATTCGACTGGGTGGACGTCGCCCGCGACCTGGCACATACGCACCCGTCATCGGCACTTTGGGAGAGAGTGCTCACCACCCCACCCCATCACGCTTACATAAAAATCAGCGAAGGCTGCAACCGCTTTTGCGCCTTTTGCGCCATACCTCTGATTACAGGACGGCATCATTCGCGCCCGGCCGATGAAATTGTTGCCGAAGTACAGGAACTGGCACGCCGCGGCGTACGCGAGTTCAACATCATAGCGCAGGACCTCAGCAGCTACGGTCAAGACCTGGGGCTGAAAGGAGCGCTTGCCCCGCTATTGGAACGTCTCGCAGCCATCGATGGAGTACATTGGATACGTCTGCACTATGCCTACCCCGCCGACTTCCCCTACGAAATTCTGCCGGTAATGGCTGCGCACGACAACATCTGCAAATATCTCGACATCGCCTTGCAGCACAGCAGCGACAAGGTGCTCGCGAATATGCGACGACACATCACGCGGGCCGAGACGGTCAATCTGCTTGCACGCATACGCCGCGAAGTTCCGGGCATACACATCCGCACCACCCTAATGGTGGGCTTTCCGGGCGAGGGCGAGGCCGAATTCGAGGACTTGCTGGAATTTGTCCGCGAACAACGCTTTGAGCGCATGGGCGCCTTCGCTTACTGCGAAGAAGAAGGCACCTACGGCGCAACTCACTACCAAGACAACATCCCCGAGCAGGAGAAACAACGGCGCCTTGACATCTTGATGGAGGAACAGCAGCAGATTTCGGCCGAAATAAACCTCGCCAAAGTCGGACAAACCATCGAAGTCGTGGTCGATAGCATCGGGGACGAATACGTCACCTGCCGAAGCCAATGGGACTCGCCCGAAGTTGACCCGGAAGTGCTAATTCCGCGTACAAGCGTGTCGACAGACCTTCATCCGGGAATGTTTATCAACGCAACAATTACTGAGGCTCTGCCATACGACCTTATAGGAGTTCAGGCATGACATTTTCACAGACAGAAAGCCAACCGCGCAATTTGCATAGCCGAGCAAGCCAAAACATACTTAAGGCTATGCGCCATGCCTTGACCTCAGGGTTACGAGCTGCCATATACAGCATCCCGGGGTCGGATGAACTGCGCTGGATTTGCGGAGACGAACCGCGTCTCAGCTCACGCCGACTTGTCGCCGTGGACTTTGCTCGTCCTTATTCATCGGGCATAGCAATATACGATGGACTCACCCCGGACGAGGCGCTACAAGCTACCGGTACGGCAATGACGACTGCGCCTATATGTACCGACAGCACCGATGAGGCGCAATACATGTCCGACATCGAGAGCATCAAACAAGCGGTAGCCAAGCGCACAGGAAAAGCAGTATTATCCCGTATTATTTGCGGACAATCACAGGCACTGTCCAAGGACACCGTGGCCGTCGCTCTGGATTATTTCAAAAGGACGCCGAATAATTTCAATATCCTGCTGCATACGCCCGAAACCGGGACTTGGATAATCTCAACACCCGAACGATTACTGGCGATGGAATTAGATTCCGGCCGAATATCGACTATGGCCTTAGCCGGCACCATGCCGACCCCGGCAGACGGATTGTGTCAGTGGGACATCAAAAACATCCGCGAACAGGCCATAGTTTCGGACGAAATCATCCGCCAACTCAATAAAGCACACGTACACAACATCCGTACATCGACCTGCAACGTAACCAGCGGCGCCGTAGCACATATCTGCACACACATATACGGCACAGTTGATTCGCCCAAAGACTACCGCAAGCTACTGGATATTCTGAGTCCGACTCCGGCACTCGGCGGATGGCCGCGCTATCTCGCGCTTCAACTTATTCGCAAGTACGAAAAACATCCGCGACAGCTCTACGGCGGATACATATCCGTAGAGGACGACAAGATCGCGCAAGCATATGTAACTTTGCGGTGCGCCCTAACCGACAACCAAGGCCGGTATTGTATATATACCGGTAGTGGAATTCTATCGAACTCGCACGCCGAAGCCGAGCGAGACGAAACGGCATTGAAAGCCTCGGGGCTTCTAAACTCTATCCTCAACAGCATTTGACCTAATGGACAACGAAAAAGACACTCAGCAAAATCAAGACAAGCAAAACAAGCCCGCGCCTTCGCGTGCACTCGCCGTACTTGCACTCGCCGTCGCCATCATAGCGGCATTGTCGCTATGCCCATGGGGCAAGTGGACCGATAATTACCTAAAGGATTTCAACCTCCTTGCAGACATCACCGATGGCGGAGAGGCAAAAGCCACGGCAGAGGAAATCGTAGACCCCGAGTTGGAACACGCCCTCAACGAATCGGAGCACGAACATACCAAAAGCGACACAAGCTCAACATCCCAAGGGACAGCCGGAGTAGATGATGCTGCAATTATGCCCGATTCGGCACACGTCCGAGCAGCCACACCCGCCCCGCGCAATGCGGCCGGAGACGTTCTCATCGAAGATTACTCAAAAGCAAATGCGGGATTGCAAAAACTGCGCTCGGCCATAGCCTCGGGCCGGCAGGCACGTATAGCCGTCATAGGCGACAGCTACATCGAAGGAGATATACTCACGGGTGACCTGCGCCGCGACCTGCGCAAAGTATACGGCGGTGCCGGGGTCGGATATATGTATATGCAGAGCGAAATTCCCGGATTTCGCCGTACGATACGACAGACTTGCTCGGGGTGGAAACAGGTGGACATCCGCAAAGGCGCCAAAGACGCTTACCGCTCGCTATCGGGCGAATATTTTGTCAGCACCGCCAAGTCTCAAACGACTTTCAAAGCAGCCAAAGGCGAGATGGGATGGTCGCGCACACGACTATTATGTATAGCCCCGGAAGGAGGCAGCATCACTATATCCACCGATGGCGGGACAAACACCTACACCTTGTCGGCTTCATCCAAGGTGCAATGCATTCTCTCGGAAGGGACAACCAAGAAGGCATCCATCTCAACTACCACTCCGGGCATTGTGGTCTTGGGTGCATACCTCGATGGCTCCAACGGCATCGCAGTTGACTGCATGTCCCTGCGAGGCAATTCGGGCGTAGCCAACCGCAAGACCAATATCGACCTTGCTGCGCAAATGCGGCAATACGTTGATTACGACCTGATAATCATCGAATACGGAATAAATGCCCTAACTTCCAAGCAGAAGTCCTATGGCGGATACTCCAAGCTGATGGTTTCGTTGATTCACCGCCTACGCACCTGCTATCCCAACGCAGACATTATGGTTATGGGCATCGGCGACCGAGGACAAAAATCGGGTACTCAAGTCAAGTCTATACCTACGGCACAAGCTATGGTAGACGCCCAACGCGATGCCGCACGCTTCGGAGGCGCACTATTCTGGGACACACGCGCTGCTATGGGCGGCGAAAATGCCGCCATCGAATGGCGCGAAGCCGGCGAAATAAATCCGGACTATATACACCTCAACGCCAAGGGCGGCAGCCGCCTGGCTATACTGTTATATAACGCTATCGTTGCCGCTCTCAAATGATTGCGCGTTATATTATATTAGCATTATCTTTGGCTGCTCTTGCAATCGGGCCGACAGATGCGTTCGCTGCATCTGTTGAGGTAATTGCGACATCACCTGACACCACAGACGCAGGCGTACGTGCCAACCCCATATTAGGCGAAGACCGCGAGTCCGGCTCGGAATCACATCGATATTCATTTATCCACTACAACGCCAATCGGATATGTCTCAACGGCGCCGACTGGTCGGGACTACGGCACATCCTGAAAGACGCAGCCGCCGGGCACGGCACCCTTGACATCGTACACATCGGCGACTCGCACATACAGGCCGAAGGCAATACCTCACGCGTACGACGCCATCTCCAACGCCGATACGGTAGCGCCGGTCGCGGACTAATCACCCCATTTCGCCTCGCCGGGACCAACCAACCCACCGACTACCGCATCACATCATCGACATCTTTCGCCTCAGCCAAACTTATGCGCACGCCGTGGCATACGTCTATGGGGTTTACGGGCATATCCCTGGCAATGCCCGGATCTGCAGTATCTTTCAATATTTCAAATGCCCAACGATTTGAACAAATCGTGGTATATGGTCGCGGACACATTTCTGTTACGGCAGTCACGGCAGGTTCAACGGAGATCGCTTTTGACCAGATCGAAGTCAATAATGCCACACTCGTAGTACTCGGTCATGCCGTATCGGCATGTACAATCACTATCGATGCTCCGGGAGGCAACATTTACGGATTCGAGCTGCGACACAACGACCACGGCATCCGATACCACGCAATAGGCAACAACGGAGCCACCTTCTCCCAATACAATAGTATCGGCGAATTTGGTGCCTCGCTGCGACAGCTTGCCCCGGACCTGGTTATCATAAGCTTGGGTACAAACGAAGCATTCGGAAAGATATCGGACGAGGCATTCATGCGACAAATAGATGCCCTTGTATCAGACATACGTACACACAATCCAGACGTACATATTTTACTGACAACTCCGTCCGAATGTCAGCGCAGCGTATACACAACCGTGCGCAAACGCCGCAAACGTCGCAGACGCGTCAGGGTAAAACGCGTACGGTCCTTCGCTGTCAATAGTAATATCGCTCGGCTACGCTCGGCCATACTCCGATACGGCGAGCAACACCATATAGCAACGTGGGACTGGTACGATGTCGCCGGTGGCAAAGGCTCCTCTACACCTTGGCTGTCTGCGCACCTGCTCGGAGGCGACCGCATCCACCGCACTTGGGCCGGATACCACCTCGAAGGCGACCTGCTGGCCGATGCACTGGACGCAGCTCTCAGCGGCAAGGCCATTATCAATGTTCCGGCATCATCTACAGCCGCCGAAGCTCGGGACTATAACACCCACTCGACAGCCGATAAGCCATCAACCTCGGCTAAAAACCACACCTCCACAGTCAAAAAATCACGCTCCTCAAAGAAAAAATATAAGAGCGCTAAATCCTCCAAGAAACGAAAAAAAGGAAGGCGCAGACGCCGTCGCTGACACTACGACCTCGCAGCCTTTCCACGAATTAGACAATGAACAATATAGCCCAATCGATAGACACTGACGCCCTGACAAGCGCACTGCTGTACGACAGCCACAACCCGCTGTTGTTCAACACCTGCGCTTTTATGCTCATTTTCCTACTATTCCTTGCCATATACCGTATGATGCGCCGTCACCATACGGCCAAGATGGTGTTTGTCATACTCTTTTCGCTGTACTTCTATTACAAGAACAGCGCCGAATGCTGCTTCATCCTTATGGGTGTATGTGTAAGCGATTATCTTCTCGGACGATGGATGGGATGCGCAGCCAAAATATGGGTCAGACGCTCGATTGTCGCCATTAATGTGATCGTAAACGTTGGCATGCTTGTGTATTTCAAGTACTTCAACCTGCTATACGAAACATTCGCAAACATTACAGGCGCACATTTTGACGCGCTCGATATCATACTACCCGCCGGCATATCCTTCTTCACATTTAGATCCATATCATACATCGTGGATATTTACCGCGGCAAGATGACTCCGGTACGCAACTTTCTCGAATACGCATTCTTCCTCACATTCTTCCCACCACTTCTTGCCGGCCCCGTAGTACGCGCACGCGACCTCATACCCCAAATACAAGCACGTGCCGAAGCCACACGCGCTATGATTGGCGAAGGATTCTTCCTCATCATGACAGGCCTCATCAAAAAAGTCATCATCGCAGACTACATCAGCGGCAACTTCGTAGACCGAATATTCGAAAATCCGTCACTATACTCCGGCATAGAAAACGTATTCGGATCCATCGGATTTACGCTCCAACTATACTGCGACTTTTCGGGATACAGCGACATGGCAATAGGCATTGCCCTCCTTCTGGGATACCGCTTCAAAGACAACTTTAACTCTCCCTTCAAGTCCCAAAGCCCCACCGAATTTTGGCACAGATGGCACATATCGCTCTCCACATGGCTACGCGACTACATATACATACCACTGGGCGGTAACAGATGCGGCCAAATACGTATGTACACCAACCTCATGCTCACCATGGTCATCGGAGGCCTATGGCACGGCGCATCATGGATGTACCTTATTTGGGGAGCATACCACGGCGCAATGCTTGCTATACACAAGATGCTGCGCAAATTATGGCACACGCCGCAATGGCTCAAAGGCTCCATGCCCGCCATTGCCTTCAATATCGCACTTACCTTCACACTCATCGTAATCGGCTTTGCCGTATTCCGCGCCCCCTCAATGGAAACTCTTGGCGACATGCTTACACAGATTACCGAAAGTATGCATTGGGATATGCTACCGCAGATAGTCTCCGCCTATCCACTGGTATTTGTAGCCATCATTACAGGCTTGCTGCTTCACATGAGCCCCCACACATGGACACTACGACTACAGCACATATACACCGCCTGTCCCGCCATATTGCAAGCCATCATCCTTGCCCTAGTCATCTTTGCCGTCATCCAGACACGCTCCGCCGACCTCGTCCCCTTTGTCTACCTCCAATATTAACCCGATCAATACACCACACTCCTCCCCTCCCCACTGACAGCACAAAGCCCTCCACACTCGATAATACCGGCTATCCAAACAACACAGCACTCTCCTTCTCTTGACTGTATTACTCTCATTATTCTAATTATTTGGCGTATAGGTCAAAACGG